>JBJHBJ010000062.1:0-25136 GCA_050485425.1 Ectothiorhodospiraceae bacterium | reverse complement strand
AGCCTGGCCCAGGGCTGGAACTCGGAATTGCGGCTGGCGGTGGAGATCATTTTTCCCACCGACGCGTTGTTTGCCGCCATGCAGCGGTTTACCGACGGTTGCCACGAGCATGGCCGGGAAGTACGGCTGGAGCTGATCGAGTCGGTGCTCTCGGGTACCGACGAGGCGCTGTTCAGCGGCCAGGTGGATCTGGTCATCAGCGGTCGGGTGCCGCCCGGGTTTCTAGGCAAACCACTGATGACTGTGGATTTCCTCGCCGTGGCGCACCGCGATCACCCGCTGCACAGGCTCGGGCGGGAAGTCACGGAACAGGATCTGAAGGCCTCGCGCCAGCTGGTGGTCCGGGATTCCGGCCTCGGCCGGCGGCAGGACGCCGGCTGGCTCGGCGCCGAGCAGCGCTGGACGGTATCACACCTGAAGACCTCCATCGCGGCAATCCGTCAGGGGCTCGGCTTCGCCTGGCTGCCGGTACCACATATCCGGGAAGAGCTGGAGGCGGGCCTGCTGAAGCCGCTACCGATCCATGGCGATGGTTCGCGTCGTTCCCACCAGCTCTACCTGATCCTGGCCGACCGGGACAGCGCCGGTCCGGCGGTGAGGGAACTAGCCGACGTGCTGGAGGAGGAGTGCCGGGCGCGCGATATCGCGCGCCCGGTGACCGCATCTACAGTCCCCAGATGAAGTAGAGGAGGAAGACCACGAACAGCGCGTACATGAGTGGGTGGACGTCGCGCCACTCGCCCTTGAACACCTTGGTCAGCGGGTAGAGCACGAAGCCCAGCGCGATTCCGTGGGCGATGCTGAAGGTCAACGGCATGGCAATGACGGTGACGAAGGCGGGAATGGCGTATTCGGGTTTCTTCCAGTCGATGTTGCCCAGTGCCGAGGCCATCAGTACGCCGACGATGATCAGCGCCGGTGCGGTCAGTTCGGGGTGCTGCAGGAAGATGACGAGCAGGGGCGAGAAGAACAGCGCGATCAGGAAAAGCCCGGCCACCACCACCGAGGTCAGGCCGGTCCGGCCCCCTGCGGCAACCCCGGAGGCGGATTCGATGTAGGAGGTGGTGGTGGAGGTGCCCAGCACCGCACCGATCACGGTGGCCGAGGAATCCGCGCCCAGAGCACGGCCGGCGCGCGGCAGCTTGTTGTCCTTCAGGAAGCCGCCCTGATGGGCCACGGCCATCAGCGTCCCGGCGGTGTCGAAGATGTCCACGAACAGGAAGGTGAGCACAACCACCCACAGCGTGGGCGAAGTCAGGATCTCGGGCAGGTGGATGATGGCCTGGCCGAAGGTGGGCGCAAGGCTGGGGATGGCGGAGACGATGGCGTCCGGCATGGCGACGATGCCCACCAGCATGCCGGCGATGGTCGTTCCCACCATGCCGTAGAAAATGGCGCCGTTGAAGCCGCGGACCAGGAAGAAGGCGGTCAGCACGATGCCGAAAATGGCCAGCATCGGCCCGGCGGATCCCAGTTCGCCCAGTGTCACCAGGGTCGGCTCGTAACCGACCACGAGACCGGCGTTCTTCAACCCGATGAAGGCGATGAACAGGCCGATGCCGGCGCCGGCAGCCATCTTGAGTTGCAGCGGGATGGCGTTGATGATTTTCTCCCGCACCTTGATCACGGTCAGCAGCAGGAACAGCAGGCCGGACACCAGGACGCCCGCCAGCGCCGTCTCCCAGGGAATATCCATGCCCAGTACCACGGTGTAGGCAAAGAAGGCGTTCAGCCCCATGCCCGGAGCGAGCGCGATGGGGTAGTTGGCCCACAGCCCCATGATCAGGCAGGCGATGGCCGAGGCCAGCGCCGTGGCGACGAAGACGGCGTCGGCGTTCATGCCGGCGTCGGCCAGTATGGAGGCGTTGACGAACAGGATGTAGGCCATGGCCAGGAAGGTGGTGAGGCCGGCGACCAGCTCCCGCCGCCAGTTGGTGCCCATTTCGGTCAGGCCAAAGTAACGATCCATGCATTCACCCTTTCTTGTGCGGCGCATGCCGGTGGTCCGGCGCGCAATGCCTTATGAAGCGCTTCCTCAAGTTCTCGCGTCCGCTGCTCTGCATGTTCGATGCCAGCGGCGTTGATGCCGGGCATGGGGCGCAATACAGAGGCGTACGTTAGCAGAGGCCCCGGGGCGGGTCTCCATGGTGC
Organism: Ectothiorhodospiraceae bacterium; assembly: GCA_050485425.1. Classification (GTDB taxonomy): domain Bacteria; phylum Pseudomonadota; class Gammaproteobacteria; order Nitrococcales; family Aquisalimonadaceae; genus LSCE01. The sequence continues at coordinate 22,985 of JBJHBJ010000062.1, read as the reverse complement.
GTTGTCAGGCGGGCATGCACCGTAACGGTGCCTGGGAATACGATTGGTGCCCGGCCGGCGCTGGGCCGACCGGGGCCATGACGTTACTCGGTGGGAAGGCGGTAGTCCTTGAATTGTTCCCGCAGCTTGGCCTTCTGCAGCTTGCCGGTGGCGCCATGGGGCAGTTCGTCGACGAACACGACGTCGTCTGGCAGCCACCACTTGGCGATACGTTCTTCCAGGAACGCCAGCACGTCCTCGCGGGTGACGCCGGAGCCCTGCTCGCGCACCGCGATCAGCAGTGGCCGTTCGGCCCATTTCTTGTGGCTGACGCCGATCACCGCACACTCCGCCAGCTCCGGATGGGCCACCGCCTCGTTTTCCAGGTCGATGGAACTGATCCATTCGCCGCCGGACTTGATCACATCCTTCACCCGGTCGACGATCTCCATGAAGCCGTCCGGGTCGATGACGGAGACATCGCCGGTGCGGAACCAGCCTTCGCTGTCGAAGGCCTTGGCGTTCGCCTCCGGGTTCTCGTAGTAGCCACTGACCACGGCATTGCCGCGCACCAGCAGCTCGCCCTGGGACTTGCCGTCGTGCGGCAGCGCCTGGCCGTTGGAGTCGACGATCTTCATCTCCACGCCGAAAACCTGGCGGCCCTGCTTGCCGCGGATCTCCAGTTCCTTCCCCCAGTCGCCACGCATCGACGGCCGCGGGATGGAGACGGTCCCCAGGGGGCTCATTTCGGTCATGCCCCAGCCCTGGATGGCCTCGACCCCATGCTTCTCACGGAACTCCGTGATCATGGCGCGCGGCGCCGCGGAGCCGCCGATCAGCGTCCTCTTCAGCGAGCTGAACTTTGATCCGGTCTGCCGCATGTGGCCCAGCAGTCCGAGCCAGACCGTCGGCACGCCCCAGGCGTCTGTGACCTGTTCGCCCTCGATCAGCTCGGCCAGGCTGGGCCCGTCCAGCTTCGGGCCGGGGAAGACCAGCTTGGCACCGGCGATCAGGCCGAAATACGGCACACCCCAGGCGTTGACGTGGAACATCGGCACGACAGGCAGGATCGACGAGTCCTCGTTGATCGGCACGCCGGAGATGCTCAGTACCATGAGCGCATGCAGCACGGTGGAACGATGGCTGTAGAGCACACCCTTGGGGTTGCCGGTGGTGCCGGACGTGTAGCACATGGAGGAGGCGGTGTGCTCGTCGAATTCCGGCCAGCGGAAATTGTCGTCCTGCGCCTTCAGCAGTGTTTCATAGCAATGAACGCGGGGCAGCTCGGTCTTCGGCATGTGGGCCTCATCGGTCATCACGATGAAGCCTTCCACGTTCGGGAAATGCGTGTGCAGCTTTTCCAGCAGCGGCAGGAACGTGGTGTCAACGAAGATGAAGCGGTCATTGGCGTGGTTGACGATGTAGATCAACTGATCGGCCGGCAGCCGCGGGTTCATGGTGTGGCAGATCGCACCCATGCCCGAGGTGGCGTAATAGAGTTCCAGGTGGCGGTAGGTGTTCCAGGCGATGGTGCCGATCCGGTCCTCGGGCTGCACGCCCAGCGCCTGCAGCGCCTTCGCCAGCTTCCTCGAGCGGCGCGCAGCCTCGGGGTAGGTGTAGCGATGCAACTCGCCCTCCGCTGTCCGGGAAACGATCTCCTGGTCAGGGAAATTCACGGCCGCGAACTCGATGATCTGGGAGATCATCAGGGGCCGGTCCATCATCAGTCCACGCATCGGGCTCCTCCTGCCTGTCCATTATTTGTAAGGTGATTCACGAATATGCACGCGTTACGGGGGGAGTGTGCATACTGCAGTCCTTCCCCCGGAGCGCTTGTCCGGTCACGCCATTGTACCCCGGCATTTCATAGTAGCGAGTTCGGTCCGCTCCCGCCATGCGCTCACGTATGGCGCCCGGGATTCCGCGCCGCCCGGCAGACGGCCCAGAGCTGGACCTCGGCGGCACCGGCCGTTTTCAAGGCCGTGGATACGGCTTCGGCGGTACTTCCGGTGGTGACGACGTCGTCGATCACCGCGACCCGGAGACCATCCAGCTGGCGCCGGCAGTGAAACGCGCGGCGCACGTTCTTCATGCGCTCCCCCAGCGGTAGGCCGCTTTGCGCGGCTGTTGCCCGGTTTCGTTGCAGCATTCCCCTGTCCAGTGGAATATCGAGCAGCGCGGCCACCGGTCCCGCCAGCTCGGCGGCCTGGTTGAAGCCGCGTTCGCGCAGCCGGGTCGCATGCAGGGGCATGGGAACCAGCACGTCGGCGGTGGCGCCGCGACGCCGCAACCAGCGGGCGAGCAGTTGGCCGAGCAGGCGTCCGGAGGCGAGCCGGCCCGAGAACTTCAGCTCCTGCACCAGCCAGTCCATCGGTGCCCTGTAGTGCCAGGGCGCGAGTACACGGTCGAAGGATGGCTCCCGCCGGAGGCAGCGGGCGCAGAGCAATCCGGTCTGGGGGACGGGTTCCGCACATCGCGGACAGCAGCGACGGTTCTGCGGGAGCTGGCGGTAGCAACTGGCGCACAGGTCCAGCGTACCAATGCCCGGATCGCCGCAGGTGCGGCAGATGCCTCGTGGCGTGGCAAGGCCGACAATGCGGCGGTAGATGTAAACCTGAATAGACATTGAAAGTTGACAGCGTCCCTGTGCCAGATACCATTCCGTGAAATACGCAGTTTAGGGAAGCGCGGATCAATTCTCACCTCCATCGTTGATCATCGATCCGCGCTTCCCCGGTCCCTAACAGAATCCGTGGAGTCAGCCATGCCCCAGCACACCGCCGCCATCCGCCACGACTGGCGTCTCGAGGAAGTCCGGGCGCTGTTCGATCTGCCGTTCAACGACTTGATGTTTCACGCCCAGAGCGTTCACCGGCGCTATCATGATCCGAACGCGGTTCAGATCAGCACCTTGCTGTCCATCAAGACCGGTGCCTGCCCGGAAGACTGCAAGTACTGTCCGCAGAGCGTCCGCTATGACACCGGCGTGGAACGCGAGGCGCTGATGGAAGTAGAGCGGGTGCTGGATGCCGCCGGCAAGGCCAAGGCCGCCGGGGCCACCCGTTTCTGCATGGGTGCGGCCTGGCGCAGTCCCAGGGGGCGCGATCTGGTGCGGGTGGCGGAGATGATCAGCAAGGTCAAGGCCATGGGGCTGGAAACCTGTGCCACGCTGGGCATGCTGGATGACGAGCAGACCCGCACGCTGAAGGAGGCCGGGCTGGACTACTACAACCACAACCTGGATACCTCCGAGGAATTCTACGGCGAGATCATCACCACCCGTAGTTATCAGGATCGCCTGGACACCCTGGAGCGTGTTCGCAACGCCGGCATGAACGTGTGTTGCGGCGGCATCGTCGGCATGGGAGAGAGCACCGATGACCGGGCCTCCATGCTGCGCACGCTGGCAAATCTGCCGGAACACCCCCAGAGCGTGCCGATCAACCAGCTGGTCCAGGTGGCCGGCACTCCGCTGGCCGGTGTGGAGGAGGTGGATCCCATCGAGTTCGTGCGCACCATTGCCGTGGCGCGCATCCTGATGCCCCGTTCCCACGTGCGCCTGTCCGCGGGCCGTACGGAGATGAGCGATGAAACCCAGGCGTTATGTTTCCTGGCCGGCGCCAACAGCATCTTCTACGGCGAAAAACTGCTGACCACCGGCAACCCGGACGTGGACAACGACCGGGCCCTGTTCCGGCGGCTGGGCCTGAGTTTCGAGGGCGAGAAGTGCGCCGCGGCGCCGGCCGAGCCGCAACAGGCGGCCCAGGCCTGAGGCATGTGGGACCTCGCCACGGAACTGGAGGACCTGCGCCAGGCCGGCCTCTGGCGGGAGACGCGTGCGCTCGAGCCCACCGGGCCGGTCAGCGTCCGCCATCGGGACCGCGATCTGCTCGTCTTCTGCAGCAACGATTACCTTGGGCTGGCGGGCCACCCCGCCATCCGGGAGGCATTCCGGCGTGGCGTTGACGAACACGGCGTCGGTAGCGGTGCGGCCCACCTGATCACCGGTCATCGTCCGGTCCACGACGTACTGGAACGGGAACTGGCCGACTGGCTGGGGCGCGACCGTGCCCTGCTTTTCTCCACCGGCTACATGGCCAATGTCGGCACCATCGCCAGCCTGATGAAGCCGGAAGACCTGGTGCTGCAGGACCGGCTGAATCACGCTTCATTGCTGGATGGCGGCTGGCTGTGCCGTGCCCCCTCCGAGCGCTACCCCCACGGCGATCTGGATGCGCTGGATGCAGCGTTGCAGCGGCCGGCGCGGCGCAAGCTGGTGGCGACCGACGGCGTCTTCAGCATGGACGGCGATGTGGCGCCGCTGGCCGGGCTGGCCGACTTGTGCGCGCGCCGCCATGCCGCGTTGATGGTGGATGACGCCCACGGCATTGGCGTGGTCGGGCCGGGCGGCCGCGGCAGCGTGGCGGAGGCCGGGCTCAGCCAGCAGCAGGTACCGCTGCTGGTGGGGACGCTGGGGAAGGCATTCGGCACCTTCGGCGCCTTCGTCGCCGGCCCCGAGGACTGGATCGAGTGGCTGCTGCAACGGGCGCGGACCTTTGTCTTCACCACCGCACCGCCGCCGGCCGTGGCATGCGCAACACTTGCCAGCCTGCGGCTGGTGCAGAAGGAGGACTGGCGGCGCCGGCATCTGTCTGTGCTGGTGCAGCGGTTCCGTGCCGGCGCAGCCCGGCTGGGCCTGCAACTCATGCCTTCGGACACACCGATCCAGCCGGTGGTGATCGGCGAGGCGGCCCGTGCTGTCAATGCCAGCAGGGCGCTGGAGGCGCGGGGCTTCCTGGTGACCGCCATCCGCCCGCCCACCGTGCCCCGGGGCAGTGCCAGGCTGCGCATCACGCTGTGCGCGGAGCATGACGAAACCCAGGTGGACAGCCTGCTGTCCGCCCTTGAGGAGGTTCTGTGCTGAGACCGTTGACGGGGCATGTCCATGGGTGAGGGCCGGCGCGCTGAGACGGCCCGTACTTTCGATGCGCTGGCCGATGACTACGAGGCTGCCGCGGCACTTGACCGCGAGGTGGGCGAGCGGCTGCTGGAGCGTCTTGCACTGATGCGGCTGGACCCCAGGCTGGTGGTGGACGTCGGTGCCGGCACTGGCGTGTCCAGCGCGGCATTGAGAACGTATTACCGGAAGTCGCGTGTGGTCGCCGTGGATATCGCCGCGCGCATGCTGCAGCATGCCAGGCGGCGTGGGAGCTGGCGCCGGCCGCTGCCGGTGGTATGTGCCGATGCGGCGCACCTGCCGCTGGCCGACGACAGTGTCGACCTGCTGTTCTCTCATGCCATGCTGCACTGGTGCCACGACATGCACCGGGCACTGGAGGAGTTTCATCGGGTGCTGCGACCGGGCGGCCTGCTGCTGTTCTCCACCCTGGGCCCGGATACCCTGAGCGAACTTCGACAGTGCGGTGCCCCGGAGCAGCCGGCACTGCGGGATTTCGTCGACATGCATGACATCGGTGACATGATGGTGGGCGCCGGCTTCGCCGACCCGGTGATGGACATGGAATATTTCACGCTGACCTACGGCCGCTTCGCCGATCTGCTCGCCGATCTGCGTGCGACATCCGGTGTCCTGCTGTTCGAGCCCGGCAAAGAGCCGGATGACGCGGCCGCCATGGCCGAACGCTATCAGGCGTATCGCCAGGCCGACGGCCGTCTGCCGGCCACCTGGGAAGTGCTGTACGGCCACGCCTGGGCCAGCGACCGCCTGCCCCAGCACCGCGACGACAGCGGCGCGGTCAGCGTCTCGCTGGAGGATTTCCGCCGCCGGGTGCAGGGGCACTGAAGTCATGGCCGGATTATTCGTCACCGGTACCGATACCGAAGTGGGCAAGACCGTCGTCAGTTGCGCGCTGCTGCGCGCGCTGGGCAAGGCCGGCTACCGCGCTGCGGGCATGAAGCCGGTGGCATCCGGATGCGAGCGTACGGCCGAGGGGCTGCGTAACGAGGACGCCCTGGCGCTGCAGGCGTGCTCCGGTGTTCGCTTCGCCTACGAACGGGTGAATCCGGTCGCGCTGGAACCGGCCATCGCCCCGCACCTGGCCGCGGAGGATGCCGGTATCGACGTGGATGTCGATGCGCTCGCCGCCACGGCACGGGAACTTGAACGCGAAGCGGATCTGTTGCTGGTGGAGGGGGCTGGTGGCTGGCGTGTTCCCCTGACTCCGGCGGCCGGCTTTCCGGACCTCGCCCGCGGACTGCGGTATCCGGTGGTGCTGGTGGCAGGCATCCGCCTGGGCTGCATCAACCACGCACTGCTGACGGCGGAGGCGATACGTGCTGACGGCCTCGTCCTCGCCGGCTGGGTGGCGAATGCGCCCCGGCCCGAGGATCCGCTGTTCCACCGCCAGGTGGAAAGCATCAGGTCTCGCATCGGCGTGCCGCTGCTGGGCGTTCTGCCCTGGCAGCCGGCACCGGATCCGGAACTGCTCGCCGGTCATCTGGAACTGGCTCCGCTGGAACTGCCGCCGCCGGGAAGATTTCCCGACTGAAGCATCGGGCCGCTCGCCTAAGTGCCTGATCGGCCGTTTGGCGCGCCATACGGCGCGGGCCAGGGTTTTCTCGGAACCCGATCTCCTCTAGAATTAGCCGCCGGCCCTGTGCCCCGCCCGACTGCCCCATGCCGGCCCGGCGGGCGAGGTGTGAGGTTAGGCGATGGCGACGAACATCGATGAGCAGGCGGGGCGATGTTTCGTTCTGAAGCCGAATATCGGTGTCTACTGGCGCACCACGGTCTGGGTCTTTGTAGCCCTGAGTGTTGTCTGTCTGGGCATTGCGCTGGCATTTACGGCGGCCGGTTTCTGGCCGATTCTGCCTTTCGCGGGGCTGGAGGTGCTGGCGCTTGGCGCGGCACTCTACGTCTCCGCACGACGTGGTCGCTACCGCGAGGTGGTGCGCATCAACGAGCGTGCGATCACCATCGAAAAGGGTTTCAAGGCGCCTGAACGTCGCTGGACGTTCGAGCGCACCTGGTCCGAAGTCTGTCTGAGGGATCCGGTCCATCGCTGGTACCCCACGCAACTGACAATTCGGTCGGGCGACGCCGAGATCGAACTCGGCGCTTTTCTGACCGACCGGGAGCGGGCTACGCTGGCCGCAGAATTGACGCGCTGTATTGGGCCTGTCGGCCGTGGCGGCGTGAGCAGGAACAACGAACCAAGGTCTTTGAACTAGCCGCCAATCTCAGTTGGGAGAGAGCGTGGAATGAACCTGAAGATGCTGACAAGAGCCCTGGCCGCGGTGGGCGGAACGGGTCTGCTGTTATTCGCCGCCTCGGCTCTGGCCGCGCCGGAGTCCGAGTGGCGGCGGCCGTGGGGCCTCAACCTTCCGCAGGGCGTGACTTCGCTCAGCGAGCAGGTATACAACCTGCACATGCTGGTGTTCTGGATCGTCTGCGTCATCGGCGTGATCGTGTTCGTCGGTGTCTTCTACTCGGTCTGGAAGTTCCGCAAGTCCGTCGGTGCCGTTCCCGCGCAGTGGCACCACAGTACCACCGTGGAAATCATCTGGACGGTGGTCCCCTTCCTGATCCTGCTGTTCATCGCCATTCCCGCCACGCAGACCATGGTGAAGATCGAAGACACGTCGGACTACGACATGACGGTCAAGGTCACCGGTTACCAGTGGATGTGGGAATACGAATACCTGGACGAGGACATCAGCTTCTTCAGCCGGCTGGATCGCGACAGCGACCGGGCGCGCCAGCGTAATCCGGAAATCCGCCCGCAGGACGTCGAGCATTACCTGCTGGATGTGGACAATCCGCTGGTGGTGCCGGTCAACACCCGCATCCGCTTCCTGCTCACCGCCAACGACGTCATCCACGCCTGGTGGGTGCCGGAACTGGGTTGGAAGAAGGACGCCATCCCCGGTTTCATCAACGAGGCCTGGGCGGAAATCCGCGAGCCTGGCGTGTACCGCGGACAGTGCGCTGAACTCTGCGGCCGTGACCACGGCTTCATGCCGATCGTCGTGGTGGCGATGGAGCAGGAGGATTACGAGGCCTGGGTGGAAGGTCAGGTCAACGGTGTGGGCGAGGCCGAGGAGCCGGTCGACGCACCGGAAGAGGAAAACGGCGAGGTCGCCGAACGTGAGGACATGTCCATGGATGATCTGATGAGCGTGGGCGAGCGGGTCTACGGCAGCCAGTGCCTGGCCTGCCATCAGGCCCAGGGCCAGGGCATGGCCACGTTCCCCGCGCTGGCCGGCAATGACCGGGTCGTCGAGGACCGGGAATGGGTCAAGGACGTGATCATGAACGGCGTGCGGGGTACCGCCATGCAGGCGTTCGGCAACCGGCTGAACGACCAGGAACTCGCTGGCGTGGTGACCTACATCATGAATGCCTGGGGCAACGACTCCGGGGAAGAGGTCCAGCCGGCTGATATCCGGGCTGCGCGCTAACAGTTAAAGAAGAATCTCTGTCGAGAGGTAGACGGAAATGAGCTCCACCACCCACGACGCTCACCACGATCATCACGACCACGCTCCGCCGAAAGGGATGACCCGCTGGCTGTTCACCACCAACCACAAGGATCTTGGCGTCCTGTACATGGTGTTCGGCCTGATCATGTTCTTTGTCGGTGGCGCCATGGCCATGGTCATCCGCGCCGAGCTGTTCCAGCCCGGGCTGAACCTGGTTGACCCGCATTTCTTCAACCAGATGACCACCATGCATGCCCTGGTGATGATCTTCGGCGCGGTGATGCCGGCCTTCACCGGCCTGGCGAACTGGCTGATTCCGGTCCAGATCGGAGCCCCGGACATGGCCCTGCCCCGCGTCAACAACTGGGCGTTCTGGCTGCTGCCGGCCGGCTTCGTGTTGCTGCTGCTGACGCTGTTCCTGCCCGGTGGTGCTCCGGCGGGCGGCTGGACCATGTACCCACCGCTGGTGCTGCAACTCGGCGACGCATTCCCGTTCCTGATCTTTGCGGTGCATATCCTTGGCATCAGTTCGATCATGGGTTCCATCAACATCGTCGCCACCATCCTGAACATGCGCGCCCCCGGCATGACGCTGATGAAAATGCCGCTGTTCGTGTGGGCCTGGCTGATCACCGCGTTCCTGATCGTGGCGGTGATGCCGGTGCTGGCCGGTGCCGTGACCATGCTGCTGACCGACCAGTACTTCGGCACCAGCTTCTTCAGCGCCGCTGGCGGCGGCGACCCGGTGATGTTCCAGCACATCTTTTGGTTCTTCGGACACCCCGAGGTCTACATCCTGATCCTGCCGGCTTTCGGCATCGTGTCGGCCATTATCCCGACCTTCTCCCGCAAGCCGCTGTTCGGCTACAGCTCGATGGTGTACGCGACGGCATCCATCGCGTTCCTCAGCTTCATCGTCTGGGGTCACCACATGTTCTCCGTGGGCATGCCGCTGGCCGGGCAGCTGTTCTTCATGTACGCCACGATGCTGGTGGCCGTGCCGACCGGCGTGAAGATATTCAACTGGATGGCCACCATGTGGCAGGGCTCGATGACCTTCGAGACGCCCATGCTGTTCGCCATCGCGTTCGTCATCCTGTTCACCATCGGCGGTCTGTCCGGCGTGATGCTGGCGCTGGCACCCGTGGACCTGCAGTACCACGACACCTATTTCGTGGTGGCGCACTTCCACTACGTGCTGGTGTCCGGCGCCATCTTCTCCATCATGGCGGCCGTCTACTACTGGCTGCCGAAGTGGACCGGCAACATGTACGACGAGCGCCTGGGGCAGTGGCACTTCTGGCTGTCCGTGGTCTCCGTTAACGTGCTGTTCTTCCCGCAGCACTTCCTGGGGCTGGCCGGTATGCCGCGCCGGATCCCGGACTACGCCCTGCAGTTCGCGGAGTTCAACATGATCTCCTCCATCGGCGGTTTCGTGTTCGGTCTGTCGCAGCTGCTGTTCCTGTGGGTGATCATCAAGTGCGTGCGCGGTGGCGAGAAAGCCAGCGACCAGGTCTGGGAAGGTGCGAAGGGGCTGGAGTGGACGTTGCCCTCCCCGGCGCCGTACCACACCTTCGAGACGCCGCCGGTAGTGAAGTGAGGAGGGCGCTTGTCTGAGAACGGGCGTGAATCCCAGCGGGCGCGACGGCGACGGGTTATCGCCACCGCCGTCGTCCTCGGTCTGATTGCTTTCGGCTTGTATGCCACCTTCATTGTGATGCAAACGCTATGAGTGAACAGACACCCAGGCCGAATCACACCAGGACGGTCAGCAAGCTGGTCGTGCTGGTGGTGGGCATGTTCGCCTTCGGTTTCGCGATGGTGCCGCTCTATCAGGTGTTCTGCGAGGTGACCGGCTTCAACGGCTTCGTTTCCAATGAGGCCTCTGCCGGTCCTGGCGGCGAGGCGAATACTGATCGCAGGGTCACCGTGGAGTTCGTGTCTACGGTGAACCAGAGCCATCCCTGGACGTTCCGGGCGGCGGAGTCGCGCATGGAAGTCCAGCCCGGGCGGCTTTACACGGCCTATTTCGAGATCGAGAACCGGCAGTCCAGCAGTTCGGTGAGTCAGATCATTCCCAGCGTCGCGCCCGGCACGGCCGGCCGGCACTTCCACAAGACGGAGTGTTTCTGCTTCACTGAACAGTCGTTCGCCGCGGGCGAGACGCGCAGGATGCCGGTTACCTTCTACGTGGATCCGGCGTTGCCGGAGCGGACCACGACGTTGACCCTTTCCTACACCCTGTTTGATCTGGGTGCCGGGGACGAACCGGAATTCGACGAGGATGCAGCCGGCCTGCACGCAGGGGCACGGTGACAGGCCGATATGAGGAACAAGAAATGAGTCAAGCACAAGGCGCCTATTACGTACCGCATGACAGCCGCTGGCCGGTGTTCGGCATCCCGGGAATGGTGCTGCTCGCAGCGGGGTTCTCCATCTACCTGAACGGCGGCTCCTGGGGAATGCCGATGATGGTGGTTGGGGCCATCATCACGCTCATCATGACGGTGATGTGGTTCCGTGACGTGGTGAACGAGAGCGTTGCCGGCAAGTACAACGCCCAGGTCGATATCTCGTTCCGCCAGGGTATGGCCTGGTTCATCTTCTCCGAGGTGATGTTCTTCGGCGCCTTCTTCGGTGCGCTGTTCTATGCCCGGGTGTTCTCGATCCCCTGGCTGGGAGGCGAGGATCCGGCCACCGCACGGTATCTGTGGGATTCCGTCGCCCTGTCCTGGCCGACCGCCGGTCCGGGCTTTCTGGACCTGGATTACCAGGCCATGGGCCCCCTGTGGCTGCCGACGATCAACACGCTGATCCTGCTGACTTCCGGTGTGACGCTGACCATCGCGCATCACGCGATCAAGGAAAACCATCGCAAGAAGGTGATCGTGGGGCTTGCCGCCACCGTGCTGCTGGGCTTCATCTTCATGTGCGTGCAGTCGTACGAATACGTCCATGCCTACCAGGACCTGAACCTGCGTCTGGATACCGGTATCTACGGGTCGACATTCTTCATGCTGACCGGTTTTCACGGGTTGCACGTGACGCTGGGCGCGGTTGCGCTGCTGGTGATGCTGATCCGGGTGATCAGGGGACACTTCACCGCAGATGATCACTTCGGCTTCGAAGCCGCCGCGTGGTACTGGCACTTCGTGGACGTGGTCTGGCTGGGACTGTTCGTCTTTGTCTATCTGATCTGATGACCGGAAGCCGGGTCACCGCAAGCGGGCGGCCCGGCTTCGCTATTCCGCGACGCCGGACGACCGTGGCAATCCGCCACCACGCCGTCCGGCGGCTTTGCGTCTGGCCGGCGCGCGTCTTGTAATGCCGCCCGGCCATCACCGATCCGGACGGCTAGCGCCTGAACGGATCGTTGGGTTCGAGGATTCCCGTGGCCACCATCGCAATCAACGCCAGGAACAGCGTCACGGAGAGGGCGACGCGCAGCGTCAGGGCGCGTACGACGCGCCGCGAACTGCTTCGATCCCGGATCAGGTAGACGGCGCCCGAGGCCAGGCTCGCGACGATGGCAATCAGCATGAGCACGACGACGGCTTTGATGGCGATGGTCATTGGCGGACACGCTCGGCGGGAGGACGAACTGCGCAGTATACCGCTCTCCGGCGCCACGTCCCAACGGATCCGCAGATGAAACAGCAGAACGGTTTCCGATTCCGCCCTGGCCTGATACCCACCCTGGCGACCGTGCTGGTTCTTCCGGTGCTGCTTGGCCTGGGCTTCTGGCAGTTGGACCGCGCGCAACAGAAGGAAGCCATTCTGGACGCCTACGACGCCATGGAGCAGGCACCGGCGCTGGAGCTGAACCGCGACGTGGTGGATGCGGATGCACACTGGTATCGCCGAGCCATCGCCTCCGGGGAGTTCGACGGCACGCGGCAGTTTCTGCTGGACAACCAGACCCACAGTCGCACCGTGGGCTACCACGTGCTGACGCCGATGAGACTTCGCGGACGGGACGAGGCGGTGCTGGTGGATCGGGGCTGGGTGCCGCTGGGAGACTCCCGCAATGTGCTGCCCGAGGTGCCGGTGGATGTGCAACTGACCGAGATTCGCGGCCACCTGGACCAGGGGCCTCCCACCGGCCTGCGCCTCGGCGGCATGGCGGATGGGGAACAGGGATGGCCTTTGCGCATCCAATACGTCGATTACGAGGCGCTGGAGACCCATCTCGGGTACCCGCTGTTGCCGGTGGTGCTCCGCCTGGATGCGTCGCTGCCCGGCGGCTACGTGCGGGAGTGGCGGCCTCAGCACCCGACAGGCTTCGGCCCGGAGCGGAACCGGGGCTATGCCGTGCAGTGGTTCGCACTGGCGGCGGCCCTGGTGATCATTTATCTGACAGTTAACATCAAGCGCGTGCGCAGAGAGCACCATGATTGACAGACAACAACGTAACCGAAGCCGATGGAAGCTGGTGCTGGTGCTGGCCGTGTTCTTCGTGCCTGCCGGCATCGCCTGGACATTGTTCTTCGCCGGCTGGACACCGGCGTCCACCGGCAACCATGGCGACCTGGTTCAGCCACCCCATCAGTTGCAACCCGTGCTGGTGGACGCGGCCGGCAATCCGGTACCGGTCTCCTCGCTCCGCGGCAAATGGACGCTGCTGATGCAGGAACAGGGCGACTGTAACGCCGCCTGCAATGAGCGTCTGCAGGAAACCCGGCAGGTCCGGCTGGCGCTGGCCCAGCGCACGGACCGCACGCAGCGGGTTCTGGTACTGCCCGAGGGCATGGATGGCCCCGGCCCCGCGGAACTCCGGCAACATCCGGATCTGCGTGTCTACTGGCGTACCGGTGAGCTGCTGCCGGAAGACGCCCCCGGAGCACCCGGCGCCGAGCGCACGGTGTCTGTGCTGGATACCCGCGGCTACCGGATGATGCTTTATCCGGAACCGCTGGACGCGCGCGGACTGCTGGAAGATCTCAAGCATCTGATTCGTCTCTCCAATATCGACCTGGAGCGCCTGCAGGGGTTATCCGATGACGTCTGAGCCGCCCGGACGCCGGGTGAAGGCACGTCGCTGCCGCTTCCATTCGCATCCGCTCTCCTGATTCAATCGACCAAGGGCTGACACATGACCACTCGGCGGTTCTTTCGTTTGTCGCTGGCCAGCGTATTCCTGACCTTCGTGGTGATTCTGCTCGGCGCATGGGTGCGTCTGGAAGATGCCGGTCTCGGCTGTCCGGACTGGCCCGGCTGTTACGGCATGCTGCTGGGTGTTCCCCAGACCGAAGAGGCCGTTGCCGCTGCCAACGAGGCCTATCCTGAGCGGCCGGTCCACATCGGCAAGGCCTGGAAGGAGATGATCCACCGCTATGCGGCCGGCACTCTGGGCCTGCTGGTGTTCGCGCTGGCCGTGATGTCGGTCCGCAACCGGCGCGACCCGACGCAACCGCTGGCACTGCCCCTGTTCCTTGGCCTGCTGATCATGGCGCAGTCGATACTGGGCATGTGGACGGTGACGTGGCAGTTGAAGCCGCTGGTGGTGACCATGCATCTGCTGGGCGGCATGACCACCCTGTCACTGCTCTGGTGGCTGACGCTGAGACAGGGGCGCTTGCTCCGGCCGGTACCGGCAAACCCGCCGGCTGCGGACCGGTTGCGGCCCTGGGTGCTGTTTGTGATGGTGCTGGTGGTGGTCCAGATTGCGCTGGGTGGCTGGGTCAGTACCAACTACGCTGCCTTGGCCTGTACGGATTTCCCCACCTGCTACGGCCAGTTGATTCCCGACAAGGCGGACTACTCCGATGCCTTCGTGCTCTGGCACGGCCTGGGCGTGGACTACGAGTTCGGCGTGCTGGACCACCCGGCACGGGTGGCCATCCATTTCGTACACCGCGTCGGAGCGCTGGTGGTGGCACTGGGCGTGATCGCCCTGGCCATCGCGGTCTGGCGGCAGCCCGTTTCCTCGCTGGCCGGCCGTGCGGCGGCGGCGATGGCCGTCATGCTCATGGTCCAGTGGATGCTGGGTATCGCCAATGTCCTGCTCAGTCTGCCGCTGTCTGTGGCGGTGGCGCATAACGGCGGAGCCGCGTTGCTACTGTTGAGTGTGATCACGCTCTATCATACGCTGCGTCCCTTGCCGCCGGCAGCCACGGCGGCCGGGCGATGACCGGGGCCGCAATACGGCGGGTGCGGAAATGCGAACATGCCCTGACGGCACTTTGCGGTAGATCTATGCAGGCGATAGCCAACTGGCGCGATTATTACGAGTTGACCAAGCCGAAGGTGGTAGCCTTGCTGGTCTTCACTGCCATCGTCGGCATGGTGCTCGCGGCGCCACCGGCCGAGGTGCCGTGGGACGCGCTGGTGTTCGGCAGCCTCGGCATTGCGCTGGCCTCGGGCGCGGCGGCGGCCATCAACCAGATGGTCGATCGCCGGGTGGACGCGCAGATGGCACGCACGCGTGGCCGGCCTCTTCCCCAAGGCAGCATTCCCACCGTCAATGCGGTGATTTTCTCGGTACTGATCGGCCTGCTGGGGCTGGGCATGCTGTACTGGCTGGTGAACCCGCTGACCGCGGCGCTGACCTTCCTGTCCCTGATCGGCTATGCCTTCGTCTACACCCTGTACCTGAAACGGGCCACGCCGCAGAACATCGTCATCGGCGGCGCTGCCGGTGCCGCTCCGCCGGTGCTGGGCTGGACGGCGGTGACCAATTCGCTGGATCCGCACGCACTGCTGCTGTTTCTGATCATCTTCGTCTGGACCCCACCGCATTTCTGGGCCCTGGCGATCCATCGTCGCGAGGAGTACGCGCTGGTGGATATTCCCATGCTGCCGGTGACACATGGCGTGCGCTTCACCCAGTTGCAGATCCTCCTCTACACGCTGCTGTTGCTGGGTGTCACGCTGCTGCCCTTTGCGCTGCGCATGGCCGGACCGCTCTACCTGGTGGGCGTTCTCGCCCTGAATGCCGGTTTTCTCTACTACGCCATCAAGATGTGGGTCAGCGACGATCAGCGTGTGCCCATGAAGGCGTTCGGCTACTCCATCACCTACCTCATGGCTCTGTTCGCGCTGCTGCTGGTGGATCACTACCTGCCGCTGGTCGGTCGCCTTTCCGCGTGAAAGGTTAGTATGCTGGACCAAGGTGTCTACAATGCTGTAGGAGCCATGTGGACTCGGTGTTCCGAGCCATGTCCGACAGCAATGTTGCGACCGACAGGGGGAGTGCATGAAACTCAGCAGCAAGAGTCTGACGCATGATCAGCCCATACCGGCGGACTACGCGTTCGGTATTCCTGATCCCCAGACCCACATGCGGTTCGGAAACAATCGCAGCCCGCACCTGGCCTGGAGCGAGGCGCCGGCGGGAACACGGTCGCTGGTGCTGATCTGCCACGACCCGGACGTGCCCAGCAAGCCGGATGACGTCAACCAGGAAGGCAAGGTGATTCCGGCCCGGCTGGCCCGGGTGGATTTCTTCCACTGGGTGCTGGTGGACATCCCCGCCGGTACCTCGGAACTGGCCGAGGGGGTGTTTTCCAGGGAGGTGACGCCGAAAGGGAAGCCGGGCCCGGAGGCTCCCATGGGGCTACGCCACGGGCTTAACGATTACACGGGATTCCTGGCGGAAAATCCGGACATGGCCGGTGACTACTTCGGTTACGATGGCCCCTGTCCGCCGTGGAACGACAGTATCGTCCATCATTATCATTTCACGCTCTACGCGACCGATCTGGAACGCTGTCCGGTGGATGGCCGGTTTACCGGCCAGGATGTGCTGCAGGCCATCAAGGGACACGTGCTGGCGGAAGCACGGATCAGCGGCACATACAGCCTGAACCCGAAAGTCCCCGCCTGAGGTCTGCCGCAGCCGGGCGCCTGAAGCCCCGGCTGCGGCGCACTGTTGCACCTGGTTGTGAACCGGACAGACACTACCGGGTGATGGGCACCAGCGTGAGTTCGACGCGACGGTTCGCCTGGCGCCCCGCTTCGGTCCGGTTGTCGGCGACGGGGTAATCCTGGCCGAAACCGGCCGTGGCAATACGACGCTGGTCCACGCCCCGATTGCTCAGGTAGCGGGCGACAGTGTCGGCGCGGCGTTCGGACAGACGCTGATTGTAGTCGGCGGCGCCGGTGCTGTCGGTGTGGCCGGCCACTTCCACCAGCGTCTGGTCGAATTCGTTGACCACCAGCGCGACGGAATCGAGCACCTCGAAGAACTCCGAACGCAGATCCGCGCTGTCGAAACCGAATGTCACGTTGCCCGGCATGTTGAGGATGATGTCGTCGCCCTGTCGCGTGACGCTTACGCCGGTGCCACGCAGCTGTTCCCGCAATTTCGCTTCCTGGCGATCCATGTAGCCGCCCACCGCTGCGCCGGAAAGGCCGCCGATACCGGCACCGATCAGGGCGCGTTTGCGGCGGTCACGGCTGTCCGAGCCGGTAGCAACGCCGATGACGGCGCCGGCAACGGCACCGATGGCTGCGCCCGTGGTGGCGCGGGCGGTACGTTCCTCACCGGTATAGGGATCCAGAGTGGTGCAGCCGACCAGCATGGCGGAGAGGCCAGCCGCAATCAGCGCGGTGCGCATGAACTTTTCCATGGAGGATTTCCTGTCACTCAGTCGTCGTAACGCTGGAACACCAGCGTGGCATTGGTGCCGCCGAAGCCGAAGCTGTTGGACATCACGGTGCGCAGGCCGACGCCGTCCTTGCGCTGAAGCGCAATCGGCAGGCCTTCGGCCTCGGGGTCCAGCGTCTCCACATTGGCGGAGGCGGCGATGAAATCATGCTGCAGCATCAGCAGGCTGTAAATCGCCTCCTGCACCCCGGCAGCACCCAGTGAATGGCCGGTGAGGGACTTGGTGGAGCTGACGGCGGGGAAGTCGGCGCTGCCGAACACCTCCCGTATCGCTTTCAACTCGGTGATGTCGCCGGCCGGCGTGCTGGTCCCGTGGGCGTTGATGTAGTCCACCTTGCCGTTGACCGTGCGCAGCGCCTGTTGCATGCAGCGCACCGCGCCTTCGCCGGACGGGGCCACCATGTCGTAGCCGTCGGAGGTGGCGCCGTAGCCGGTCAGCTCCGCATAGATCTTCGCACCGCGAGCCCTGGCGTGCTCCAGTTCCTCCAGAACCAGGATGCCGCCGCCGCCGGCAATCACGAAACCGTCGCGGTTGGCGTCGTAGGCGCGGGAGGCTCGCTCCGGCGTATCGTTGTACTTGGAGGAGAGCGCGCCCATGGCGTCGAACAGCATGGTCAGACTCCAGTGCTCATCCTCGCCGCCGCCGGCAAAGACGATGTCCTGCTTGCCAAGCTGGATCTGTTCCATGGCACTGCCGATGCAGTGGGCGCTGGTGGAGCAGGCGGAACTGATGGAATAGTTGATGCCCTTGATGTGATAGGGCGTGGCCAGGCAGGCCGAGACGGTGCTGCTCATCACGCGCGGTACCTGATAGGGACCGACACGCTTGACGCCACGTTCCCGGAGGATGTCGGCGGACTTCACCAGATGCTCGGTGGACCCCCCGCCCGAACCGGCGATCAGGCCCGTCCTGGGGTTGGACACCTCGTCTTCCGACAGCCCGGCATCGGCAATGGCATCACCCATGGCGATATACGCATACGCCGCCGCATCGCCCATGAAACGGCGCGGTTTCCGGTCGATGCGCTCTTCCAGGTCGATGCTGACCTGGCCGGCCACCCGGCTGCGAAGCCCGTATTCCTCATACTCGTCCTTGAAACGGATACCGGAACGCCCGTTCTTCAGGCTGTCCAGCACCGTCTGCTGATCATTGCCCAGGCAGGAGACAATGCCCATGCCCGTTACGACCACCCGTTTCATTACCCTCTCCTCGGTACCAGTTCAGCCCCGGTTTCCACCGTACAGCAGTCGGCTGGGATCAACTTTCCATTGCTTCCGGGGAGTGGAACAAACCAACCCGCAGGTCCTTGGCGACGTAGATGGTTTTCCCGTCGACCTGCATCTCGGCGTCGGCTATGCCCATGGTGAGGCGCCGCATGATAACGCGCTTCATGTGGATATGATACGTGACCAGCCTGGCGTCAGGCAGCACCTGTCCGGTGAACTTCACCTCGCCGGCGCCCAGCGCACGCCCGCGGCCCTGGCCGCCCTTCCAGCCGAGGAAGAAGCCGACCAGCTGCCACATGGCGTCCAGCCCCAGGCAGCCCGGCATCACCGGATCGCCCTCGAAGTGACAATCGAAGAACCAGAGCTCGGGCCGTATATCCAGTTCGGCGTGAATGTATCCCTTGCCGAAATCGCCCCCGGTGTCGTCGATCCGGAGGATACGGTCGAGCATCAACATGTTCGGCTTCGGCAACTGCGGGTTGCCCGGACCGAACAGCTTTCCTTCAGCGCAGGCGATCAGATCCTCATACGCGAAGCTGCTGTGGTTCTTGTTGTAGTGTGGGTTTGTCGACATTCTCTCCTCTCGGGCTCACCAGCGGTCGCTCGCGTGCTAAGTGTAAGGGATAGCCGTCCCGGGATCGAGCCGTGCCGTGTGACAGACAAGAGAAAGCCCCGCCGAAGCGGGGCCTGGGTGATGGCAGGCAAACCCTGCGCGCACTCCGTCAGACGCTGGCGGAGCGGGAGGCTACAACGCCGGAGCGTCGTTTTACTGGCGTTCCTCGATCATGCCCACCACCTGTTCGCGCATCTGCGGGTCGCGTTCCAGCGCCGCGGCGATCGCGGAGTAGTCCTGCACTTCCAGGCCGGTGTCCTGAATGGCCTGCACCATCTCGTCATTGGCTTCCTGCTGCAGGCTCTGGGCTTCGTCGGTGGATTCCACTTCCTGCAGGCGCTGGGAATATTCCGTATGGATCTCGCCGACCTTCACGTAGGCGTCGGCAAACTGCTCCAGTTCCCGCTGATCGAAGGATTGCGCCTCCTGCTCGGTCATCGCACCGCCCTGCTGGCCCTGAGCGCCCTGGTCCTGCTGGGCCTGACCGATGGCCACGGAGCTGAACAGCAGCCCGGACAGCAGCGGGACCATGAAAACGGAAGCCTTCTTGTAGGTACGCATCACATTCACCTCTTGCGTTGCATGAATAATCGTCGCCGAGAGCGGCTGCATGAGGCATGCCATTTGCTGTGATTTCTGGCAGGGACCCGGTCTCACCCGCGTACAGGTCCCTGATCAGCAACGCCGCCCCCGGTAAATCAGCCGTTTGGGCCGGGGTGGGAAACACAGGAACATTGGCATCAGGCGTGTGTCAATATGGCACATGAGCCACAAGTACACGCCTTGGCGCCGCCTTAGGAGTGGTCCCGGTGACATGCGGAGCACGGTTATGCGACCAAGCTACAGTCTGCGCTGGGCCCTGATACTCCAGGTGCTGGTGCCGCTGCTGATCGCGATGGCGCTGTTCACCACCATCGGGCTGCGGACGCTGGAAGTGTCCGCGGAGGCACGCATGCAGGAGGACGTCGAGCTGGTTGCCCGCGCCGTCCGCCTGCCGATCAGCGACAGCCTCGAGCATGGCCGCCAGCAGGATGTGCGCCAGGCACTGGAATCGGTTTTCCGCATCGGGCGCGTCTACGGAGCCTACGTCTATGATGCGGACGGTCAACTGGTTGCCGCCGTTGGTGCGGTCAATCCCTCCCCGCGTACCCAGGAAGTGGCGGAGCTGGCTGCCGAGGGCGAGCAGCGTGGCGGGTACGACCAGATTCAGGGGCAGGACGTCTATTCCTACTTCCTGCCGCTCACCGACAGCGGGGGGCGCATCAGCGGCCTGTTGCAAGTGACGCGGCGGGCCAGCGACTATCAGGACATCGTCTTTCAGCTCAGGCTCTGGGCGGTGGGCGTCATTGCCGCCGCCGGCGGGCTCATCACCCTGATGGTACTGGTCGGTCACCGCCGGGCCATCGGTCGCCACCTCCAGCGCCTGATCGACAGCATGGCCCTGGTGGAGTCCGGCCAGCGGACGCACCGGGCCGACCAGGCAGGTCCGCGGGAACTCAAATCCCTGAGTGCGGCGCTGAACGCCATGCTGGATTCAATCAACAACGCGGAGCAGGAGATCGCCTCCCGCCGTGAGGTTCAGGCCCGGTTGGAGCAGGAACTGCGGCAGGCGGAGAAGCTGGCGGCCATTGGCAGGCTGGCATCCGGTGTGGCGCATGAACTGGGAACCCCGCTCAGCGTGCTGGACGGCAAGGCTCAGCGCGCTCTGCGCAAGGCCGATCCGGAAAGCCCCGAGTCGCGTTCTCTGCAGCAGATACGGGATGAGGTGGCACGGATGGAGCACATCGTGCGCCAGTTGCTGGAGTTCGGGCGCGGGCAGAACCGCCAGTACAGGCGGACCCGCATGACCGACCTTGTGGAAGCGGCCTCCGCGGCACTGGAGCAGCCGCTGAGCGAGCGCGGCGTGGAACTGGAGGTGATGCCCGCGGTGCCGGATCCGGACATGCTGGCCGACCCCGTTCGGCTGGAGCAGGTACTGGTCAACCTGATGAAGAATGCGATGCAGGCCGGTGCCACGCGGCTGGAAGTGAGCTGGACGGTGGGCGGCGACGACAGCATCACTGTCATGGTGGACGATGACGGCCCGGGCGTGCCCGCGTCCATCCGAGAGCGGCTGTTCGAGCCCTTCTTTACCACCAAGTCCGTGGGCGAAGGCACCGGACTTGGCCTGGCTGTCGTCCACGGCATCATCGCCGAGCACGGCGGGCAGGTGGAAGTACGGGAGAGTCCCATGGGAGGCGCGCGGTTTGCCATACGGCTGCCGACACAGCCTGCAGGAGAATTGAATGGGTCAAGCGCTGAGGAGGGTGCAGATGCCACGAACGTCTAACAAGTCCGAGCGGGAGCATGTGCTGTTGGTGGAGGATGATCGCGCGCTGCGCGAGTTGCTGACCGAGGAACTGCGGGACGCCAATATTCCGGTGACGGCGGTGGACAGCGCGGAGGCGGCCATCCCGAAGATCGCCGACCTGCAGCCGGACCTGATCGTCAGCGATCTGCGACTGCCCGGCCGTGACGGCATGGAGCTGTTGCACGAGGTCAAGCAGCTTCCCGACGCGCCGTCGTTCCTGATCATTACCGGGTTCGGGACCATTTCGCAGGCCGTCGAGGCGCTGAAGGCGGGTGCCGACGAATTCCTCACCAAGCCGCTGGATCTGGAGCATTTTCTGCTGTCCATCCATCGCCTGCTGGAGACGCGTCGGCTGCGCGGCGAGGTCAAGAAGTACCGCAGCCTGCTGGAGGAGGATCACTTCCACGGGCTGATCGGGCAGAGCCGGGCCATGCGCACGCTGTTCCAGCAGATCCAGCAACTGGCCCAGGCCCTGGGGCCGGTGCTGGTGGTGGGCGAGAGCGGTACCGGCAAGGAACTGGTTGCCCGCGCCATCCACGAGGAGTCGCAGCGCGCCGAGGGTCCGTTCCAGGCGGTGAACTGTGCCGGTGTGCCGGCCGAACTGCTGGAGTCGGAATTCTTCGGCCATGAGGCTGGTGCGTTCACCGGCGCGGTAAAAGCGAAGAAAGGCCTTTTCGATCAGGCGCATGGCGGCACGCTGTTTCTGGACGAACTGGGCGAGATGCCCATGGCGCTGCAGGCCAAGCTGCTGCGCGTGTTGCAGGACGGCGTGATCCGGCCGGTGGGCGCCAGCAAGGAGCACGCGGTGGACGTGCGCATCCTCGCCGCCACCAACCGCAACCTGGAGGAGATGATCGAGTCCGGCGGCTTCCGCGAGGATCTGTTCTATCGTCTGGAGACGTTCACGCTGCGGATCCCTCCGTTGCGCGAGCGCGAGGAAGACCTGGAACTGCTGGCGGCGCGCTTCCTGACCCGGTTCGGCATGCAGATGGGGCGTGACGTGAAGGGGTTCTCCAGCGAGGCGCTGGCGGCGCTGAAGATGTACAGCTTCCCGGGCAACGTGCGGGAACTGCAGAACGCGGTGGAACGCGCGGTGACTTTTTGTCAGTCGGACACCGTTGAGCTGGACCATCTGCCGTCCCGGGTGCGCGGCAACGACCGCCGCCCGATCGCGGCCGCCAGCATCGACGGTCTGCTGAAGGACATGACCCACGGCCCGATGTTGCCGACGCTGGCAGAACTGGAACAGCGCTACATCCACTACGTGCTGGACCAGGTCGGCGGCAACAAGCGCCGCGCCTCGGCCCTGCTCGACGTCAGCCGCCGGACGCTGTACCGCCGTCTGGACGAGGAAGGCGCGGCCTAGCCTGGACACGCCTCACGGCGGCAGAAACGCTGCGAAGTCCTGGTACGGGACGCTGGATGAGCGCGAACCGCTGGCCGGAGTTGAGGCTTTGGGTTTTCCCCGGACAGTGATGTGCACCGTCTGGCTTTGCGGGCTTCGTTCCGGCCGCCGGTGGGATGTTTGCTTCCGGACACGCCGTGAACCCATCCCTGGGGGCTTGTCGGCGAGGTCCCTCTCGCCGACAGTCCGGAAGCAAACATCCCACCGGCGGCCTGGCAGTGGTGGCACTGCGGTATCCGGCTTCTGCCGGATTGGTGGATATCGGCTTCGCCTCCACCCACCCTACGCCGAAGCCACCACTTGAAGTGGTCACCAAGGTAAGGCCGGGAGTGGGGGGGGGGGGGGGGGCGGTAGGGCCGGG
>JBJHBJ010000061.1:0-28701 GCA_050485425.1 Ectothiorhodospiraceae bacterium | reverse complement strand
GCGATGCCGCCGGACTCCCCCCGGAATTTCACCGCCAGCGAGGCGGCCAGGCACTGCCGGAGGTAGCGGTTGCCGCGGATCCGGCCCTCCCGATCCTTGAGGATGGTCTGCATGAATTCGTCCCATTCCTCGGACAGGATGGGGTTGGTGTTCTTTGGCCGGTCGCCGATGATGACATCGCCCGAGCCGGTGATGATCACGCTGCCGCAACTGGTGGCGTCGCCGAGGCGGGCGGCGGGCTTGCCGTTGATGAACACGCTGGCGCTGCCCTCGGCGATATTGCGCGAATGCGAGGGCTTCTTCGGTTTGGTGTGGGGAACCAGGGCATCGCCCTGGCGGGCCGCGGGGCGGCCGTTGATGAGCACGTCGGGGCTGCCCTCCATGATGGGGGTGGCGGGGAAGCCGTCGCGCTTGTCGCCCATGTCGGTGAGGCGGGCGGCGGGTTTGCCTTGGTCCTTGGCCATGGCTGCAGTCCTTTGCGGTTGATGTGGAAACGGGGCGCGTTCCGGTGCGCCGGGTGTCATGCGTGACAGGGGCATGACAACGAAGAAAAAACTACCAGAGCCACGGTGTGGTCTCAAGACGTCCTTCTGGATTGGTGTCCCTTCGCCGGGAGAAGGTTAGTAAGTACACTGCCCCCAGTGCACAAAGGGGGAACACACGGCCGTGGCGCATCACGCTTTGGTGCTTGGAGGCATACGCTCGGGCAAGAGTCTGCTGGCGGAGAGGCTGGCGGCCGCCTCGCGCCTGCCGGTGGTGTACGTGGCCACCGCGGAAGCGCTGGACGACGAGATGACGGAGCGCATCCGTCGACACCGGCAGCGCCGGCCGCAGGACTGGGGGCTGGTCGAGGAGCCGCTGGATCTGGCAGGTGTGCTGGACCGCCATGCCGGGCAGGCGCCCTGCCTGCTGCTGGACTGCATGAGCCTGTGGCTGAGCAACCTGCTCCATGCCGACGAGACGGAGCCGCAGATCGACGCCTTTGCCGAGGCCTTGCGCCGCTATCCGGGTGCGGTGGTGATCGTCAGCAACGAAGTGGGGCTGGGCACCATCGGCATGGATGCGCTCACGCGGCGTTTCGCCGACCGCCTCGGCCTGCTGAACCAGGAACTGGCGGCGCTTTGCGATACAGTGGTGCTCACCGTGGCCGGCTTGCCGACCTACCTTAAGGGGTTGCCCCCAGTGCGGTGACGGTCAGGGCCAGCACGATCAGGGTCACGGCTTCAACCAGTTCCAGTGTCGCCCCTGCGGTATCCCCGCTGAAGCCGCCCAGCCAGCGCTGCAACGCACGGTAGGCCAGAACGAAACAGAGCGCGGCGGCGATGAACGCGAGCAGGCCGGCAAGGCCGGCCGGCACGCAGACCAGACCCCCCGTGCCGATCACCATGCTCCAGGTCAGGGGGCGACGCAGGTTCTCTGCCGCCGAGGCTCCCAGCCCGCGGTCCCGGACGTAAGGCAGGCACAGGAACAGCCCGGCACAGGCGCCGCGGGCCAGGACCGGTGCCACGAGCAGCCACCAGAGCGGCGCATCCGCGTCCAGCAGCGCAGCCACCGCCGCCGTCTTCAGCAGCACCACCAGCAGCAGGGAAACCACGCCGGCCGGACCGCAGGCCGGATCCTTCATGATGCGCAGCGCGCGTTCCCGGTCGCCGTGCGCGCCCAGCCAGGCATCGGCGCTGTCCGCCAGGCCGTCCAGATGCAACGCGCCGGTGATTGCCACCCACAGCGTCACGATCAGTGTCGCGGTGATCAGCGCCGGCGCGGCCAGCAGGTCCAGCCCGACGGCCAGCAGCCACAGCATGGCGCCGATCACCAGTCCCACCAGCGGATACAGGGCGACGGCCAGGCCCTGGCTGCGGCCGTCCGGTGCCGCGCGCAGCCGGACCGGCAGTCGGGTCAGCAGACTGAGTGCGACGGCAAAGGCGCGCAGCATCAGACCGACGCCCCGTGGTGGCAGATGCAGCGCATATCGCCCTGCGGTCCGCGGTCGATCCGCAGCCGCGTGCGGCAGGCGTGGGGAACCCGGAACCCCCGCATGGCGGCGCCCATGCTGATACCCAGCGTTCGCGCGATCACCGCGTGGATGACGCCGGCGTGGCAGACCAGCAGGATGCGTTGCCCCCGGTGAGTCTCCAGCACCTCGTCCAGGGCCTCGTTCACGCGGGTGACCAGCGCCGGCACGGATTCGCCGCCGGGTGGTGTGTGGCCGTCGGGGTCGGCCCAGAAGGCGTTCAGCGCCGCGCGATCGGTGATGGCGTCGGCGCGGACGGCTTCCCAGTCGCCGAAGTGCATTTCACGGAAGCGGGTATCAACGGCCAGCGGCAGGCGGCGTTCCTCCGTCAGTACTTCAGCGAACCGTCGGCAGCGTTGCAGATCGGAACTGATGACAAGATCCCAGTCTTCGCCCGCGGTGGCCGCGCGGGCCTGTTCCCAGCCCCGTTCGGTCAGGGGGTCGTCGGTGCTGCCACGGAAATACGCGCCGCCGGCGGGCTCGCCGTGGCGCAGCAGGTCCAGCCAGGTGGTGTTGCTAGCGGCCATCACTCACGCCGGCGTCGCCGAAACTCGCCATGCCGTTGTGCAGTTCGCAGGCCAGGCGCAGCAGCGGCACGGCCACGGCGGCGCCGCTGCCTTCGCCCAGCCGCATGCCGATGTCCAGCAGCGGTTCCGCATCAAGGGCCTTGAGCACCGCGCCGTGTCCGGCCTCCGCCGACCGGTGCGAGAAGTGCAGCCAGGAGCGCAGGGCCGGCGCATGGCGCACCGCCGCCAGTGCCGCCACGCTGGTGATGAAGCCGTCCACCAGTACCGGTATGCGGCGGTGGCCGCAGCCGAGCAGGGCGCCGGCCAGCGCGGCGATCTCGAAACCACCCAGCGAGGCCAGCACGGCCATGGGGTCGGTATTCGTACCGTGCCGGTGCAGGGCGGTCTGCACGGCCTGCCGTTTGCGTTCCAGTCCGGCGTCGTCCACGCCGGTGCCGCGCCCGACCATGTCGGCCGCTGCGGCGCCGGTCAGCGCGCAGGCCACGGCGGCGGCCGCGGTGGTATTGCCGATGCCCATCTCGCCGCCGATGAACAGCTCGCAGCCGTCGGCGGCGGCTCGCGCCGCGGCCTGGTCCCCGGCCGCCAGCGCCAGCGTGAGCTGTGCCGTGTCCATCGCGGCTTCCCGGCAGAGGTTGGCGGTGCCGGCTCCCGCGCGTTGTTCGCGTACCCCGGCCATGGCCGGCAGGGGTTCCACCGTGCCGACGTTGACCACATCCAGCGTTGCCCCCAGGGCGCGCGCCAGCACGTTGATGGCAGCCCCTCCGGCGGCGAAGTTGGCGACCATCTGGGCCGTCACCGCCTGCGGGAACGCCGAGACGCCTTCCGCGCAGACGCCGTGGTCGGCGGCGAAGACGGTGATATGCACCCGGTCCACCGCCGGCTTGGCGCGCCTCTGCTGGGCCGCGAGTTCCGCGGCGATCGCCTCGAGCCGCCCTAGCGAGCCGGGAGGCTTGGTCAGCGTGTCTTGTCGGGCCAGCGCCTGCCGGCGGAACTGGTCGTCCGGTAGCGCGATGGGTGGAGCGGATTCCGTGCTTTGCATGCCGCGGGGCCTGTTGGCTGGAAAGTCTGAGATGGTCTGCGGCGGGCCAGGGGGTGTCAAGCGGTGGCAGTTGGCCACTGAGGCATGGCAATACTTTCGAAAAGCTTAGTAAGCTTGCAGGCCTCATGCTCATCTTCGTCATTATCAGTGCTGCGCTTGTTATCGATCGCCTGCTGGGCGAGCCGCGCCGCGGGCATCCGCTGGTGCTGTTCGGCACGGCCGGCGCCGTGCTGCATGCGGCGTTCGAGCGGCGCGGGCTAACCGGGTCGCGGGCCGCTGGGGCGGCCGCGGTGCTGCTGCTTGTCGGAATCCCCGTGCTGTTCGTGGTGTTGCTGGCGTGGCTGTTGCCGCTCTGGCTCTGGGTGGCGTTGGAGATTGTCGGGCTGTATCTGGCGGTGGCCTTGCGCAGCCTGGAAGAGCACGCCCTTGCCGTGGCCCGGCCCCTGGCGGAGGGCAGGCTGGAGCAGGCGCGCGCCGCGCTGGCCATGATCGTCAGCCGCGATACCGGGCCGCTGGATGCGGAGGGCGTGGCTGCGGCGGCCACCGAGTCCGTACTGGAGAACGGTGCCGATGCAGTGTTCGCCAGCCTGTTCTGGTTTCTGCTGGCCGGCTTGCCGGGGGTTGTCATGCACCGGCTGGGCAATACGCTGGACGCCATGTGGGGCTATCGCAATGCACGTTTCCGGCATTTCGGCTGGGCTGCGGCCCGGCTGGATGACGTGCTCAACTATCTGCCTGCCCGGCTCACTGCCGCCAGTTACGCGCTCTGCGGCAGCACCCCGGCCGCCGTCGTCTGCTGGCGGTTGCAGGCGTCCGGCTGGGAGAGCCCGAACGCGGGGCCGGTGATGGCGGCCGGGGCAGGGGCGCTTGGCGTACGGCTCGGCGGCCCGGCCCCCTACCACGGTGCTGTGAAGCAACGACCGCAACTGGGCGAGGGCGAGGCGGCAAGCGCCGACAGCATCCATGCGGCCATCGCACTGGTGCGGCGCGCGGTGCTGTTGTGGCTGGCCGTGATACTGCTGGGAGGGCTGGTGTGGAACCTGATCACGGCGGGCGGTTGAACGCGGCGGCAAGGCGCTGGGGTATTCCGCGCGAGGACTGGCTGGACCTGTCCACCGGGCTTAATCCCTGGCCCTGGCCCGTGCCGCCGGTGCCGGACGAGGCATGGCATCGTCTCCCGGAGGACGATGACGGTCTGGAACAGGTAGCGCATCGATGGCTGGGGGCGGGCGATTCCGCCGCAGTATTGCCGGTGCCGGGCTCCCAGGCGGTCATCCAGCGCTTGCCTTCCTTGCGTCCAGGTTGCACCGTCGCCGTGCCCGAGCCGGGCTATGCCGAACATGCCTTACGCTGGCAGAGGGCGGGCCATACGGTGCTGCCGGTATCTTCTGCGGATATGGGCGGCGTCATCGGCGACGTCGACGTGGCGGTATGGACACAGCCGAACAACCCGGACGGCTGCCTGCTGCCGGTGGAGACGCTGCTGGACTGGCATCGCCGCCTGGCCGCGCGCGGCGGATGGCTGGTGGTGGATGAGGCGTTCGTGGACGCCACACCGGAGCACAGCCTGGCTGCGCATGCCGGCGCCGACGGCTTGCTGGTGCTGCGCTCCCTGGGCAAGTTCTTCGGCCTGGCCGGCGCGCGCGGAGGCATCGTCGCCGGCCCGGCGGCCTTGTGCCGGGAACTGCGGGAGGCGCTTGGCCCCTGGGCGTTGTCCGGCCCGACACGGTGGTTGATGAAGCAGGCGTTGGCCGACCAGGCGTGGCAGGCATCCACGCGGGTGCGGCTGCTGGAGCGCAGCCGCCGCCTGGAAGATCTGCTGACAGCCGCCGGCCTGTCCCCCACCGGACGCACGCCCCTGTTCTGCTACTGCGAAACCCAGGCCGCCGCGGATATCCGTGATGGGCTGGCGGCGCGCGGCATTCTGGTGCGCCTGTTCGCCCAACCGGCCGCGCTCCGGTTCGGCCTGCCGCCGGATAGCGCGGCGGAGCAACGCCTGATCGCCGCCCTGCGCGATCTGGTTTGACGCCCCCCACGTCGCCTGCTAGTTTGCGCGGACGATACGTGGTGCTTCCGGCTGCTTCCGCAGCCGGGGTTCAACGAGAAGTCGGTGAAGGCCCGGCCACGCACGGCACGGCCCTGAATCCGACGCTGCCCCCGCAACGGTGATTGAGTTAACGGCGACCAACCACGCCACTGTGCCCATCGGGCATGGGAAGGCGGTCGACCGAGGGTGAATCCACCCGCTCATCAGCCCGTATACCGGCCCGTATCGAACAACCGAAAGCTGCGGTGGGCGGCATCGGGACTGTACGCTGCCCGCGAACGCTCCCGATCATGCTCCGCCCTCCCGGCACAATAACTCCGAAATACAGCGGTCGTGCGGGTAGGCGCGGCCGGAGGGATGAATCACATGAACCGGATTCCCGCGATGACGGCGGTCGCCGCCGTCTGTCTTGCTCCCGCATTGCTCGCCGCTGAAGACCGACATCCTGCGCCGCTGGTGGTGACTCCGACACTGTCCGCCCAGACCGTGGACGACTCGTTGTCCTCGGTGACCATCATTGACCGCGAAACCCTGGACCGCCAACAGCCGCGCGAACTCTCCGAGTTGCTGCGCGGCCAGCCCGGCGTCGATCTGATTACCAACGGCGCCTACGGCAAGAACACCACCTTGTTCATGCGCGGCACCGGCAGCGAGTCCACGGTGCTGCTGATCAACGGTGTCCGGCTGCGCTCCGCGACCAGCGGCGGCGCGCCCTGGCAGTTCATTCCTCCGCAACTGCTGGACCGCGTGGAAATCGTCCGCGGCCCGCGCAGCAGCATCTACGGCGCCGACGCCGTGGGCGGCGTGGTGCAGGGTTTCACCCCGGAAGGTGAGGGCGACCCCTCCGGCTGGATACAACTCGGCGCGGGGTCAAACAGCAGCCAGGAGATCGGCGGCGGCGTCTCCGGCCGGGTCGACAACACTTCCTACAGCCTGGCCGCCAACTGGTTCGAGACCGACGGTATTCCGGTGCGGGACGGCGAGGACCGCAAGGGCTTTGACAGCGTGGCCGGCATCGGCAGCGTGCGGCAGCACCTGGCCAACGGCGGCAGCATCGGCGTGACCGGTTTCCGCGCCGAGGGCAACACCGAGTTCGATACGGGTGACACCGACTACATGGTGCAGACGCTGGGTGTGTCCGCAGACTATCCGCTGACGGATAACTGGATCGCCGAGCTGAGCGTCAGTGAGGGACGTGACGAAGCGCTGAACGATGACGACAGCGAGTTCAATACCCGCTCGCGCACGGTGCGCGGCCTCAACCGCTTCCTGATCAATCGGCATGAACTGGTGCTGGGTGCCGAATACCTGCACGACAAGGTTCGTGGTTCCACCGACTATGACGAGGACAGCCGTTACAACACAGCCTTGTTCGGTCAGTTGTTCCTGAACGCCGGCCCGGCGGATTTCCAGTTCAGCCTGCGCTGGGATGACAACGAGGCCTTCGGTGAGCAGATCACCGGTGCCGTGGCCGCCGGCTACAATATTGACGGCATCCACCGCGTGCGCATCAGCCACGGCACCGCTTTCCGTGCGCCATCGTTCAACGATCTGTATTTCCCCAACTTCGGCAACCCCGATCTGGACCCCGAGCGTTCGCGCACCACCGAAGTGGGGGTTTCCGGCCGCCGGCACGCCTGGTTCTGGGACGTGGCCGTCTTCCAGACCGACGTGCGCGACCTGATCGTGCTGGCGGAGAACGTCGACCGTGCCCGGATTCGCGGGGTGGAGCTTGGCGCCGGTGCGCATATGGGCCAGTGGACTGTCTACGGCGCAGCCACGGCCATGGACCCCAAGAACCGCGAGACCGACAACCGTCTGCGCCGCCGCTCCACCGAGAGTGCCCGGCTGGATGTCGACCGGGATATCAATGCCCGCTGGTCTGCCGGTGGCAGCGTGATCCTCCAGGGTGATCGCTATGACGATGCCGCCAACGACATCCGCCTGGCCGGTTACGGGCTGTTGAACCTGCGCACCTCCTGGCGCTTCGCCGAGAACTGGTCCGCCCGCCTAACCCTGGACAACGTGTTCGACAAGGAGTATGCCGTGGCCCGCTTCTTCGACGGTGAGTTGTACAACCAGGCCGGCCGCACCGCCTTCCTCAGCGTGCGGTACGGGCACCGCTGATGAAGGTGCTCGCCGGGCTCATTCTGCTGCTGGCTGCGCTGGGCGTGCCCGGCGGAGCCATGGCCGAGCCACGGTGCGTGGTTGATGACGCCCAGCGGGAGGTCTGCCTGGACCGGCCGGCACAGCGTATCGTGGGCTTGTCGCCGGGGGTTGTCGAACTACTGTTCGCCGCCGGTGCCGGCGATCGCATCCTCGGGGCGGTGCGTTATAGTGACTATCCGGAGGCCGCCAACGACGTACCGCGCGTGGGCAGCCACACCCGTGTTGACATGGAGCGGGTGCTGCAGATGAATCCCGACCTGGTCGTGGTCTGGGCCAGCGGCAACCCGCAGGAACAGGTGGAACGGCTGAAATCACTGGGCATGACGCTGTACTTC
The DNA here is from genome assembly GCA_050485425.1 of Ectothiorhodospiraceae bacterium. Lineage (GTDB taxonomy): Bacteria > Pseudomonadota > Gammaproteobacteria > Nitrococcales > Aquisalimonadaceae > LSCE01. The sequence goes on along the minus strand of JBJHBJ010000061.1, from coordinate 20,573 downwards.
AGCGAGCCCCGGGAGTTCGACGACGTTGCCTCCACCCTGCGTCGGCTTGGTCGGCTCGCCGGAACGGAGGAGGCGGCCGAGAGGGTGGCCGGGGAATTCCAGGCCGAGATGGCCGAGCTTGAGCGCCGCTACGCCGATGCACCGCCGGTCCGGGTGTTCTTCCAGATCTGGGACGACCCCATCATGACCGTCAATGACACCCATCTGATCAGCAAGGCCATCGCCCTCTGTGGGGGTGTCAACGTGTTCGGTCACATCGAACGCCTGGTGCCCAGGCTGGATCGCGAATCGGTGCTGGCCGCCCAGCCGGAGGCCATCATGGCCGGCGGCATGGGCGAGGAGGACACCACCTGGGTGGAAAGCTGGCGGCCGTTCGAGGATATTCCGGCGGTACGGCGCGACAACCTGTTCTTCGTGCCGCCGTCGTCCATCCAGCGCCCTACGCCGCGTATAGCCTGGGGCAGCCGCATCATCTGCGATCATCTGGAGACCGCCCGTGAACGGCGCTGACGGGCGCGCCGGCCCGCTGGATGGCGCGTCGGCTCGGGTTCCGGCCAGTCTCATGCCGCGGCTGCTCTCCACCTTGTTGCTGCTTGCCAGCATGGCCGTCGCGGCGATGCTGGTGGCCGTTGCCATCGGCAGCGTGGCCGTCCCGCTGTCCGGACTCTGGGCCGTGCTGCTGGGGGAGGGAGAGCCGCTGCATCGCACGCTGGTGGTGGAGCTGCGCATCCCCCGTGTGCTGGCCGCCTTTGCCACCGGCGGCCTGCTCGCCGTCTCGGGTGCGCTGATGCAGGTGCTGCTGCGCAACCCGCTGGCTGATCCCTACGTGCTCGGCCTGTCCGGTGGTGCCGCCGTGGGTGCATTGGGCGCCATGCTGCTCGGGCTGGGCACTGCCTGGGTATCGGGCTCCGCCTTCATCGGTGCGCTGCTGTCCACCGTGCTGGTGTTCGGCCTGGCGCACGGAACCGGCTCCTGGACGCCGACCCGCCTGTTGCTGACCGGTGTCGTGGTTGCCGCCGGCTGGGGTGCGATGATCACCTTCATGCTGGTCATCGGCCCCTCCGAGCGCATCCCCGGCATGCTCTACTGGCTGATGGGGGATCTGGCCTATGCGCGTTCGCCATGGCCGGCGTTGATCGTGCTGGCCATTGCCTGCGCGCTGATCCTGCCGCTGGGCCGCAGTCTCAACGTGCTTGCCCGTGGCCCGTTGCAGGCAGCCACACTGGGTGTGGCCGTGCGCCCGCTGGAGTGGAGCGTGTATGTGGCGGCCAGCCTGCTCACCGCTGCCGCCGTCACCACCGCCGGCACCATCGGCTTCGTCGGCCTGATTGTGCCGCACATGCTGCGGCTGCTGTTCGGCAGCGACCAGCGACTGATTCTGCCGGCCTCGGCCCTGGCCGGCGGCACCCTGTTGGTACTGGCGGACACCCTGGCGCGTACGCTGATCGCACCGGAGCAACTGCCGGTGGGCGTGATCACCGCGCTGCTGGGCGTGCCCACCTTCCTGTTCCTGCTCTACAGGAGTCGCTGAGTGGATCTGGAAGCCTACGAACTGGTCATCGACATTCCCGGCCGCGCCGACGGCGTGCCGCTGAACCTGGATATTCGCGGCGGCCAGGTCTGGGGAGTGCTTGGCCCGAACGGTGCCGGAAAAACCACCCTGCTGCATACGCTGGCCGGTCTGCGCCCGCCGCGGGCCGGCCAGGTGCTGTTGGACGGCCTGCCGCTGCGTTCCCTGCGGCGCAAGGCCGTGGCACGTCGGATGGCGGTGATCTTCCAGGAGCGACAGGGCGGTTTCCCGGCAACCGTGATGGAGACGGCGATGATCGGCCGTCACCCTTATCTGGCGCCATGGGACGTGGAGACAGCGGAGGATATCAATACGGCGCTGGAGGCCTTGCGGCGGATGGATCTGGCCGGCATGGAGCATCGCTCCGTCGGCACATTGTCCGGCGGCGAGCGGCAGCGGCTCGCCGTGGCCACGGCGATGACCCAGACCCCCGGCGTCTGGCTGGCCGACGAACCCACCAATCACCTCGATCTGCACCATCAGGTCTCGGTGATGCGCCTGCTGGCGGAGCGCGCGGGAGCGGGCGATGCGGTCTTCATGTGCCTGCACGACATCAATCTGGCCGCCCGCTGGTGCGACCGGCTGCTGCTGCTCTATCCGGACGGGAACGCCTGCTGGGGCAAGGCGCGGGACATGCTGGTGCCGTCGGCGCTGGAAGCCCTGTACGGCCAGTCTCTCGCCACCGTTGAACTGCACGGTGCCCCGGTATTCGTGCCCACCGAGGGGGTCCGCCGATGAACAGCCGGCAATCAGCAACAACCTACCGCGGCACCGCCGCCGCGGCACTGATCACCGCGCCCGGCTCCGGCCAGGGCAAGTCCATGATCACCGCGGCGCTGGCCCGTCTGCATCGCAACGCCGGGCGAACCGTGCGTGTGTTCAAGTTCGGTCCGGATTATCTCGACCCGATGGTGCTGGAGGTGGCCTCCGGCGCGCCGGTCTATCAGATCCATCCCTGGATGACCGGTGAGGACGAGTGCCGCTGGCGGTTGGCGCGGGCGGCGGAAGAGGCCGATCTCGTGCTGGTGGAAGGCTCCATGGGCCTGTTTGATGGTGACCCGTCCAGCGCCGATATTGCCGTGCTGGGCGGGTTGCCGGCGATCCCGGTGATCAATGCGGGCGGCATGGCGCAGACCTTCGGTGCCGTGGCGCTGGGCCTGGCCGGCTACCGCGCGGATATCGAGATCACGGAAGTCATCGCCAACCGCATCGGCAGCGCCCGGCACGGCGCCATGCTGGCGGAGAGCATGCCGCCGGGGATGCGCCTGCTGGGTGCGGTGCCACGCCACGAGGCCTTCGACATACCGGATCGCCACCTCGGTCTGGTGCAGGCCGGTGAGATCAGCGACCTCGGCGAGCGGCTGGATCGGGCCGCCGGGGTGCTGGTCGAGGCGGGCCTCGACGCCCTGCCGCGGCCCGTGACGCTGGAGGCGTGCGCCCCGGCTCCGCCACCCCGGCGACTCCAGGGCGTCACCATCGCGGTGGCACGTGACCAGGCCTTCGCTTTCCTGTACCGCGCCAACCTCGAACTGCTGGAAGCCATGGGTGCGGAGTTGCGCTACTTCTCGCCGCTGACCGATAGCGCCTTGCCGCGGGCGGATGCGCTCTGGCTGCCGGGCGGTTATCCGGAACTGCATGGGGCCAGGCTGGCGGAGAACAGCGCCATGCTTCAGGACGTGCGCGCCCATCACGCCGCCGGCAAGCCCATCCTGGCCGAATGTGGCGGGCTGATGTACTGCATGCAGGCGCTGGTGGACGGTAATGGGGCGGAACATGCCATGGCCGGTCTGCTGCCGGGTCGGGCTGTCATGGCGGGCCGACTGATGGGGCTGGGTATCCAGTCGCTCAGCCTGCCCGGGGGACTGCTGCGCGGCCACACCTTCCACCATTCCCGGCTGGAAACCGAGGTCAGCCCGATCGCCCACACCCGCCGCAGCCGGGGCGACTCCGAGGCGGAACCGGTGTACCTCAGCGGCAGCCTGGTGGCCAGCTATTTCCACGGCTACTTCCCTTCCGCACCGGAGGTGGTGGCCGACCTGTTCCTCGGTAGATCCATCAACTAAGGGAGTCCGACCCATGCGGGAAAACGCGAAGGACCCGGAACGCCATGCCGGGCGCATGGCGCGGAAGCAGGCGGTCATGCAACGACGGATCAAGGCCGCCGATCAGGACCAGGGCGTGTTGCTGGTGCTCACCGGCCCCGGCAAGGGCAAGAGCAGCTCCGCCTTCGGCATGGCGGCCCGGGCGCTGGGGCACGGCATGAAGGTGGGTATCGTGCAGTTCATCAAGGGCCGTTTCACCACCGGCGAGGACCGCTTCTTCCGCGAACTGCCCGGCGTCAGCTACCACGTGATGGGGGAAGGCTTTACCTGGGACACCCAGGACCGGGAGCGCGACATCCGCGCCGCCGAGGCGGCCTGGGAGGTGGCGCGCGGCATGTTGCAGGATCCGGCCTACCAGTTCGTGGTGCTGGACGAACTGAACATCGTTCTGAAGTACCAGTATCTGGATCTGGACCGCGTGCTCGACGACCTGAGCGCCCGCCCGGACATGCAGCACGTGGTGATCACCGGCCGCAATGCCCCGCCGGAGCTGATCGAACTGGCCGATACCGTGACCGAGATGCAGGTGGTGAAACACGCCTTCAAGGCCGGCATCCGGGCGCAGAAGGGCGTGGAGCTCTAGTCGCACCGTGACCATGCTGATGGTCCAGGGCACCACCTCGGACGCCGGCAAGAGCACGGTGGTTGCCGCGCTTTGCCGGTGGCTGGCCCGGCAGGGTGTTAACGTGGCGCCGTTCAAGCCGCAGAACATGGCACTGAACAGCGCCGTCACCTTGGACGGCGGCGAGATCGGCCGCTCCACCGCGCTGCAGGCGCTGGCCTGCGGGCTGGAACCGCACAGCGACATGAACCCGGTGCTGCTGAAACCCCAGAGCGACCGCGGGGCCCAGGTCATCCTGCGCGGGCAGGTCGTCGGTGCCATGGACGCGCTGGACTACCATGGCTACAAGGCCGAGGCGCGGCATAGCGTGCTCGCCGCCTGGGAGGCGCTGCGTGCCCGGCATGAGGTGATCATCGTCGAGGGTGCCGGCAGTCCGGCGGAGATCAACCTGCGCGCCAACGACATCGCAAACATGGGTTTCGCCGAGGCGGTGGATTGCCCGGTGCTGCTGGTGGGTGATATCGACCGCGGCGGGGTGTTCGCGCAGCTGGTGGGGACGCTGGACATCATTGCGCCCTCCGAGCAACGGCGCATCACCGGTTTCCTGGTCAACCGCTTCCGCGGCGATCCGGCGTTGCTCACCAGCGGTCTAGACTGGCTCGCCGAACGCACCGGCCGCCCGGTCGTCGGTGTGTTGCCCTACCTGCAGGGCCTGATCCTGGATGCCGAGGACAGCGTCGGCCTGTCCGGCCACGAAGAGGGCGAACCGGCCCTGCGCGTCGTGGTCCCGGCGTTGCCACGCATGAGTAATCACAATGATTTCGATCCGCTGCGTCTGCATCCCGGCATATCCCTGCAATTCGTCGGTCCGGGGCGACCGGTGCCGCCGGCGGATGCGATCATCCTGCCCGGCAGCAAGAGTACCCGCAGCGATCTCGCCTGGCTGCGGGAGCAGGGCTGGGAACCGGTGATCCGGCGTCACCTGCGCTACGGCGGCAGGCTGCTGGGTATCTGCGGCGGTTTCCAGATGCTCGGGCACACCGTGCACGATCCCGACGGGCTTGAGGGCGCCCCGGGCAGCAGCCCGGGGTTCGGCCTGCTGGACATGGAAACGCGGTTGGTTCCGGGCAAGCAACTGCGCAATGTCAGCGGGCGGCTGGCGGGTAGCGGCGAACCGGTGACCGGCTACGAGATCCACGTCGGCGTCACCAGCGGCCGGGCCCTGGAGTCACCGTTGCTGGATCTGGATGGCCGGCCGGATGGCGCGGTGAGCGAGGATGGTCAGGTCATGGGATGCTATCCGCACGGCCTGTTCGACCAGCCACAGGCCTGCGCGGCGTTGCTGCGGCGCCTGGGCATGGCCGGCGCCGACGGCGGCCTGGTCGACTACCGGACTCACCGTCTGGTCCAGCTCGACCGGCTGGCGGATGCCGTCGAGACACATCTGGATACGGCCTGGCTGCGGCGCACGCTCAGGCTGGATGGGTGACGCGAGCTTGCCCGCGTGCGACGTGATCGATTCCGCGGTCGCTGAACCGACATGGGGCGCGAACGCCAGCGATTGCTCCAGCGTTGTGCATCGCTGGTCCGGCGTGGTCGTGCCCGGGGAATGGCGGTTGGTCGTCGTGGTTGTTCAAGTGTTTGATTTTAAGGAATTTATACAGACGATTGACGGGAAGTGGCACGACTCATGCCAGTCGTTTCCCGCCCGAACGGATGCCGCTTACATCTGACCCGGTGCCGGTATGATCGCGTCCGGGCTTGCGAGGGCACGGAGCCCGGGTTCAGCGCCGAATCCGGCAATCCGTGCTTGACATTCTGCTGTCATCGCGCATTGTTTATATGACACGGGGCCATTGAGGCTCCCCGTAGCCGGAGCAGAGCAGCTCCCTGATTCGCTGATCGGTTGAACCACCGATGGGCGGGCAGGGAGTTTTTTGTTTTCAAGAGGCGAAAAATGATGAAGCCAGGCGGCGAATCAGGGAGTCCATGGCGAGTCGGGGTGCTGTTCTCCCAGACCGGGGTGACCGCGATCATCGAGAAATCGCAGCTCCATGGTGCGCTCCTTGCGATCGAGGAGATCAATGAGGCCGGTGGCGTCCATGGCCGCGAGATCGAGCCGGTGATCTACGATCCGGGCTCGGTGGTGGTCCGTTACGGCGAACTGGCCGAGCAACTGCTGACCGAAGACAACGTGAACATCATTTTCGGCTGCTACATGTCCTCCACCCGCAAGGAGGTGTTGCCGGTCATCGAGCGCAGAAACGCCTTGTTCTTCTACCCCACGCTGTACGAGGGCTTCGAGTACTCCGCCAATGTGATCTACGGCGGTGCGGCGCCCAACCAGAACAGCGTGCCGCTGGCGAGCTACGTGATGGAGAACTACGGCAACCGCTTCTACTTCGTCGGTTCGGACTACATCTACCCGCGCGAATCGAATCGCGTGATGCGGAACATCGTGCGGCAGGGCGGTGGTGAGGTGGTGGGCGAACGCTACGTGTCGCTGGAGGCCGGCCCCGACGATTTCGATGACATCCTGCAGGAGATCGACCGGCTTCGGCCGGACGTGATTTTCTCCACCGTGGTGGGAACGGGGACGATCAACCTCTACAGGGCGTATCGCCATTCTGCCTGCCGTGAGCTGGGCGTGCCGATCGCCAGTCTGACCACGAACGAGGCGGAGGTGGCCGAGATGGGGCCCGATGCCGCCGCCGGGCATATCACGGCGGCGCCGTATTTCCGCAATATCCAGACATCGGCGAACCGGCGTTTTCTGGAGCGTTACCAGCGCCGGTTCGGCACCATCGCCGACGTCACCAGTTGCTGCGAGGCGGCGTACTTCCAGGTGCACATGTTCGCCAACGCGTTGCGCGCCACGAACACCACCGATACCGACCGTCTTCGCGAAGCCTTGCAAGGCGCGGATTTCGAGGCGCCGCAGGGACGGGTGAAGATCGACCCCGACAACAACCACACTTACCTGCAGTCCCGCATCGGGCGCGTGGACGAAAGCGGGGAATACGTGGTGGAGATGGAGGTCACGCGCCCCATCAAGCCGGACCCGTATCTGGTGGTGCCGGCGTTGAACGACTGGAGTCTGCGGCTGATGCCGCCCAGGGAAGGCCTGATCAATTCATGACCGGGCTGGTGCCATGGCAACGAGCAATATAATAAAAGACGTTCGGGCATTGCGGGTGCTGGTTCTGCACCCCCGCGACAGCCATGCGGAGGAGCTGTTGCAACAGGTAACGCGGATCGGCTGCCGGGCCGAGGCCATCTGGCCGCTTCCCGGGAAACTGCCGGACGGCGTGGACGTGGTGTTCGCCGAGGTGAAGGAAACGCCCTCGCGCGGCATGAAACGCCTGTTCTGCAACGCCAGCGAGACCCGGCCGACGCTGATCGGTATCGCCGGATACGAGAATCCGTCCGTACTGCAGAACCTGCTCGACCTGCGCGTCGATGCCGTGGTGACCAAACCGCTGCGCGCCTACGGCGTGTTGAGCAGCATGGTCATGGCCCGCCGTATCTGGCATGAGTTCAGAACGGTGGAGCGCACCATCCACAAGCTCAAGACCAAGGTCGAAAACACCCAGAAGATCAGTCAGGCGAAATTCATTCTAATGCGATTACACCGCATTAGCGAGGACGAAGCGTACAAGACAATTCGCTCCCAGGCGATGGCGAAAAGAGCAACCACTGCCGATATTGCGCAGGCGATCATTAACGCTGATGGAATACTGGGAAACATCAGCTCCAAGGGTGATCAGATCGAAAGAATCTCTCCGCTTGATGTAAAGAGTGTGAAACCCTGAACGGTTTTGAAGGGGGGTGTCGCCACATCATGATATTGAAGTTTGCAAACTAGCTTGGCTATCGCACCGATGCGTAAAGCGGCGCGATAGTCAGGCCAGGACGCACAACATCGGTACCCGCCACATCGTCGGGGTCAGAGGCCGGGAAAGCACGGCAGGCATGGCAATGGCGCCAGGCCCCGCAGACGATCGCGGCCGTCGGCGCATGGCGAGCGGGCCCGGGTTTGCATGACAGTCAGGGGCGTTCTGTTTGCATTTTCTGGAAATGCGAGCACGAGGTTTTATTGTGTATTTTTCTTGATATGGAAGATGAATATTTTCTTTTAATTGTGCTTGCATTCGTCTTCGTCGTGTGCTTTAACTGAAAATCAGCGTTGGCCATCAATACCGATGGGTGGCGCATTAAAACGGGCAGAGTAGCCCCTCGGTTTAACGGCAATTGCCGTTGGCTGAGGGGCTTTTTTTGTTTCTGGATTGTGGTCGGGCGTTGAGAGGCACTGACCGCATATACCGAAGAACAAGTTGGAGACGGGCAATGAAAAGACGTGACTTTCTGAAAGGAGCAACCGCCGCCGGCGCGGTGGGCGTTGCCGGCTTCCCCGGCATCTGGATCAAGCGCGAGGGCGCCTGGGCGGCCAACGGCGAAATTCCCGTGGGCGTGCTGTTTTCCCTGACCGGCGCGGTGGCCGTGGTGGAGAGCACGCTGCATGACGCCTGCATGATGGCGATCGAGGAAATCAACGACAGCGGCGGCGTTAACGGCATGCGCCTGAAACCCCATGTGGAGGATCCGGCCTCGGATCCCGCCACCTTTGCCGACCGTGCCCGCCGGCTGGTCATCCGGGACCGCTGCGTGAGCGTGTTCGGGTCCTACACCTCGGCCAGCCGGCAGGCCGTGCTGCCGGTGGTGGAGGGCCGCAACAACCTCTACTGGTACCCGACGCTGTACGAGGGCCGGGAGTGTTCGCGCAACGTCATGTACGGCGGCGCCGTGCCCAACCAGCAGCAGCAGGAGTTCGTGCCCTGGCTGGCGGAGAACTTCGGCGGCCGCTTCTACCTGATCGGCAACAACTACGTCTATCCCCGGGAAGAGAACAACGTCTGCAAGATCATCCTGGACCGGATCGGCGGCGAGCCGGTGCACGAGGAATACGTGCCCATGGGGCATTCCGACTTCAGTTCGGTGATCAACCGCATCCGCCGGGAAGAGCCGGACGTGATCTTCTGCACGCTGGTGGGTGACTCCGACGTGGCGTTCCAGCGGCAGTTCCATGCCGCCGGCTTCGACCCCGAGCGGCTACCGGTCGCCAGCCTGACCCGCTCCGAGGTGGAGGTGAAGGCGATCGGCGGCGAGGCGGCTGCCGGGCACTTCTCGTCCGCGCCGTACTTCATGGGCCACCAGTCGGCCGAGAACGAGCGCTTCGTGGAGGCCTATCTGCGCAAGTACGGCCAGGATCAGGTCACCCACTTCGTCAGCGAGGCGGCGTATTTCCAGGTGTACCAGTTCAAGGCCGCGCTGGAGAAGCTGGATCCGGCGAACATCACGCCGGAAGCCATCCGCGACGCGGCGGTGGGTCTGAGCATCACCGCTCCCCAGGGGGAGGTGCTGATCGACGGGAACCTGCATACCCACCTCTGGCCCAAGGTGGCCCAGTGGCAGAGCAACGGCCAGGCAGAGGTGGTGCTGCAGTCCGACGACCGCATGGCCCCGGAGCCCTATTGGGCGTACGAGGGCCAGAGCTGCACGGGCGAGGGGCTGGTGCGCAGCTAGTCGAAGCGCGCCCCGCCTTGCCGGGCGGGGCGCCGGACACGTAGCCGAGGAATATCCCGATGGATGTGTTCTTCAATCAGGCTTTTGCCGGGCTCAGCATGGCGTCGATCCTGCTCATGGTGGCGCTCGGTCTGGCTATCATCTACGGCGCCATGGGCGTCATCAACCTGGCGCACGGCGAATTCGTCATGCTGGGCGCCTACAGTGCCTGGCTGCTGCAGAGCGTGCTGGGACTCAGCATTCTGGCCTCGTTGCCGCTGATCTTTCTGATGGTGGCGGTGGTCGGCCTGGCCGTGGAGCGCGGCGTGGTGCGCTGGCTCTATCACCGGCCGCTGGACACGATACTGGCCACCTGGGGCATCGGTATCGTATTGCAGCAACTGGTGCGCATGGGTGTCGGCTCGGACTCCCGCTACGTGGCGCGGCCGATGATTCTGGACGGCAATCTCGCCATCGGCGGCGTGGTCATGTCCAACTACCGCATCTTCCTGATCCTCTTCTCCCTGGCCGTGCTGGCCGCCACCTGGTACCTGCTGACGCGCACCGAGTTCGGCACCAAGCTGCGCGCGGTCATCCAGAACAAGGAAATCTCCGAGTGCTACGGCATCCGCACGGACCGGGTGTACGCCCTGGCGTTCGCCTATGGCGCCGGCCTGGCCGGTATCGCCGGGGCGCTGGTCACGCCGTTGGTCAGCGTCACCCCCGGCATGGGCACCTACCTGGTGGTGGACGCCTTCCTGGTGGTGATTGTCGGCGGTGTGGGCAGTCTGCTGGGCACGGCTGTCGCCTCGGGCCTGGTTGGTGAGGCCACGGCGCTGTTCTCGTTCCTGATGAACGACACGCTGGGCCGCGTGGCGGTGCTGCTGGCGATCATTCTGCTCATCCGGTTCAAGCCCCAGGGCCTGTTCCCGGACAAGGTCCGGCGCTGAGGAGGGCGTATGAACAGGAACTTCAAATTCGATTGCATCGGCTACGCCGCATTCGCCCTGCTCCTGCTGCTGGTCGTGCCCTGGGCGGTGGATTTCGACGGTTTCGAGCTGAACACCTTCGCCCGCTACCTGACGCTGGGCATGGTGGCCATGGCGCTGGCGCTGTCCTGGGGCTGTGCGGGCATCCTGAACCTGGGGCAGGCCGCCACCTTCGGGCTGGGCGCCTACATCATGGCCATGCACCTGAAGCTGAAGGCCAGCGCGAACATGCCCGACGGCATGCCGGACTTCATGGGCTGGACCAACGTGGAAAGCCTGCCCTGGTTCTGGGAACCGTTCCATTCGCTGCCGGTCGCCATCGTTGCCGGTTTCCTGGTTCCGGCGGCGATGGCTGCCGTTATCGGCGCCTTCATGTTCCGCGGCCGCATCACCGGCGTCTTCGTCGCCATCATCACGCTCGCCTTCCTGGTGGCAATTCAGCTCGTGTTCGTGGAGGAGCAGCGCTACACCGGCGGCGAGAACGGCCTGACCGGCCTGGCACCGCTGACGCTGTTCGGCTGGACCGCGGACAACTACAGCCTGAGCTTCTACTACTTCGTGGCCGGCTGCCTGATCTGCGCGCTGGTGCTGGCACTGGCGCTGGTGCGCAGCAAGGTGGGGCTGGTGCTGCGGGCGATCAAGGAGAACCCCGACCGCGTCCGCTTCTTCGGCTACGACGTCGCTCGCTACGAAACCGTGGCGTTCTGCGCGTCCGCGGCCATCGCCGGCTGGGCCGGAATGCTCTACGTGCTGGTGCTGGAGTTCGCCTCGCCGACCTACATGGGCGTGCCGTTCAGTCTGGCCATCGTGATCTGGTGCGCTGTCGGCGGCCGCGACTCGCTGGTGGCAGCGGCGCTGGGCGGCATCATCGTCAACATGCTGGAAGGCCGACTCTCCGATCTGTTCGTCGACGGCTGGACGCTGTTCCTCGGCCTGCTGTTCATCCTCGTGGTGCTGGTCATGCCTCGCGGCCTGTTCGGCGTGTTCCAGTCCGTGTTGCAGCGGGTGATCGCGTTCTATCGCCAGGCCCGGTTCGAGCGCCGCGAGGCACTGACCATGAGCCGCAGCATGGTGTCCGGCAGCAACGACAAGGGAGGGCGGTGACATGGCACAACTGGAGCTGCAGGGGCTGTCCGTCCAGTTCGGCGGGCTGCGGGCGGTGGACGGGCTGGACCTGAGCCTGGAGCAGGGTGAGCTGCGTTGCCTGCTGGGGCCGAACGGCGCCGGCAAATCCACCACGCTGGACCTGATCTGCGGCAAGACCGCGCCCACCGGTGGCAGAGTCATTTTCGACGGGCGCGATATCACGCACCTGCAGGAGTTCAGGCGGGCGCGGGCCGGCATCGGCCGGAAATTCCAGACGCCGACGGTGTTCAAGGAACTGACCGTGGTCGAGAACCTGGAAATCGCCCGCTCGGCGCATCCCGGCGTACTGGCTTCGATGGCCGTCTTCCGCTCCAGACTGTCGGGCCGCATGCGGGACGTGCTGCGGCTGGTGGAACTGGAGGATGCGCTGCACACCAAGGCGGGAAACCTCTCCCACGGCCAGACCCAGTGGCTGGAGATCGCCATGCTGCTGATGCAGGACGCCAGGCTCATCCTGATGGACGAGCCCACCGCCGGCATGACCATCCAGGAAACCCGCAAGACCGGCGAGATCTTCAACTCCCTGAAAGGCAGCCACACGATGATCGTGGTGGAGCACGACATGAGCTTCGTGCGCCAGATCGCCGAGACGGTCACGGTCATGGACCAGGGCGCGCTGCTGGCGCAGGGCAGCATCGAGCAGGTGGAGAACGACCCCGCCGTCCGCGAAGCCTATCTCGGCGACGGAGGGCAGGCCCATGCTTGAAGCCAGCGCGCTCTATTCCTATTACGGCAAGAGCCCGATCATCCAGGACGTCAGCTTCCGCGTGGAGCAGGGCAGTTTCGTCAGCATCATGGGGCGGAACGGCGTCGGCAAGACCACCTTGCTGCGCACCATCATGGGGCTGACCGACGGCATCGGCGGAACGCTGACCTTCAGCGGTGGCGACCTCGGCCGCATGCGCACGCCGGACCGCAGCCGGCTGGGCATCGGCTATATCCCCCAGGGCCGCGAGATCATCCCGCGCTTCACCGTGCGCGAGAACATCCTGATGGGCACCTATGCCCGGCCGGACCGCAAGCGCGAACTGCCCGGTTACATCTTCGAACTGTTCCCCGTTCTCGAGGAATTCATCGGCCGCCGGGGCGGTGATCTCTCAGGCGGCCAGCAGCAGCAACTGGCCATCGCCCGTGCCTTGGCCATGGACCCGAAAGTGCTGCTGCTGGACGAGCCCACCGAGGGCATCCAGCCCAACATCGTCCGCCAGATCGAGGATGTCATCGTCCGGCTGAACCGGGAGATGGGCATCACCATCGTGCTGGTGGAGCAGAACGTGCCGTTCGCCAGGCGCGCCTCGGACCAGTTCATCGTGCTGGACAAGGGGCGGGTGGCGTTATCAGGCACTGCGGAGCAACTCACCGACGAGGTAGCCGATGAGTTTCTCACCTTCTGATGCCGGCCCTGTCGCCGGCGGACTTTTCCCGGGGCGCGCCCCGGACATCACGCGTCAACAAGCTGAACAGGAGTTGAATCATGCGTCACGGTGACATTTCCAGCAGCAAGGACACGGTCGGCGTCGCCGTCGTGAACTACAGGATGCCGCGCCTGCATACCAAGGCCGAGGTGCTCGACAACGCCCGGAAGATTGCCGACATGATCGTCGGCATGAAACAGGGCCTGCCCGGGATGGACCTGGTGATATTCCCCGAGTACAGCACCATGGGCATCATGTACGACCCGGACGAGATGTACGCCACCGCCGCCACCATTCCCGGCGACGAGACCGAGATCTTCGCCCAGGCCTGTCGCAAGGCGAATACCTGGGGTGTGTTCTCGCTGACCGGAGAGCGCCACGAGGAGCATCCGAACAAGGCGCCGTACAACACGCTGATCCTGATGAACAACAAGGGGGAGATCGTCCAGAAGTACCGCAAGTGCATTCCCTGGTGTCCGATCGAAGGCTGGTACCCGGGTGACCGCACCTATGTCAGCGAGGGCCCCAAGGGGCTGAAGATCAGCCTGATCATCTGCGACGACGGCAACTACCCGGAAATCTGGCGCGACTGCGCCATGCGCGGCGCCGAGTTGATCATCCGCTGCCAGGGTTACATGTACCCGGCCAAGGAGCAGCAGATCAACATGGCCAAGTGCATGGCCTGGGCCAACAACAGCTACGTGGCCGTGGCCAATGCCACCGGCTTCGACGGTGTCTACAGCTATTTCGGCCATTCCGCGCTCATCGGCTTCGACGGCCGCAGCCTGGGCGAATGCGGTACCGAGGAAAACGGTGTCCAGTACGCCCAGCTTTCCGTTCCGGAGATCCGTGACGCCCGCGCCAACGACCAGTCCCAGAACCATCTGTTCAAGTTGCTGCACCGCGGCTACACCGGCATGCACGATTCCGGCGACGGTGACCGCGGCGTGGCGGATTGCCCGTTCGAGTTCTACCGGACCTGGGTCACCGATGCCGAGAAGGCCCGCGACGACGTGGAGAAGATCACCCGTCGCAAGGTGGGCGTGGCCAGCGCGCCGGTGAAGGATCTTCCCTACGATGCCAGGGAAGACGAGGCGGCCGAATAAGGCCGGTCCGCAAGCGGCGGTGGCCGAACCGGGGGGACGGCCGCCGCCATTGCCGCGAGGGTGCTGCATGCCATTCCTGAACGACATGCTGGACGAAACCAACCGCCGGCGGCTGGAGCAGCAGCGGCTGGATGAGGTGAACGCCGGGGAAGTGGCCCCGGACGCGCCGCTGCCGGCCGGCGGCATCAGCAGCCGTTACCGCTTCGATGTCGCCGCCATCATGCGTGCTGTGCGTGGCGAGATACTCGGCCAGGACGAGGCGCTGGACAGCCTGGAGCACATGCTGCAGATCGTCCGTGCCGACATCTCCGACCCGGCGAAGCCGCTGCATACGGCGCTGTTCCTCGGCCCTACCGGGGTCGGCAAGACCGAGCTGGTGCGCGCCCTGGCGCGGGCCCTCCACGGGGATGCCGACGCCTTCTGCCGGGTGGACATGAACACACTCTCCCAGGAGCACTATGCTGCCTCGCTGACCGGCGCTCCGCCCGGTTACGTCGGCAGCAAGGAAGGCACCACCATTCTCGATCAGGACCGCATCGAGGGCAGTCTCGGTAAGCCGGGGATCGTGCTGTTCGACGAACTGGAGAAGGCTTCCGACGAGGTGATCCAGGCGCTGCTCAATGTGTTCGACAATGGCCTGCTCACCGTAGCGTCCGGCGGACGCACGTACAGCTTCCGCAATGCGCTGGTGTTCATGACCAGCAATCTTGGGGCGAAGCGGTTGCAGGCCTACGAGGAGCGCCGCCGGCGCCTGTCCGGCCGAATGCTCGCCCGCATCGCCGGCGACCGCGGCAGTCGGGTGAAGCAACTGATGGAAAAGGAACTACTCAGGCGGTTCACGCCGGAATTCGTCAATCGCATCGATACCGTCACGGTGTTCAACTGGATTGGCGGCGGCGTGGTGGAGGCGCTGGTGGAACTGGAGGTGCAGCGATTGAACCGTCGCCTGCGCAAGCACAACGTGGAACTCCGGCTGGATTCGTCGGCCAGGAGGCACATCGTGCGCCAGGGCTTCAATCGGCGTTATGGTGCCCGGTCGTTGCGCCGCGCCATGCGGCATTACGTCGAAGTGCCGCTGGCCCGCTTCCTGCTCGGCGAGTTCCGCGACGCGGGAGAAATGCAGACACTGGACGCCATACTGGAAGGGGGCCGGATCAGCTTCCGGTCGTCCCCCGCGTATCGCGCTGTTCGCGCAGCTCCCAGCGATTCGAGGTAATGGGCACGGCGCCGGCCTCGGTCACGCGTACCGTCTCGCTGAAACCGATACCCCAATGGCCGGGCACACGCAGGCACAGCGGCAGGTGGAACACCATGTTCTCCCGGAAGCGCTGCTGCTGGCCGCGGGCGATGAAGCCGGTACCCTCCACCCAGGACGGTGGGAACTGCGCGCCCACGGAATAGCCGTAGACGCCGGAGAAAAACACATCGTCCTGCAGCGGGGCCAGGCAGCCCTCCGCCGCCATCGCGGCACTGGCGAAGGTTTCGCCCGGCATCATGGCGGTGATCAGGGTCTGGTACAGGCTTTCGCAGGCGGCGTGGATGCGCCGCATCGCGGTGCTGGCGCGGCCAGCCACCACAGTGCGCATCATCGGCGCCGTATAGCGATGCCAGGCGGCCCCGAACTCCATGAATACCGGATCTCCGGACCGGATGGCGTGCCGCGCGTGGCTGGTGTGGATGATTGCGGAGCGGCGGCCGGCGGTGACGATAGCCGGCATGCTGGTGAATTCGCTGCCGGCGCCCAGCATCGTCGCCATGCCCGCGGCGGCCACATCGGTATCCTTCGCGCCCGCCAGCGCGGCGTCGGCGGCCCGGTCCAGCGCCTGGCCGGTGATGGCGGCGCTGCGCGCCAGGCATTCCAGCTCCAGCGGCGATTTCACGATGCGTAGCCCGCCCAGCAGCCCGGAGCCGTCGATGAATCCGCAGCCGGGCATGGCGTCTCTCAGTGCGTCCACCACTCCGGCCCGCAGCGAAGGGCTCCAGTGATCAATGCCCAGGGACCGGACGTCCAGATCCTTGAGTACCGGGACGAGTTGGCCGGCGATGCTTTGCGGATCCTCCCAGCGGTAGCCCAGGATATGTTCGCACCGGGTGCAGGCCACCGCCGGGCCGGTTTCGATCGAGGGTACTTGCAGCACCAGCCGGCCCGGCGCGAAAACCAGGGCGGTGTGCACCGATACCTCGAACGTGGCATAGCCGGTCAGGTAATAGATGTCCGCCGGACTGGTGACCAGCATCGCGTCCAGCCCGCGTTGTTGCAGCATGTCGGCGAACGCCTGTTGCCGCTGCTGGAACTCGGCCTGCGGAAACGTTGCCTCGGTGCCGGCACTGCTCCGGCGCAGCGCCTCCCGGTAGCCGATATGGTCCATCTGACCGTTCCTGTCGGGTTGCCTGGACCCCGTTCAGGCTAGTCATGGAAACAGCTGCTGTCCAAGGCGCCGGGACGTCTGACTTGCTTTTCCGTGGGGGCGTTTCCCGCTATACTCCCACCCCTGCAAGAATGCGCCGCCGGCCGGTCGTGCCTGGGCGGCTTCCATGTCAGGGGGTTAGGGTGAGCGAGCAGGACGATTCCGCATTCATGAAAACGTTTGGCCTGGTGATGGTGGCCCTCACTGTCCTGGCCGTCATTATCTTTGCGCTGGCCTTGTATGCCGGATCGTTCGGCGGCGACGAGCAGGCGCGTGCCGAACTGCAGCGCGAGCGGGCCGAGCGCAACCTGCGTCCGGTGGGCGCCGTGCATCGTGACGGTGACGCAGCGCCGGTGGAGCTGGCTGCCGCGAACGGAAACGGCAACGACGAAGACGTCGTGCGTACCGGCAGCGACGTCTACGAGTCCGTGTGCATGGCCTGCCACTCCCAGGGCGTGATGAATTCGCCGCGGACCGGCGACGAGGATGCCTGGACCAGTCTCTACGAGGAAAAGGGGTTTGATACCCTGGTCGAGAATTCCATCAACGGCATCCGCGCCATGCCTCCCCGCGGTGGCAACCCGCGCCTCAGTGACGAAGAGGTGCGCAATGCCGTGGTTCATATGCTGGAGCGGGCCGGGATCTCCGTCGACGACTGACGACAACCCGGTACGCCATCTTCAGAAGAGCCGCTGTTCAGCGGCTCTTCGTGTTCCTGCCCCGTGAAATCCCCCGCCATCCGTTGTTGTGTGCGGCCAACAGCGCACCTGTGCAGTGCGCCTGCCGGGAACATGGAGCCGGTCTGGTGCAGACCGTTCTGTGCAAGACCCCGTCCATGTGCTTCAAGCTAATGACATATATGGAGATCAGAGCTTTGGCACAGCTTCTGCTTTGTGGGTCGCCAGCAAGCCGGATGCGTCCGGCTTGATTTGTGGCTTTATCACAACAGAGGCATTGGAAATGAAAAAGACGTTGACTGCCGTGGCGACCATGGGCCTGCTGCTGGGCGCTTCCCAGGTGTCGGCGAACGACCTGGGTGCGGGTTTCGCCTGGAGCGGCAACCTGGCGGTGACCAGCAACTACATCTTCGAGGGCGCCAGCGAGACCGGTGGCCGCCCGGCGATTCAGGGTGGGTTCGACCTGGAGCACGAGACCGGCCTGTACATCGGCAACTGGAATTCCTCCGTCCGTTACGGCGACGCCGACCCCTCCTATCTGGAGATGGACGTCTATGCCGGTTTCGCCACCGACCTGACCGACACCTTTGGCGTTGATTTCGGCGCTATCCACTACTTCTATCCGGGCGCCGGCGGTTCCGCCGAGTTCACCGAGGTCTATGCCGGTCTGTCGGCCGCCTACATGGATCTCGACAGCGCCCTGTACGTGATCTACGAGACCGACGGCGACTACCTCAAGTACGAGCTGAACCTGGAATACGCCATGCCGGCCAGCACCTTCCTGTTCGCTGATCTGGGCTATGTGGATGTGGACGATTCCGACGCCGACGACGTGGTTTACTGGCTGCTGGGCGCAGGCGTGAGCTACGCCGGGCTGGATTTCAGTGTCGCCTACGGCGACAACGACGTCTCCGGCAACAAGGAGCAGTGGGCGTTTACGGTGTCTACGGAGTTCTGATCGCATGCCGGGCGGCTGTCGTGCGGTGGCCGCCCGGGCCATCCAGCGACTGCTTCTGGTGCATGACCGCACCAGCGGCGCCCCGTCTCGTATGCGAGACGCACCATGACAGTGCATGCAAGGCCGTCGTAACCGCCGGAATTATCGGTACCGCCATGCAAGGTACTGAAAAGCCTATGGATCAGCTTAGTGGCATGTCCATTGCAAAAACTGCCCTCCGAGAGCGCAATTCGGCGTTCCGCGACGAGATAACAGGTCAACCGACCATCCGCGACCACGGAGGCAGTTATGAGCGACACAGGCGCAGGCCGTCGGCTTTTCCCGCAATCCCGCCTGGGCACTCTGGCGGCAACAGGGGTACTGGGAGCTACGCTGGCTATCGGCGGGGTTGCCCAGGCCAATGAGCCGATCAAGGTAGGCATTCTTCACTCTCTGTCCGGCACCATGGCCATCAGCGAGACCTCGCTGCGGGACACCGCATTGATGGTCATCGAGGATATCAATGCGCAGGGCGGCCTGCTCGGCCGGCAACTCGAACCGGTGGTCGTGGATCCCGCGTCTGACTGGCCGCGCTATGCCGAGCAGGCGCGCGAATTGCTGGAGCGTGAGAACGTCGACGTGATCTTCGGTTGCTGGACCTCGGTGTCCCGCGAAGCCGTGTTGCCGGTGCTGGAAGAACTGAACGGACTCATGTTCTACCCGGTGCAGTACGAGGGTGAGGAATCCTCTCGCAACATCTTCTACACCGGTGCGGCGCCGAACCAGCAGACCATCCCGGCCGTCGAGTATCTGATGAGCGAAGAGGGCGGCGGTGCCGAGCGCTTCTACCTGATCGGTACCGACTACGTCTTTCCCCGAACCACCAACCGTATCGTCCGTGCCTTCCTGAACGCCAACGGCATCGACGATGACGCCATCGAGGAAGTGTATTTCCCGTTCGAGCACAGTGACTTCCAGAGCGTGGTGGCAGACATCCGTCGTTTCTCGGATGCCGGTCCCACGGCGGTGATCAACACCGTGAACGGTGACTCCAACGTGGCCTTCTACCAGGAGCTGGCGAACCAGGGGATCGACGCCGTGGATATCCCGGTGCTGGCCACCTCGGTGGGCGAGGAAGAGCTGCGCGGCATGGATACCGGCCCGCTGGTCGGCCATCTGGCCGCCTGGAACTACTTCATGTCCGTGGACACCCCGCAGAACGAGGCATTCACCGCACGCTGGGCGGAATACGTACGGAGTGCCGGTTTGCCGGGTGGTTCCGAGCGCGTGACCAATGACCCCATGGAAGCCACCTACATCGGCATGAAGATGTGGGCACAGGCCGTCATGCAGGCCGGTACCACTGATGTCGACGCCGTCCGCCAGGCTGTCTACGGGCAGTGCGTGGACTCGCCGTCCGGTTTCGAGATCTGCATGGACGACGAGAACCACCATCTGCACAAGCCCGTGCTGATTGGTGAGATCCAGGCTGACGGCCAGTTCGCCACCGTCTGGGAAACCGATGGCCCGGTGCGCGCCCAGCCCTGGAGCCCCTACCTGGAAGACAGCAAGGACAAGGTCGCCAACTGGCGCTACCCCTGGGTCTGCGGTGACTGCACCGAGCCCAGCTTCAACCTGGACTTCTAGGGAAACGCTGATCAATTCCCACGCTCGCGACGCCGGGGCGCCCTCGGGCGCCCCTGTCTAACCGATATCCGGAAGCCGCTCCGGAGAGCGCGGCGCCCGGCTGGAGTCATTCATGTCTGATCTGCGATGGTTGCTGATGCCGGCCTTATGCCTGGCGTTGGCCGGCCCGGTGTTCGCCGACGAGCCCACTGCCGAGGAACGCGCCGCAGCGCTGGCCGAGGCGGAGCAGGAGGCAGCGGCGGCACCGGTCGACGGGCTGGCCGAGGAGACGGCGGCGGTGGTGCGCGGTTTCGCGTCCTCCAGCTGGCAGGATGTCCGCGACGCGATCAACGCGCTGGCGGCGCTTGGCGACGCGGATGCCTTGCCTGTGCTATTGGCACTGCAGGACCGGCGTCTCTATTTCGATCAGGACGAGCGCGTCCTGATCGAGGCGGTTGGACGGCGAACTGCGC
>JBJHBJ010000060.1:0-29437 GCA_050485425.1 Ectothiorhodospiraceae bacterium | reverse complement strand
CCACCGACGCCACCCGGAGCACCAGCAGGCCGTCGTTCAGCAACAGCACATCACCCGGCCCGACATCGCGGGGCAGATCCTTGTAGGTGATCCCCACCTGCGCGGCGTCCCCGGCATCCGAAGCCAGGCTTGCATCCAGCGTGAAAGCATCCCCCTCCCGCAGGGTGACCGGGCCGGCCCGGAAACGCTCGATGCGAATCTTCGGCCCCTGCAGATCCCCCAGCACGGCCACATCCCGTCCAACGCGGCGGGCAGCCTGCTGCAGCGCCTCCATGCGCCGCTGATGATCCTCGGCGCTACCATGGGAGAAATTCAGCCGCACCACGTCCACGCCGGCCCGAACGAGTGCTTCCAGCACCTGCGGGTCGTCAGTGGCCGGGCCGAGGGTGGCGACGATTTTTGTTCTGCGAGCCATGGGTTCATTCCGTTGGTTCGGTGGATATCGCCTTCGGCTCCATCCACCCTGCAAATGTCGAGAGTCCGCGTAGGGTATGCGGGCCGGAGAATGGTGCGCATCGCTGCGCTCTGAGCACCCTACGACTACGCCTTTAGCCAGGCCAGGGTGGTGTCCAGCATGCGGTTGGAGAAGCCCCACTCGTTGTCGTACCAGGCGCAGACCTTCACCAGCCGGCCGTCCTTCGACACCCGCGTCAGCGACGGATCGTAGATCGAGGATGCCGGATTGTGATTGAAATCCACCGACACCAGATCCTCCCGCGCCACCTCCAGGATACCCTTCAGTTCTCCGGCGGCCGCCTGCTCCAGAATACGGTCCACATCCTCCCGCGACGTCGGCCGCGACGACACAAAGCTCAGATCCACCATCGACACGTTCACCGTCGGCACCCGGACGGCAAACCCGTCCAGCCGGCCGTTCAGTTCCGGCAACACCAGACCGACCGCCGCGGCGGCACCGGTCTTTGTGGGAATCATCGACTGCGTGGCCGATCGCGCCCGCCTCGGATCCTTGTGATAACTGTCGTTCAGCACCTGATCGTTGGTGTAGGCATGCACCGTGGTCATCAGCCCCTGCTCCAGGCCGACTGCCTCGTGCAACGGTTTGACCAGCGGCGCCAGGCAATTGGTCGTGCAGGAGGCGTTGGAAATCACCTGGAAATCGCTTTGCAGCGTCCCATGGTTCACGCCGTAGACGATCGTGGCGTCCACGTCGCCACCACCGGGCGCCGAGATCACCACCTTGCCGGCCCCGGCCTCCAGGTGTGCGCGCGCCTTCTCCTTGCTGGTGAACAATCCCGTGCATTCCAGAACCGCGTCCACCTCCAGTTCTTTCCAGGGCAGCCTGGTCGGATCCCGCTCGGCGCACACACGCACGTGATCGCCGTTGATCAGCAGGCCGTCCTCGCCGTCCACCTCTACCCGGCCGGGGAAAGCCCCGTGCACCGAGTCATGCCGGGTCAGGTAGGCGTTCGTGGCAACATCGCCCAGGTCGTTGATCGCCACCACGCGCAACTCGTCGCCACGTCCCTGTTCATATAGCGCACGCATCACCAGCCGACCGATACGTCCGTAACCGTTGATAGCGATCCGATAAGTCATTGCTGGCTGCTCCTCTGATTGAGTGAGGCACCGCAGTACGCACTGCGGCATGGATACGACTGCGCTTCGCGCGGTCTCAGGCCATCAACTGGCCGCCATTGACCTCCACCACCTGCCCGGTGACATAACCGGACAGGGCGGTGGACGCCAGGTACAGAAAGGTGCCGGCGCAGTCTTCTTCGCTTCCCAGACGGCCGAGAGGAATTCCCCTGCGTGTCGCCTCCAGCTTCTCCGGCGTGGAATAGGCACGATGAAAATCCGTCAGCATCGTGCCCGGAGACACGGCGTTGACCCGCACCGGCGCCAGTTCACGGGCCAGGGAGCGACTGAACGTGGAAACGAAGGCCTTTACACCACTATAGATGCTGGACCCCGGACTGCCGCCCGTCCTGGCCGAGATGGAACTGACGTTGATGATGCTTCCCTGCACCTCCTGCAACACCGGAGCCGCCGCCTGACAGGCGTCCACCACGGCGCGGGCGTTCAGATTGAAAACACGGTCGATGAATGCGTCGTCGAGGCGTTCCAGTGGGCGTCGCTCGACCATGGCACCGGCGTTGTTGATCAGCACATCCAGCCCCAGCCCCAATGCCAGCACCTGCCGGAGCAGGTCTCGTGCCGCTCCGGCCCCGGCCAGATCCGCCTGCACCACCCAGGCCTCGCCGCCCGCGGTACGGATCGCGTCCGCCAGCGCCCGGGTCTCATCGACGGACTGATTGCAGTGAAGCACGACCCGGCTACCCACCGCTGCAAAGGCGCGGGCGGTGGCTGCGCCGATGCCCCGACCGGCACCGGTAACCAGGACCGTCTTCCGCTCCAGGTCCGGTATGCGAAGGCCCTCAGTCACCACCGGAACGCACCCTGGCCACTGCACGCTCCCACCCGGCGATGGCGCGCTCGCGATCGGCTGCGTCCATGGCGGGCAGGCAGCGCCTGTCGGAGGCCCAGACCTCCGCCACGTCGTCCAGCGCCTGGTACAACCCCAGTTGCAACCCGGCCAGCCAGGCAGCCCCCAATGCCGTGGTCTCAACGACGCGGGGGCGCTCGACCGGCACATCGACGATATCGGACAGCGCCTGGATCAGCCAGCCATTGACCACCATGCCGCCGTCCACACGCAGGGTCTCCGGCCGGGAATCCGCGTCATCGGCCATGGCATTGAACAGGTCGCGGGTCTGATAGCACACCGCCTCCAGCGCTGCGCGAGCAATCTCCGCACGCCCCGAATCACGCGTGAGCCCGATCAGCGCCCCACGCGCATCGGGATCCCAGTACGGTGCGCCCAGCCCGGTGAAGGCAGGCACCAGATAAACGCCGCGGTTGGATTCCAGCCCGCGCGCCAGCCCTTCGGTCTCCGCCGCCGTGCGGATGATCCCAAGCTTGTCTCGCAACCATTGAACAGCCGCGCCGGCGACGAATATCGATCCCTCGATGGCATAGGTGGTACGACCGCCCAGGCGATAACCCACCGTGGTCAGAAGCCGGTTCCTGGATGCGACCGGCCTGTCTCCGGTGTTCATCAGCGCGAAGCAGCCGGTGCCATACGTGCTCTTGACCATCCCCGGCTGAAAGCAGGCCTGGCCTACCAGTGCCGCCTGCTGGTCCCCGGCCACGCCCGCGATGGGCAACTCCACCTCCAGGCCTTCGGTCGTACTGCCGTAGTCGGCGGCGCTATCCTTGACCTCCGGCATCATGGTCCCGGGAACACGGAACAGCTTGAGGAGATCGGGATCCCAGCGCTGTTCATGGATATTGAACAGCATGGTGCGCGAGGCATTGGTGGCGTCGGTGGCATGAACGCGGCCACCGGTGAGCTTCCAGATCAGCCAGGTGTCCACAGTGCCGAAGGCCAGTTCGCCTTTCTCGGCACGGTTTCGCGCATCCTCCACGTGATCCAGCAACCAGGCGGCCTTGGTAGCGGAGAAGTACGGATCCAGCAGCAGCCCGGTACGTTCCCGGACCATCTCCTCATGCCCCTCTCCCCGGAGCTGGCGGCAGGCCTTGGCGGTGCGACGGTCCTGCCAGACGATGGCGCGATGGATGGGTTCGCCGGTGCGGCGATCCCAGATCAGCGTGGTCTCCCGCTGATTCGTGATGCCGATGCCGGCAACGGATTCCGCACCGCCCGGCAACGCCTTCAATGCGGCCCGGCACACTTCTACGGTAGACTCCCAGATGTCGTCCGGGTCATGTTCCACCCAGCCATCGGCTGGAAAATACTGCTGGAATTCCCGTTGTTCGATGGCCAGGATCTCGCCCGACATGTCGAAAACGATGGCGCGGGTACTGGTCGTACCCTGATCGATGGCAAGCAGCCGGCCGGCAGCGGACATGGTGATGCATCCTCCGTTGTTGGCGCCGCATGCGCAGACGCCGAAGTTCCGGGCGCGATGCACTGGCAGCGCTTCTATGTTTGCGAAAATGATCGTTTGTCAAATTGAAAAGTCAAGCAATAATATTCGGAAACGAACATTTTCGAACCCAGTCACAGGATCCAGCGATGGAAGAGTTGACGCCCCGTCATCAGCAGATCATGCAGCGCGTTCGTCAGCAGGGCTTCGTTTCCATAGACGACCTGGCACAGACGTTCGAGCTGACACCCCAGACCATACGGCGGGACATCAACGAACTGTGCCGTATCGGCATGCTACGCCGCTATCATGGCGGCGCCGGCCTGCCCTCCAGTGTAGAAAACGTGGCCTACAAGGCCCGCCAGGTGATGCATCAGGACGCCAAACGCCAGATCGCGCGCCAGATCGCCTCGCAGATCCCCGACCAGGCATCGCTGTTCATGACGCTGGGAACCACGACCGAGGAAGTCGCCAAGGCCCTGCTTGAGCACGAAGGGCTGCGGATCATCACCAACAACCTCAATGTCGCCTCGGTGCTGAGCAACAACGACAGCTTCGAGGTTATCATCGCCGGCGGCGTGGTGCGTTCCCGCGATCGCGGCATCACCGGCGAGGCAACCATCGACTTCATGCGCCAGTTCCGGGTGGACTACGGGATCATCGGCATCTCGGGCATTGACGTGGACGGCGTGCTGCTGGACTTCGACTACCGGGAAGTGCGCGTGGTCCAGGCCATCATGGCCAACTCGCGGCGCGTCTGGCTCGCGGCAGACCACAGCAAGTTCGGGCGAAATGCCATGGTCCGTCTGGGGCATCTGCAGGACCTGGACGCCGTCTTTACCGAACGCGAACCCCCGGAAACCTGGCTCAAGCTGTTGCAGGAATCCGATACGCGGCTGGAAATCGCCTGAGGCCGCATCGGGAGACCGGCGCACCCGATTCCCACCGACATCGCCTCGCGTCCGAATAAGAATGTTCGGCTTGACGTTCGTTTTTGCCATGCTATGTTCTGAAACGAACATCATTTAACGAAACCGAACCTCCCCGTGATGACAAACGAAACCACATACGACCTGCTCATTGTCGGCGGGGGCATCAACGGCACCGGTATAGCGCGGGACGCTGCCGGGCGCGGATTGCGGGTACTGCTCTGCGAACAGGACGATCTGGCGGCGCATACGTCGTCGGCCAGCACAAAGCTGGTGCATGGCGGGCTACGGTACCTCGAGTACTACGAATTCAACCTGGTGCGGAAAGCCCTGATGGAGCGTGAGGTGCTGTTGAGGGCCGCGCCGCACATCATCTGGCCGCTGCGCTTCGTCATGCCCCACAGCGAAGGCCTGCGCCCGCGCTGGATGATCAGGCTGGGGCTGTTCCTTTACGACCATCTGGGCGGCCGCAAGCTGCTGCCGGCATCCGGCGGCGTGAAACTGGCAAACCATGCGGCCGGCGCCGCGCTGCGCGAGGATCTGACACGGGGCTATGTCTATTCCGACTGCTGGGTGCAGGACTCCCGGCTGGTGATCCTCAATGCGCTGGACGCGGCCGAACATGGCGCCACGATACTTCCCCGCACCGCCTGCACGGCGGCCGAGCGGACCGCAGGCGGCTGGCGACTGCGGCTGACCGACAGGCGCAACGGCAGCGAACACTGGGTCAGGGCCCGTTCCCTGGTGAATGCCGCCGGCCCCTGGGTCAGCCGGTTCCTGGAGGACGTGGCCCAGGCGACGCGAGGCAAGCGCGTCCGCCTGATCAAGGGCAGCCATATCGTCGTGCCGCGGCTGTTCGATCACGATTATGCCTACCTGTTCCAGAGCCCTGACGGGCGTGTGGTGTTCGCCATTCCCTACGAATACCGCTACACCCTGATTGGCACCACGGACGAATTGTTCGAAGGCGACCCTTCGCAGGTATCGATCTCGCAGGCGGAGATCGACTACCTGTGCGAAGCCGTCAACCGCTATTTCCGCCGCCCGGTCAGCCCGGCAGACATCTGCTGGACCTATTCCGGCGTACGGCCGCTGTTCGACGATGCCGCCGAGAACGCATCCGCCGTCACCCGCGACTATGTGCTCGACCTGGACAAGTCGACCCGCCAGGCACCGTTGCTGTCCATCTTCGGCGGCAAGATCACCACCTACCGGAAGCTGGCCGAGGAGGCCGTGGACCTGCTATGCGGTGCGCTGGGGAGGAAGACCACGCAATGGACCGCCGGTCACACCCTGCCCGGCGGGGACATCCCCGACGCGGACTTCCAGACCTATCTTCCCTCGGTGCAGGAACACTACCCCTTCCTGCCCGCGGAACTGACGCTGCGCTATGCGAGGAACTACGGCACCCGCCTGCACCGCCTGCTGCACGGCGCCAGGTCCATGCAGGACCTCGGCGCCCATCTGGGCGACGGCATCTACGAAGCGGAGCTTGCCTATCTGCGCGACCAGGAATGGGCGGAAAGCGCAGAAGACGTGCTATGGCGGCGTTCCCGGCTGGGCCTGCATACCACCGAAGGGACGCAGGCCGCCGTCCGCGACTGGTTCCTGCAGCACCTGGCCGAGCGGCCGGAGGCAATCAGGAGGGCATCACCCGACCACTGATCTGATCTGTGTCGCGCCGGGCAGCGCGGCAACGCCACCATTATCCGAAGAAAATAGCGAATCGACCATGAGCCTTGAGCTGAAGAACATCAACAAGGTCGTTGGAGGAGAAACCCACATCCACGATCTGAGCCTGCGCCTGGAGCCCGGCAGCTTCAACGTGCTGCTGGGCCGGACGCTGGCCGGCAAGACCACGCTCCTGCGACTGCTCGCCGGACTTGAGCGGCCGAGCGACGGCCGGTTGCTGGACGGAGACCGCGACATCACCGGCCTCTCCGTGCGCAAGCGCGACGTCGCCATGGTTTACCAGCAGTTCATCAACTACCCCTCCATGACGGTCTACCAGAACATCGCATCGCCGCTGAAACTGGCCGGCGTACCGCGCAAGGAAATCGACCGGCGGGTCCGGGCCACGGCCGAGATGATGCGCATGAGCCACCTGCTGGACCGCCGCCCCGGCGAGCTTTCCGGCGGCCAGCAGCAGCGCACCGCGATGGCCCGCGCACTGGTCCGCGACGCGGGTCTGCTGCTGCTGGACGAACCGCTGGTCAACCTGGACTACAAGCTCCGCGAGGGGCTGCGGGAGGAACTGAGGGAGATCCTGCGGGAGCGTGACTGCATCGTGGTCTACGCCACCACGGAGCCGCACGAGGCACTGGTGCTGGGCGGGTCGGTGGCGGTGTTGCACGAGGGACGGCTGGTCCAGCACGGTCCCACGCATGCGGTCTACCGCAACCCGGACAATATCGAGGTCGCCAGGATCTTCAACGATCCGCCGATGAACCTGGCCGAAGGGCGCATCATGGACGGCGAGGTCCGCATCGGCGAACACCGCGGCATCACCGTCCCCGCCCATTTTCGCGACCTGGCGCCGGGCCGCTACGTGTTCGGCCTGCGGCCGCACAATCTCTCGCACGACAGCCCCGACGGCGACCGGCTCGCCATCGACGGCCACTGCGAGCTGACCGAGATCAGCGGCTCGCTGTCCTTCACCCACGTCAACGACGGAGAAACCAGCTGGGTGGCCCAGATTCCCGGCGTGTTCAACGCCGACGTGGGCGAACGCATCAAGGTTTATGCGGACCCGACCCAGTTGTTCGCCTTCGCGCCTGACGGCGGGCTTGCCTGCGCGCCGCGAAACGGCAACGGCCAGGGGGGACTCGGCTAATGGCCCGGATCGAGCTTTCCGCACTGGCACACAGCTACGCCGAGAAGCCCTCTGCCGAGGACGACTTCGCGCTGAAGCCGATGGAACTCTGCTGGAACGACGGCGGCGCCTACGCACTGCTGGGGCCTTCCGGCTGCGGAAAAACCACGCTGCTCAACATCATCTCCGGCCTGCTGGCGCCGTCGCAGGGCCGGGTCCTGTTCGACGGCCGGGACGTCACCGCGCTGCCGCCCCAGGCGCGCAATATCGCCCAGGTCTTCCAGTTCCCGGTGATCTACGACACGATGACAGTCCGCGAGAACCTCGCCTTCCCGTTGCGCAATCGCGGCGAACCTGCCCACCGCATACGCCAGCGCGTGGAATCGGTGGCCGAGATGCTGGAGCTGACCAGCCTGCTGCCGAAGCGCGCCCGCAATCTGGGCGCGGACGAGAAGCAGCTCATCTCCATGGGACGCGGACTGGTTCGCGATGACGTCTCCGCGATCCTGTTCGACGAACCACTGACCGTGATCGACCCGCATCTTAAATGGGTGCTGCGCCGCAAGCTGCGCGAGATCCACGCCGAGTTCGGTCACACGCTGATCTACGTCACCCACGATCAGACCGAGGCGCTGACCTTCGCCGACCAGGTGGTGGTGATGTCGGAGGGACGCGTGCTGCAGACGGGCACGCCGCAGGAACTGTTCGAACGGCCCAACCACACCTTCGTCGGCTACTTCATCGGCAGCCCGGGCATGAACGTGATGCCCTGCCGGCTGGACGGCGGACAACTGCTGCTCGGCGGCGTCGCCGTTCCGGCGAGCGCGCCGGGGCGACAGCAGACAATCCGGGACGACGCGACGCTGGAACTGGGCATTCGCCCGGAACTGGTCGAGATCGCCGGCACAGCCGGCCCCGACACGCTGCCGGCGCAGGTGGAACAGGTGGACGACCTGGGCAACTACCTGCTGTTGCACGTCCGTATCGGCACACAGGCGCTGGTTGTGCAGGCATCGGAACACCATGCCAGCCTGCGCGGTGACACGCTGCACGTCCGTTTCCCCGAACACGCCCTGCACCTGTATCGCGACGGTCAACTGGTGGAGTAATCGCCATGGAAAGAACAAGAAACGAACGCGCCTGGCTGCTGGTACTCCCGGTCATGCTGGTGGTGTCGTTCAGCGCCATCATCCCGCTGATGACCGTGGTGAACTATTCGGTGCAGGACATCCTGGACCCGTACACCCGGTTCTTCGTCGGCACCGAGTGGTTCCGCGACATCCTGCGGGACAACGCGCTGCACGCCGCACTGGGACGCCAGTTGATGTTTTCCTCCGCGGTGCTGCTGATCCAGATCCCGCTTGGGGTGGCGATCGCGCTGTGCATGCCCACCCGCGGTATCTGGGTGGCGGTAACACTGGTGGCGCTGGCCCTGCCGCTTTTGGTTCCCTGGAACGTCGTCGGCACGATCTGGCAGTTGTTCGCCCGCCCGGATATCGGCTTGCTGGGCGTTTCCATCAACGCCGTGGGCATCGACTACAACTACACCGGCAGCCGGCTCGGCGCCTGGCTGACCGTGCTGGCCATGGACGTCTGGCACTGGACTTCGCTGGTGGTCCTGCTCTGCTATTCGGGGCTGCGCGCCATTCCGGATGCCTATTACCAGGCCGCCCGCATCGACGGTGCCTCCCGCTGGGCCGTGTTCCGCCACGTGCAGTTACCCCGGCTGACCGGCGTCCTGACCATCGCCGTGCTGCTGCGGTTCATGGACAGCTTCATGATCTACGCCGAGCCGTTCGTGCTCACCGGCGGCGGCCCCGGCAGCACCACCACCTTCCTCAGCCAGTATCTCGCCACCATGGCCATCGGCCAGTTCGACGTGGGCCGGGCGGCGGCGTTCTCGCTGATCTACTTCCTGATCATCCTGGCGCTGAGCTGGGTGTTCTACACGATCATCACGCGTTCGCAGAAGGGCTGAACCATGGCTTTCAAGGCACGCTACCTGGCACTGATCGCTTATCTGCTTTTCCTGCTGATACCGATCTACTGGCTGCTGAACATGTCGTTCCAGCACAATGCCGAGATCCTCGGCAACTTCAGCCTGTGGCCCGAGAACTTCACGACCAGCAACTACGCCCGCATCTTCACCGAACGAGGCTGGGCGGCGGGCTACGTGAACTCGCTGATCTACGTGTTCATGAACACGGCGATCTCGCTGCTGGTGGCCCTGCCGGCGGCCTACGCGTTCTCGCGCTTTCGCTTCACCGGTGACAAGCACCTGTTCTTCTGGCTGCTGACCAACCGCATGGCGCCGCCGGCGGTATTCCTGCTGCCGTTCTTCAATCTCTACCAGAGCGTGGGCCTGTTCGACACCCACCTCGCCGTGGCGCTGGCCCACTGCCTGTTCAGCGTGCCGCTGGCGGTATGGATCCTGGAAGGCTTCATGTCCGGCGTGCCCAAGGAGATCGACGAAACCGCCTACATCGACGGTTACAGTTTTCCGCGCTTCTTCATCACCATTTTCATCCCGCTGATTCGCGGCGGCATTGGCGTCGCCGTGTTCTTCTGCTTCATGTTCAGCTGGGTGGAACTGCTGCTCGCCCGTACGCTGACCTCCGTCGATGCGCGCCCCATCTCCGTCGTGATGACGCGCAGCATCAGCGCCACCGGCGTGGACTGGGGCCTGCTTGCCGCTGCCGGCGTGCTGACGCTGATCCCTGGCGCACTGGTGATCTATTTCGTACGCAATCACCTGGCCCGCGGCTTCGCGCTCGGCCGGGTCTGACAGGGGGAGCGAATCATGGGATGGATGTACTGGACAATTCCCACCGCCGTCTTCTTCGCGGTCATTGCGTCAATCCTGATCGGCATGACGCTGTGGCAGGTGGTAGCGCCCTCGCCGGAGCGGCGCGGTCTGCTGCCGCTGACCACCACGCCCGGCGACCGGCTTTTCATCGGCCTGCTCAGCAGCGCGTATTTCCACCTGATCTGGCTGGGGCTGACCGACCTGCACCCGGGCTGGATGACGGGCGCCTGCGTGCTCTGGCTGATCGCGCTGATGCGCTGGGGATGAGATCACCGCCCGACGGTGCGGGGCCGGCGGGGGCGCAGCCGCCGGCCCCGGGCAACAACTGCGCTACACAACGCCCGCACCTGCGGGCGAACAATGAACTGGAGGAGAGACCCATGTTGCTCAAGCAAGCCAAACTGGTGGCTGGCACCGGCATCGCAGCCCTCGCCGCAGCCGCCCTGTTTTCCGCGACCGCAAGCGGCATGACCATGGAGGAACGCATGGCCATCGCCGAAGAACTGGTGGACAACCACCTGCAGCCCTCGACGCTGAGCCGCGAGGAACAGCTGGAGGAGATGCGCTGGTTCATCGAGGCGGCGGAACCCTACCGTGGCATGAACATCAACACGGTGGCCGAATCCATTCCCACCCATGTCTGGGAATCCGAGGTGCTGGCACCGTATTTCTCGCGCATGACCGGGATCAACGTCGAGCACTCCATCATCCAGGAAGGCGACCTGGTGGAGCGGCTGCAGACGGAAATGCAATCCCGTCGTCCGATCTACGATGCCTACATCAATGACGCCGACTCCATCGGCACCCACTTCCGCTACGACGCCACCTACGCCATCGAGGACTACATGAACGGCGAAGGCGCGGACATCACCTTGCCGACGCTGGACCTGGACGACTTCATCGGCCTGGACATGGCGCGCGACCCGGACGGCAAGCTGTACCAGTTGCCGGCGCAGCAGTTCGCCAATCTGTACTGGTTCCGCTATGACTGGTTCCAGCGCGAGGATTTCCAGGAGCAGTTCAAGGAGATCTACGGCTACGATCTGGGCGTGCCGGTGAACTGGTCGGCCTACGAGGACATCGCCGAGTTCTTCACCGAGCACGTCCGCGAAATCGACGGCCAGCGCGTCTACGGCCACATGGACTACGGCCGCCGCGACCCGTCGCTGGGCTGGCGTTTCACCGATGCCTGGTTCTCCATGGCCGGCGCCGGGGATACCGGACTGCCCAATGGCCTGCCCGTGGACGAGTGGGGCATCCGGGTGGAGGACGGCCATCCGGTGGGTTCCAGCGTCACCCGGGGCGGCGCCACCAACGGGCCCGCGGCCGTGTACGCATTGACCAAGTTCATCGAATGGCTGGACAAGTACGCCCCGCCCGCCGCCCGTGGCATGACGTTCTCCGAGGCCGGACCGGTACCGGCCCAGGGAGGCATCGCCCAGCAGATCTTCTGGTACACCGCCTTTACCGAAGCCATGCTGGCAGACGACCTGCCGGTGGTGGACGAGAACGGGCTGCCCAAGTGGCGCATGGCCCCGTCGCCCCACGGTCCCTACTGGGAGGAAGGCATGAAGGTGGGCTATCAGGACGCCGGCTCGTGGACGCTGCTCCACCACACCGACGAGGACCGTCGTGCGGCGGCCTGGCTGTTCGCCCAGTTCACGGTGGCCAAGTCCACCTCGCTGGCGAAGACCCACCATGGCCTGACCCCGATCCGGGAATCCGACATTTTCCACGAATCGTTCACCGAGCGTGCGCCGCAGCTCGGCGGCCTGATCGAGTTCTATCGCAGCCCGGCCAGGGACTTGTGGACCGATACCGGCCTGAATGTGCCCGACTACCCGCGCATGTCACAGCTCTGGTGGCCGAACATCTCGGATGCCATCAGCGGCGAACGCACACCCCAGCAGGCGCTGGACCGGCTGGCGCTGGAACAGGACAACCTGATGTCGCGGCTGCAGCGGGCGAATGCACAACCCAACTACGGTCCGCGCATGAATCAGGAGCGTGATCCGGAATACTGGCTGAGCCAGCCCGGTGCCCCCAAGCCGAAGCTGGACAACGAAAAGCCCCAGGGCGTCACGATGTCGTACGAGGAACTATTGCGCAGCTGGACAGAGGCCGAATAAGCACCAGGCCGACCACGCACATGACGCGGCGGGCTGTCCCGCCGCGTCATGTCTGATCCGCAAACGGCGCCCCGAAATGCACCGCAGGCCCCGTCAGCAGCAATCGGGACAGGGTATTCTGCCGGGAGGCTCCGGTTTTCCGGAAGACGCTCTTCAGTTGCGAGCGCACCGTATGCACGCTGACGTTCAGGGTTGCTGCCAGCTCTTCCGGGCTGTTCCCCAGCGTGATCCCTGCCGCCACCCGCGCTTCCGCATCAGTCAGACCATACAGCTTGACCAGCAAGGGCTCATTCAGTGCGGGCCTCCGTTCCGGGTCGTGCACGAAAACCGCGGCAAAGGCCCGCTCTTCGTCGAACAGCATGTCCGCCCAGGCAAGCATCAACGGCATCACCAGCAGTTGCAGCGGCGCGCGTCCGCCTTCACGGGAAACACGGAACAGGCCGCCACCATCCGGTGACCGGCCACCACCGTTCTCCCCGAGCACCTCGGCCAGGATGCGCCGCAGCCTGCCGGGATGCACGCCCCTGCGCAGGACGAAACACCCCTCCCTGCAACCGAACACACCGTCCGGCCTCATCAGGTACTCCAGTTCGGGTGACATCCGGCAAATGCGCCCTTTTCTCCCCAGCAGAACGAACGGCAGCGGGGACCGGGACGCTGCCATCGAGGCGGCCTCCTGCTCGGCACGCTGAAGAGCCACCTCGCGCGACAGGAACAGGCTTCTGCGGATATGCGGGATCAGACCATTGAACCAGTCCGTCTCAAGCCGGCCGTAAGGCCCCTGACCGCGCGTACGCTGCACCAGCAACTGCATGGTCATGCGATCACTCTGATACACGGTACCGCAGACCCCGTGGTGGATGTCGATCGGCCTGGCCCAGTCATTGAAGAATTCGGTGTTGTAGAAGGCGTCCTGCTTGCAGGAGAAGTCGAGGTAGGTGGAATACAGCCGGCCGGCCGGTTTGCGGGGCAGTTCGGTCCGCCAGGGGCAGAGATTCACGAAATGATTGGTGTAATCGGCATGACTCCTGTCATCGATCTGATACTTGGCGCTGTACTCCACCTTTTCGGCGGCGGCATCCATGAGCAGCATGCGCGCCGAGCGCGAGGCGGAAATACGCACCAGTTCGGCCAGCAGATCCCGCCAGGAGGCAGGAGCCACGGCGGTTCGGTAAACGGCATCCAGCACGTCGTCACGGGCGGCTTCCGTCACCCGCAGCGTTCTCAGATTATCCACCCGTCCATTCCCGCGCCGAGAAACTTCGTTATTGTTGGCGAAACACCGACCGGCATTTCCCGGGTCTCGAACTGCTGATGTAGTCTGTATCCACAACCTAAGCAGTCAGGGCACATCTTACAAGTACAGACCTATCGAAATACCGGCCCTTTCTCAATGAAGAATGACTCACACGGGGGACAGAAAACCATGACAACCATCTCAAAAACCCTGCCCGATGCCCGGGGTGGAACCATGCAATGCGATCTTCGTGCCGGCCCCGGCGGGGCGCCCACTGTTGTCATGATCCACGGCTGGACCTGCCGCCGGGCGTACTGGTCACCCCAGGTTGCGCACCTGGAGGACCGTTACACCGTACTGGCACTGGATCTTCCCGGCCACGGCGAATCCCCGGCCCCCGACGCACCGCGTACCATCGAGAGTGCCGCCGAAGACGTTGCCGCCGCGATCAATGCATCGGTTGACGGACCCGTCATACTGATGGGCCATTCCATGGGCGGTGCGGTGGCGCTGGAGACGGCCCGCACGCTCGCACCGGATCGTCTGCAGGGCGTCATCCTGGCGGACACCTTCGTGATCGACTACGGCGGGCTGGACCGGGACACGCAGCAGGCCATCGCCGCACCATTCGAGACCGATTTCCCCAATGCGATTGCCGACCTTCTGGAAAACACGTCCACCGACGCAACAC
Organism: Ectothiorhodospiraceae bacterium; assembly: GCA_050485425.1. GTDB lineage: Bacteria > Pseudomonadota > Gammaproteobacteria > Nitrococcales > Aquisalimonadaceae > LSCE01. Next base: position 14,925 of record JBJHBJ010000060.1, on the reverse strand, counting down.
CGGCTTCGCTGAAAGAGAAACTCAAACGGGAAATGGGGGCAGCGGACACGGGAACCGCACTTCCCTTGTGGGAATCCCTGCTGGGCTGGTCACCGGATAATGCCTTTGGCGAAATCCGCGCACCGATCCACGCGATCAACGGCAGCCTGATTCCGGACAGCGCCAGGAAACGATGTGCGCCCTACGTCAGGGAATGGATTCAGGAAGGCGCCGGTCATTTCCTGCAAATGGAGGATCCACGGCGCTTCAATGCATTGCTGGATCAGAGCCTGTCGGCACTGGAGAACTGACGAAAAACGAGGGCGGGCAGAGCGCCCGCCCTCGCACTGGGGAATTGTCCAGCACTTCCCCTACGCTAATCGACCCGGACGCCGATCCACATGCCCACGGTATAATCGTCGCCGGTGTTCTCGTCGACGAAATCCCGCAGGACCAGCAGATTGCCGTCGGCGGAAACGAACCCGCTGACGATGGTGGTCCAGGGATTCGTATCATCCTCGATGGTCAGCTTGCCGGACGTGGTCAGGTCATACGGCAGCGTAACGCTGTCCCCGACCTGGTCCGAAGATTCCACCTCGGGCTCGTCCCACGGGTTGTTGCGGGCCAGAATGCGCGGACGCTCGTTTTCGTAGGTGACGTTGCCGCCCTCGAATACAAGCTCGCCGTACTGCCGGGTTTCCGTCTCCAGCACACCGTTGCCCGCCAGGCGCTGGCTGATGCCCAGGATGCGGTAACGCCGGCCTTCCATGTTCGGCTGAGAGTCGGGCAGCTTCACACCCAGCAGCAGCGCCGCTTCGCTGTCGGCCTCTTCCTCGTCGAGACTGAGCACCGAACCGAAGATGGTGCCGAAATCCTCCGTGACGTTCAGCAGTACCTCGCCGGCCAACAGCAGCTGGTTACCGGAAACGGCGTACGGGAAGCTCTCGGAATCGGTGAAGTCCTGCAGTTCCGGCGCGTTGCCATACCAGTGCTCCACTTCCAGCGCGTCTTCCTGCAGCGACACGGTATCAACGCCGTCGAAGTTCACCTCCATGGTGTAGGCGCTCGCGCCGAAGTAGGTTTCGTCGAGCTCCATGCGGAACTCGACGAAACCGTAGTCGCCGGATACATCGGAGGCGGAGAGCGTTTCCGGCACCCGTCCGAAGACGGCCAGCTCTGTCATCCGGCGCTCGCCCCGGAAGTCGTCCTCGTCGAGCTGATCATTCTCCAGTGCGCCGTAGAGCTCCTCGAACGATCGCATCAGCCCCACCCGGAGGTGTTCGCCCGCGTAGCGAAAACGCGTGGCGCCGTCCAGGCGCTTGCTGGCGAAGTCGTCCTCGGTATCCGCGAAGATCTCGATCGACGGCTCCAGCATCAGGCTCAGGTCGTCCAGCACGCTCAGCACACCGGTCTCGGCCGGATACTCGCCGGCAGGATCCAGGTCCGCCTCGGGGCCGTAGAGATGGCCGGTGCCGCCGGAGAACACGCTCTGCTCCCAGAACACCGCCACCGTGTCGACGATGCCGCCGCGAATGGCCAGTTCGCCATCGCTGTCTTCCAGCGACACGCCTCCGTTCTCCGCAAACAGACCCAGCGTTCCGGCGCCATCGGTCCGCCAGCCCATCTCCGTACGGATCGCCGCGATGTGCCAGTCACCCAGAACCGGACTCAGATCCGTGGCGGGCGCGCTGGCGATGACCTCCGCCTCGCCATCCATGTAGGCGCCGGCCGACTTCTCCAGTTCGGCGATAGCGCCTTCCAGGCCGTCCATGCCGGCATCGATACCCAGCTCGGAGATGTTGCCGCGGATGCGGATGACCTCGGCGTTGTCCACCACCGACAACGGCACCTGGAAGTCGATCAGCTTGCGCAGCACGTACTCGGACACCGGATCCACGTCGACATTGTCCGACACCGCCTGGGCGCGCAGCGACGTGTCGCTGTCCGCCACCCGGATGATCAGGTTCGCGGCCGGCGCCCGGGTGACGTCCTCGCCCAGCGTCAGCGAGTAGTGGCCGGTATCGGACGTGAAGCCGCTGGCGAGTACGCCGCCGACCTGGTTGCCCTCGTCGTCCACCTCGATCAACTCGATCTCGATGCCGGGGCCGACCGGCCCGATCCCGGCCATTTCCGCATGCGCGCCCACCAGCACCCAGGCCAGCAACTGCTGCCCGGGACCTGTGCTGCGGAACGCCAGCGAACCACCCGGCGCCAGCACCTGGCCCTCGAAACTGGCGGTTTCGGTGCCGTTATCGCCACCGCCGCCGCCCCCGGAAGAACTGCTGCTGCTGAAACACCCCGTTGTCAGGGCCAGTGCCAACGCCAGGCATGAAAGCCAGGCCCAAAGTCGCCATTTCATCGGTATTCCCCCCTTGTCACTGCCAGCTTCCTGAGATTCGAAAATGCCCGGCCGTCGACAGGACGGTCACAACGGGCCGGCTGCCAGCATTGCAATACCGGGAAGGGGGCGGCATCGCCCATATGGGGTATGACGGTGAGGATGATTCGAAAAGTGTGAACCAGTGAAGGAAAACTCCGAAGCACTCTCCACTCGCGCGCATGCGTCCAGCGGTTTCTGAACTCTCGCCGTCCTTTGCTTTCCTAAGAAAACACAAGCGGGCGCGGCGACGTATCGTCATGAAGTTGCCGTTTGACGTACCTGACGCCGCTGCTAGTCTGAATTCACGCCCCCCTGGGCACGGGAGGGTCAAGTCCATCAACCAGGGAAAACCGTATGGCTGCACAGCATGAACTGGCGCCGGAGGTGGGTCATGGTGCCGACAAGGACCTGCTCGAACGATTCCTGCGCATCCGCGGAACCACCGACAGGCTGAGCGCGCCGCTCAGCGCCGAGGACCAGGCCATTCAGAGCATGCCCGACGCCAGCCCCACGAAATGGCACCGGGCGCATACCACCTGGTTTTTCGAAGAGTTCGTGCTGGCGCCGCATGCACCCGGATACCAGCGCTTCCATCCACGGTACGGCTATCTGTTCAACAGCTACTACAACATGGTCGGCAGCATGCATCCCCGCCCGCAGCGCGGCATGCTGAGCCGCCCTTCAGCCGAGGAGATCGGCGCCTACCGCGCCTACGTGGACGAGCGGATGACGGAGGCCCTGCAACAGGGCGTCCTTCCCGACGACGCCCTGGCCCTGATCCTGCTGGGGACGCATCACGAGCAGCAGCACCAGGAACTGCTGCTCACCGACATCAAGTACACCCTCTACCAGAACCCCCTGCTGCCGGCGTACCACGACATGCCCGCGGCCGCTGCGGGTGGCGAAGACTCGCTGCGTTTCCTGCCCGGCCCCCACGGGCTGGTCACCATCGGCAACGCCGGCGAGGGCTTCCATTACGACAACGAAACACCGGCACACCAGACCTATCTGCAGCCCTACGCCATCGGGCACCGGCCGGTCAGCAACGCCGAGTACCTGGCCTTCATCGAGGACGGCGGCTACCGGACCGCCGAATTGTGGCTCTCGGACGGCTGGTCCACGGTGCAGCAGCACGGCTGGAACAGGCCTTGTTACTGGCAGGAAGACCTGCGCAGCGAATTCACGCTGGCAGGGGTGAGAGCCATCGACCCGGCTGCGCCGGTGTGCCACCTCAGCTACTACGAAGCGGACGCCTTTGCCCGCTGGGCCGGGGCACGCCTGCCCACGGAGGCAGAGTGGGAAACCTTCGCTCGCCAGCACCCCGGCGGCGGACATTTCATGGACAACGGCCTGTACCACCCACCGGCAGCTGACGGCGAACCCGGACCACTGCAACTCTGGGGTGGCGTCTGGGAGTGGACCTCCAGCGCCTACAGCGCTTACCCGGGATTCCGCCCCGCCGCCGGGGCGGTAGGCGAGTACAACGGCAAATTCATGTGCAATCAACTCGTGTTGCGCGGCGGGTCCTGTGCGACGCCGCGGGATCACATACGCCCCAGCTACCGCAACTTCTTCTACCCGGATGCCCGCTGGCAGTTCGCCGGCCTGCGCCTAGCCAAGGACCTGTGAATGAACGCCACTCCATCGAGCCTGACGCCACAACCGGTTGACGCCACATTCCTGGAGGATGTTCTCCAGGGCCTCAGTGCCCCGGTGAAGCATCTTCATCCGAAGTATTTCTACGATGCCGCCGGGTCGCGGCTGTTCGACCGGATCTGCGAACTGCCGGAGTATTACCTGACCAGAACGGAGCTGGACATCATGTCCCGCCACGGGCCGGAGATCGGCGCCGCCGTCGGCCCCGGTGCCCTGCTGGTGGAACCCGGCAGCGGCAGCAGCGTCAAGATCCGGCTGCTGCTGGACGCACTGGAACAACCCGCCGGCTATGTGCCGGTGGAGATCTGCCAGGAGCATATGGAAGCCAGCGCAGCAGAGCTGCAGAGGGCTTACCCCGGGCTTGAGATCCGGCCGGTCTGCGCAGATTTCACACAGCCCTTCCCGGTACCCGTAGGCCGCACACGGCCGCGCCGGCGGCTGGTCTACTTCCCCGGCTCGACGCTGGGAAACTTCCCCCCCCTTGAAGCCGGGCGGCTGCTCAGGAACCTGCACGACGTCGCAGGCCCCGGAGGGGCCCTGCTGCTGGGCGTTGACCTGATCAAGGACGCATCGGTGCTGGAGCCCGCCTATGATGACGGCCAGGGCATCACGGCTGCGTTCAACCTGAACCTGCTCCGGCGCATCAACCGGGAGCTGGGCGCGGATTTCGCGCTGGACAGCTTCCGCCACCGGGCGATCTGGAACAGGCATGAAAGCCGCGTGGAAATGCACCTGGTGAGCACGCACCGGCAGCGCGTCACGCTCGCCGGCCACAGCTTCGACTTCGTCCGCGACGAACCGATCGTGACCGAGTACAGCTACAAGTTCAGCGAGGATGGCATTGCCGAACTGGCTGCCGGCGCCGGCTTTTCGCTGGCGCGGAGCTGGACCGACCCGAAGCAGTGGTTCAGCGTGTCACTGCTTCGGGCAAACCTCACTTGAGCTGAATCCCCCCGAAGCCGCCGCCCTGTCCGCCGCCGCCCATGCCGCCGAAACCGCCCTGGTCCGGGGTCACGATGGAGGTGGCTGCGTCGCGGCGCATCTCCTCGATACGCTGAATCATTTCCTCCAGCGCCTGCTTCGCCAGCGCCGGGAATTTCTCGACCGCCTGATCCAGGCTGTCGGCGTCGATGTCGAAGGACAGCGGCAGTGCACCTCCCTGGGTCATGATCTGGGTATGACCGGAATAGCTCACCGTACGCGACGGATCCTCGCTGCCATCGGGCTTGACCGGCGTCAACCGGCGAATGGTGCCCACGCGCCCGTCGCTGAACGTGTCTTCCCGCACCAGATTGGCGGTGTCCAGGCTCATGTCGGGCATCTGGTCGCTCTGGCTCATGCTTCCTCCCAATTGGTAACCGTTTCGAATGTCGAAAAGGTCAGTTGAGTCGGCCGGGAACGGTCCGGCGCCGAGCCCAATAGCATGCCGCAAGCCCGCGCACGACACAAAAACGGCGGGCGGCGGCTACACTTCCCGGAAATACAGACAACCGGACACCAGCACCATGAAATCGCCTTTCACCACATTTGCGCTTGCCTTCGCCCTGGTTGCCGCACCCGCTTCCGCCGAAGTTCGAACCGAGCACGTGCGCTACACGGTGGACGGCCAGGAAATGCGCGGCTATCTCGCCTATGACGACAGCATCGAAGGACCGCGCCCCGGGGTACTCGTGGTCCATGAGTGGTGGGGCCTGAACGACTACATCCGCAAGCGCACCCGCATGCTGGCGGACCTGGGCTATACCGCCCTGGCCGTGGACATGTACGGCGAGGGCCGAACCGCCGACCATCCGCAGGATGCGGGCCGCATGGCCGGCCAGGCACGGGAGAACCCGGACCGCATGCTGGCCCGTTTCGCGGCAGCCGACGCACGGTTGCGCAACCATCCCACCGTTGACGGCGGACGTGTCGCCGCGATCGGTTACTGCTTCGGCGGGACGGTGGTGCTGGAAATGGCACGTCGCGGGGCGGACCTGGCCGGCGTCGCCAGCTTCCATGGCGCACTGGCCACCGACTCGCCGGCCCGACGCAATGCCGTGCAGGCCGACGTGCTCGTCCTGCACGGCGAGCAGGATCCGATGGTACCACCGGAGCAGGTAGAGGCGTTCCGCCGGGAAATGGATGCCGCCGGCGTTCGCTACCGCTTCATGGGCTACGAAAACGCCACCCATGCCTTCACGAACCCGGATGCGGACCGCTTCGGGGAGGAATTCGACCTGCCGCTGGCCTACGACGCGGACGCCGATCGGGCTTCGTGGAGTGAGCTGGAGCGCTTCCTGGAGCGCGTGACGGCGCGCTAGGGAAACCCGCTATCGCAGCAGCAGCCGCACCACCTCTTCCGCCTTGGCCAGGTCCGGATCGTGGTGCAGCACGATGGGCGGATAGAGGTAGGACTCGCCCAGGCAGATGATCACATAGGCCAGCGTGCCCGGATCCAGTTCCAGCGGACGACCCCGCCGTTGCACCTCCCGCTCCAGCATGCCGCGGAACGCCGCCTCGAGGTTGGTACGGATCACGCCGTCGGGGCGGGTCAGCGCCTTCAGAGCGAACTGGGGTTCCTCTCGGATGAAGTGAATCAACGGTGTGGAGCGTAGCAGGTAGCGGTTGAAATTCCGGTAGGCATCGAAAAAGACGACCTCGCCGTTCTCCGTGGCCCGCTGCTCGGCGGTCCGCAACAGGTCTTCGGTCAGCGACCAAAGCACCAGGGACACCAGCGTCTCACGGTCCCCCACCCAGCGGTAAAGGGTGATGCGGCTGATACCAAGTCGCGCTGCCAGGTCGCCCATCTCCAGGCGCTGGCATTCGACAAAAACCTCTCTGCCAAGCCTGATGACGGCATCACGCCCGGCGATCACTCTGGAAACGCGCCCCACATGCCCCCCAATGACTGACGCCATGCCGCCTGTCCCGAACGGCCTTCACGGGGGAAACACGGATTTGTTCACCGGGCCGGTGGACAAATCGGTGCTTCCCGCAGCGCTTGAGCATAGAGGCTGGCTGTCGGAACGTAAACCGGCAGGAAATCTCCGGCCCCGGAAATGGCACCAGAAACCATCCTTGCATTGACCAGGAAGAATAGTTCCTGCTACTAATGCCTGATGACGAGTAGTTCATGTTGCTGCCCCCTCGCGGATTCTCATCGGACCGAGCTTCCCTGGACGCACGGAAATAATGGGCAAACAAGGGGTTTTCCGAGCAAGAGCCCGGTTCGCACTGCCAGCTTCAGGTTTGCCAACCACGTCATATACGTGATCGGCGGATTGTTGATATAAGCAAGAAGCAGCACTTTGCTGCACTAATAAACACGGGGTCGATCTTTATGATGTATCAGGCCTACCAGGCGCACGTTGACTTGATGTGGTCCTCCCGGACCTTCGCGAAACTGGCACTGCCGGCATTCAACCTTCCCGTCCTCAGCGATATCGCATACGGCCCCTTTCGCAAACTGGCTGCAGCCTACGAGGTGTTTGCCCTCTCCGAGGTTACGCATGACCGCCCCGCCTTCGGCATCGACTCCGTCAAGGTCGGCGGCAAGGAAGTGGCGGTAATGGAAGAAGCCGTCCACAGCACGCCGTTCGGCACGCTGCTGCACTTCCGCAAGGAACGGAAAACGGATCAGCCCCGGGTGCTGCTGGTCGCCCCGATGTCCGGGCATTTCGCCACGCTGCTGCGGGAAACCGTCCGTACCATGCTGCAGGAACACGACGTCTATATCACCGACTGGCACAACGCCCGCGATGTCCCTTTGGGGGATGGCCGTTTCGGCATGGACGAGTACGTGGATCACCTGCTGGAGTTCATGCGCGTGATCGGCCCGGGTGCCCATCTGATGGCTATCTGTCAGCCTTGTGTCCCGGCACTGGCGGCAGCATCAGTGATGGCGGAGGACAAGGACGACTGCGCGCCGCGCAGCCTCACCCTGATGGCCGGCCCCATCGATTGCCGCGTCAACCCCACCGAAGTGAATGCGCTGGCCACCAGCAAGCCCATCGCATGGTTCGAGCGCAACCTGGTCAGCACCGTGCCGCTGCGCTACGCCGGCGCCATGCGGCGGGTCTATCCGGGCTTCATGCAGCTCACGGCGTTCATGAACATGAATCTGGATCGTCACGTGGATACGTTCCGCAAGCTGTTCAACGAACTGGCGGAAGGTGACGCGGAGAGGGCGGAATCCAAAAGAACCTTCTACGAGGAGTACTTCGCCGTCGCCGACCTGACCGCGGAGTTCTACCTGGAGACGGTGCAGCGCGTGTTCCAGGAGTACGCACTGCCCAGGGGCGAGCTGACCTGGCACGGCCGGCCGGTGAACCCGGAGGCCATTCACCGTACGGCCCTGCTGACCGTGGAAGGCGAGCGCGACGATATCTGCTCGCTGGGGCAGACCATGGCCGCGCACGACCTCTGTACCGGCCTGCCGCCGCATATGCGTTCCCACCATGTACAGGCCGACGTGGGGCATTATGGCGTGTTCAACGGCAGCCGCTGGACAAATGCCATCTACCCCGTGATCCGGGACGTCATCCACGCCAACGGCTGATGCTCCACCGTCACTGACATGGGCCGGCGTCGCCCTCTGGGCCATGCCGCCGACCGTGCCTTGGCACGCTTCCGGGTATACTATGTGGCGCGCGACTGGAATAATGCAGTCGCGAAGGCAAACGGCTGATTACCAAATCCATTACGGACGCAGGCATGATCGAGAAAGCGACGCCCCTGGCATTGGCGCTGGGGAAAGAAGCGGCGAAGGAGCGTCCAACCCCCCTCTCGGCCTTCAAGCTCGCCCGGCGCTGGTGGCTTGACGGCAAGCGCATCAACCTCTCCGCCCTGGCCGAGGAACTCGGTGTTGGCAGGGCCACCATCATGCGATGGGTCGGCAACAAGGATTTGCTACTGGGCGAAGTGCTCTGGTCTCTGTACAAGGATGAGTTCGACAAGGCCAAGGCCAGAGCGGACGCACAGCCGGGGCTGTCGGGCGTGGATTACCTCGCCGAGATCTACTCCCAGATCAATCAGGTGCTGGTGCAGGCAGAGCCGCTGCATCATTTCCTGCGGCAGGACCCCCAGGCGGCGCTGAAAGTGCTCACATCCAACGAAAGCGGCATCCAGAGCAGGCTGATCAATGCCTGGGTAGGGCTGCTACGCGAGCAGCGGGATGCCGGGCAGATCAATCCGCAGATGGATATCCAGAGCCTTGCCTACTTCATCGTGCGTATCGGCGAGGGTGTGGTCTACAGCGACATGATCTGCGGCCGCAAGCCGGAGCCGGAGCCGGCCAACACCGCATTGCGCCTGCTGCTGAGTTCCACACAGCCCGGCTAGTGCCCCCGCCCCTCCCGGGAACCGGCATCGGCGCTCGCTGTCAATCCGGTTCCCCATCGTCAGCCCATCGGAGGTCTCCGCATGCCGCGGTATACCGCAAAGCAGGATTTTCGACACGACGATCGCCCCAGGCTGGGCATCCTGCTGGCCAATCTCGGCACCCCGGACGCTCCCACAGCCCCCGCGCTCAGACGCTATCTGGGAGAATTCCTCGCCGACCCGCGGGTGGTGGAACTGCCCCGCCTGCTATGGCGCGCCATCCTGCATGGCATCGTGCTACGCACCCGCCCGGCCAGGTCCGCGAAGGCGTATGCCGAGGTCTGGACTGATCAGGGATCGCCGCTGCTGACCATCGCGAAGGCCCAGACCGCCGGCGTGGCCGAAAAGCTGCGGAACGCAGTCCAGGGGGAAGTGGCCGTGGAGGTGGGCATGCGGTACGGGAACCCGTCGATGCCGTCCGCGCTGCGCGCGTTGCGTGAACAGGGCGCCGAGCGCCTGCTGGTGCTGCCGCTCTACCCCCAGTATTCCGGCGCGACCACCGCCTCGACCTTCGATGCGCTGGCTGGTGAGCTGAGACGGTGGCGCTGGATCCCGGAACTCCGCTTCATCGGCCAGTACCACGACGACGAAGCCTACATCGACTGCCTGGCCAACAGCATTCGCGAACACTGGGCGGAGCACGGCCGCGGCGAGAAGCTGCTGTTCTCCTTCCACGGCACGCCGCAGCGTTATCTGCTGGACGGCGACCCATACCACTGCCAGTGCCACAAGACCGCGCGCCTGGTCGCGGAGAAACTGGCATTGCCCGCCGACGCCTGGCAGGTCACGTTCCAGTCGCGCTTCGGCAAGGCGGCCTGGCTGCAGCCCTATACCGACGAGACCGTCGAGGCACTGGGCAAGGCCGGGATGAACGCTCTGGATGTGATCTGCCCCGGTTTCTCGGCCGACTGCCTCGAAACGCTGGAGGAAATCCGCGGCGAGAACGCCGAGATCTTCCACCAGGCCGGCGGCGGAACGCTGCGCTACATACCGGCGCTGAACGACCGGCCCGAGCATCTGGACATGTTGGCCGGGCTGGTCATGGAGCATCTGCAGGGCTGGCCGGAAGCCGGAGGCAACCGCCGGGCTCCGCGTGATGCCGGGCGGACGCGGGAACGGGCGGTTGCCCTGGGAGCGAAACGCTGATCACCATCTCAGCGGGGTTCCAGCCTGCGCTCGATACCGGCAAGCAGCAGGTCGATGCCGAAGGCCACTTCCTCTTCCGAGCTGGCACATGCTTTCGGCAACTGGCATTCCTCTCCATACAGCGGCCGAAGGCTGAGGCCGGTGGGGGCGGCGCTGGCCAGGCCAATGGCGAAGGTATACAGCGCTTTGGTGGCATACAGCCTGTCCTGGTCGTCCAGACCGGTACGCCGTAGCGCCTGCTGGATGAACGCGTAGATTTCCAGATCCCGGGGTGTGCCGTAGGGGCTGCTGAGCAGGTGCGGGAAAACCTTGGGGTGCCGCCGGGCGAGCCGGTAGAAGCGCATGCCCAGGGCGCGCAACACATCCTGCCAGCGGGCGTCCGCCTGCTCCTCCAGCGGCAGTTCCTCCAGCACAACCTGGTACACCCCCTGCAGCAAGGCCTGCTTGCCGGGCACGTGGTGATAGATGGCCATCGCATCCACGCCCAGCGTGGCGGCCAGCTTGCGCATGCTCAGCTCTTCGACCCCATGCGCGTCCACAAACTCCAGCGCCGCCTGGTGGATACGTCGGGGATCCAGCGGCTCCCGCCGCATTGCCTGCTTTCTCGTCATCATTCAGACCATTGACGGACTTTACACTGTAGAGTAGCTTGCCGATTCTACACTGTAGAATTATCTCTCGGGTAGCGACGGCATCATGAGCAACGAACTGTACCCCATTCCCGGCCCTGCGCGCCGCCCATTCGTGGGCAACCTGCTGCAGATCCCCAAGGGCAGGATGAGCGCGCATATGCTGGCGCTGAGCCGCGAGTACGGCGGAATCTTCGAACTGGACTTCGGCGGCATCCGGGTGCCTTTCGTCAGTTCGGCGGCGCTGGCCGGAGAACTCTGCGACGAGAACCGGTTCCGCAAGGTGATTCGCCCGCCGTTGTCACTGCTGCGCAAGATGGTCGGTGACGGACTGTTCACCGCGCACAGCAATCAGCAGCCCTGGGGCAAGGCACACCGCGTGCTGATGCCGGCCTTCAGCCAGCGGGCGATGAAAAGCTATTTCGACGCCATGCTGGAAGTCGCGGAGCAGCTCTCCGCCAGCTGGGAGGCCCGCGCCGGGCAAGACATCCTGGTGGCGGACGACATGACCCGCCTGACCCTGGATACCATCTCGCTGGCCGGCTTCGGCTACCGTTTCAACTCCTTCGAACAGGCCGAACTGCACCCGTTCCTCGGTGCCATGGTCCGCGTGCTCAGCCACACCATGAGCAAACTCACCCGGCTGCCGCTGCTGAACCGCATCAGCAAGGACTCTCCGGCCTTCCTGCGCGACATCGAGCAGATGAACAGCCTGGTGGACGAGGTGATCCGTAGCCGCCGGGATCAGCCGGTGGACACCGCCGACCTGCTGAACCTGATGCTGCACGCCGAAGACCCGGAAACCGGCGAGCGGCTGGATGACGTCAACATCCGCCACCAGGTGCTCACCTTCCTGGTGGCCGGCCATGAGACCACCAGCGGGCTGCTCACCTTCGCCATCTATCTGCTGCTGCGCCACCCGCACGTGCTGGCGCAGGCCTATGCCGAGGTGGACCAGGTGCTTCCGGGCGACGTAGTGCCCGAGTACCGCCATCTGGCCCGGCTGGGCGTGATCGAGCGCGTCCTGAAGGAAACGCTGCGGCTGTGGCCCACCGCCCCGGCCATCACGGTGGCCCCGTACCAAGACACGGTGATCGGCGGCCGGTACCTGATCCGCAAGGACCAGACCGTCAGCATCCAGTTGCCGGCCCTGCACCGGGACCCGGCCGTATGGGAGAACCCGGACAGCTTCGACATCGACCGCTTCCTGCCGGAGCGGGAGGCGGCGATCCATCCCCATGCCTACAAGCCGTTCGGAAACGGCGAGCGCGCCTGCATCGGCCGCCAGTTCGCGCTTACCGAAGCCAAGCTGGCACTGGCAATGGTGCTGCAACGCTTCGCCCTCAGCGACCCGTACGATTACCGGCTGGAGATCAAGGAGACGCTGACGCTGAAACCGGACAACTTCCGCATACGCGTCAAACGCCGCGCCGCGCACGAGCGTGTGCACGTCACCACGCCGGAATCCGCGGCCCCGCGCCCGCAGCCAGCCGCGAATGTGCAGGGCGGGGGCGAAGACCTGTGCGTGGCCTACGGCTCCAGCCTGGGCACGGCCCGGGACATTGCCGAACAACTGGCCGAGCAGGCCCGGCGGCTCGGCTTCAACGCCCGCTGCCGGGTGCTGGACGATTTCGCGGACGGATGGCCGCAACAGGGCCTGTTCATTGCCGTGACCGCCACCTACAACGGCCGCGCGCCGGACGGTGCCCGCCGCATCGAGGAACTGCTGGACGGCAACGGGCTGCCGGGCCGCCAGTGCACCGGCCTGCGCTACGCCGTGCTGGGCTGCGGCAACTCGCAGTGGCGGACCTACCAGGCCTTTCCGAAACGTATCGACGCCGCCCTGGCAGAAGCCGGCGCGCAGCCGGTGGTGCCCCGGGGCGAGGCGGACGGCAACGGTGACCTGGACGGCGCCGTGGAGACCTGGCTGGCGGGCCTGTGGAAGGCACTGGGCGAACAGGTGGACCACGCATCCGGCGGCGAGGCGCCGGTGGAGGTCACCGTGCTCTCCGGCAGGGACACCCGCGCCCGGGTCCTGCCGGCCGAGGCCCATGCCATGGAGGTGCTGGGCAACCGCGAGTTGGTCCGGGACCCCTCCGGCCTGTGGGACTTCACCCGGGAAGCCCCGCGCGGTCCCACCCGGCATCTCGAACTTCGATTGCCCGAGGGCGTCCGCTACCGGGCCGGCGATCACCTGATGGTCTATCCCGGCAATCCGCAGGAGCGCGTGGCGGCCGCTGCCGGGCTGCTCGGCCTCGCCACCACCGACGTGGTCGTGCTGGAGGACAACACCGGCCGCAGCCAGCATCTGCCCCTGGGCCGCCCGGTCAGCATCGGCCAGTTGTTCGGCAGCTTCATCGAGCTGCAGGAACCCATCAGCCGCCGCCAGCTTCGCCGGCTCGCCGCCTTCACCCATTGCCCCCACACCCAGGCCGAACTGCAGCGGCTGAGCGCGGATACCGAACAGGGCCGGCAGGCGTTCCGAACGGAGGTGGCCGACCGGCGGCTGAGCCTGCTCGACGTACTGGAGCGCCACCCCGCCATCCAGATTCCGCTGCAGGAATTCCTAGGCCTCTGCCCGGCGCTAAGACCGCGTTTCTATTCCATATCGTCCTCGGCGCTGACCTCGCCGGACACCGTGTCGCTCACCGTCGGCACCGTGGAAGGCCCGGCCTGGTCGGGCCGCGGCCACTACCGGGGCGTGGCATCCTCCTTCCTGGCCGGCCTGCAACCCGGCGACGAGGTCATCGGCTACGTCAGCACCCCGTCTCCCACCTTCGCGCCGCAGACCGACACCTCGACGCCGATGATCCTGATCGGTCCGGGAACCGGCATCGCCCCGTTCCGGGGCTTCCTGGAGGAGCGGATGGCGCAGCAGGAGACCGGCGCGGATGTCGCTCCCAGCCTGCTGTTCCACGGCTGCCGCCACCCGGACCACGACTGGCTTTACCGTCAAGAGATGGAAACCTGGCGGACACGGGGCCTGGTAGATCTCCACATGGCGTATTCCTGCGTCGAGGAACACCCTCACCGCTATGTGCAGGATGCCCTGTGGGCCGCCCGGGAAGATGTCTGGGCGGCACTGCAGGAGGGCGCAACGATTTATGTCTGCGGCGACGGCAGCCACATGGCTCCGGCGGTCCGCGACTGCCTGATCCGCATCCACCAGGACCGAACCGGGAGCAACCAGGAAACATCCTCGGCCTGGCTCGAAGATATGGTGACCACGGAACGCTACCGGCAGGACGTGTTCGGGCCGGTGTGAGACGTGTCGCAGCGCAGGCCAGCGCTTGTCCACACGGCGCCAGTGGCCGCAGAACGTAAGGTTATTTGCGGGACGGCACACTAGTTCAATTGATGGAATAGACCAATCATCCAGAGCGGGGGATGCTCCGACGGACTTGCGAATCCTACATATCCCTGACTGTTATGAGCAACGACCGTCAGCATGCCGCCAAGCCCGGGATTCTCCAGCACCAGGATACGCAGTTCGCCCAATGCGTACTGTTCTCGGATATTTTCCCGGTACTCGCTCTCCCCGCCGATGTACTCCTCAAGACCTTCCGGAGGACCAAACGACATGTTCATATGCCAATCGCAGGCATTCCCCATGTCAGGGCGTCCGTCACCGACATTGTCAGGCCGTGCTCTCAGACTCGTAAGCCCCGGATAACCCGCGTCCCCACCATGGACAATGGTGAACCGTGGGACCGGGAAATAACCGCCGAGCGCCCGGATAAAATAGAACCCCCTGGCATCGCCATCCAACAGACTTGC
>JBJHBJ010000059.1:0-30531 GCA_050485425.1 Ectothiorhodospiraceae bacterium | reverse complement strand
CCGCCAGCGAGGCGGCCAGGCACTGCCGGAGGTAGCGGTTGCCGCGGATCCGGCCCTCCCGATCCTTGAGGATGGTCTGCATGAATTCGTCCCATTCCTCGGACAGGATGGGGGTGGTGTTCTTCGGCCGGTCGCCGATGATGACATCGCCCGAGCCGGTGATGTACACACTCCCACAACTGGTGGCGTCGCCCAGACGGGCAGCAGGCTTGCCGTTGATGAACACGCTGGCGCTGCCCTCGGCGATATTGCGCGAATGCGAGGGCTTCTTCGGTTTGGTGTGGGGAACCAGGGCATCGCCCTGGCGGGCCGCGGGGCGGCCGTTGATGAGCACGTCGGGGCTGCCCTCCATGATGGGGGTGGCGGGGAAGCCGTCGTGCTTGTCGCCCATGTCGGTGAGGCGGGCGGCGGGTTTGCCTTGGTCCTTGGCCATGGCTGCAGTCCTTTGCGGTTGATGTGGAAACGGGCGCGTTCCGGTGCGCCGGGTGTCATGCGTGACAGGGGCATGACATTGCGAAGAAAGTTACCCAAGCGCCTCATCTCTCGCAAGCACCGTGGCCCTGTCAAAGCCAGTCGGTTCCAATCACACGTTGAACCGGAAATGGATCACGTCGCCCTCCTGGACGATGTACTCCTTGCCTTCCAGTCGCAGCTTGCCCGCTTCCTTGGCGCCATTCTCGCCCTGGTAGGTAATGTAATCCTCATAGCCGATCACCGCCGCGCGGATGAAGCCGCGCTCGAAATCGGTGTGAATCCTGCCCGCCGCCTGGGGTGCGGTATCGCCTTTACGGATAGTCCAGGCCCGCACCTCCTTTTCGCCGGCGGTAAAGTAGGTCTGCAGGCCCAGCAGGTCGTAACCCGCGCGGATCAGGCGGTTCAGACCCGGCTCATCCAGGCCGTACTCGGCCAGGAACTCGGCTTTGTCGGCATCGTCGAGCACGGAGAGTTCCGCCTCGATGGCGGCGCAAAGCGCGACCACCTCGGCACCCTCGGCGGCAGCCAGTTCCCGAACCTGTTCCAGCAACGGATTCTGATCGAAGCCACCTTCGGCCACGTTGGCCACGTACAGCACGGGCTTCACCGTCAGCAGATGCAGATCCCGCATCAGCTTGCGGGATTCCGTATCCAGTTCCATGGAGCGGGCCGGCTTGCCGTCCCCCAGCCAGCGGGCGACACGGGCGTAGAGATCACGGCGCGCCACGGCTTCCTTGTCACCGGACTTGGCCTGGCGTTCCATGCGCTGATGGGCCTTTTCCACGGACTCCAGGTCGGCCAGCACCAGCTCGGTATTGATGGTGTCGATGTCGTCCAGCGGGTCGACCCGGCCTGTCACGTGGTGCACGTCGTCGTCCTGGAAACAGCGCACGACGTGGGCGATGGCATCCGTCTCCCGGATATTGGCCAGGAACTGGTTGCCCAGCCCTTCGCCCTTGGAGGCGCCGGCCACCAGTCCGGCAATGTCGACGAACTCCATCGTGGTCGGCACGATACGCTCGGGCTTGACGATGGCGGCCAGGGCATCCAGGCGGGCATCCGGCACCGGCACGATGCCCACATTGGGGTCGATGGTGCAGAAGGGATAGTTCTCCGCCGGGATCTCGTTGCGCGTCAGCGCGTTGAACAGGGTGGACTTTCCCACGTTGGGGAGCCCGACGATGCCACATTTGAAACCCATGTATGCCCCGATGTTGAAGTGAAAACACGATGGCGCTCGGGCGCCCGGACCGCGAGCCCCTCGCAATCAACTGTGCAGGCGCGTCATGGCCTTGTCGAGCTCGCCGCCCAGGACCAGATCCATCACGTCCGCTGCATCCTCCAGACCCTGGAGGATGGCCGCGCGATCCTCCGGCGAGGGCTTGCTCAACACGTAACCGGTCACCAGCGGGGCTGCGCCGGGATGACCGATCCCGACGCGCAGCCGCAGGAAATCCCGCGTACCCAGCACCCGGGCGATGTCCCGCAACCCGTTGTGGCCACCGTGACCGCCGCCGCGCTTCAGGCGCATGGTGCCAGGCGGCAGGTCCAGTTCGTCATGCACCACCAAAATCTGCGCCGGCTCCAGCTTGTAGAAATTGGCCAACGGCCCGACCGACTCACCGCTACGGTTCATGAACGTCATCGGCTTGAGCAGGTAGGCCTCCCCCTGCCCGGCTCTGACGCGGGCCAGTTCGCCCTTGAACTTTGTCTCCGGACGAAAAGACCCGCCATAACGACGGGCGAGTTCGTCTACGAACCAGAAGCCGGCGTTATGGCGGGTCTGCAGGTATTTCTCTCCCGGGTTGCCCAGGCCGACGATCAGTTGCACCTGTTGCTCATCGGTCATGGTTCGCCCGAGGGGCGGCGAATTACTCGCCGCCCTCTTCCTTCCTGTCTTCCGATTCGCCCTCGGCTTCCTCGGCGGAGGCTTCGGTCTCGGCGGGCTCGGCCGCTTCGCTGTCTTCCTCGGCACGAGCCGCACGCGGCTGGACAATGCTCACCACCGGCAGGTCGTGATCGTGGGCGTCGCCGCCGTGGGCGAAGGCTTCCAGTTCCACGTTCTTGGGCACGTTGAGCTGGGAGAGGTGCAGGGCATCACCCACATCCATGTTCAGCAGATCCACCTCGATGTACTCGGGCAGGTCCTTCGGCAGGGCGATAATGGCGACTTCGATCATGTCACGGTGGACCACGCCGCCGGCCTTCACGCCCTTGCACTTCTCTTCGTTGAGGTAGTGGATGGGGACGCTGACGTGCAGCTTCTCGCCGGCCTTCACGCGCAGGAAGTCGATATGCAGCACGCGGTCCTTGAACGGATGCCGCTGCATGTCCTTGAGCACGGTCTGCTGCTTCTTGCCATCCACGTGCAGGTCGATGATCTGCGAGTAGAAAGCCTCGGTTTCCATGATCCGGGCCAGTTCGAAGGCGCTGACCTGCACCATCTGCGGTTCCTTGCCGGCACCGTAGACGATGCCCGGCACCTTCTTCGCGTGACGCAGGCGGCGGCTCGCACCCTTCCCCGTGTCGGCACGCGATTCTGCGTTGAGTTTCAGTTCGACAGCCATTGTGTTTTCTCCACAACAAATGAAGCCCGAACCGCCCCGCGACCAAGGCAGTTCAGGCATGATGGCCACCGCCATCAGGCGGCGGCGAAAAGCTCCCGATCAGGGAGCGTTATTCGATAAACAGTTCGCTGACCGACTCGTCGCTGCTGATGCGGCGCATGCTCTCTGCCAGCAGTTCGGCAATGCTGACCTGGCGGATGCGATCGCAGGCCTCGGCCTGCTCGGACAACGGAATGGTGTCCGTCACCACCAGTTCATCCAGCCCGGAATTGCCGATCTTGTCCACGGCGCTGCCGGAAAGCACCGGATGCGTGATGTACGCCACCACCCGTTCGGCACCATGGTCCTTCAACGCGCCGGCAGCCTTGCACAGTGTGCCCGCGGTATCAACGATGTCGTCGACGATGATGCAGGTCTTGCCGCGCACGTCGCCGATGATGTTCATGATCTGCGCTTCGTTGGCCTTCGGGCGGCGCTTGTCGATGATGGCCAGTTCGGCATCGCCGAGCCGCTTGGCGATGGCGCGCGCCCTGACCACGCCGCCCACGTCCGGGGAGACGACGATCTTGTTCGGATACACCTGGCGCCAGATGTCACCCAGCAGAATGGGCGAGGCGTAGATGTTGTCCACCGGGATGTTGAAAAAGCCCTGGATCTGGTCGGCATGCAGGTCCACGGTCAGCACCCGGTTGATACCGGCCGCCTGGATCATGTCGGCCACCAGCTTGGCCGAGATGGGCACGCGCTGCGAGCGTGGGCGGCGATCCTGGCGAGCATAGCCGTAGTACGGAATAACCGCCGTGATGCGCGCGGCGGAGGACCGGCGCAGCGCATCCGCGATGACCAGCAACTCCATCAGATTGTCGTTGGTGGGCGCGCAGGTCGGCTGCACGATGAACACGTCCTTGCCGCGCACGTGCTCGTCGATTTCCACCATGACTTCGCCGTCGCTGAACTTGCTGACGACACCATAGCCGGGACGGCTTTTCAGATGATCGGTGATGGCTCTGGCAAGGCGCGGGTTAGCGTTGCCCGCGAATACCATCATGCGTCCGTTTTCAGTCACGCCGATTCCGCTTGTGTAGTGCTGGTATAAGAGAAAATGGCTGGGGTGCCAGGATTCGAACCTGGGAATGACGGGATCAAAACCCGTTGCCTTACCGCTTGGCTACACCCCAGTAGATGCTAGTCCGCAACGATTCCGCTGCCGCTCCGCGCCAGGCGCAGGCGTTCCAGCAGCGGCGACCTGTTCAGGCCGAGGGCAATGAAACCGGTCACGCCCTGCTGCCGGCAATGTTCCTGTGCCGTCTCCGCCGCGTCGCGGTCAGGAAAGGCGGCAAACACACAGCCACCGGTCCCGGTCAGCTTCGCGACCCCAACCTCGGACAGCACATCCATTGCCCGAGCGACCGGTGGATAACGTCTGCGAACCACGGTTTCGCAATCATTTCGGCCACCGCCGGATCGAAAGGCCGATATTGTGATCAGCGGACTATCCCTTGTCAATTCCGGGTCGGAAAACACCTCGGCGGTGCCGACCCGGCAATCCGGCACCAGCACCAGATACCAGGGCGTGGGCAGGGAAACCGGTGTCAGGCGCTCACCGACACCTTCCGCCCAGGCGGCCTGCCCGCGCACGAACACCGGCACATCGGCGCCCAGTTTCAGGCCAAGCGCCGCCAGGGCGTCATCCGACCAGTCCAGGCCCCAAAGCCGGTTCAGCGCCACCAGCACCGTGGCGGCATCCGAGGAGCCTCCTCCCAGGCCGCCGCCCATGGGCAGCCGCTTGGTCACGGAGATATCCGCACCCAGGGTCGTTTTCCCCGCTTGCTGCAGCAGGCGGGCCGCACGCACCGCAAGATCCTGCCCGGGCGGGACACCGGGCAGGGCGGAACGAAGCCGGATGCGGCCGTCGCGCCGGGGTTCGATATGCAGTTCGTCGCCGAAGGCGAGAAACTGGAACACGGTCTGCAGCGCATGGTAGCCGTCGGCGCGGCGGCCGGTGACGTGCAGGAACAGGTTGAGTTTGGCCGGCGCCGGCCACGGCTCAGTCACGCAGCAGCTCCCATTGACTGATCGACGCCCGCATGTGCACACCGGGGCCGTCCAGGAATATGCGGACCGGCATGTGAACGCCGTTGACACGCTGATAGGCAGTGTACTTGACCGTCCAGCCCAGCTGCTCCAGTTCCGTCAGCAGGCCGTCATCGTCGAGCTCCAGCGCAGCGTCGTATTCGGGAGCGGGAATGCCGATCAGCCAGTCCTGCAGCACCTCCACCGGCAGGTCATACCCGGTATGCCGGTACAACAGCATTTGCGCATCCGCTGCAGCGTCGGTGCGGCCATCACTGGCCCGCAGGGTGACGCCGGAAGCATCGCTGACCAGCCGCACACTACCGCTGGCCAGCGGCCCGCGCAGGTCCAGCTGCCACGCGCCACCGGTCTGCCGCCAGCCCAGGCTCATGGTGGCAGCCTCCTGCCCCGCGGTGATCCCCGCACGTCCGCTGGCGGACCAGCCGGAGAGTCCAGCCAGGGTCTGCAGGCGATCCTGGAACAGCTCTTCCGGCGAGACATCGGGCTCCTGCGGAACGGTGGCGCAGCCGGCCAGCAGCGCCAGGGCAAGGAGAACGCTCAGGCAGCGAGCACCAGGCAGGTAAGTCAGCATACGGACCTTCTTGAAAACGTTGGCATGGGTGGCGCGACTCAGTCGGGATCCAGCCGCTGCATGGTTTCCTGCAGCACGGAATGCTCCGGCTCCTGCGCGGCCGCCTCGCGCCAGACCCGCCGTGCCTCCTCGCGTTCGCCCATCGCCCACAACACCTCGCCCAGATGGGCCGCGACCTCGGCGTCGGGCATTGCCAGGTAGGCACGACGCAGATAGGCGACGGCTTCCTGGTGGCGGCCCATCCTGAAGTAGGCCCAGCCCATGCTGTCCAGGATGGCGGGATTGTCCGGCAACTGCTCGTAGGCCCGGCGAATCAGTTCATAGCCTTCACGGGTGCGATCTGTCAGATCGACCAGCGTGTAGCCCAGCGCATTCAGCGCGTGTGCATTGTCGGGCTCCTGATCCAGCACGGCGCGCAGATCCCTCTCGGCGCGCTCCACGTCGCCCGTTTGGGCCCAGACAATGGCACGGCCGTAAAGCAGATCCTGTTCGCCCGGATGTCGGCTGAGGCCCTCATCGTACACCCGGGCCGCCTGCTCGTACTCCCCCGCCTGCCGCAGTACATCGCCCTCGACCAGGAAACTGCGCACGGACTCGTCCGGGTATTGCCGGCGCAGTTGCTGCAACGTCTGGCGGGCAGCCCGGAGGTCGCCCTGCTGGCCCTGCATCAGCGCGGCACGCACCATGGCCTGGCCGCGGTATTCGCCCTCCACCTGGCGATACCAGGCCTCGGCCCGTGCCGGCTCACCCAGTTCCTCGTCGATCCTCCCAAGAAAGAAGGCTGCCTCGTTACGCCGCTCACCGAGTTCAAGCAAGCGTTCGAAATACGGACGCGCCAGGTCGGGGTGCCCTTCCTCCAGCGTCAGCAGACCGGTGGCATAGAGGATGCCGGCATCGTTCGGCCGCTCCTCCAGCACCCGCTGAAAGTGAGTAAGTGCCTGCTGATCGCGCCCCGCCTGCAGCAACACACGGGCAAAATACAGACGCAGTTCGTCATCGTCGGGACGGTCCTCGACCAGTCGCTGGAAGGCGGCAACCGCCTCGTCCTCCCGGCCGAGTTCCAGCAACGCCTGCCCTTCCATGGTCCGCAGTTCGCGAGACCCCGGTTGCGAGCGCAGACCGTTCCGGGCGGCTTCCAGCGCCACATCGGGCCGTTCCGCACGCAACGCGGACTGGGCGAGGATCAATTGCGCCTCGGGCAGGTCGGGGAACTCGCGGGCCAACCCCTTCAACACTTCCAGGACAGCCTCGTTGTCCTGCTCCCGGGCAATGCCGGCACCCAGCTCCGCCACCGCCTCGCCGGCATCGCCGCCGGCGCGCATGATCACCTCGCGGAACTGTCGGCGCGCTTCCGAGGGCTGTCCGCTGCGCACCAGCAACACCCCCAGGGCCTGGCGTGCAGCGATATCATCCGGGTCCAGCTCCACCCAGCGCCGGCCGGCACGAACGCCCGCGTCGTCACGGGTGGAATACAGCGCCAGCCGGGTAGCGCGTGCGGCAATGCGCGGATCGTCAGTGAGGTCCATGGCCGTCAGGTAGGCATCCAGTGCGGGGCCGATCTGGCCGCGCACGCCGGCGAATTCCGCCACCAGCAACTGGTAGATAAGGTCGCGCTCAGCCGATTCGGGCGCGGGACGCTCGATGATTCGGGGCCGGTCCGCTGTCTCTTCATCGGGCGCCGGCCCGGGCACGCTGGCACAGCCGGCCAGCAGCACTGAAGCAAGCAGCGCCACCCCGCGCATGGATTTCATAGAACGTCCTCAAGGCATGACATATCGATGCATGATACTAACCGTTCAGGAGGTAAAGCCATGATTCGGCACCTTCCCTAGCCATTGACTTGTATTCCCGGGCCGAATTCCCGACAATTTACCGGCTACACGGAAGGCCGGGCGGGTGGTGCGCTGCGCCCGGACTGTCCGCCTGCCATCATGCCACTCCAGGCCCTGTCATAGATTCGTTGTCCATGAGATTGTGCGCTGTCGGACTCAATCACAGAACAGCACCGCTGGATGTCAGAGAGCGGCTGGTGTTTCCCGTGGACCGCCTGCAACACGCGCTGCAACAGCTCGCAGCCAGGCCCGGCGTGCGCGAAGCGGCACTGATATCCACCTGCAACCGTACCGAAGTCTACGCGGTCATGGAGCCGGTGAGCAGCGCGGACACCATGCTGGACTGGCTGGCGGAAAGCCACGGGCTGGACCGGGAATGGCTGCGGCCTTATCTGTACGTCCACCATCAGCAGGAGGTGGTACGGCACCTGCTGCGGGTCACGCCCGGGCTGGACTCACTGGTGCTGGGAGAGCCCCAGATCGGCGGGCAGGCCAAGGACGCGTACATGGAAGCGGTCACCGCCGGCACGCTCGGGCAGATCCTGGACCGCCTGTTCCAGCACGCCTTTGCGGTCTCAAAGCAGGTACGTACCGAAACCGGCATCGGCTCGAACCCGGTGTCCGTGGCCTTTGCCGCGGTCACACTGGCGAGGCAGATCTTCGGCCCGCTGGAGGACTACACCGCGCTGCTGCTGGGCGCGGGCGAAACCATCGAACTGACCGCCCGCCACCTGCGGCAGCAAGGGCTGCAACGTTTCATCGTCGCCAACCGCACCCGTGAACGTGCCGAGGATCTGGCCGCAACCTATCACGGTGAAGCCATCACCCTGTCGGAGCTGCCCGACCGGCTTGCCGACGCGGACATCGTGATCGCCTCCACCGCGAGCCAGTTGCCCCTGCTCGGCAAGGGCAGCGTCGAGCGCGCATTGCGACGGCGACGACACCGGCCGATGTTCATGGTGGATATCGCCGTGCCCCGGGACATCGAGCCTGAAGTGGACGAACTGGACGATGTCTATCTCTACACGGTGGACGACCTGCAGGATGTGATCCAGGAGAACCTGCGCTCACGGAGGCACGCGGCCAACGAGGCGGAGGAGATCATCGAGCTGCAGGCCGAACGCTTCATGACCTGGATGCGCGGCCTGGATACCGTGCCCGCTATCCGTCAGTACCGGGCGCGCGCCGGCCGGCACCGCGACGTGGTACTGCAGCGGGCCCTCCGGCGGCTGGGCAAGGGAGAGGCGGCAGAGGACGTGCTGCACTATCTGGCCTACAGCCTCACCAACCGGCTGCTTCACGAACCGACCACCCGCCTGCGCCAGGCCGGCGAGAGCAATGACGAGGAAGTCCTGAGCAGAGCGCTGCACCTGCTGGGCCTGGAGGACGAGGAACAGGAGAACGCGGATGCGGAGTCACGCCCGCCGCCCCCACGGAGGATGAAACAACCTTGAAAGCATCGATTCGCGGCAAACTGGAGCAGTTGCAGGGTCGACACGAGGAAATCGCCGCCCTGCTCTCCGATCCGGAAACCATCGGCAATCAGAACCGGTTCCGGGACCTCTCCCGTGAATATGCACGTCTGGAAAGCCTGGTGGAGACGTTCCGTAAATACCGCCAGGCGGAACAGGACCTGGCGGCCGCCAGCGAGATGCAACAGGACGCCGACCCCGAGATGCGGGCACTTGCGGGGGACGAGGTGGAGGCCGCCGAGCAGACGCTGGACGACCTGAACCAGCAGCTCCAGCTTCTGCTGATTCCGGAGGACCCCAACGACCACGCCAACATCTTCCTGGAAATACGGGCCGGCACGGGGGGAGACGAGGCAGCCCTGTTCGCGGGAGACCTGTTCCGGATGTACGGCCGCTACGCCGAGGCCCAGGGCTGGCGCCTGGAGATGATCAGTGAGAGCGAGGGCGAGCATGGCGGGTTCAAGGAAGTGATCGCCCGGGTGATCGGCGACGGCGCCTATTCACGGCTGAAGTTCGAATCCGGCGCCCATCGCGTCCAGCGTGTTCCGGAAACCGAATCCCAGGGGCGCATCCACACGTCGGCCTGCACGGTGGCGGTGCTGCCGGAAGTGGAGGATGTGGACGCCGTGGATATCAACAGCAATGATCTGAAAGTCGACACCTACCGCGCGTCAGGTGCCGGCGGCCAGCACGTGAACAAGACCGACTCGGCTATCCGCATCACCCACCTGCCCTCCGGCATCGTGGTGGAATGCCAGGACGAGCGGTCCCAGCACAAGAACCGCGCCAAGGCCATGGCGCTGCTGCAGGCCAAGCTGCTGTCCGAGGAACGCAGCCGCCAGGTGGCGGAACAGAGCGCCCAGCGCAAGCTGCAGGTGGGCAGCGGGGATCGCTCCGAGCGCATCCGCACCTACAACTTCCCCCAGGGCCGGGTGACCGATCACCGCATCAACCTCACCCTGTACAAGCTGGATGAAATCATGCAGGGCAACCTGGACCAGGTGATCGGGCCGCTGGTGCAGGAACACCAGGCGGAACTGCTGGCGGAGATGGCGAAGGACAGCGCCTAGTGTCCCGTTACAGAAGTTCGCAGCATTTCTGTTATGGGACACTAGAGAAACACTGATCAATTCCCGCGGGGGCGGGACACTATTCCCGCGGCCTCTGCCGCAACCACACCGCCCCCCGGACCACCGCCCCGATGGCGATTCCGAACAGCACGATGGACGGCCCCGAGGGGAGGTCCAGCCAGTAGGATCCGGCCAGCCCGCCGGTGGTCATCAGCATGGCCAGCAGCACCGCCGCGAGCAGCACCAGCGCAAAACTGCGCAAGGCCAGCATCAGCGCGATCACCGGCGGCAGGGTGAACAGCGCAATCAGCAGCACGATGCCGACCACCTGGATCAGCAGGATCACCGACAGCGCCACCAGCACCAGCAACAGCGCCAGGAAGAACTGCACCGGTGCACCCTGCACCCGGGCGAAGGTCTCGTCGAAGGAGACCGCGACCAGTTCCTTGTAGAACAGGCTCATCATCAGCAGCACCAGGACCACCAGCAAGGCCAGCAGGTAGACGTCTCCGCGTGTCACGGTCAGGATGTCGCCGAATAGGTAGGCCATGAGATTCGGCGCATAGCCCGGCGTCAGATGAATGAACACGATGCCCACCGCCATGCCCGCCGCCCAGAGTATGCCGATGAAGGCATCCTGCGAGCGACCGGCGCCGCCCTCGCCCAGCCAGGCCAGCAGCAAGGCCGCCAGCAGAGCCACGATGAAGGCACCGATCAGCGGGTTCATACCCAGGTAGTAACAGATACCCAGACCGGCAAATGCCGCATGGCTGATGCCGCCGGCGATGAACACCAGCCGCTTGACCACGACGAACGTGCCGACGACGCCGGACAGCACGCTGGCCAGCAGACCAGCGGCAATGGCGTTCTGCACGAACTCGTAGCTCAGCATCAGGGAGAATTCAGACATCGGCTCAATGATGGTGGGTGTGCTCGGAAAGCACACGGTGGGGCACGCCGTGGGCGATCAGTTCCACGGGGCAGCCGTAGGCCTCCGCCAGCTCCTCGTTGGTGACCTGGCCGTCGCCGTGATAGTAGAGCTTGCGATTCACGCAGGCGATCTGCTTGACCTGCGCCGCCACGCCGGTGACATCGTGCGTAACCACGACGATCGGAATACGCCGGTTGAGCTCGGTCAGCAGCCCAGTGAACACGGTGCGTGTTTCGGCATCCACCGACGAGGTCGGCTCGTCCAGGAACAGAATATCGGGCTCGGCCACCAGCGCCCGCCCGATCAGCGCGCGCTGCATCTGACCGCCGGAAAGATCGGCAATCGGCGCACGCGCCATGGACGACAGTTTGAGCCGCTCCAGCACCGCGGCCACCGCCGCACGATCTTCCCTGTCATATCGCCTGAGCATGCCCCGCCGGCCGATGCGCCCCATCAGCACCGCGTCTTCCAGCGCCAGCGGGAAGTTGCGATCGAAGGTGGAGAACTGTGGCACATAGCCGATCCGACCCGGCCCCGGCGGCCTGCGCCAGCTGACCGTGCCGCGCCAGGGCTTCTCCAGCCCCAGGATCACCCGCAGCAGCGTGGTCTTGCCGCCGCCATTGGGACCGATGATGGCAAGGAAATCGTTGGCGTGTATGCGCAGATCCACATCCCGCAGAACCGCTTCCCGGTCATAGCCGAACGTGACGCCCTGGACGTCCAGCAGGCAGTCATCGTGGCGCAAAGGACGGGCGCTCATGACAAGGACTCCGCCAGCACCGTGCCCATACGGCGGAGGTTGTCGATCCAGTCTTCCGCCATGGGATCCATCTCCACCACGCGGATATCCAGCTCGCGGGCGATCACGTCGGCACTCCGGCGCGAGAACCCGGGCTGCACGAGGATCGTGCGCACGCCCTCGGCGCGGGCCCGCTCGATGAAACGCCCGAGCTGAGCCGGGGTCGGTTCCTTGCCATCCACCTCGATGGACATCTGGATGAGTCCGTAGTCATCGGCGAAATAGCCCCAGGCCGGATGATTCACCAGGAAGACCCGCCGATCCAGCCCGGCGAACGTCTCGCGTAGCTCACTGTCCACGCGCTCCAGTTCCAGCAGGAGACGCTCCAGCCCCTCGGCGTACTGCGCTTCCCCGTCCGGATCCAGCGTCTTCAACGCATCCGCAACGCGGACGGCGACACCGCGCATGATGCTGGGCGAGACCCACAGATGCGGATCGGTATCGCCATGAGCATGGTCATGCCCGTGATGCCGGTGCTCATCGCCATGCTCGTGGCCATGTTCGTGATGGTGCGCTTCCAGTTCCCGCAGCTCCACGCCCTCGGCGGAATCGATCACCACCACCCGGTCACCCCGGCTCTCCAGCATCTGCACGAACTGATACTCGAAGCGGTATTCGGGATGACCCACCTTGACGTACAGCCTGGCATCCTCCATGGCACGCAACTGCCGGGGGGACGGAGCGAACGTATGCGTGGACTGGCCCGGCGAGATCATGCTCTGCACGCTGACCCTGTCACCGCCGATGGTCTGCACCAGCGACGCCTGTGGCGGCACGCTCACGGCCACCGGCACAGGCGTGTCCGAGGCCCAGGCTGCGGACAGCATGGGCAGCAGCATCAGCAACCACCACGAACGTTTCATCAATGATCTCCTGCCTGCGGGAAACGCCGACCGACGGCGACGGAGAACGTATCCACCGCGCCGACGCAGTGCAACATGATAACATTATCCTGTTGAAACACGGCTTCCCGCCATAGAAAAACGAAGGCCCGCGGATGCGGGCCTTCGTTCCGGTGCCTGTGCCTGCCGCGGTCAGGCGACGCGCTGCTTTTCGCGGATCTCTTCCAGCGTCTTGCAGTCGATGCACAAGGTCGCGGTGGGCCGCGCCTCCAGGCGGCGCAGACCGATCTCCACACCGCACTGTTCGCAGTACCCGTAGTCATCCTTGCGGATCTTCTCCAGGGTCTGGTCGATCTTGCGGATCAGCTTGCGCTCCCGGTCCCGGGTGCGCAATTCCAGGGCAAACTCCTCTTCCTGGGTCGCACGGTCCGCAGGATCCGCGTAGTTGGTCGCGTCGTCACGCATATGGTGAACGGTTCGCTCCACCTCTTCCTGAAGTTGCCGTTTCCATGCCAGCAGCAGACCCTTGAAATGCTCGAGCTGGGCGTCGCTCATGTACTCTTCACCCTTCTTTTCCTCGTAGGGCGAAAAGTCCTTCACCGGAAGGGCATGTTTGTGTTCCATGTCTGTTTCCTCCAGCTGTTAACGGCAACCATCGTCGGGCCGCAGGCTGTCCTTAACCATCAACCATACCCGCGTCCGTGGCGGGCCATACTGCCAGTCCGCAGTGACGGGATCATGACACGACCCCGGATGCTGCAGACGGCTTCTAGACGATCATGTTTATATCAGTGCGTGGGCGATAACGCAAAAACGCACATTGTGCTCACGCGGTGGCCGACACACGGCCGTTCAACACCCCGCGCAGACGGGCAGCCATGTCCCGCACCGCCTTCTCGGTGGTTTCCCAGTCCACACAGGCATCCGTTACCGAAACCCCGTACTGGAGCTCGGAGGGGTCGTCGCCGAGCTTCTGGTTACCCCAGTTCAGGTGGCTTTCCATCATCATGCCGACAATGGAGCGGTTGCCCTCCTGGATCTGGTTCACCAGGTTGTCCAGCACCAGCGGCTGCAGCGCGGGATCCTTGCTCGAATTGGCATGACTGCAGTCCACCACCAGGTTCAGCGGCAGCTTGGCGGCAGCCAGTTCCCGCTCGCACAGCGCGACGCTGACCGAATCATAGTTCGGCTTGCCGCCGCCACCACGGAGCACCACATGGCCGTAACGGTTGCCCCGGGTGCGGATGATCGCGCACTGGCCCTTGCCGTCAATGCCCAGGAAGCTGTGCGGATTGGCCACGGAATGCAGCGCGTTGATGGCCACCTGAAGGCTGCCGTCGGTCCCGTTCTTGAACCCCACCGGCGTGGACAGCCCGCTGGCCATTTCCCGGTGCGTCTGAGATTCGGTGGTGCGCGCACCGATGGCGGTCCAGGTGATCAGATCCTGCAGATACTGGGGAGAGATCGGGTCCAGCGCCTCGGTGGCGGCGGGCAGTCCCATCTCGGCCAGTTCCAGCAGCAGCGAGCGCGCCTTGTACAGGCCCTCGTCGATGCGGAATGAATCGTCCATGTAGGGATCATTGATCAGTCCCTTCCAGCCGACCGTGGTCCGCGGCTTCTCGAAATAGACCCGCATGATGACGAAAACGGTGTCCTTGACCTCGTCGGCCAGACGCTTCAGCCGCTCGGCATACTCGCGGGCGGCGTCCGGGTCGTGGATGGAGCAGGGTCCCACCACCAGGAAGACCCGGGGGTCCCTGCGGTCCAGGATGTTTTCCACCACCCGGCGCCCCACCACGACCGTATCGCGGGCCGCCTTTGTCAGCGGCAATGCACGGTGGATCGCCTCGGGGGTGGGCAGCAGATCCTGGCTGACCACATTGACGTTTTCGATGGACTCGTTCAGTGGCATGGGATCGGCCATGACTCGTTTCATCCTCTGCCGGCGGCTTCGCAAT
This sequence comes from Ectothiorhodospiraceae bacterium, assembly GCA_050485425.1. Classification (GTDB taxonomy): domain Bacteria; phylum Pseudomonadota; class Gammaproteobacteria; order Nitrococcales; family Aquisalimonadaceae; genus LSCE01. The sequence goes on along the minus strand of JBJHBJ010000059.1, from coordinate 15,921 downwards.
AATAATGGAACCGTTCATGGTAACGGGAGTTCATGACAAAGACCATGCCGTCACGCACAGGCCGGCATGAAGGGCTTCCGGTTTCTCAGGCGGCCAGCGGGCTCTGCAGGCAGACGACCGGCTCATCGCCGGCCGCATCCAGCCAGACGGCGTCCACCGAAGGCAGCGACGGCACATGGAACAACGTATTCAGCAGGAGCTGCTCAAGCACCCGCTTCAGCGCCCGCGCGCCGCCGCCAGCACGGAACGCCCGCTGCACGATGGCGTCCACCGCGGCCGGGGTGGCCTCGAAACGCACGCCGTCCAGCCGGAACCGGGTCCGGTAACCGGCAAGCAGGCCTGAACAAGGGCACGTCAGCAGCTCCGCCAGCTGCGCGACATCCACGGCCGGAAGCGTCAATTGCAACGGGAAACGCCCGGCCAGCTCCGCCAGGAATCCGGGAGCGGCCAGCCAGTCGGGTCGGCCGGCGGCGGGAGCGGACAGAGACTCCGGCACGAAGCCGACACCGCGCACCGGCGATGCCGGGGCCTCGAAAGCGCCGGCCGCCACGAAGAGTATGTGACGCGTCGGGAACGCCACACGACCGTAACGGCGGGAGTCGATCTGCAGCTCGCCCCCCTCCAGCAGGCACAGCAGCGCCTGCTGGACGCCAAGCCCGCCCAGGTCGTCCTCCGCCACGCCGGGCCGCGCCCGGAGCTTGTCGATGTTGTCGATGAACACGATGCCGTGCCGGGCCCGCCGCAGGTCCCCGCCGCAGTCATCCAGCAACGCCAGTGCGACGTCGCCGACGTCTTTTCCCGCATGACCCGGAGCGGTGAGCGACGCCGCATCCACGCTGGCGTAGGGCACCTGCAGCAGCTCCGCGAGGGCCTCCACCAGGAAGGTCTTGCCGCTGCCGGTGGGCCCGGCCAGCAACACGTTGGCCTTGCCGGGCACGTGATCCCGGGGCAACTCCTCGGCGAGCAGCACGCGCTTGTAGTGGTTGTACACGGCCACCGCCAGGGCGCGCTTGGCGGCGGAAAGCCCGACCACCTTGCGGTCCAGCATTGCCACCAGGTCAGCGGGCGCGGGCAGCTTCGCCAGGCGTTCCCGCAGCGTGACACGCCGCATATCAACCAGCGAACGGTTACAATGATCCAGGCATTCCGTGCACAGGGCGCTATCCTGCATCATCGGAATACCCGGCATGCCACAGAATGCGCAGCATGCATCGGGCGTCACCGGGTGAAGTCTGGATGCGGGGTTGAGGCCGGGCATGGTGGTATCCGTTCATCAGTCTCAGAATGGATGAACGGCAGACGTGCGAATTCCTTGAGCGCCTGCTGGCGCGAACCGACGATGGAGACCGCAATGGCGGTGGACAAGAAACTGCTGGACATACTCTGCTGCCCCATCAGCAAAGCGCCGCTCAGACCGCTGAAGCGCGCGGAGCTGAACCGGCTGAACGAGCATATCGCCGCCGGCAAGGTCACCCAGGCCGACGGTCAGACCGTCCAGGCGGCGCTGAGCGAGGGCCTGATCACCGAAGGCGCCGAGCGCATCTACCCGGTGGAGGACGGCATCCCCGTCATGCTGGAGGAGCGTTCCATCGCCGCCGGGGTGCTGGAGCGAGAGTGAACCTCGGGGAGATGGTCGCCAGCGGCGGCACGCTGTTGAACGGTGTGGGGGACAGCCCGCGGCTTGAGGCGGAACTGCTCTGCGCCCACGTGCTGGGCGCGGACCGCAGCCTGTGCTTTTCCCACCCGGAACGTCCGCTGGACGAAACCGAGGCAGTCGCCATGCGCGGCCTGTTGCAGCGGCGCCTGGATGGCGAACCGATCGCCTATCTGCTGGGTCGACGCGGTTTCTGGACGCTGGACCTGACCGTGGATTCCCGCGTACTCATCCCGCGCCCGGAAACCGAGTTGCTGGTGGAGCGCTGCCTGGCCCGCCTGGCGCCGGACACCGAGGGCCCGGTCATCGACCTGGGCACAGGCAGCGGGGCCATCGCGCTGGCGCTGGCCAGCGAACGGAAGCGGTGCCGCGTGACCGGCGTCGATCAGTCCGCCGACGCCCTGGCCGTGGCGCGCGCCAACGGCGAACGGTTGCGACTCGCCGTGGAATGGCTGCAGGGCAGTTGGCTGGAGCCGGTGACGGAACGCCGGTTCGCGCTGATTGCCTCGAACCCGCCCTACGTCGCCGATCACGACCCGCACCTGCTGGAAGGCGATGTGCGCCACGAACCCATACAAGCGCTGGCGGCCGGACCGGACGGCCTGGATGCACTCCGCCGCATCATCGCCGACGCTCCCCGCCACCTGCTGCCGGGAGGCTGGCTGGTGCTGGAGCACGGCTTCGACCAGCAGGCAGCCGTCAGGCTGCTGCTGACGCATGCCGGATTCATCAACGTGGTCTGCCATCGCGACCTGGCCGGCCAGCCGCGCATCAGCGAGGGCCAATGGCCAACCCAGGAGCACGCCGGATGAACGACGCACAACTGCTGCGCTACAGCCGGCAACTGATGCTGCCGGAAGTGGACATGGAAGGCCAGCTGGCACTGGCCGGGGCCAGTGCGCTGATCCTGGGACTGGGCGGACTGGGTTCGCCGGCCGCGATGTACCTGGCTGCGGCCGGGGTGGGCCGCCTGGTGCTGGTGGACGACGACGTCGTCGAACTCTCCAACCTGCAGCGCCAGATCGCACACGGCATGGACGACATCGGCCGGGCCAAGGTGGACTCCGCGGCCCGGACATTGCGGCAATTGAACCCGGAAACCGATGTGACCACGCTACCGCAACGCCCGGACGAAGCCGAACTGGAGCGACAGATCAGTGCCGTGGACGTGGTCCTGGACGGCAGCGACAACTTCGAGACCCGCTTCGCGGTCAACGCCGCCTGCGTGCGGACCCGCACGCCGCTGGTCTCCGGCGCCGCCATCCGCCTGGAAGGCCAGTTGGCGGTCTTCCGCCCCGACCTCCCTGACCGCCCCTGCTATGCCTGCCTGTTCCCGCCGGGCGGCGACCAGCGGCTGAGCTGCAGCGAGAATGGGGTGCTGGCGCCGGTGGTGGGCGTGATCGGCAGCCTGCAGGCCGTGGAGGCCATCCGCGTGATCACCGGCTTCGGCAGCGATGACGCGACCCGGCTCACGCTCTGGGATGCGCGGACCGGCGACTGGCAACGGATACAGGTGCCGAAGGATCCGGACTGCCCGGTGTGCGGAGTCAGGACCTGAGAGGGTGCGCCGGGGCGCACCTCCTGGACGCGATGCCTCTCCCAACTGCGGGGTTGTCTGGGCTGCGTGGCCCTAATGCCTGGTCCGGCCCGGCGGCCTGATGCCGCCCTCGTTGAACAACTGCTCGACGTCCACTGCATCGAAGGTGTAGCCGCGACCGCAGAAATCGCAATTGGCCTGGATGCTCCCCTCTTCGGCCAGAATGCTGTCCGCCTCCTCCCGGCCGAGGGAGAACAACACCGAAGCGATCCGCTGCCGTGAACACTGGCAGTGGAAACGCACCGGAGCGGGGTCGAACAGCCGGATGGTCTCCTCGTGGAACAGACGCCGGATGATCTCCCGGCTGTCCAGGTCCAGCAGCTCCTCCGACGTGATGGTCGACGCAAGATGCTCCGCCCGCCCCCACGCATCCGGGTCACCGTGGACGTCCTCGCCGGGCAGACGCTGCAGCAGCAGCCCGGCCGCACGCTTGCCGTCGCAGGCCAGCCAGACCCGCGTCGGCAACTGCTCCGACTGGGAGAAATAGTTGTCCACCGCCTCGGCCAGCGAAGCCTGTTCCAGCCCGACGATCCCCTGGTAGCGGTCGTCGGAATCCTCCGGATCGATAGTGATGGCCAGATAGCCGTCCCGGCACAGATCCCGCAACGCCCCGCCATCCAGCGCGCCTTCCTCATGCCGCGCCACCGCCCGCAACTCCTGCCGGTCGCTGGCACTTGCCACCAGCATCGTGATCGGCCCCTTGCCCTGCATCTGCAGGATCAGCGAGCCCTTGAACTTCAGGATCGACGACAACAACCCCGCCGCCGCCATGGCCTCACCCAGCAACCGGGCCACCGTCTCCGGATACTCCCGGCGCCGAAGCACCTCCTGGAAACTGTTGTCCAGGTGGATCAGCTCCCCGCGGACGTTGGCGTGCTCGAACAGAAAACGTTGCTGCTGGTCGGGATCGGCTTGCATTTATTCCTCACCGGATATTGGGCTGGATACTGTGTGGCGGAGGGCAGAGAGCGAGGCCGTCGGAGCGATGTGACGGCTCAGGACTGTCGGCGAGAGGGACCTCGCCGACAGTCCTCCATGGACGGATTCACGGCGTGTCCTGAGCCGTCACATCGCTCCGACGGCCGGACCACTGGCACCTGGCCAAATCGACCTATTCTGCCAGCTTCTTCCGGATCAGCTCATTCAACTGCGCCGGGTTCGCCTTCCCGCCCGAGGCCTTCATGCACTGACCCACGAAAAAGCCCAGCAGCTTGTCCTTGCCCGCCTTGTACTGCTCCACCTGCTTCGGATTGGCGGCGATCACCTCGTCCACCATCGCCTCCAGCGCCCCGGTATCCGTCACCTGCTTCAGCCCGCGCGCCTCGATGATCGCATCCGGCTCGCCCTCGCCGTTCCACATCGCCTCGAACACATCCTTGGCGATCTTGCCGGAAATGGTGTTGTCCACAATGCGCCGGATCAACGCACCCAACTGCGCCGGATCGACAGGCGAATCGCCAATCTCGCGACCGTCCCGGTTCAGCGCCGCCGTCAGTTCGCCATTGACCCAATTGGCCGACAGCTTGCCCTCGCCGCCGGACGCCTCCACCACCGCCTCGTAATAATCCGCCACCTCCCGCGCCGACGTCAGCAGCGAGGCATCGTAGGCAGAGAGCCCATACTGCGCCATGAAGCGCTGCCGCTTGGCATCCGGCAGCTCCGGCAACTGCGCCCGCACCCGCTCGATATCCGCCTCCGTGATCTCCACCGGCAACAGATCCGGGTCCGGGAAGTAACGGTAATCGTTCGCCTCCTCCTTGGTGCGCATCGACCGCGTCTCGTTCTTCACCGAATCGTACAGGCGCGTTTCCTGCACCACCTCGCCGCCGGCCTCGATCACGTCGATCTGCCGTTCCACCTCGAAATTGATGGCGCGTTCCACGAAACGGAAGGAATTCAGATTCTTCAGCTCGGTCCGCGTACCCAGCCTGTCGCTGCCCTTCTGGCGGACGGACACATTGGCGTCGCAACGGAAGGAGCCTTCCTGCATGTTGCCGTCGCAGATACCCAGGTAGCGCACCAGCGAATGCACCTTGCGCATGTAGGCGACCGCCTCCTTCGCCGAGCGCATGTCCGGCTCGGAGACGATCTCCAGCAACGGCGTGCCCGCGCGGTTCAGGTCGATACCGGTGACGCCCTCGAAGCCCTCGTGCAGGGACTTACCGGCATCCTCCTCCAGATGCGCCCGGGTCAGGCCCACCCGCTTGGTCTCGCCGTCCTCCAGCTCCAGGAGCACCTCACCGTCATGCACCACCGGCAGCTCGTACTGGCTGATCTGGTAGCCCTTCGGGAGATCGGGATAGAAATAGTTCTTGCGCGCGAACACCGAACGCGGCGCGATCGTACAGCCGGTGGCCAGGCCGAACTTGATCGCCATGTTCACCGCCTCGGCGTTCAGCACCGGCAACACACCCGGCAGCCCCAGGTCCACCGCGCAGGCCTGCGTGTTGGGCGCGGCACCGTAGGCGGTGGATGCACCAGAGAAAATCTTGCTGCGGGTGGCAAGCTGGGCATGGATCTCCAGCCCGATAACCACTTCCCATTGCATGCTCTGTACTCCCTACGCGAATGCTTCCGGGACCCGTGTATGCCAGTCCGTCACCTGCTGGTAACGGTGCGCCATGTTCAGCAGGCGGGCCTCGTCGAAATGCGTGCCGATCAACTGCAGCCCCACCGGCCGGCCGTGGGCGAAGCCCGCCGGCAGCGACATCCCCGGCAGGCCGGCCAGGTTCACCGCGATGGTGTAGATGTCGGAAAGATACATCTTGACCGGATCATCCGAACGCTCGCCCAGGTTGAACGCCACCGTGGGCGAAGTGGGCCCGAGAATCACGTCCACCTCTTCAAAGGCGGCAAGAAAATCGTCACGGATCAGCCGCCGCACCTTCTGCGCCTTCAGATAGTAGGCGTCGTAATAACCGGCGGACAAGGCATAGGTCCCCACCAGGATGCGCCGCTTGACCTCCGCCCCGAAACCCTCGGCGCGGGAGCGCTTGTAGAGGTCTTCCAGGTCGCGGGGGGCGTCGCAGCGGTGGCCGAAACGCACGCCGTCGAACCTGGACAGGTTGGAGGAACATTCCGCCGGCGCGATGACGTAGTAGGCGGGCACAGCCAGATGCGTATTGCGCAGGCTGATCTCGCGCACCTCGGCGCCCAGCTTGCGATACTCCGTAATGGCGGCGTCCACCACGCGGGCCACCTCCGAATCCAGCCCCTCGCCGAAGTATTCCTTTGGCAGACCGATCGTGAGCCCGCTCAGGTCATTGTCCAGCGTTTCACTGTACCGCGGCACCGGCTGGTCCACGCAGGTCGAGTCCCGCGGGTCGAAACCGGCCATGGCCTCCAGCAGCAACGCGCAGTCCTCCGCCGTGCGTGCCATGGGCCCGGCCTGGTCCAGGCTGGAGGCAAAGGCGATCATGCCGTAACGGGAGACGCGTCCATACGTCGGCTTCAGGCCGGTGATGCCGCACAACGCCGCCGGCTGGCGGATAGAGCCCCCGGTGTCGGTGCCGGTGGCGGCCGGCACCAGGCGCGCCGCCACCGCCGCGGCCGAACCGCCGGAGGAGCCGCCCGGCACGGCGGCGGTGTCCCAGGGGTTTCTGACCGGGCCGTAGAAGCTGTTCTCGTTGGACGACCCCATGGCGAACTCGTCCATGTTGGTCTTGCCCAGCATGACCATGCCGGCAGACTGCGTCCGCTCCACCACATGGGCGTCGTACGGTGAGACGAAATTGTCGAGCATGCGGGAGCCGCAACTGGTCCGCACGCCCTCGGTGCAGAAGATGTCCTTGTGCGCCAGCGGAATGCCGGTCAACGGGCCGGCTTCTCCGCGGGCACGCCGCTGGTCGGCGGCACGTGCAGCGGTCAGCGCCTGCTCATCGGTAACGGTCACGAACGCATTCAGCTCGCCGCCCACGCCGTTGATCCGCTGCAGGCAATGCCTGGTCAGTTCTTCGCTGGAATACGTCCCGGCAGCCAGGCCGGCGGCCAGCTCGGCCACGGTCTTGTCGTGCACGCTCACGGTTTCCATCCTGGGTTGTGATTGGGTTTCATCTCGCGATCATTCGATAACGCGAGGGACCAGATACAGGCCTGCTTCGACGCTGGGCGCGACGGCCTGGAAACGCTCACGGCGGTCTTCCTCGGTGATCTCGTCCGGGCGCAGACGCTGGACCATGTCGATGGGATGCGCGAGCGGCTCGACCGCGTTGGTCTCATCCCCGCCCAGCGCCTCGACGAAAGCCAGAATGTGGCTGAGCTCCCGTGCGTAGCTATCCAGGTCCTGTTCTTCGACGCCCAGCCTGGCCAGATGCGCGATCTGCTTGACGTCGTCGTTGCTGAGAGACATGGCTGGCTCCATTGAAACGGAACGAACCGCCGGGGGAGCCGGCGGCGGATGCGCAATTTTCCGGCATAAGCCCCCGGATCGCAAACCGGCAACCCGACCGAAAAACACGTCAAAACCGGAAGCAGATCTCCATGCGTTCGTGACCCGCTGCACAAAACGGCGCCGCAGCCCTTTGTTTGCGGGCGGTTCGCTTGCCGAAACCCTACCCCGTTGTTAGATTAGCGCCTTCGCTGGGACGGGTGCATACAATGTTCAAGGGCATACGCGGGCTTTTTTCCAACGACCTCTCCATCGATCTGGGGACGGCCAACACGCTGATCTACCTGCGTGGCCAGGGCATCGTGCTGAACGAACCGTCGGTGGTGGCCATCCGCCAGGATCGTGACGGCGGGCCCAAGACCATCGCCGCTGTGGGCGCCGAGGCCAAGAACATGCTGGGCCGCACCCCTGGCAACATCCGCGCCATCAGGCCCCTGAAGGACGGTGTGATCGCCGACTTCACGGTGACCGAAAAGATGCTGCAGCATTTCATCAAGAAAGTGCATGAAGCCCGTTTCTTCAAGCCCAGTCCGCGTGTTCTGGTTTGTGTCCCCTGCGGCTCCACGCAGGTGGAGCGCCGCGCCATCAAGGAATCGGCCGTGGGCGCCGGCGCCCGCGAAGTCTACCTGATCGAGGAGCCGCGCGCGGCCGCCATCGGCGCCAACATGCCTGTTGACGAAGCCCGCGGCTCCATGGTTCTCGACATCGGCGGCGGCACCTCCGAGGTCGCCGTGCTCTCCCTGAACGGCATCGTCTACTCCGCCTCCGTGCGCATCGGCGGTGACCGTTTCGACGAGGCCATCACCAACTACGTGCGGCGCAACTACGGCATCCTGATCGGGGAAGCCACGGCGGAACGCATCAAGCACGACATCGGCACGGCATTCCCCGGGACGGAAGTGCGTGAGATCGACGTCAAGGGCCGCAACCTGGCGCAGGGCGTGCCGCGGAGCTTCACGCTGAACAGCAACGAGATTCTCGAAGCCTTGCAGGAGCCGCTATCCGGCATCGTCGGCGCGGTCAAGACCGCCCTGGAGCAAACGCCGCCCGAACTGGGCGCGGACGTGGCCGACCGCGGCATCGTACTGACCGGCGGCGGCGCCCTGCTGCGCAATCTGGATCGCCTGATCATGGAAGAGACCGGCCTTCCGGTGGTCATTGCGGACGACCCGCTGACCTGCGTCGCCCGTGGCGGCGGCCGGGCACTCGAACTGATGGACGAGCAGGGCCTGGATCTGTTCACCGTCGAGTAATCCCGCCCGTGTGACGGGGCTCTCCGGATACGTCGTCCCGCTGCGTTATGATGTCGTTGACCGCCCACAGGGCGGCCGCAATCGAATGATGATCAGACAATAGCGGGTAGTGCCATCAAGCCCTTATTTGCACGCGGCCCATCGCTGACCACTCGTCTTATCCTGCTGACACTGGTGTCGGTGGGACTGATGACGCTCGACCACCGCCAGCACCTTTCCTCCCCCGTGCGTGAGATGGTGCAGACCGCTGTCTACCCCATCCATCTCGTCGTGAATCTGCCGTTCGAAGTCGGCGATTACGTCTCGGAGCGCATGCGGGGCCGCCACGCCCTGCTGGAAGAGAACGCGCGACTGCGCAACCAGCACCTGCTGTACGAGGCCCGTCTGCAGCGGCTGGACCAGCTGGAGCGCGAGAACATCCGGCTACAAGGGCTGCTGGACTCCTCCTACGAAGTCGAGGAATCGGTGCTGATCGCGGAGCTACTTCGCGTGGATCTCGACCCCTACCGCCACATCATCAAGGTCGACAAGGGGTCCCGGCACGGCGTCTTCCCCGGCCAGCCGGTGCTGGACGCCCAGGGCGTCATGGGGCAGGTGGATACCATCAGCCGGTCCAGCGCCATCGTGCGGCTCATCACCGACCCCAGCCACGCGCTGCCGGTGCAGGTGAACCGGAACGGATTGCGCGCCATCGCCTTCGGCGGCGGCAACCTGCGGGAACTGGACCTGCCGCACCTGCCCAACAACGCCGACATCCGTACCGGCGACCTGCTGGTGACGTCCGGCCTCGGCGGCGGCTTCCCGGCCGGCTATCCGGTGGCCCGGGTGATCCAGGTGGAGCGCGAGCCCGGCCATCCGTTCGCTCGCGTCGTCGCCGAGCCCACGGCCGAGCTCGACCGCAGCCGGGAAATGCTGCTGGTACGGACCCGCGTCAGAAGCGATGACGACGATGACCCGGAGTCGGAGGATGCCTCCACCGATAATGGAATGGCGAGATCGGACTCATGACGCTGGCCCAGCGCCGCGGTGGCGTCGCCATCCTTGGCAGCATTCTTGTGGCCTACGCCCTGACCGTGGTGCCACTTCCGGAGTGGGCCCGGCTGGCACGGCCGGAATGGGTGGCCCTGGTACTGATCTACTGGTGCATGGCGGTTCCCCATCGTGTGGGCGTGGTCACGGCATTCCTGGCCGGCCTGGGGCAGGATGCCCTGCAGGGCACCTTGCTGGGGCAGCATGCGCTGGCCTACGTGCTGCTGGCCTTCGTCGTGGTGAAACTGCACCAGCGGATCCGGGTCTACCCGCTGGGCCAGCAGGCGGTGGTCGTGCTGGTGCTGCTGGCGATGGTCCATTTGATACAGTTCTGGATCAACGGCCTCGTCGGCCGTCCCATGCCGGGGCTGGTGTACTGGCTGCCGCCACTGATCGGCACCCTGGTCTGGCCGTGGTTCTTCGTGATCATGCGCGGCGTACGCCGCTACTATGGCGTTCAGTAATAATGGTTTGGCATCCGCATGGCTAACGGCAACGGCAAGGACCGGCAACGCCTGAAGGACTCCCGCCGTGAACAGCAATTGTTCACGCGGCGCGCCGTGCTTGCAGGTGTCGGCGTGGTCGGGCTGATGGGTGTGCTGGGCACCCGCATGACCCAGTTGCAGGTCGCCGGCCACCAGCGGTACATGACCATGAGCCAGGCGAACCGCGTCCGGCTGGTTCCCGTACCGCCCAACCGGGGACTGATCCACGACCGAAACGGCCTGACCCTGGCCGAGAACCGGCCCAACTTCCAGTTGCTGCTGACCCCCGAGCAGATCCAGGACATCAACGGCACACTGGACGGGCTACGCGGAATCATGCCGATCAGCGACCGGGAAACCGAGCGGTTCATGACGCTGATGCGCCGGTCCCGTCGTTTCGAGGCGCTGCCGCTGAAAGTCCGCATGAACGAGGATGAAGTGGCCGCCTTCGCCGTCCACCGGCATCGTTTCCCGGGTGTGGAGGTGGAGGCCCGGCTCAGCCGCTTCTACCCGCACGGCCCCCACGCCGTGCATGCAGTGGGCTACGTCGGACGCATCAACGAGCGGGAAGTACGGCGCCTGGACGGCAGCCGCTACGCCGGCACCAACCATACCGGAAAGACCGGGGCAGAACTGCAGTTCGAGGACGTCCTGCAAGGGTATGCCGGCATGGAGCGCGTGGAAACCAACGCGCTGGGCCGTGTCATCCGCCCTCTGGAGCGCGCGACACCCAACCCCGGCCATGATGTCTACCTGACCATCGACAGCCGCCTGCAGCGGGTGGCCGAGGATGCGCTCGGCGAGTATGCCGGCTCCATCGTGGTGCTTGACGTGAAGAATGGCGACGTGCTGGCACTTGCCAGCAAGCCCATGTACGACCCCAACCTGTTCGTCAACGGTATCGACGTCGAGACCTATCGGGCGCTGCAGACCGACCCCGACAAGCCGCTGTTCAACCGGGCCATCCGCGGCCAGTATCCGCCCGGCTCCACGATCAAGCCCTTTATCGGCCTGGCCGGACTGGACAGCGGCACGGTCAGCGTCGGCGACCGCGTGTTCTGCCCGGGCCACTATTCGCTGCCCGGCATCGACCACCGCTGGCGCTGCTGGCGGCGGCAGGGCCATGGACGAATGGACTTCATCGACGCCATGGCGCAGTCCTGCGACGTCTACTACTACGATCTGGCCTACCGACTGGGTATCGATCGCATGCAGGACTTCCTGGGCAGATTCGGCTTCGGCCGGCTCCCGGGTCTGGGGATGCCCGGAGAACTGGGAGGCATTCTGCCGTCCAGGGACTGGAAGCGGGCAGCGCGAGGCGAGCCCTGGTTCCACGGGGAAACGCTGATCACCGGCATCGGCCAGGGCTACTTCCTGACCACCCCGCTGCAACTGGCCCATGCCACCGCGGTAATCGCCAACCGCGGCAAGGCCTGCCCGCCCAGGCTGGTCCGCGCGGTTCACGATAACGGTTCATCGGGCATCCGGGAACTGGACCCGGAGCCGATGCAGGAACTGGTGGAACTGCGCAACGAACGACTTTGGGACCACCTGATCGAGTCCATGGTGGAATCGGTGCACGGGAGGCGCGGCACCGCACGCAACGCCGTCCAGGGGCTTGGCTACCGCATTGCCGGCAAGACCGGCACGGCGCAGGTGTTCAGCCTGGCCCAGGATCAGGAATATGACGAGGACGAGATCGAGCGACGGCTGCGCGACCATGCACTGTTCAACTGCTTCGCCCCGCTGGACGACCCTCGCATCGCCATCGCGGTGATCGTGGAGAACGGCGGCAGCGGTGGCGGCGTTGCGGCCCCTATGGCGCGAAAGGTCGCGGATGCGTACATGGATCTGATCGGCAGGAGCCCCCGCGATGCGTGACGCCAGCCTGCGTGCCGACAGCGGATTGAGCTTCACCCAGCGCCACCTGCATCTGGATGTGCCGCTGCTGGTGGCACTGCTGCTGCTGTCCGGCATCGGGCTGGTGACACTCTACAGCGCCGCGAATCAGGACATGGGTGATATCCAGCGCCAGCTGATCCGGTTGGGGCTGGCGTTTTCGGTGATGCTGGGCGTGGCCCAGGTGCCACCGGATACGCTGCGCCGCTGGACGCCGTGGGTGTTCCTGGCCGGCTTGACCATGCTGGTGCTGGTGCTGTTCGTCGGCACGATGGGCAAGGGCGCCCAGCGCTGGCTGGACCTCGGGGTGGTACGCTTCCAGCCGGCCGAGTTGATGAAACTCGCCATTCCGATGATGGTGGCCTGGTACCTCAGCGATCGCGACCTGCCGCCGCGCCTCTGGCACGTGGTCGTCGCCGTGGTGCTGATCATGGTGCCCACCACCCTGATCGTCCTGCAACCGGACCTCGGTACGGCGCTACTGGTGTCCACGGCCGGTCTCTTCGTGCTGTTCCTGGCCGGCCTCCGCTGGCGGATCATGCTCACCGCGCTGGCCGCCCTCGCCGCGCTGGCTCCGGTGTTCTGGTTTTTCCTGATGCACGAATACCAGAAGCAGCGGGTACTGACACTGTTCAACCCGGAACGCGATCCGCTGGGTACCGGCTACCACATCATCCAGTCCACGATCGCGATCGGTTCCGGCGGGGTGTTCGGCAAGGGCTGGCTGAATGGCACCCAGTCCCATCTGGAATTCCTCCCCGAACGCAATACCGACTTCATCTTTGCCGTATTCAGCGAGGAATTCGGCCTGGTGGGCGTGATCCAGCTGCTGGTGCTGTATCTGTTCATCATCGGCCGCGGCCTGTACATGGCGACCAATGCGCAGGACACCTATGGCCGTCTGGTCGCGGGCAGCATTGCGCTGACCTTTTTCGTGTACGTCTTCGTCAACATCGGCATGGTTTCCGGCCTGCTGCCGGTGGTGGGGCTGCCCTTGCCGCTGATCAGCTACGGCGGCACCTCGATGGTGACGCTGATGGCCGCGTTCGGTATTCTCATGTCCATCAATACCCACCGGAAACTCTGGGCCCGTTGACGGGTCACAGAGGCTGTGAAAACACCATAACGGCGGCCCAAGGCGCAACACCGGGGTCGAGGAACCAACAATGAGACGATTCGCGAGATGACTCACCGGCCGACGCTGAAACGGGTACTGGCTGGCCTGGCGTTGTCGTTTGCGTCCCTGGGCTGCGTCCTCGCAGAGCCCCTGGACCCGAACGAACCCGACGTGCAGGCATTCATCAACACCATGGTCGAGGAGCACGGACTGGAACGGGGCACCGTTACCGGCCTGCTCTCCGAGGCCAGACACCAGCAAAGCATCATCGATGCCATCACCCGGCCGGCGGAAGCCATGCCGTGGAAACGGTACCGGCCGATCTTCCTTGGCGAGGACCGGATCCGCGAAGGAGCGGAATTCTGGGATGAGAACGCCGAGCTGATCGCCCGCATCGCCCGGGAATATGACGTCTCCGAAGCCATCATGGTAGCGATCATCGGCGTCGAGACGCGCTACGGCCAGCATCGGGGACGTCACCGGGTGCTCGACGCACTGGCCACGCTGGCGTTCGGCTACCCGCCCCGTGCCGATTTCTTTCGCCGCGAACTGGCGCAGTTCCTGCTGCTCATCGACGAGGAAGGACTCGACCCACTGGATATTCGCGGCTCCTACGCCGGCGCCATGGGCGTTCCGCAGTTCATCTCCAGCAGCTACCGGCATTACGCCGCCGACGGCGACGGTGACGGCCGGCGCGACCTGATGAACAGCACGGCGGACGCCGTCGCCAGCGTCGCCAACTACTTCCGGGCGCACCGGTGGCGGGAAGGCGAACCGGTCGTACGGGCTGCGGCGCTGAACGACGGCGCCGACGTCAGCGGCCTGGCCAACCGCGGGCGGCAACCCTACACCACCGTGGGCGAGATCCGGCGCGCCGGCGTGCAGACCGACCCGGCGCTGGACGACGCCCTGCCGGCAACGCTGATGGAACTGGAAGGCCCGGACGGCAAGGAATACTGGGTCGGGCTGCACAACTTCTACGTCATCACGCGCTACAACCACAGCCCGCTGTACGCGCTGGCCGTCTACCAGCTCAGCGAGGCGATTCGTGAGCACCGGGAGGGCGGGGAATGAGAGCATCCTCTCGCGTATTGCCACTGGCAGCCCTGCTCGCTCTGCTGGTGGCCGGCTGCAGCGTCACGCCGCCGCCCAGCACCCCGCCAGAAGAAGACGACGACCGCGACTACGGTCCGGACGTAGCGCCGGACCTCTCCCACGTGCGGGAACCGGAACCCAGGAACGAGGCACGCAGCCGCTATGGCAATCCCGCCTCCTACCAGGTCTTCGGTCAGACCTACTACGTGATGGATGACGTCATGGAGGAGTTCGAGGAGGAAGGGCTGGCCTCCTGGTACGGCAAGAAGTTCCACGGCCGCCGGACCTCCAGCGGCGAACCGTACGACATGTATGCGATGACCGCGGCCCACAAGGAGCTGCCCATTCCGATCTACGTCCGCGTGACCCGCGTGGACAACGGCAAATCCATTGTCGTCCGCGTGAACGACCGGGGACCGTTTGCCGCCGGACGGATCATCGACCTGTCCTACGCCGCCGCGCAACGCCTGGACATGGTCGAGGAAGGAACCACGCGGGTCCGCATCCGCACGCTGAGCAGACCCTATGATCCGGATGACGAGCCCCGCCAGGCCAGTGCGCAACCGCCGGCGCCGGACGTGCAGCCCAGCCGAAACGGGAACGTTCGGACAGCCGCATCCACGCGCATGCCGGGCGAGGTGCAGGTGGAAAACTGGTACCTGCAGGCCGCTGCCTTTTCCGAGCGAACGAACGCGGACGCCTTCAAGATGCGGTTGACCGCGATGGATCTTGCGCCGGTTACAATCCATACCGACAACGACGGCCCTGCCCGCTACCGCGTGCGCATGGGCCCGCTGGAGAGCCGGGACGAAGTCAACCGGCTCAGCGAAAAACTGCGTGAGCGAGGGATGGGTGACAGACACATGGTCATCGCCCCGTAGATTCAAGCCCCGCGCAATTTCAGGAACGCCCCAACCACGGATACCGATGTTGATGAACCGCCGTATTGTCGCCCTGCTGTTTTCGCTGCTGCTTCCCGGCCTGCTGGCAGCCCAGGCCATGCCAGTGCCTGTACCGGCGCCGCCCTCCATTGCCGCACCCAGCTACATCCTGCTGGATGCCGGCAGCGGGCACGTCCTGGTCGACGGCTCCTCGGACGAGCAACGTGAGCCGGCGAGCCTGGTGAAGGTCATGACCGCCTACGTGGTCTTCAGCGAACTGAAGGCCGGGCACCTGAGCACGAGCGATCTGGTCACGATCAGCGAACGCGCCTGGCGCATGGGCGGGTCGCGCATGTTCGTGGAAGTGGGCCGCACGGTCAGCGTGGAAGACCTGCTTCGGGGAATGATCATCCAGTCCGGCAATGACGCCAGCGTTGCCCTGGCCGAACATGTGGCGGGCAACGAGGAAACCTTCGCCCAGTTGATGAACCAGTACGCCGAGCGCCTGGGCATGACCGGCACCA
>JBJHBJ010000058.1:0-31277 GCA_050485425.1 Ectothiorhodospiraceae bacterium | reverse complement strand
AGATAGAGCACCACCTGTGTGTCCCGTCGGGTGCGCATCTCCAGCAGCTTCAGCCCCAGCATCAGGCTCAGCATGGCCACGCCGGCGTCCCGGCCGAGAAAGGTTCCGTAGTGCAGCACCACCCCGCCTGCCGTCACCAGCGTGAGCAGCAGCAATACCCAGCGGTTGGGCAGTCGCCAGCCGCGGCTGCCCGCCTGGTAGCGCCAGGCGGCACAGACGATGATCAGCGGCGTCATCCAGGGCGGCAAGTGCAGCGCGTGGGGTGCGGTCACCGCCGCCAGCGTCGCCAGCAAGGCGAGCAGTACGCGATGGGGGAGCAGGGTCCGGACCGGTCCGGTACTCATGACTGGAACAGCGCCAGGGCCCGCAGGCAGCGCTCCCGGTGGTCAGGGCCGAAGGCCGGCTGGATGGTCTTTCCGGGAAGCCGCAGCCCGTAAGGGCGGTGTTCCGCCTCGGCATCCAGCACCCAGCGGCAAAGGCGGGACAGGCGATGCTCCATCGTCAACTGCGGCAGCGCCTCGTAGTCGAGCCAGACGCTGCTGGCAGCGTGGCCGGCGAACCGTTTGGTTTGCAGTTCCTGGCCCCGCGCCAGCGTCCGCCAGGCCACCTGGCGAAGCGAATCGCCCGGCTGGTAGCGGCGCAGGCTGTGGAAGTCGTCGTCACCATCAGTGGGACGCTTTCCGGTGTCCCGCCCATCCCCGCCTTCCGGCTCGGGCACGGGACCGCTTTCCGGGGTCGGGTAGACCAGGCAGCTCCGCTCCAGCCTGAGCCAGGACCAGGCCACCACCAGGCCGGTGGGGAAGGTGGTCTGGATGAGAATCTGGCCGAGCTTCATCACCCCACGGCGGTGGGTAGGCACGGCAATCATGGCCGTGGTGTCCGAACCGGAGGGGATGTCCACCAGCACCATGGGTTCCCACTCGTAACGCAGCTCCAGCGCCGGGCGTTCGCGCAGATCCCGGTTTTCCAGGCGAACGGGAAAGCAGGCGGCCTCGCCGGCGAATACCGGCCTGGCCGGCTCCGTTGTCACGGACAGGCCGGCGATATTCCTGAAGGTATGCAGCATGGCCAGCAGGCCGAGACCCAGCAGCAGGAAGCAGAGCAGGAAGGCCATGCTGTTGGTGTAGTTCACCGCCCCCAGCCAGATACCGAACAGCAGGACGCTGAACGCCATCCCGGCCTTGGTGGGGAGTACGAAGATGCGGCGGTAGGCAAGATGCACCTGCTTGCGCGGGCTGCCCAGGCGACGCTCCAGCCAGGGGCCGGTGACCCGGCGCAGCGTGGCGGGCATGACACTCATCAGGGCACCGCCACCTGCTCCAGAACATGGTTGGCGAGCACCGGGTCATGGCTGCCAGGTGATCCGCCGACGGGGTGCAGCCGGTGGCAGGCCACCGGCACGAAGATGGCCTGGATGTCTTCCGGAATGACGGCGCTCCGGCCCTCCAGCAGCGCCCAGGCGCGGGCGGCACGCAGCAGCGCCAGGCCGGCACGTGGCGACAGGCCGGTGTGGAACTGGTCGGAACTGCGGGTGAACTCCATCAGGGCCTGTACGTAATCGACGATGGCGTCCGAGACATGCACCTTCTCAACTTCTTCCTGCAGGCGCAGCAACTCGGCAACATCCATGGCCGGCGGCATGTCATGCAGCATGCGGCGGCGGTCCCGGCCACGCAGCAGATCGTGCTCGGCGGAGCGGTCCGGATAACCGAGCTGGATGCGCATCAGGAAACGGTCGAGCTGGGACTCCGGCAGCGGGAAGGTGCCGATCTGGGAGCCGGGATTCTGCGTTGCGACGACGAAAAATGGCTCGGGCAGTGTTCGCGTCTCACCTTCCACGGTGACCTGGCGCTCCTCCATGGCTTCCAGCAGTGCGCTCTGGGTCTTGGGTGTGGCGCGGTTCACCTCGTCTGCCAGCACGAGTTGGCAGAACACCGGACCCGGATGGAAGTGAAAACTGCCCGACTCGCGGTCGTAGATACTGGCACCGGTGATATCCGCCGGCAACAGGTCGCTGGTGAACTGGACGCGCTGGAACTGCAGCCCGAACAGTCTTGCCAGCAGGTGGGCGAGCGTGGTCTTGCCGACACCCGGCAAATCCTCGATCAGCAGATGGCCCTGCGCCAGCAGGCAGGCGACCGACAGCCGGATCTGTCCCTGTTTGCCGAGAATCACGCTCTCCGCATCGCGGATCAGCGCGAGCAGGGGAGCGGAATGACTGGCCAGTCGGGGTTGGATGAGCGACACGG
The DNA here is from genome assembly GCA_050485425.1 of Ectothiorhodospiraceae bacterium. Taxonomy (GTDB): domain Bacteria; phylum Pseudomonadota; class Gammaproteobacteria; order Nitrococcales; family Aquisalimonadaceae; genus LSCE01. The sequence continues at coordinate 29,028 of JBJHBJ010000058.1, read as the reverse complement.
ACGGTCTCCCTGAATATGCGGGCTCAGCTCAGCAGCTGGCCGAGAATATGGCGTACGGTATCGATATTGAAGGGCTTGTCACAGAGCGCGGAAACGCCGGATTGCCGGACCGAGGACAAGCGTGCGTCGTCCGTCTCGCAGGTTACCATCAGGACCGGGATGCCGGGCACGGTACTCTGATTACGGATGTAGTCCACCAGTTCCTGGCCGTCCATCTCCGGCATGTTGTAGTCGGTGACGACCAGGTCGAAGGTCTGTTCCTGCAACAGCGCCACGGCCTCGCTGCCGTTGCGCGCCTCTTCCACCTGACCCAGCCCGAGCTGCGAGAATGTGCGGTGCAGGAAGCGTCGGGAGAAGCCGCTGTCATCCACGATCAGCGCGCGCAGGTCTTCGGCGTCGGAGAATTCCAGCGACAGCTCCTCCGGCTCGATGAAGGCCAGTGTATTGGCCAGCGCCTTGCGAAGGTCTTCCACCTCGAAGGGCTTCGGCAGAATGGCGATGACGCCCGCCTGGCGCACCGGCTCGAGGTTGTGCGGGTGGCGTTCGCTGGACACCAGCATGAACGGGATCTCCGCAAGCGCGGTGTCCCGCCGCATGGTTTCCACCAGTTCGGAACCGGTCATGTCGTCAAAGTACATGGCACTGACGACCAGGTCCGGGGTGCGCTTCTGCATCATTTCCAGGGCCTCGCCGCCGGAGCCGGCACCGTCCACCTTGTGCACGCCGACGCTGGCGAGGTGGTTCATGATGATGCGCCGCTGGGCGCCGGAAGGCTCAACCAGGAGAATGGTCAGGTCCTCTACGGAAAGGCGTTCGTTCATCGACTGCGAGTTCCCGATTCGGGGTTTCTGGGGCTTTCGAGATTACACGGCACGCAGCCCCGGGAACCGGACCTGGGCCACAAATTGAGAAGCGGTCGACGTCTCCCGGCCACACTTGCTGCTAACATACCCGGCCGTAAGGAAGCGTGAACACGTCAACGCTTCCTTGAAGAATAAACGCCGAAAGGGTGGGCCGCCCTGAATGCATGTGCGGACAGGGCGTGGGAAAGGATTTCCAGCGATGCCGAGGAAGTGCTGACCGATCAGCGCTTTCGTAACCGACAATCGGGGATTTCCTTTGCGTCAGCGTTTTACGATAACGATCACGGATTTCCGGGGCTCCAGGCACATTTCGCTGCACCAGATGGTGCGGCTGTTCGTGCTGGGCGCATCACTGGTGCTGCTGGTGTCGGTTGCGGCAGGTAGCGGCCTGATCTGGTGGCTCAGCAAGGAAGTGGCGGAACTGGAGCAACGCCGCGATGAAGTCCGGCAAGAGCACGCCCAGCTCAAACGGGTGAACGAGACGCTGGTCCGGACCGTCGACGAGAAGAACAGCGAACTGGCCTACCTGGGGAATGAGCTGACGGAAATCGAGGCGCTGATCGGATTGCAGGTGGAAGACGATCACAGCCTGAACCAACGTCTGGACACCGCCGGTCACACGGCGCTGGAGCGCACCACGTTCCTGCAGAACGTCCCCAGCGGTTTCCCCATGAAGAACCGCGGCGTGTCCTCCAGCTATGGCTGGCGCCGGCACCCGGTGCACAATGACCGCCGTTTCCACACCGGGATCGACCTGCGTGCGCCCGTCGGCACACCGGTGGTCGCCACCGCGGACGGCGTCGTCGAATATGCCGGTTTCCATCGCCAGAGCGGCTTCGGCAACCTGATCATCCTCAATCACAACTACGGTTTTCGCACCTATTTCGCCCACCTTGATTCCTTCGACGTGGAGCCGGGCGCATTCGTGAAGAAAGGTGACGTTATCGGCCACAGCGGCGAGACGGGAGTGACGGACGGCCCGCATCTGCACTACGAGATCTGGCATATCCAGCGCCGCCTCGATCCCGGCCCCTTCCTGGAATGGAGTCTGGCCAACTACGAGTCGCTGTTCGAGGAGGAATCCACGGTAAAGTGGGATGGTCTGGTGGAAGCCGTGCGCCTGCGCCTGAATGGGCCGATGAACCGCTTCGCCCTGCGGGATACCGCGCGGAGGAGTGGCGAGTAATCGCCGTTGCCGAGGGCGCCTGGAAACGCTCTCCGGCCGTGACTACCCGTTGTTCCGTATCGGCTGCGACTCGATCCAGTCGAACAGCTTGTTCCATTCGTGGATTTCCTGCCGCACGGTATTGCCCATCTTCAGCTCGTGTATGCCCAGCCCCTGTTCCGCGGCGTGCACATAGGCCTGGGTATCGCGAAACCTGGCCACCACGGGGATCTTCAGGCTTCGGAGGAACCGCTCCAGTGCCTGCAGGGCCACCGTGTGCTGCTTGATGCGATTCGCCACGATCCCGATACGCACCCCGGTGCTGCGCACACGTCCCAGTAGCAGCAGATCGCGGATGAAATCCGCGCCTGCCTCGATGTCGATGGACGAAGGCAGCACCGGTATCAGCACACAGTCGGCGCCGCGGATGTGGTCGGGAATCTCCAGGCCGGCCAGGCCGGCCGGCGTGTCGCTGATCAGGCGGCGTGTTTCCGCCGGGATGCGTAGCTGCCAGCTCCGGGTTACACCCAGTTTCTGGCGGGCCAGCATGGAGATGCCGTGTATTGGCGGTTGATCCTGCCCCCGGCCTTTCAGCCAGCGCATGCTCGACGTCTGTGGGTCGTGATCGAACAGTGCAGGATGAAACCCGCGCTGGGCGTACCAGGTGGCCAGATTGGTCGACACGGTGGTTTTGCCGCAGCCGCCCTTGCCGTTGATCACGACTATCTTGCGAATTTCCCGGCTGGCGGCCACGCGCGGCTGTGCTCCCGCGTCCCGGCTACGGAATAGCGCCTCGGTATCCTTCGGTGTTGCCGTATACCCGTCGTCCCAGCCCACGGTTCCCGCCGTTGCAGCGCGTTTGATCGCCCGGAAAATCAGCAACCAGCATAGCGTCCGGTTGCCGGGAATTTCGTGCGACCCTTCTCAGTTCGGGAAGTGCTTCTCAGTCCCCGGCGAACCGGGGCAGAAGGCGGCCGGGTGGCGGCGACAGGATCACGACGCGAGCGCGAGAATGAATCCTAAACGCCTTCCGGGCCGGCTTCGTAGGGATGCTGGACCATCAGTCGGCCGTCCACCCGGACCATGGTCGGCTGGATACGGCGCTGGTCCACCTGCCCCGCGTTGGCGGCGTCCCAGGCATCGGCGGCTGTGGAGAACCGGGCCAGGTTGCGCAGGTTGCAGCGGGTGGGGAAGATCACGGTGTACTCGCCACGCGCCTGGGCCTCCAGCGCTTCGGCGGGGGCACACCAGCGCAGGCTGGTGGTTTCCACGTCGTCATGGTCCGCAGTCTGGCCCGTGGGCATCAAGGCGGCGAAGAAGCGCGTGTCGAAACGCCGGTGCTGGCCTTCCGGCGTGACCCACCAGGACCAGAACGCCAGTGCACCCAGGTCCAGCACCAGCCTTTCCTCGCGGAGCCACTCGCTCCAGTCCCAGGGTTGCCCCCGGGCCTGCAGGCGGGCCCGGGCCTGGACGAATGACGGGGTTTGCAGCACCTCGTCGGTGATTGCGGCCCCATTCTCGCGTCGGGCCAGCAGCACGCCGGCCTCCTCGAACGTCTCACGTACCGCGGTAACCAGTAGCCCGAGCGCCTCGCGGCCGTCATCAATATTGAGCCGTCGGGCCCATTCCTCGAGCGTGGGCCCACGCCAGCGAGCGTCGTCCAGCCGGTGATCGGCCGGGTCAACCTTGCCGCCCGGGAAGACCAGGGCGCCGCCGGCGAAATCGGAGTTCAGATGTCGTTCCAGCAGCAGCACCTCCAGTGAGGAGGCGCGGCCGCCGGAGGCCGGTGTGTCACGCAGCAGCAGGACAGTGGCCGAAGGCGTGGGCTCCGGCGATTGCCCGGCCGCTGCGTGGGCGGGGGACTGTGATTCTCTGGTCACGTGCTGGCTCGCTCGGGAAGTGAGGTGTTCCGGTTCTTGTTGTTGTTCCGTCCGATCATAGGCGATAAGCCGGCTCACGGGAAATCCTGACCTTTTACTCCAGGCTTCCCTCGATCTCGGCGACGACGGGTTTCCGCCGGGGAAGCGATGATCGGTCGCTTCCTTTACCATGTACGAAGTTCCCGGGGGGAGGGCTTCCGCACTGTGTTCTACCTGTATCACCACCACGATCTCGGGCGGCTTGCGGAATTGCTGGCGGCATTGCTGCAGCGTCATCGGCCGCCGTCGCCGCTGGTGGCCGACCAGATCATCGTGCCCAACCGTGGTGTCGAGCGCTGGCTGCAGGGGCAACTGGCGGAGAACGACGGTATCGCAGCCAACATCGCCTTTCCCCTGCCTGCCACCTTCATCTGGAGTGATCTGCTCGAGCTGCTGAGACCGCAGGCCGAAACCCGCGGCTATTTCCGCGAGCGCATGGTCTGGCACCTGTACCGGCTGCTCCCCGAGGTGGCTGCCGAAGAGCCGGCGGTGGCCCGCTATCTGGCGGCAGAACCGTCGGATATCCAGCGCCTGCAGCTTGCCGAACGGCTGGCCGACGTGTTCGACCAGTACCAGGTCTTCCGTGGCGACATGCTGATGACGTGGAGTACCGGACGCACCGTGGGAGACGGCTACACCGAGCGTTGGCAGAGCCGCGTCTGGCGTGCGCTGGAGCGGGAACTGGGCGCGGACAACCGCACGGCGGTGCTGCGCGCGATGATCGCGGACCTGGAGGCGGCTCCCGTACCGGCGAAACCGGGCGCACCCCTCTACTGCTTCGGCGTCGCCGACCTGCCGCCGGACTATCTTCGGCTGTTCTACGCCCTTGGCCGCGGCCGGGACGTGCATCTCCTGCTGCTCAATCCCAGCGATGGCTACTGGGGCGACATCCGTCGCAGCCGCCTGTCGCTGCATTTTCCCCGACATGAGCAGTTGCCGCCAGAGCAGACGGTGGTGGAGTCCGGCCACCCGCTGCTGGCCTCGTTGGGCGGGCCGGTCCGGGATTTCATCCACCTGCTGTACTCGCAGGAAATGACCGCCATCCAGGAGCCGGAACTGGGCGAACTGATGGCCTATCAGCCGCCCGGCGACGAGACGCTGCTGCACCGTATCCAGAGCGGCGTGATCCGCCTGGATGCGACCCCGGACGCCGTCGGCGCGGCGCCGGATGACGTCTCGCTGCAGGTGCACGCCTGCCACGGGCCGCTACGGGAGGTGCAGGTGCTGCACGACCAGTTGCTGGACCTGCTTGGCCGCATCGACCGCCTGCATCTCCGTGACGTCGTGGTAATGATCCCGAATCTCACGCAGTACGCGCCGGCCATCCGCAGCGTGTTCGGCGCTGCTGAAGGCCGGCGCCACATCCCCTGGTCGCTGTCCGGCCAGCCGCGCTGGGCCAGTCACCCCGTGGTACAGACCTTCCGCGAACTGCTGGACCTGCCGCTATCCCGCTGGACGGCGTCGGAGGTGCTCTCGCTGGCCGCGGTGCCGGCGGTAACGCGGCGCTTCGGTCTGGACGAGGCAGGCCTGGACACACTGGCGGACTGGGTGCGGGAATCCGGTATCCGCTGGGGACTGGACGCCGATACGCGGCGCACGCTGGATGCGGGCGGTCACGACGACAACAGCTGGATGTTCGGCCTGGATCGCCTGCTGCTTGGCAGCGTGCTGAACGACGAAGACACGCTGCTGGACGATGTGGCGCCCTGGTCCGACCTGGAAGGCGGCAGCACCGCCATGCTGGGCAGGCTGTACCGACTGGTGGAGGAACTGCGCCGCTGGCGGGACACGCTGGAACGGGAACGACCGGCGGCCGAATGGCGGCGGGATTTCAACACCCTGCTGGACCGTCTGTTCCTGGTGGACGACGACGACCGCGCCGAGCGCGAGGCGCTGGACGCCATTCATGCAGCACTGGACCTGCTGCAGACGGCGCAGGAATGTCTGGACGACCGTCCGGTGTCGTGGATGACGCTGCGGGAGGCGCTGGTCGGCGCGTTGAACCAGACCGGGGCGCGGCAACCGTTTCTCTCCGGCGGCGTCACCTTCACCGACATGGAAACGCTGGCCGGCATCCCGTTCCGTGTGGTCTGCCTGCTAGGCATGAACGACGGCGAATTCCCGCGCCAGGACGGCGGTCGTGAATTCAACCTGATGCTGCAGCGCCGCCACCTGGGCGACCGCCTGAACCGCGATGCCGACCGCCAGACCTTCCTGCAGGCGCTGATGGCCGCCGGCGACGTCTTCTATCTCAGCTATACCGGCCGGGACGTGCGCAGTGGCGAAGACCTGGAGCCCGCCACCACGGTGTCCGAATTCCTGGATTTCGTCCGCGCCCACTGTTTCCATGGCTGGCCGCGCACCGAGGCAGACCGGTGTCTGATCGTCCGGCAGCCCATGCAGCCCTTCAGCCGTCGCTATTTCGAGGTCGACCGGCCCGGCCGCGTGTTCACCTTCGCCGCAGACTGGCGGGAAGGCGCCGAGGCGCAGTTCGTCCGTCGCACCGTGCCGGCCGCGTTTGTCGACGGCAGCATGGCGGCGGCCGATCAGAGTGCTGTGATCGAACTGGACAGCCTGCGCGCATTCGTCCGCAATCCGCCGCAGCAGTTCCTGCGCGACCGCCTCGGGTTGGTGCTGGAGGAGGGCGCCGGGGCGCTGGACGACAGCGAGCGATTCCATCTCGGCGGTCTGGCCGGTTGGCAGTTGCGCGACCGTCTGCTGGAAACCGTGGATGACGCGGTGCCGGAACAGCCGTCGCGGCTCTGGCAGCGGCGTGGCCTGCTGCCGCCGGCGCCGCTGGACCTTTTCGCCTGGCAGCCGGAGGCCGCGGCCGTGCAGACCCTGTTGCCCTACCGCCAGGACTGGTATCGGGACACGCCGCGCCCGCTGGATGTCGACCTGACCCTGTCGGGCGGCCGGCGGCTGGCCGGCCGTGTCAACGACTTCCGCCCCGGCCGCCTCTCCCGGGTGCGGCCGGGGCGGCTCGGACTCCGCCGGGCACTGGTGGACTGGGTGGACTACCTGGTCGTGGTCGCCGCCGGAGAGCCGGCCATTCTGCGACTGGCCGGTCTGCAAAAGGACGTGCCGGACATTCGCCAGGCACAGGTGAGACAGGAAGAGGCGTTGGCCGCGCTGGACATCCTCAGCGACTGGTTCCTGCAAGGCCAGCGCAGTCCGCTGCCGTTCCACCCGGACATTGCGGAGCTGTACATGGAAGAACGCGGCAAGCTGACGGAGAAGGGGAAGGCGCCGAGCGATGCCGGTGCCAGCGCACTGGACAAGGCCAACCAGGCGCTTTCGGATGACTTCAGACCGCACCATGCACTGAACGATCCGTATTTCGCACTGACCCTGCAGCCCGGCGCACCGCTCGGGAAGTCTCCCGGCGACTCGCCGTTCTGTCCCATGACCGAAGCGCTCTGCGGACTGCTGTACGAACGCCTGCTGGAGGCGGACAACCTGGAGCTGCCTGATGTCTGACGGCAACCCGCTGCATATGCCGCTCTCCGGCCTGCGCCTGGTGGAAGCCAGCGCGGGCACCGGCAAGACCTTCAATCTGGCCGGGCTTTATCTGCGCTTGCTGGTCGAGAAACGGCTGGACGTGCGGGACATTCTGGTCATGACCTTCACCCGCGCCGCGACCCAGGAACTGCGAGAGCGCATCCGCGCCCGCATTGCCGCGGCTGCGCGCATTGCCGCGGACCCCGCGCTGGCCGGCGACGGAGCGGAGGACAGGCTGGCGCTGGAACTGCTGAACGACGCCGGCGGCGATACCGCCGAACTGGCGCGGCGGTTGCGGGATGCCGCGGTGCGCATGGACGAGGCCACGATCACCACTATCCACGGCTTCTCCCAGCGTGCCGTGGCCGAGCATGCCTTCGATAGCGCCGTGGCCTTCGACCGCGGCGAACAGGTGGATGACCGCGAACTGCTGGCCGAGGCCGTGGCAGACGAATGGCGCAACCGCGTGATCGGAGCCGACCCCGCCGCGGCCGCTGCGCTCGTCTCCCACTGGCCGAACCCGGAGAGCCTCGCTGCCGACCTGCGCCGCATTCTGCAGACGCCGCACCAGCGGCTGGCCGGCCCCGCGCCGGACCGGGCACACCGCCTGTGCGAGCAGGCCATCCGGGACTGGCGCGAGCACGGCCCGGCGCTACAGACCTGGCTGGAGGGGGTGGAGGAGGCCGGCGAACTGGCCGCCAAGCCCCTGCGCGAGCTGGTGGAGCGGGCCGGTGGCGTGACCGCCCTGTTCCGGACCATCGACGCGGCGGTGCTGTCCGAACAGGCGCCGGTCATCCCGCCGGAGCTGACGTATCTCTCCAGCCGTGCGCTGCCCGATCAGGTCAAGGGCAAAAGCAAGAAGGCCGGCCTGCCCGAAGTGCCTGCTGCCGCCGTGGACGGCCTGCTGCGGTACGCCGCACTGGAACGCCTCGGGCTGCTGCGCGAGGCTGCCGACGCGGTGGCCGCGCGCATGCGCAGCCGCAAACGCGAACGTCGCGTATACAGCTTCGACGACATGATCCAGGCGCTGCACGAGGCGATCACCGATGCCGCCCAGGGGCCGGCGCTTGCCGAGGCCCTGCGCCGTCGCTGGCCCTGGGCGCTGGTGGATGAGTTCCAGGACACCGACCCGCTGCAGTACGCCATCCTCAAGGCCATCTACCACGGCCGCGACGATGATGTGGGCATGATCATGATCGGTGACCCCAAGCAGGCCATCTACGGCTTTCGCGGAGGCGATGTGTTCGCCTACCTGCAGGCGGCGCGGGACGCCCAGGGCCGCTACAGCCTGGATACCAACTTCCGCTCCACCGCCCGGGTGCTGGAAGCCGTCGAGGCGCTGTTCCGGTTGCCGGCAGAACGCCCGTTCATGATTCCCGAGATTAGTTTCCAGCCTGTGAAGGCCGGCCGCAGCGCCGACGATACCGTCATCGAGCGCGGCGGAGCACCGCTGCCCGCGCTCACGCTCTGGGTGCCGCAAGCGGAGACCCCGGACAAGGCACTGCCGTCCGGCAAGGCGAATGCGCAACTGGAGCAAGCCACGGTGCGGGAGATCGGCGCGCTGCTGGACGCGCAGGAGGGCGCCGTGGTGCGCCGGGGGGAGGCGGAAGAGCCGCTGGCCGCGCGGGACATCTGTGTACTGGTCAACAGCAACCGCCAGGCGGCGGATTTCCAGGTCAGGCTGGCCCGTGCCGGCATCCCGGCCGCCTGCCTGCATCAGAGCAGTGTATTCCTGAGCGAGCAGGCGACCGAACTGCAGCGCGTGCTGGAAGCTGCAGCCGCCCCGGCGGACCCGCAGCGCGTGCGCGGGGCACTGGTCACCGAGCTGTTCGGCCTACGGCTGGGAGAACTGCTGGCGCTGGAGGACGACGACGACGCCTGGCAGGCACGCATGGACGTCTTCCAGCAGGCCCACGAGCGCTGGGCGGCCAGCGGCGTGCTGGCCATGCTGGAACCCCTGGTTCAGGCTGCCGGCCCGCGTCTGCTGGTCCTGGAGGACGGCGAACGCCGCATGACCAACTGGCTGCACCTGGCCGAACGCCTGCAGGAAGCGGAAACCGAAACCTTCGGCATGGCCGGCCTGGTGCGCTGGCTGACGGAACGCCGGCAGGACAGCGCCGACGGCGAGGTGGGAGAGGATGCCCAGTTGCGGCTGGAAAGCGACGAGAACCTGGTGCGCATCGCCACCGTGCACAAGGTCAAGGGCCTGCAGTTCAAGGTGGTGATGCTGCCGTACGCCCCGCTGCTGGGCACCTCGGGCACGCGGTATGACAAGCCGGACGCGCCGCCTTTCGGTTTCCATGACGCCGACGGCAACGCCTGGCTGGACGTCGGCTGCGGCATGGACGCCGAGCACGCGCCGCTGGCCGTGCGGGAACGCCGTGCCGAGGCCATGCGGCTGTTGTATGTGGCCGTGACCCGTGCCGAGCAGGCCCTCTACCTGCCCTGGGGCTTCATCAGCGGTGCCCAGAACGGGGCCCTGGCATGGCTGTTTCATCAGCGTCACGGCGCCACGGACGACGCCTGGCAGACGCGGAAGGAGGAGTACGGCGGCTGGTATACGGCAGCCAACGTGACGGAGGCCGTCCAGGCGTTCGCGCAGGCCGCTGGCCACGCCGTGCATCTGCAGCCACTGGCGCCGGACGGCCCTGCCGTGGATGCCTCACCGCCGCGGCCGGCACCGTTGCAGCCGGCCCGGGAGGATCTTCCGTTGCCGGCGGAACCCTGGCAGATGCTCTCGTACTCCGCGCTGGTGCGGGGTGAGCCGTCCGCTCCGGCGGCGGAATCCGGCGTTGACGACGAGTCGCGGCTGCCCAGCGACCTCACGCCCGCCGACACCGGGCTGGAAGGGCTGTCCGGAACAGGTTTCGGCAGCGCCGTGCACGACATCCTGGAAGACGCGGATTTCGTCCACTGGCCCGCCCCGGACGCCGGGACCGGCGCGGAAGAGCGGGCGCTGATCCGACGCCATCTGCTGCGCCGGGGCATGGTGATCCCCGACGGGGAACGCGGTACCCGGCTGGTGACGGCCGTAGGCGGGCTGGTCTCCCGCACGCTGCACACGCCCTTGCCGGAACTGGGTCCGCTCGCGGCCATATCGCCGGAACGGCGGCTGGCGGAAATGGGGTTTGCGCTTCGGCTGGGCGGGCAGACTGCCGGTGCGCTGTCCCGGGTGTTGCAGTCCCACGGCTACCTGGGACTGCTGTCCGAGGAGCAGGGCGGCCGTGTGCTGCGCGGGCTGATGCAGGGTTTCATCGACCTGCTGGTGGAACAGGACGGGCGTTACTGGGTGCTGGATTACAAGACCAACTGGCTGGGCTCGATGCGGGACGACTATCGTCCCGCCCGCCTGACCGCGGCCATTCGTCACGGCCACTACGATCTGCAGTACCTGATCTATGTGGCCGCGCTGCACCGGCACCTGGCCTTGCGCCTGCCGGGCTACGCTCCGGAACGGCATCTGGGCGGCGTCCAGTACCTGTTTGTGCGCGGCATGAACGGCCGTGACGAACAGACCGGCATCTTCGTCGACCGTCCGCGGCCGGAGCTGATCCTGGAGCTGGATCGGCTGCTGGACAACCGGGAGATACCGGCATGAGCGCGCTGCTGTCCCGGCTGGAGGCGGCTGTGGAGCGTGAGCAACTCCGGGCCATCGACTATGCGCTGGCCGACTGGAGTCTGCGCCACGGCGCCACGCCCGCAGTGGCATTGGGCCTGGCGCTGGCCAGTCAGGCGGTGGGCGATGGCCATTCCTGCCTGGAACTGGGCGGGCCGGGTCCGGCGGTGCCCGGCGAACAGCCATACTGCACTGCTGCGGCGTTCCAGCAGGCGCTGGAACAGAGCGCCCTGGTGGGTGTGCCCGGCGACAGCCGGCCGCTGATCCTGGATGGCCCGCGCCTCTACCTGCAGCGCTACTGGGCGTACGAGAACCTGCTGGCGGAACGCTTGCGCAGCCTGATCGGGCAAGCACCGTCGGCCGTTGACGTGGCGCCGCTGCTGGCCGACGGCGGTCTGTTCGACTACGGATGGATCGGGGACGGGGAAGCCAACTGGCAGGCCGTGGCGGCCGCCACCGCGCTGCGCCAGCGCTTCACCGTCATCTCCGGGGGGCCCGGCACCGGCAAGACCTACACGGTGTTGCGACTGATCCGTCTGCTGCTGGAAGACGCCCGACGTAACGCTGACCGTCCGCCGCGGATCCGGCTGGCCGCGCCCACCGGCAAGGCCGCCGCCCGCATGATGGAATCCATCCAGGCCGGCCTGTCCGGTCTGCCCGACGCAGAGGCCCTGCGAGAGCAATTGCCGGACAATGCGTCGACATTGCACCGCCTGCTGGGTCTGCGCCAGGGCAGCACCCGCCCGCGTCACTATCGGGACAATCCGCTGATGGCCGATGCGGTGATCGTGGACGAGGCTTCGATGGTCGACCTGCCGCTGATGGCCAAGCTGGCCGACGCCTTGCCCGGACACGCGCGGCTGATCCTGTTGGGCGACCGCTACCAGCTCGCCTCGGTGGAGTCTGGTTCCGTGCTTGCGGAACTCTGTGACGGTGCCGGCATCAACGCCTTTTCCAGTGCGCAGCGGGAGGCGTTCGGGCCTTTGCTGGGGGCGTCCGCAGCTGAGGTCAGCGGCACGCGTTCGCCGCTGGCCGACCATGTCGTCACGCTACAGACCAGTCACCGTTTCCACGCCGGCAGCCCCATCGGCCGCTTCGCCGCCGCGGTGAATGCAGGGAACGTGGCCGAGGCCATCCGCGAAGGCCGCGAGGGTCAGGGCGAGATTTCGCTTAACCTTGACGCGGAGCAGGACCTGGATGCCCTGGCCGCGGTCATGGCCGGACATTATGCGCCGTTGATCCGGGCACGGGACGCCGAAGCCGCGCTGGCCGTGCTGGACGGCGTACGTCTGCTCACCGCAACCCGGGTCGGCCCGGCCGGGGTGGTGGCGATGAATCGCCGGATCCATCGGCTGCTGGCGGAACGACACGGCTTCGACGCCGAGCGCCAGTGGTACCATGGCCGTCCGGTGATCATCCTGCGTAACGACTATCGCGCCGGCCTGTTCAACGGCGACACCGGCGTCTGCCTGCGTGGTGCTGACGGTCACCTTCGGGTCTGGTTCCGGGAGGAGGAGGGTGTTCGCCAGTTGCTGCCGACGTCGGTGCCGCAACATGAAACCGTGTTCGCGATGACCGTGCACAAGAGCCAGGGATCGGAGTTCGCAGACGTTCACCTGTTGCTGCCGGATGCGGATAGCCCCGTTCTCACCCGTGAGTTGGTGTACACCGGCATCACCCGCGCCCGCCAGCACCTAACCCTGCACGCCCCGGAATCCGTCCTCGCTGCCGCCATCGCCCGCCGCGTCACCCGCAACTCGGCGTTGTCGGAGCGTCTGGGAGCAAGCGGGTAGCCCGCAGGGGGGTAATCGCCGCATGCGATTGCCACCGATCCGGCCGCAGGCCGGAAAACGCGTCCTGGTTCGGGCTTGCGCCCGATGGTAGCAACCGCTGCGCGGTTACTCCCCTACGGAGGTGGTACCCCGCGTAGAACCGTCTTGCTGGTCAAGATCGTAGGGCGCGCGTCGCTATGCTCTGAGCATCCTACTCCATCACCGCCTCGATCAAATGCGGTCCCGGTTCCCGCATCACGGCGGCCATGGTCCTGTGCAGGGTTTCCGCGTCCTTCACCTGCGTCGCTGGCATGCCCATGCCCCGCGCGATGTGGGTCCATTCCAGCGTGGGGTTGCCGATGTCCAGCAACTGCCGGGCCGCATCCCCTACCTGGCCCAGTTTCAGCCGCTCGAACTCGTTGTACAGGATGCGGTAGCGGCGGTTGGCGTATATCAGGATGGTCACGTTCAAACCTTTCCGGACCATGGTCCACAGGGACTGCGGCGCATACATGCCGGCGCCGTCGGCCTGCAGGCAGATCACCGGCCGGTCCGGGCAGGCGATAGCCGCGCCGGCGGCGGCTGAGAGGCTTTGTCCCAGCGCGCCACCGGTGAGTGACAGCCAGTCGTGGGGGGCGCATCCCGCCGTCATGGCCGGCAGGCTGCCGCGGGAGGTCACGGCCTCCTCGGCGACGATGGCGCCTTCCGGCAGCAGGGCGCCCACCGTGCGGGCAATACTGTCCGGCGTCAGCGCTCCGGTTCCGGACTCCGGTATGGCATGTGCCGCCGGGCGGGCGGCATCCGCCGGCACGTCCAGCGCTTCGCACAGCGCTTCCAGCGCGCCCACGGCGTCCTCGCCGGGCGCCGCCAGTGTGTGGATCTGGCAGCTCTCCGGCGTCAGCCAGCTCGGCTGGTCCGGATAGGCGAAGAACGCCACCGGCGGCACCGTCTCCACCAGGAACAGGTGATCGAAGCTGCGCATCAGTTCCACCGCCTGTTCCGGATAGCGGGGAAAGCGTTCCAGTGCCGGGATGCCGGCGCCGCGTTCCATGCGGGCGGTGAACGTGTCCGCCATCACGCGGGCACCGGTGTGTTCCGCCAGTCGGCTGGCCAGTTCCAGTCCTTTTCTGCGCACGGTCGGCCCGTTTACCAGAAACAGCACGCGTTCCCCGGACCGCAGCGCGGACACGGCCTTCTCCAGCGTTTCCGTGCTGACTGCTCCGGGCGATGGCCGTTTCACCGGCGCACCGGGCTGGCCGCCGGGATTCCAGCTGCAATCCGCCGGCACGATCAACGTGGCGATCTGTCCGGGAGGTGCCCAGGCGGCAGCGATGGCGGCGCGGGTATCCTCGCCCAGCATGCGCGCCTCGGCGTTGTCCCGGATCCAGCCGGACACCGGCCGGGCATACGACAGCACGTCAGAGGCCAGCGGTGATTCGTAGGGGCGGTGATAGGTGGCGTGATCGCCCACCAGGTTCACGATGGGGCTGCGGGCACGCATGGCGTTGTGCAAGTTGGCCAGGCCGTTCGCCAGGCCCGGCCCCAAGTGGAACAGCGTGGCGGCGGGCTTGTCAGCCATGCGCGCATAGCCGTCGGCGGCGCCGGCCACGACGCCTTCGAACAGGCCGAGCACTGGCCGCATCCCCGGCACCCGGTCCACGGCCGCCACGAACTGCATTTCCGATGTCCCCGGATTGGCGAAGCAGACATCTACGCCGGAATTCACCAGCGTGCGTAGCAAGGTTTCGGCCCCGACCATGATCTCCCCCCAATGTTTGTTGATGTGTTACTCATCATGCGCACGGGCGGGGATGCGGGCAAGGGCAAGGCCTGGTTCAATGCTGCGCGAACGCAGCCCGTTCCCGCGCCTCATCGAACTGCAGCGCTGCCAGCCGGGCGTACAGCGGACTGGAGCGCAGCAGCTCCGTATGCGTGCCGATGGCCTGGACGCACCCCTGGTCCAGCACGGCGATGCGGTCGGCCGCCAGCACGGTGGACAGGCGGTGGGCAATGACGATGCTGGTACGCCCTTCCATCAGGCGTTCCAATGCCTGCTGCACGCGGTGTTCGCTCTCGGCATCCAGGCTGCTGGTGGCTTCGTCCAGCAACAGCAGGGCCGGATTGCGGAGGATGGCACGGGCGATGGCGATGCGCTGGCGCTGGCCGCCGGAGAGCTGGACGCCACCGGGGCCGAGCGGGGTGGAGAAACCCTGCGGCAGGCGGTCGAGGAAATCGGTACAGGAAGCCGCCTCGGCCGCTTCGCGCACGGTTTCCTCGCCGGCCTCCGGGCGGCCATAACGAATGTTGTACCAGGCGTCGCCGGTGAACAGCTCCGGCTCCTGCGCCACCACGCCGATGCGTGCCCGTAACGCTGCCGGTTCTGCGGTGCGGATGTCCACGCCGTCGAACAGGATGCGGCCGGACTGCGGGTCGTAGAACCGCAGTAGCAGCGCCAGCAGCGTGCTCTTGCCGCTGCCGGACGGCCCCACGAGCGCCACCCGTTCCCCGGGCCGCACGTGCAGGCTCACCGCTTCCAGCGCCGGTGATTTCGGTCGGGCAGGATAGGCGAAGGAGACATTCTCCAGCGCCACTTCACCGCGCGCCGGTTCGGGCAGCGGTACGGGGGCTGCCGGTGCGGTGATAATCGGTTGGGTATCCAGCAGTTCCAGCAACCGCTCGGTGGCGCCGGCCGCCCGCAGCAGCTCGCCCATGACCTCGGAGATCGCACCCACTGCCCCGGCCGCCAGCACCGCGTAGAAGACGAAGGCAGAGAGCTGCCCCGGTGTCAGCCGTCCGGCCAGCACGTCGTGCCCTCCCTGCCAGAGAATCAATCCGACGGCGGCGAAGGCCAGCAACATGACCATGCCGGTGAGCCAGGCGCGCTGTCGCACCCGTGCCGCAGCGGTGACGAAGGCCTGTTCGACGTGACCACCGAAACGCTGGCGATCCTGCTCCTCGTGGCCGAAGGCCTGGACGGTGCGGATCGCATGCAGGCTTTCCCCGGCGTAACTGCCCACGTCGGCAATGCGGTCCTGGCTGGAACGGGACAGCCGCCGCACGCGCCGGCCGAACACCAGGATGGGTACCAGCACCACGGGCATGCCCACCAGTACCAACGCCGCCAGCTTGGGCGAGGTGATGAACAGCATGATCACCGTGCCTGCCAGCAGCAGGGCATTGCGCACGGCCATGGACAGGGACGAACCAATAATGCTCTGTAGCAGCGTGGTATCGGTGGTGATGCGGGACTGGATTTCGCCGACCCCGTTCAACTCAAAGAAGGCCGGTTCCATCTTCACCACATGGTTGAACACCGCCTGGCGCAGATCCGCGGCCACGCGTTCGCCCAGCCAGGACACCATGTAGAAGCGCAGCGCGGTGGCCACCGCCATCACGGCGACGATCGCCAGCACGACCAGCAACATGCGGTTCAGTGCGGCGGCATCGCCGGAGAGAAAGCCCTGGTCGACCACCAGCCGCAGCCCCTGGCCGACGGCCAACACGCTGCCGGCCGCCACCAGCAGCGCGGCGATCGCCGCCAGCACGCGCCAGCGGTATGGAGTAAGGAAGCGCACCAGTTGCCGCAGGTCCGCGATATTGCGGCCGCCGCGTCTGTCGCCGAGGATCGGGGGGGAATCGGTCACGATGAATCCGCGAGAGTGAATACAGCACACTAGCATGCCATCAATCAGGCGTCGCTCGTAGGGTGTCCGGAGCGCAGCGATGCGCACCGCGCCACCGGCCGGTCCGCGTCGAAGGGGATTCGTCGGAAGCGTCCTCATGGCTCGTCTGCCGCGTTGAGCTGATGGAGCACCGGGGGATCGACCGTTACACTCCATACGACGATCACAACAACAAGGCAGGGCCGCGGCCCTCCGGGGGAGACCACCACCATGAAATTCGCCTTATCCAGGCCGTTGCGTGCCGGCGGGGCCGCCACGCTGTCGCTGTTCGCCCTCCCGCTTCATGCTCACCACCCGATGGGAGGGGAAGCACCGGGCACGCTGGCACATGGGTTCCTGTCCGGCCTGGCACATCCGGTGATCGATCTGGAACACGCGCTGTTCGTCCTGGCCGTTGCGGTGCTGGCGTCGTTTTCATCCCGGTTGCGGTGGCCCCAGTGGCTGGCCTTCATCGCGATGACGGTGGTGGGCGCCACGCTGCATTACGCCGGCTGGCAAAGCGCGCTGGCGGAACTGGCCATCGCGCTCAGCCTGGTGGTGGCCGGGGTCATGATGCTGGCCGACCGGCGGGAGATGGTCTGGCCCACCGCCGTGTTCTTCGCGGTCGCCGGCCTGTTCCACGGCTACGGTTACGGGGCCGCCATCATCGGCTCGGAGACCGGTCCCGTGGTCGCCTACCTGATCGGTTTCAGTCTGATCCAGGTTCTGCTGCTGGTGCTTGCCACACGGGCGCTGCGCAAGCTGCAAGCCACCATCGGTGTGCGTTACGCGCCCGTGCTGCGCAGTGCCGGGGTGGCGCTGATTGTCGTTGGCGGCTTGCTGGTCTTTACCTGAGCGTAACGCCAACGCGGGAATTGATCAGCGCTTCCTTAAACGGCTTGCATACCCAGCGCCTGCCGGAAACGCGCTTCGTACAGGCGGATGGCGGACTGTCCTGCCAAGCCAGCGCCACAGCGGATCTTGCGCCCGTCGTGGGTATGGGCCAGCAGATGGTAGCGCACCTGGTGGTGACCGGTTCCGGTGCGCGTCTGCATGCCGGCATTCGTCACGAGCTCCCGGACATCCTGGGCGTTCAACCGCCGCCCGCCAACAGGAATGCCCATCCAGCGCCTGCGGATGATGATACTTTCCGGTGTAACAAAGACTCGCAGGCTGAAGGGTAACCAGAGCACCGGCAGCACCATCAGCGAGCCAATCAGCAGGAAAATAACGGGGAAAGCCAACGGCGGCGCCGTCCTGTGTCCGGTGAGCCACAACCAGAGCATCACGCCACCGACCAGACCGAAAAAGGCCAGCCCGAATGTGGCCCAACTCAATGTCAGGCGCAGATTGCGGAAGGCCGGGAACAGGAAAGTGGTGCCCCCGCGCTCACGGATTTCCCGGACATCCTGCGGGGGCAGCGCCTGGGTGACCGGGCGGCTGGGGGTGAGTGGATATGCGGTCAGTGACGTGCTGCCGTCAGCCTGTGCGTTCACCGGAACCGTGAAGTTGCGCCTGACGTGGTCACGACCGAGGTCCGCTACCAGGTACAACCGCCAGTGAATCTGGTCGTTGCCGCTCGTGTCGCTGGCGGGTTGGTCGCCCGGCAATGGGAAACGCAGCACCAGCCGCGCCCCACGACCACCGGCTTCGATCACGGGCAGCCCCTCGTCCTCCCAGAGCACGGTCTCCTGCCATCGTCGGTTGCGGCCGCTACCGGTGCGGCGCCGGCGGATGCACTGCAAGGTCAGCGCTATGCGATCCCCGCTGGCCGGTCTGGCCGCAAGCCGGATGACGCCGCCCAGTTCGCCACCAAGCCCGGCCGGCCACGGATCCATGGTCAGCGTTGCCGGGCCGAGTTTGCGCCAGCGCAGCGTTGCTCTCAGCGCCGCCAGGGCGGCGAGCAGGCTAACCGCCAGGGCCAGCGCTGTGGGACCGTACTGCACGAGCGGCAAGGGGATCACGAAGGGTATCCGCCAGACGTACTGTTCCAGTTGCGGGAAGAGCAACCAGACGGCGCCGCCGAGCATGATCGCGAAAAACCATGCGCCCAGAACGTCTCCGCGGCCGGAGCAGGTAATCCGCGGGCCTGCCTGGGGGTGGCCAAACGCGTTCTGGAGTGCAGTTCTGCGGGTGTTCATTCAACCGTCCCTGTTCGCCGTATGTTGTTCGGGCGAAAACTATACCGCAGCACGGCGATGCATACCGCTTCGCAGCAGCTTTCAAACCGGCCGACTTGTGGTCAACATGGAATTTTCCAGCACTTCCCCGGAGGATCCATGCCAGAACAACTTCGCCCCTTACGCCGCATCGTTACCGGCCACGATGCCCAAGGCCGGTCCCAGATCATGGAAGACGGCCCGCCTCGGGACCTCCGGACCATGCCGGAGCGCGAGGGCTACCAGGTCGCCAACATGTGGGTGACCACCGATACCCCGGCCAGCCTGAATCAGCCTGACCTGTCCGCCGAGCACAAGGGTGTGGCGCCGCCCAGGCGCGGGACGGTGGTCCGCGTAATCGACATACCGCCGGAGCCCGACGACCCGGAGGAACTGGAACGGGCGGTGGGCGCGGTCTTCAAGGCGCATTTCGACGATGCGCATCGGGACGCCGGCGGCGAGAAACCGAAACACCCCGGGATGCACAAGACCGACACGGTCGACTACGCCATCCTGATCGAGGGAGAGCTGACCGCCATCATGGACGAAGGGGAGACGGTGATGCGGCCCGGCGATGTGCTGATCCAGCGTGGTACCAACCATGCCTGGAGCAACCGCTCCGGGAAGATGTGCCGCATCGCGTTCATCCTGGTGGATGCCGGGTAACATGCCCCGGTCGTGCCGGAATGGGGCTCCGCCCGATGAATCGGAGTGATTCGGGCGTGCGCCCCAGTTCGGTGCAAAGCTGCGACGTCACGCACAGACACGGTATTCAGTCCCCCCATAAACTGCCGATTAATAACCGGAAAGGAAGGGAATCGAGAGATTTCGGCGGATCCGGCGGCCAGTGCGGCTGCAGGGCTTTGATGGCGCGAGGGTGGGGGGCACCATGAAACGGTTCGCGTGTATTGTTCTTGTCAGTCTGCTGCCGTGGTCTCTTGCCATGGCGGAATTCCGCGTTGGCATCGTGGCGCCGTTCTCGGGGCCGGCGAGTTCCCTCGGTGAGGGTATGCGTCAGGGCATCGAGGCCCACTTTGCCGAAGTCAATCGCTCCGGCGGGGTGCACGGCCGAAACGTCCGGCTGATCAGCCGCGATGACCAGTATGAACCCCAGCGTTCCGCGCCGAACACGCGGGAACTGATCGAGGACGAGGACGTGCTGGCGATGATCGGCAACGTCGGCACGCCCACGGCCATCGTTACCATCCCGTTGCACAATCGTTACGAAACCCTGCTGTATGGCGCGTTCACCGGTGCCGGCGTGCTGCGCAAGAACCCGCCCGACCGTTACGTGATCAACTTCCGCGCCAGCTACTTCCAGGAAACCGCCGCGATGATCGACGGCCTGATGGAGGCCGGGGTGCGTCCGGAGGAAATGGCCTTCTTCACCCAGAACGACGGTTTCGGTGATGCCGGGTACAACGGCGCCATGGCTGCACTGCGCGCCCGCGGTTACAGCAACCCGGAAAACCTGGCTCACGGAAGATTCACAAGAAATACCCAGAACATACATCAAGGTCTTGCAACGATACTTGAAGCACCGGTTGAGCCCCGCGCCATCATCATGGTGGGCACCTACGGACCCATGTCCAGCTTCATTCGCGAAGCGAAGCAGGACCTTCCCGATGCCGTCTTTCTGAACGTGTCGTTCGTCGGCAGCCAGGCGCTGGTGAACGCGCTGGGCGATCTGGCCGAAGGCGTGATCGTCACCCAGGTGGTGCCGCCGTACGACGCCGACCTGCCCGCCGTGGCCGATTATCGCCGGGCGTTGCAGGCTTATGACAGCAGTGCACCGCTGGACTTCGTCTCGCTGGAAGGGTACCTGGCGGCCCGGCTGTTCGTGGAAGGGCTGAAGAAAGCCGGCCCGGACGCCGACCGGGAGTCGCTGGTGGACGCCATGCTCGCGCTCGGGCGGGTGGATCTCGGAATCGGCGAGACGCTGAGTCTGGCTCCGGGTGACCATCAGGCCAGCGACGGCATCTGGCCGACGCAGGTGCGCAACGGCCGCTTCGAGCCGGTGCAGTGGTCGCGCCTGTTCAATCATTCACGCCGATAGGAGAGCGGGTCATGCAACTGAGCATTCGAGGTATGCTGATCGGCCTTTTCGTCGCCGCGGTGGGTGGTTCGATCATTCTTGCGGCCACCGGGCTGGTGTCCAACGCCCGCCTGGTAACGGTGCAGGATTACATCCTGGGTGACGTGCTGCCGCAGCAGGCGGCAAGCCGTACCATGGCCAACGTGATGACGGAATTCAGCGAGCGTCATTCCGCGCTGCTGACCGCTGCTTCTTCGGAGGAACTCGCAGCGGTGACCCCTCTGGCACGGCTTGACCGGGCGTTCGCCGAGGCCAGTACGCGGCTGGCCAATCACGCGACAGATGCGGAATCCGAGCGACTGATCTCCCAGGTCGGCCAGAGCTACACGGCGCTGCAAACGGCGGATACCTCCTTGCAGGCCATCCGCGAGCAGGACGTGGCGCTGGGCGCGGAAATGAACGAGCGCGTCAGCGAGATGGATGGCCTGATCCGCCAGGTGCTGGTGAATGCGGAGAACATGGCCGGCCGTGTCAACCTGGCCCGCGTGCGGGAGCAACGGGCGCTGCGTCAGGAACTGGCCCAGGTCGGCGGCGACCCGCGTTTTCTGGATCCGCGACTGATCCTGGGTCTGCTGGATGGTGGCCTGGATATTTCCCGCATCAGTGGAGAGGTGCAGACCGTGGTTGCCCTGCTGGCGGATCTGGGGCGGCGACTGCAGCTGGTGGATAACGCGGATCTGATGGTCAGCCTGCGCTTCAACCAGATTGCGCAGGAAATCAACCGGGCCCGCCAGGCCCTGGCGAGCATTGCCGGTTCGTCCGATGCCACCGCGGATCAGCGGGAACTCGCCCGGGAACTGGAAGGTGTCGTGGGGCGGCTCAGCAATGTGATGGTGGTCGCGGAGAACTCGGTGTATGCGCTGCGTCAGCAGCAACTTGGGCTGCAGGAAGAACAGCAGTCCGTGATGGCCGGCGTCACCGCTGCCTCGTCAGCGCTGCGTGCCAGCCTGGAGAGTCTGGAGCAACATGCCGTGGCCCGGGCCGATCAGGCGGCAGGGGACGCCCAGGCCCTGGCCAATGCCGGACGTACTGCCCTTGTGGTGGTGACGCTGCTGGTGATCGGCCTGCTGGCGGTGTTCGGTTTCCGAACCATGCAGCGGGTGCTCATGCCGCTGGCGCAGATGCGGTCGCAAATGGAAGGGATCAGCGGTGAGGCCAGCCACACCGGCGATCTCTCCATGCGTATCAGCACGGGGCGGAACGACGAGATCGGCCAGACCGCCACGGCGTTCAACCGGATGATGGAGACCTTCCAGACCATGATGCGGGGTATCGTTCGCGCTGCGGAAGAGCTGGGGCGCTCATCGGAGCGGCTGGAGGAACTGAGCCGTTCAAGCCGGTCGGTTTCCGACCGGCAGCAGGGCGAGGCGGAAGAGGTGGCCGCGGCCGTCAATGAGATGGCTGCCACGGTGCAGGAAGTTGCGCGAAGCACCCAGCAGGCTGCCGACCTGGCGTCCAGCGGAATGGAAGCGGCAGGCCGCGGCAGTGCCGTGGTCACCGAGACCACCGGGGCGATCGAAGCGGTCTCCGGCGCGGTCGCCCGGGCCGAACAGGTGATCGGGCGGCTGAAGGAACAGAGCGACAACGTGACCAAGGTGCTGTCCGTGATCCAGGCGGTGTCCGAGCAGACCAACCTGCTGGCCCTGAACGCCGCCATCGAAGCGGCCCGGGCCGGTGACCAGGGCCGTGGTTTCGCCGTGGTGGCCGACGAGGTTCGCACGCTGGCGCGGCGCACGCAGGAATCCGCCAGCGAGATCGAGGAACTGGTGGTGCGCCTGCAGGCCGGTGCGGACGAAAGCGTGGCGGCCATGCGGGAAAGCCGGCAGAAGGCGGAGGAAAGCGTGAGCTACGCCGGCGAGGCCGGCGGGGCACTGGATACGATCAACCAGAACGTTAGCCAGATCAGCGACATGAACACGCAGATTGCCAGCGCTGCGGAGGAGCAGAGCGCGGTTGCCGAGAAGATCAACGAGAGCATCAATCACCTCAGCGACATGGCAAGGCAGGGAGCGGATTCCAACCGCCAGCTCACCGAGGCCGGTGACGCGCTGACCCGGCTGGCGCAGGAACTGCAGCAGATGGCGGGCCGCTTCCGCGTATAATGGGTGTTTCGCCGCGGGCAGGGCGCCCGGAGCGAAGCGATCGCCGCTGAGAACCCGTCGGGCCGGGCTGGCCGGCCCGACGTCGTTCAACACCGGCTCCTACCGCCGGGCCAGGGCGGTATCCGCATGCCTCCACGCTTCCTGGAAGCGTTGCATGGTCTGGTCCGCCTCCGCCACCTTTCCCAGCGCCCGCTGGCTGTTCGCCAGGCCGGCCAGCGCCCAGCCGTTATGCGGGTATTGCGCCAGATCCCGCTCGTACACCGCTTCCGCCTCCTCGGGCCTGTTCAGCGCCAGCAACGCCCGGCCAAGATTCAACCGTGCCGATGCAAACCAGTAAGGTGGCTCGAAGTACGGCAGCCCGTCCTGCACGGCCACGGCGTCCTCCAGCAGATGCACCGCCTTTTCGTGGTCTCCGTCCATCAGGGCGATTTCCGCCTGGAGGATACTGTTGGCAATGGCGATCATGCTGCCGCCCGGGAAGAATGCCTGGGGCATTTCCAGTGTGTGCAATGCATCGCTGTCGGCAATGGCCTGCAGCCTTGAGGCCTCCTGTCGGGCCTGGGCCTCGTCCCCTTTGGCGGCGAAGGCCAACCCGCGGGCGTAGTGGGAGATGGCGGCCAGGAACACCGCATCCTCCGACGGCTGGGGCAGCGCAAGCACTTCGTCCCACTTGCCGAAGCGCACCAGCGTGAGCGTCGGCATGATGAGGAAGTTGTGCAGGAACGGCAGTTCATTGACCAGCTCTGCCGGTGTCGCCGCCACCAGCTCCACGGCGGCCTGGTATGCCACCGCGCTGCGTCCTTCCATACCCGCCGTCCAGGACAGGAAATGAAAGTTGTGCGGGTGGTACAGCAGCGGCACCATGCCCTGTACCTCTTGCGAGGCCAGGTAGGCCTTGTCGTCTGCCAGTGCGCCCTCGTTGGCCACCGAGGCGTCATGCCAACGGCCGATCCGGGCGTAGATATGCGAGGGCATGTGGATCATGTGGCCGATCTGCACATTGAGCTCCCGCAGCCGGTCCGCCGCGCCTTCCGCCCGCTCCGGGTTCGGCGAGTTCTCCAGGGCATGGATGTAATAGTGCAGGGCGCCGGGATGATAGGGTTCGCGCTCCAGCACGGTATCCAGCACCTGCACCAGTTCCGCCGTCTCGGCCCTGGGCTGGCCGTTTTCGTCCCAGTAGTTCCACGGCACCAGGTTCATCAGGGATTCCGCGAACAGCGTGGCCGCGTCGAGATCGTCGGGGTAGTTGCCGGCCAGCTCGCGCATGGCCTCGGCGTAGGCACGGTCCAGGCTTGAGCGGTCCTCCGGTGGTTGTTCCTGATACCGTGCGGACAATGCCTTGATGTAGGCCTGCTCACGCTCCGTGGCTCCCGGGGCATGCTCCTGCGCGTGCTGCAGGGCCTGATATGCCGGTGCTATTGCGTCCGGGAACATGGGGGCGTTGATGTGCGGCCCCAGGGCCAGGGAAACACCCCAGTAGCACATGGCGCAGGCCGGGTCCTGCTTCACCGCTTCGGCGAATGAGCGGGCCGCCTCGAAATGATTGAAGCCGTAGATGAACATCAATCCCTGGTCGAAATATTGTCGGGCCTGTTCCGACCTGGTGGTTATCGGAAAGTGATGGTCGCCGAGGCCGCCGAACAACGGCACCGCGGCGCCCTCATTGGTCTGTCCCTGATCATGACCATGCCCCTGGGGCTGGCCTTGGGCCAGGGCACTGAAACCGGGCTGCAAACCCAGCAAGAGCGCAATCAACACCGCCAAACCGCGAAACCCGTTCATGGCTGTTCCTCCACCATTGGCTACGGGAGCGAGATTTATTGACAACATCACGCAGATCGCACGGGGAAACGGCGGGGTGGGCCCGCTGGCAAACCTCCTGGGTACCCGGAGCGGCACCCGTCATGGGTAGGGACACCGGTAAGGCGTCAGGAAAATGCAGGGATAGCAAGCGGATATTAGACGGATTTCGCCGAATATCCAGCAACGCCGCCTACGGCCGCATGCAACATGCCCACGGCCTCGACCAGTAAGCGGCATCGCCGCATACGGGAGGGGCGGCAATTGCCTCGTCAGCCCGCATTCAAACCCTTTTCCGCCAGCCAGTCCGCGTTGAACAACCGGGAGTAGTAGCGCCCGCCACCGTCGCAGAGCACGGTGACGATGGTATGCCCTGGCCCCATCTTGCGGGCTGTCTCCACGGCGGCGACTACGTTGATGCCGGTGGAGCTGCCCAGGAACAGGCCTTCCTCGCGCAGCAGGCGGTAGACCATGGTGACTGCAGCCTGGTCCTCGATCATGAATGCATCGTCGATGGGCGTGCCTTCCAGGTTGGCCGTGACCCGGGAGCTGCCGATACCCTCGGTGATGGAGCCGCTGCCCATCACCTCCGGACGACCTGTGGTCACATAGGCGTAGAGCGCGCTGCCGCTGGGGTCCGCAAGTACGCAGCGTACGGATTCCCGCTGTTCCTTCAGGTAGCGGGCGACGCCGGCCAGCGTGCCTCCGGTGCCGGTGGCCGCCACGAAGGCGTCGATCCGGCCGTCGGTCTGCGCCCAGATTTCCGGCCCGGTGGTTTCATAGTGGCCCTGCCGGTTGGCGGTGTTGTCGAACTGGTTGGCCCAGATGGCGTTGTCCATATCCTCCGCCATGCGGCCGGCGACCTTCTGGTAGTTGTTCGGATCCTTGTACGGCGCGGCGGGCACCGTATGCACCTCGGCGCCGAGGGTGCGGAGCAGGTCGATCTTCTCCCGGGACTGGGTTTCCGGAATGACGATCACGCAGCGATAGCCACGTGCGTTGCAGATATGGACCAGGCCGATACCGGTATTGCCGGCGGTGCCTTCCACGACGGTTCCTCCGGGGCGGAGCGCGCCGCGGCGTTCTGCGTCCAGCACCATGTACAGCGCTGCACGGTCTTTCACCGAACCGCCCGGGTTCATGAACTCGGCCTTGCCGAGTATCTCGCAACCGGTCTCCCGAGAGAGCCGGTCGAGCCGTATCAGCGGCGTATTGCCGACGGCTCCCGTGAAGCCATTGAGAATGGATCCCGTCACGTCGCCTCCGCAAGGTTTGCCAGCATACTGTGTTGACTTGTCCCGGCGCGTACTCGTTCCTTTGTCCGCGGGGCTCTCTGCTATATTTCCGGTGCATTTCGCAAACGGAGGTGTAAGCAATGGATGTGAAGACAGCCATGCATCGCGGGGCAGAATGGTGCGACCCGGACACCCCGATCATGGAGATCGCCGAACTGTTCCACAGGAAGGACATCGGCGCCGTTCCCATTGGCGAAAACGACCGCCTGATCGGCATGCTCACGGACCGTGACATCGTCTGCCGTGGCATCGCCAAGGGCAAGGACGTATCCACCCTCAAGGCGCGTGACGTCATGACTGAAGGCATCGTCTACTGCTGGGAAGACGATGACATCGAGGACGCAATGCAACTGATGGAAGAACGGGCGGTCCGGCGCTTGCCGGTCATCAACGCCGAGAAGCGCATGGTCGGGATGTTGACCATGGGCGATCTCTCGCGCGCGGCCCCGCGGGACCAGTGCGGCAAGTTCATGAAGGCCGTCTCGGCCCATCACTGATCTCACTCCGATCCGGGGCTGGCGCGGCTTGCGCCTGCCCCGTGTCACATTGCGGGTTACCATGATGTACCTGCGCATGCATGTGACAAGGGCCTTGCTATGACCGACAGACGCGCCGAAATGCTGGTTGAGCCCCGTTGGCTGACCGACCACCTGGACGATCCGCAGCTCCGCATCCTGGACTGCACCACCTACATGACCCCCCAGCCGGTGGGGCCGTCGCGGATAGAGAGCGGACGACCGGATTACGAACGGGCGCACATCCCCGGCGCGCAGCACGTGGACATGTGCGATGACCTGTCCGACCCGGACGGGGCGTTTCCCTATACCTTGCCCGGTCAGGGACAGATGGAGGAATTGCTGGGCGGCCTGGGTATCAACGAAGATCACCATGTGGTTTTGTACGGGCGGAAGTCGATCCTGCCCGTGACGCGTGCCTGGTTCGTCCTGCGGGCGATGGGGCATCGGCGCGTTTCGCTGCTGGACGGCAGTTTCGAGCATTGGCAACGCCTGGATCTGCCGGTGACGCGCGAGCTTCCCGCCATTCCGCCGCAGCGTTATCGGGCGCAACCGCAGCCGCAGCGGGTGGCCGGCCTGGACGAGGTCCGGCGGATGATCGAGCAGCCGGATTGCCTGCTGGTGAACGCGCTGGCGCCGGAGCAGTTCCAGGGTACCGGCGGTGCGCACTACGGCCGCCCCGGCCGGATTCCCGGTAGCGTGAACGTGCCTGCCCGGGAGCTGATCGACCCCGAAACCATGGCGTTCCAGCCCACCGAGCGTATTCGTGCGCTACTACAGGCCTCCGGTGGGTTGACCGTACCCCGGGCCATCACCTACTGCGGCGGCGGTATCGCTGCAAGCGTCACGGCCTTTGCCCTGGAGATGCTCGGCCAGGAAAACTGGGGCCTGTACGACAATTCCCTGCTGGAATGGTCGGCGCGGGAAGACACGCCGATGGAGCAGGGCTAGTGTGAATGCCCCGGGCCGCCTGTCCCTCCCGACGCCAGCGCGAACACCAGCCCCAGCGTGATCAGCACAGCCCCACGGGCCTGGCAGTGCGATCGCCGCCGGGGCCGACTTTCTCGTAGAACATCAACAGGGCCAGCGGAATCATCCAGGCCAGGTTGGCGATACCCACCACGAACATCACCGCCATCAGTGCCCAGCAACAACCCAGGCAGTAACGCCTGCAACAGGGCCTGTTCCTGGGCCGGGGTGGCACGGTCGTCAATCAGCAGGACGACGCGCCAGTTCCCGGCCAGGGCGTTGCCGGGAATGTGGGCGACATTGACCACGGTAAGGCCGGAGACGTCCTGATCGGCTATCCAGCCCTGGTCCAGGTGGAAGGCGATCACGCCGAAGCATTCACCGCCGTCCGGGTTCTCACCGATGAAGCAGGGGCAGGAAGTTGCGCAGGAGCATATTTCCAGCAGAGTGCCGTTCAGGGCGTATCCCTGACGGCCAATTGCCTGAGGGGTTCCGTTTGCCATGATGTGTCCTCCTCCATCCGGCGGGTTGATCTGTAAGCCTGATCCAGGCCAAGGGCCCGGGGCCTGCAGACCAGTCTCCGCATTCGGCGGTGGTTGCACATCACGGATACCCCGTAGACATGACTGGGGTGAACCCCGTAAGGAGCTGCTGATTCAGTGGCTTCTTACGGGGTCAACTGTATTGGGGGCGTGTGGCGACCCGCATTTCCACGGCGCGAAGCGCCGCCTCGGCCCTACAGCGCACGCCGATCTTTGCATAGATGTTGGTGACGTGACGCTCGACCGTGGCGGAAGCTATAGCCAGGCTGGTGGCAATCTGCTTGTTGGACATGCCTTCCGCCACCAGGGCCAGCACTTCGCGCTCCCGAGCGGTCAGCGGAGGTTCAGACGCCGCGCAAACGCCTGTGCTTCCTAAGCCCGTGCCCGCCTCCAGTGGCCCCAGTTGCCCGAAGTGCGCATCAGCCATGGTCCGCCGGAAATTCGCCAGAGGGCCACGAGCGGGGACAGATTTCTTGATTTCGCAGGCGATGAGCGACGATTCGAGTACGTGGTTCACGAGAGCCCATTAGGGTTCTCCGTTCACGCCCGCGAAGTGCGGCAAGGAGGCTACGAGTTTGAGGCATTTTCTTCGAACAGCCCGTTCGACGTACTTGGGGAACTCAGAAAGAAGATACGGAAGCATCTGTCAACCCGCTATCTGCAGAAGGAGCATGGATCAACTCATCTGTATCATGGTGAGGCAAAGGGCCATGTATCGTCTGGAGGTGTGGTCATCGATGGAGAGTTCGTCCCCTTCGAGCAATTTGTTTCGATGTTGCAGACGTACGAGGGGTTCTTGTTTCATCTCACGATTCAAGATCTCGCCGATGAGTAAGCTAAGGCCCAACAAGCCCATGCAGCAGACGCTCGTACCTCGCGCGGCTTAGCGTCACGTTATGCAGAGCGTTCGGCTTGACGTACGTACTAGAAGGCGTACACTTGGTTAAAAGTTGAACACGCAAGAGGTGCGTCATGACCGGAATCACTGCCACTGAGGCGCGCAGCAACCTTTATCGGTTGATCGACGAAACTGCCGAGTCCCATCAGCCAATC
>JBJHBJ010000057.1:0-32063 GCA_050485425.1 Ectothiorhodospiraceae bacterium | reverse complement strand
CGATCATGCGTCTGCGGGTCGGGCACGGCGATACTCCTGAGAAACTGCGACACGGGCGGCGGCGCGGTCGCCGCCGCCGTCATTATACGAAGCTGAGCCACTCCGGGTAGGCTTCCCGGCGGCCTTCCACCTGATCGAAGTACATCTGTTGCAGCCGCTCGGTAATCGGCCCCCGGCTGCCGTTGCCGATCACGCGCCCATCCAGTTCCCGGATCGGCGTCACTTCCGCCGCGGTGCCGGTGAAGAAGGCCTCGTCCGCGGTGTACACCTCGTCACGGGTGATGCGCTTCTCGCGAACCGGCAACCCGATCTCGGCGGCCAGGTGCATGACGGTATCGCGGGTGATGCCCTCCAGGGCCGAGGTCAGCTCGGGCGTGTACAGCACGCCGTTGCGCACCATGAAGAAGTTCTCGCCGGAACCTTCGCAGACAAAGCCGTCCACGTCGAGCAGCAGCGCCTCGTCGTAACCGCTGTCCTCGGCTTCCTTCAGCGCCATCATGGAATTCATGTAGTTGCCGTTGGCCTTGGCCCGGCACATGGTGACGTTCACATGGTGGCGCGAGAATGAGGAGGTCTTCACGCGAATACCGCGCTGCATGTTCTCGGCGCCCAGGTAGGCGCCCCATTCCCAGGCCGCGACGATGAAATGCACCTGCAGGTTGTGGGCGTGCAGGCCCATGCCCTCGGAACCGTAGAAGGCCATCGGCCGGATGTAGGCGCTCTGGAGATTGTTCCGGCGCAGGCATTCCAGTATGGCCTCGTTCACCTGGTCCGGCGTATACGGCAGGCGCATGCCGAGGATCTTGCCGGAGTTGAACAGGCGGTCGGTGTGTTCGCGCAAACGGAAAACGGCGGTACCGCGCTCGGTGGAATAAGCCCGTATGCCTTCGAATACGCCCATGCCGTAGTGCAGGGTATGGGTCAGCACATGCACCTTGGCATCGCGCCAGGCCCGGAATTCACCGTCCAGCCAGATCAGGCCATCGCGGTCATCCATCGTCATCGAGCCGTCTCCTCAAGAATCACCTGTCGCGGCCGCGGCGGCCGGACCAACTAATGGGGTTTGTCGTCCATCAGGCTCTGCCAGATCTCGGCCACCGACTGCTGCAGCTCCGCAACATCCTCGACGGGGACCACAGCCGGCTGTTCCTGCAG
The DNA here is from genome assembly GCA_050485425.1 of Ectothiorhodospiraceae bacterium. Taxonomy (GTDB): domain Bacteria; phylum Pseudomonadota; class Gammaproteobacteria; order Nitrococcales; family Aquisalimonadaceae; genus LSCE01. The sequence continues at coordinate 30,908 of JBJHBJ010000057.1, read as the reverse complement.
CGTGGCACGGTGTACCCGGGTTCGGTAGGCACGATAGGCATCGGCCAGCAACTGTGCCTGTTCCCCGCTTAACCAGCCGGTCTGACTGAACTCGGCCAGCAGGCGGATGTTGTCCGTGTAACGCAGCAGGCTGGGGGCCTGGTGGGCGCCTGAAAGAACGCCATATTGCACCATAAATTCGATGTCCGCGATACCGCCCCGATCCTGTTTCAGATTGAACAGGGCCGGATCGCGCCCGCCCTTTTCCTCCCGCATGCGCTCGCGCATGTCCCGCACCTCCCGGCGCAGTTTCCCGGCATCACGCTCGCGGGAGAGCATCTCCCGCCGAACCTTGTCGAAGCCGTCCCGCAGCCGTTGGCTGCCGTAGACAAAGCGGGCACGCACCAGCGCCTGATGCTCCCAGGTCCAGGCCTTTTCCCGCTGGTAGTCGGCGTAGGCTTCCAGCGTGGTGGCCAGAAGCCCTGCGCGGCCGCTGGGACGCAAGCGGGTGTCCACCTCGTAGAGCACGCCGCCGGCCATGGTGGCGCCCAGGATGTGGATGATGCGCTGGGCCAGCCGGGCGAAGAACACATTGTTGTCCACCTGGCGATCACCATCCGTGCCGAGCTGCCTGCCCTCGCCGTCGTGGATGAACACCAGGTCCAGGTCGGAGCCGTAGCCCAGTTCCAGGCCGCCCAGCTTGCCGTAACCGATGATGCCGAATCCGGCTTCGCGCTGCTCGCCGTCCACTTCACAGCGGGGTTTGCCGTGCCGGCTCTCGAGATGCCGCCAGGCCAGCTCCACGACGCGGGCCAGCACCACTTCCGCCACATCGGTCAGGTAATCGCTGACCACCATCAGCGGCGTCACACCGGAGACGTCCGCCGCCGCAACGCGCAACGTGTTCGCCTGCTTGAACTGACGCAGCACTTCCATCTGCTGCTCCAGGTCGTCTTCCGGATTGGCATCCAGCCTCTCCGCCAGCTCCGCTTCCAGCGCGCTGCGCTTCAACGGCGCATACAGCGTGCGCGGATCCAGCAGTTCGTCCAGCAGCACCGGGTAGCGGGACAGGTGGCGGGCGATCCACGGGCTGGCGGAGCAGAGCTTCACCAGTTGTGACAGCGCCATCGGGTGTTCGACCAGCAGTGAGATGTAGACCGTGCGGTTGACGATGGCTTCCAGCAGGTCCAGCACACGAGCCAGCGTCGCGTCCGGATGATCGGCGGCGGAAATGGCCCCGATGAGCAGCGGCATCAGCCGATCCAGACGCATGCGGCCGTTGCTGCTCAACGCACGGCAATGGCTACCCTCGCGAAATGCCAGCAGGCGCTTCAGCGCTTCGGCGCCGTCACTGAAGCCATTTTTCTCAAGCAGCGCTTCCGCCTTCTCGCCGGTGACCTCGTCCACCCAGATGTCACCCAGTTGCGGATCGTCCTGCGGATGATGGGGCGCCTCGGCCTCGGCCTGGGGGGCGGCGAACACCTGCTCGAAATGGTCATGCACACGGCGGCGCACGTCCGAGAGTTTTGCATCGAAATCCTGCCAGCGGTCGAACCCCATGGAGACCGCCAGCCGCAACTGCTCCCGGCCATCGTCGGGCAGGGTGTGGGTCTGCTGGTCCTCCATCGCCTGCAGTCGGTTCTCCGTGCGGCGCAGGAAATCGTAGCCTTCCAGCAGTTCGCGCACGGCGTACCCGGGCAGCGCGTTGTGCTGCCCCAGGTATTCCAGCACCCGCAGGATGCTGCGCAGTTGCAGGCCGCGCTCCCGGCCCCCGCGAATCAACTGAAATGCCTGGCCGACGAACTCGATCTCCCGGATTCCGCCGAGCCCGAGCTTGATGTTGTGCTCCATACCCTTGCGCTCGACTTCCCTGGCGATCATCGCCTTCATGTCGCGCAACTGTTCCAGCGCGCCGTAATCCAGGTAGCGGCGATAGACGAATGGCCGGAGCATGGACAGCAGTTCATTGCCGGCATCCTGATCGCCTGCCACCACGCGCGCCTTGATCATGGCATAGCGTTCCCACTCGCGGCCCTGGCTCTCGTAATAGGTTTCCAGTTGATCGGTGGTCATGGCTAGCGGGCCGGAGTCGCCGTAAGGGCGCAGGCGCATGTCCACCCGGAAGACAAACCCCTCCACGGTCTGGGCATCCAGCGCCTGGATCAGTTTCTGGCCCAGCCGCGTGAAATACTGCTCGTTGGCCTGGGTGCGCCCCCCGTCGGTCTCACCGGCGGCGGAAAAGCCGAAGATGAGATCGATATCCGACGAATAGTTGAGTTCACGCCCGCCGAGCTTCCCCATGCCCAGCACGTAGAACTGCACCGCGTTGCCGTCGGCGTCGCGGGGGACGCCATAGCGTTTCTGCAATCGCTTCCGAAGAAATGCCAGCGCACCGTCAGTGCAGGCGTCCGCCAGGTCGGAGAGTTCCCGCAGCGTTTGCTCCAGGCCGGCCCATCCGGCCAGATCCCGCCAGGCGATGCGCACCATCTCGCGATTCCGGAACCGGCGCAGCGTGACGGCCAACGCATCCTCGTCCTTCACCGCCGACAAGGCGTCCTGGAGGCGGGTAGCGTAAGCGTCCTCCGGATAGGCGGTCTCCAGATCGCCGCTCTCCACCAGTTCCGGCAACAGGTCCGGATTGCGCAGGCAGGCCCGGGCCACGAAAGGGCTGCAGGACCAGACCATGGGCAGCGACTGCAGCGCCAGATCGCTGTCCGGCAGATCGGCAATCTGCAGATAATCCGCAATCCAGTCGGCGGTCTGGTGACGCAGGGTATCGGGGAGCCGCGACATGGCGCGGTCGATCAGGTCACGGGATGTGTCGCTCACGGGCACCGTTCCGTCTGACAGGGAAACACTGATCAGTTCCCTCATTCGAGCGCGGGAATCAGTCGGTGTTTCCGTTATGGCAACTGCAGCCACATTACAGGCTGTACGCCGGCCACTCCAGACGGGCAGGCCAGAAAGAGCCGAGAAATGGTGGTTGCGGATTTGTGGGAAAGCGAGGCGTCGGGCCGGTCGGACGGGGCGGGCTTGCGCCCGACGGTAGCAACCGCTGCGCGGCTACTACCCAACGCGGGACATAACAGAGCGTTACGGCCTTGGCGTAGAGAAAAAAAGCCCCGCCGGATGGCGGGGCTTCGGGGCTCGGAGGCCGAGCGGCTTACATCATGCCGCCCATGCCTCCCATGCCGCCCATGTCGGGCATGTCGCCGCCCTTCTTCTCTTCCGGATGCTCGCCCACCATGGCCTCGGTGGTGATCATCAGGGAGGAGACGGACGCGGCGTTCTGCAGCGCGGAACGGGTCACCTTGGTCGGGTCCAGGATACCGAACTCGATCATGTCGCCGTACTGGTCCGTCTGGGCGTTGTAGCCGAAGTTACCTTCGCCTTCCAACACCTTTGCCAGCACAACGGCACCGTCGATGCCGGCATTGCCGACGATCTGGCGCAGCGGCTCTTCGATGGCGCGACGGATGATGGAGATACCCACTTCCTGGTCGTGGTTTTCCACGCTCAGGCCTTCCAGCGCCTTGATGGTGCGCACCAGGGCAACACCACCACCCGGCACGATACCTTCTTCAACGGCAGCGCGGGTGGCGTGCAGGGCGTCTTCGACGCGGGCCTTCTTCTCCTTCATTTCGATCTCGGAGGCAGCACCCACCTTGATCACGGCGACACCGCCGGCCAGCTTGGCGACGCGCTCCTGCAGCTTCTCCTTGTCGTAGTCCGAGGTGGCTTCCTCGATCTGCGCGCGGATCTGCTCGACGCGGCCCTTGATGTCCTCGCCGCGGCCAGCGCCGTCCACGATGACGGTGTTTTCCTTGGTGACCTGCACCTTCTTGGCGGAACCCAGATCGTCCAGGCCGGCCTTCTCCAGGGACAGACCCACTTCCTCGGAGATCACCGTGCCGCCGGTCAGGATGGCGATATCCTGCAGCATGGCCTTGCGACGGTCACCGAAACCGGGCGCCTTCACAGCGGCCACCTTCACGATGCCGCGCATGCTGTTGACCACCAGCGTGGCCAGCGCTTCGCCTTCGATGTCCTCGGCCACGATCAGCAGCGGGCGGCTGGACTTGGCGACGTTCTCCAGCACCGGAAGCAGTTCGCGGATATTGGAGATCTTCTTGTCGCACAGCAGGATGTAGGCGTCCTCCAGCTCGGCGCTCATGCTCTGCTGGTTGTTGATGAAGTACGGGGACAGGTAGCCGCGGTCGAACTGCATGCCTTCCACGACGTCCAGCTCGTTCTCCAGACCCGAGCCCTCTTCCACGGTGATGACACCTTCCTTGCCAACCTTCTGCATGGCTTCGGCGATGATCTCGCCGATGCTGCTGTCGGAGTTGGCGGAGATGGTGCCCACCTGAGCGATGCTCTTGTGGTCTTCGCAGGGCTTGGACAGGTTGCGCAGCTCGGCGGTGGCGGCGCTCACGGCCTTGTCGATGCCGCGCTTGAGGTCCATCGGGTTCATGCCGGCGGCCACGGCCTTCATGCCCTCACGCAGAATGGCCTGCGCCAGCACGGTGGCGGTGGTGGTGCCGTCGCCGGCCACGTCGGAGGTCTGGGAAGCGACTTCCTTCACCATCTGGGCGCCCATGTTCTCGAACTTGTCCTTCAGCTCGATTTCCTTGGCCACGGACACGCCGTCCTTGGTCACGGTGGGGGCGCCGAAGCTCTTTTCCAGCACCACGTTACGGCCGCGCGGGCCCAGGGTGACCTTGACGGCATTCGCCAGGATGTTCACACCGGCAATCATCCGATGACGAGCGTCATCACCGAAACGAACGTCTTTTGCTGCCATGGGAGTGTCCTCTTGAGAAACAGGTTTCAAAGAAAAGCTGGCTGGTAGTGCACCGGGTCTCAGCCCTGGAACACCGCCATGATGTCGTCCTCGCGCATGACGAGGAGATCCTCGCCATCCACCTTCACCTCGGTGCCGGCATACTTGCCGAACAGCACCTTGTCGCCGACCTTCACGTCCAGCGGCTGGACCTCGCCCTTGTCATTGGACTTGCCCTTGCCGACGGCCATCACTTCACCGCGGATCGGCTTTTCGGTGGCGCTGTCCGGGATGACGATGCCGCCCGGGGTGGTGCGCTCTTCTTCCATACGCTTGATGATCACGCGATCATGCAACGGACGAATGTTCATCTGGCCTTTCTCCTGAAGCGGTTGATGCAAACTGAATACGTCCTGGGGGCTGCTGTTAGCACTCGCCCCCGGTGAGTGCTAATAATAATCGCCGACTAACCGGAGTCAAGCGTCGTTTCCCTCTGTTAGCACAGCGCGCCGACCTGGCCTGGCGACTGCGGACGATGTGGGGCCCCGGCTGGTACAATTCAAGCGGATTCACTGCGCGGGAGGGCAAGCGATGACATCCGAACACCTGGTCGGGCTCAGCACCTGCCCGAGCATGGCGCTGGCCATGGAAATCGCCGACACGCTGGTGGAGGACGGCCACGCCGCCTGCGTGAACATTGTCCCGGGCCTCACGTCGGTCTACCGCTGGAAGGGTGAAACCCACCACGACCAGGAGATCCTGCTGGTGATCAAGACCACCCGGGAAGCCTGGAAACGGGTGGAGGCCACGGTGCTCCGCTTGCACAGCGAAGAACTCCCGGAGATCATTGCGGTCCCTGTTAGCGGTGGGTTGTCCGATTACCTGGCCTGGGTCACCTACCAGACATCCCCGGAACAGGACTGAGCCGCCGGCAACCCTGCTGTCCCGACCCCGAGATGCTGCATGTGAAACGATCTCTACTGATTCTGCTGCTGCTATCGACGCTGACCGCGCTGCTGTTACCGGCCGGTGCGGCTGCCCAGTCCCAGGGCGGCATGTGGTCGCGACTGATGAGCAGCGGAGATGGCCTGCTCGACCCCGAGCAGGCCTTCCCCTTTGTCGTGGAACAGGTGGCCGGCGATGTGCTCGTCGCCCGCTGGGAGACGGCGGACGGCTACTATCTCTACCGCGACCGCCTGGCCTTCGAGGTCGAAGGGAACAGCATCGTCGGCTACGAAATGCCGGGGGGCGTGAAGACCGACGACCCCACCTTCGGGATCATGGAGGTCTACTACGACACGCTTGAAGTCTATATCCGGCTGGCCGAACCGGTGACCCCGGGCCAGGTTCTGACTGCCAGCTTCCAGGGTTGCTCGGATACCGGCGTGTGCTATCCACCAATGGACGCCAGCGTGGACCTGGGCAACGGCGTCATCAGCACCGGTTTCAGCAGCGGGGGCGGGGCCGGTGCGGCAACTGCATCGGGCGGCAGCGCCGGCCTGATGGACCTGGAGGCGCTGCTGGCCGGCAACAACATCGGCCTCATGCTGACGGGTTTCCTGCTGGCAGGCGTCCTGCTCGCGTTCACCGCGTGCCTGTACCCGCTGATTCCCATCCTGTCCGGCCTGATCGCCGGGGACAGCCAGCGGTCAGGCTGGCGCGCCTTCTGGTTGTCCATGGTCTTCGTCCAGGCCACCGCGGTAACGTACGCCCTGGCGGGCGCTGCCGCCGGCCTGACCGGTTCGGCCATCCAGGCCGACCTGCAGAGCCCCTGGGTGCTCGGTACCTTCGCGGCCGTGTTCGTCGCGCTGGCCCTGTCCATGTTCGGGCTCTACGCCATTCAGCTGCCGGCCGGCATGCAAAGCCGGCTGGACGCCTTGTCGCGCAACCAGCGCGGCGGCACGTTCGTCGGTGCCGCCGTGATGGGAACACTTTCCGCGCTGATCGTCGGCGCCTGTTCCGGGCCCGCGCTGATCGCCGCTCTGGTGTTCATCAGCAACACCGGCGATGCCGCGCTCGGCGGTGCGGCGCTGTACGTCATGGCACTGGGCATGGGACTCCCCCTGCTGGTGATCGGCACAGCAGCGGGCCGCTGGCTGCCGCGTTCCGGTCCCTGGATGGTGCGCGCCAGGCAGGCGTTCGGCTTCCTCTTCCTGGCGGTCGCCGTCTGGATGCTGGATCGCTTCCTGCCGGGCCCGGTGATCCTGCTGTTGTGGGCGGCATGGCTGGCCGGCATCGCCGCCTGGCTGGGCTTGCTGGACCGCGTCACCGGGCCGGCCTCCCGCCTGCTCCGCATGCGCCAGCTCGCCTCGCTGGTGCTGGCGGGCTGGGGCCTGGTGCTGCTGGCCGGTGCTGCAGCGGGCGGAAGCAGTTTCTGGCAACCACTGGCTCCACTGGCGGACCGCGGTGAACAGCGGCCGGCGGTGGAATGGCAGGACGTGTCATCGGTGGAGCAGCTTGAAGGCGCGCTCCGCCAGGCTTCCGAACAAGGCCGGGTGGCATTGGTGGACGTTTACGCGGACTGGTGCGTGTATTGTGTGCAGTTGGAAGACCGCACGTTCGCCGACCCCGGCGTGGTGGATTCCCTGCGTGACGCGGTGACCCTGAAGGTGGACGTCACGCGGATGACGTCGGCGGACCGCGAACTGCTCTCGCGGCTGGACGTGTTCCTGCCGCCGGCAGTGATATTCTATGGCCCCGACGGCATCGAGCGGCGCGAACAGCGCCTGGTCGGCTTTGCCGGCCCCGCGGAATTCCTGCAGCGACTGGAAACCCTCTGAACTCACACGGAACGACAGGCCTGCCCACGAATCATGCGCTCTTCCATCAAACGTCATCTCTTCCTGCTGTCATTCGCCATGCTGCTGGGTGCCGCGGCCGGCGCCATTGCCTATTCCGTCTGGCAGCAGATGCAGGCGGAAATACGGCCGGACTTCACGCTGCCGGACCTGGACGGTGAACCCCGCTCGATCAGCGAATGGGACGGCAAGCTGATCGCGCTGAATTTCTGGGCAAGTTGGTGCCCGCCCTGCGTGAAGGAGATTCCTCTCTTCAACGCGCTTCAGGAAGAATACGGCGACCTCGGCCTGCAATTCGTCGGCGTGGCGGTGGAGCGGCGCGAGAACGCGGCAGCCTTTGCCGAGGAGATCGGGCTGTCCTATCCCAGCATGCAGGGCGAGTATGAAGCCATGCGGGTGGCGGCAAGTTACGGCAGCGAGCGGGGCCTGCTGCCTTATACGGTCATCATCGATCGCAACGGCCGCATCATCGAACGCCTGAGCGGAGAGGTCACCCGCGACATGATCGAGCCCCTGATCCGTGAACAACTGGTGGACTGAGCACCAACATGACACTTCTGTCAGATCGGTTAGTGTCAAACTTTGTGGACAAGTTCACCGATCTCGCAGCCATGTGTAGACATCGCTAAGCTGATCCTCCACAATCTGCGGTCAGTCGCCGCCGACCCGTTCGGCGGATTGTCGTTTGGGGGAGCAGACGTATGAGCAAGGTGCTGGTGCTGCACGGTCCGAACCTGAACCTGCTGGGGAAACGCGAGCCTGGCATCTACGGGGCGGATTCGCTGCAAACCATCACCGATCGCCTGACCGGACTGGCCCGGGAATTCGGGCTGGAACTCGACTCCCTGCAGCACAACCACGAGGGCGCGCTGATCGACCGCATCCACCAGGCGGCGGAAGACGGCACTGCTTTCATCATCATCAATCCGGCGGCCTATACCCATACCAGCATCGCTCTCCGGGATGCGCTGATCGGCGTTGGCATACCGTTTATTGAGGTACACCTCTCCAACGTCCACGCACGAGAAGCGTTCCGGCAGCATTCCTATCTGTCCGACAAGGCGGTGGGGGTGATCACCGGTCTGGGCGCCGAAGGTTACGCGCTGGCTCTGCGAGCGGCCGCGAAACTCATCAACAAGAACTGACGGGACGGCACACCCCATGGATATTCGGAAGATCAAACGCCTGATCGAACTGCTGGAGGAATCCGGCGTCAACGAAATCGAAATCAAGGAGGGCGAGGAGTCCGTGCGCATCAGTCGCAGCGGTCCCAACGCCCAGCCGATCTACGCCGCTGCGCCGATGCAGGCCCCCCAGCATGCCGCACCGGCGCCACAACCTGCCACGGAGAGCTCGGTATCCGCCGCACCGGCCCCTGCCGAGAAAGACGGTGGCGCGCCGGAGGGCCACCAGGTACGCTCGCCCATGGTAGGCACCTTCTACCGCGCGCCCGCCCCCGGCGCAAAACCGTTCGCCGAAAAAGGCCAACACGTCAAGGTCGGCGACACCCTCTGTATCATCGAGGCCATGAAGATGCTGAACCAGATCGAGGCCGACAAGGACGGCGTCGTGGCCGCCATCCTGCTGGAAGACGGCCAGCCGGTGGAATACGACCAGCCGCTGTTCATCATCCAGTAACGCCAGTCACGACGGGACGAACTTCATGCTGGAAAAAGTTCTTATCGCCAATCGCGGCGAAATCGCGCTCCGCATTCTGCGCGCCTGCCGGGAGCTGGGCATTCGCACGGTGGCCGTGCATTCCAGCGCCGACCGGGATCTCAAGCACGTGCGACTGGCCGACGAAACCGTCTGCATCGGGCCGGCCAGCTCATCCGAGAGCTACCTGAACATTCCCGCCATCATCAGTGCAGCGGAAGTCACCGCCGCGGACGGCATCCATCCCGGCTACGGTTTCCTGTCGGAGAACGCCGATTTCGCCGAGCGTGTGGAACGCTCCGGTTTCATCTTCATCGGGCCGCGTGCGGAGACCATTCGCCTGATGGGGGACAAGGTCTCGGCCATCCGCGCCATGAAGGAAGCCGGCATTCCCTGCGTTCCCGGCTCGGACGGTCCGCTGGACGACGATGAACAACGCAACCTTCGGCTGGCCTCGCAGATCGGCTACCCGGTGATCATCAAGGCGGCTGGTGGCGGCGGCGGGCGCGGCATGCGCGTGGTGCACAAGGAAGCCGACCTGCTGGGCGCGATCTCGGTCACCCGCAACGAGGCACGCACCGCGTTCGGCAACTCCATGGTGTACATGGAGAAGTTCCTAGTGAACCCGCGCCATGTCGAGATTCAGGTGCTGGCCGACAGCCACGGCAACGCCATCCATCTGGGCGAACGCGACTGCTCCATGCAGCGCCGCCACCAGAAGGTGATCGAGGAAAGCCCGGCACCCGGCATTACCGAAGCACAGCGGCAGGAAATCGGCGAACGCTGTGCGGATGCCTGTCGGCAGCTCGGTTACCGGGGGGCCGGCACCTTCGAATTCCTGTACGAGGACGGCAACTTCTATTTCATCGAGATGAACACCCGCATCCAGGTGGAGCACCCGGTCACCGAAATGGTGACGGGGGTCGATCTGGTGAAGGAGCAGCTTTCCGTGGCCGGCGGCGACACCCTGCGGTACCGCCAGGAAGACATCCGGCTCAGGGGACATGCCATCGAATGCCGCATCAATGCCGAGGACCCTGTCCGGTTCCTGCCATCGCCCGGCAAGATCACTCAGTACCATGCGCCCGGCGGCCCGGGAATCCGCGTGGACAGCCACATCTACAGCGGCTATGCGGTTCCTCCCCATTACGACTCGATGATCGGTAAGGTGATTGCGTTCGGCGACGACAGGGAATCCGCCCTGGCCCGCATGCGCACCGCGCTGTCGGAAATCGTCGTCGAAGGCATCAAGACCAACGTGCCGCTGCATCAGGACATCCTGGCGGACGCCAATTTCCAGAAAGGCGGCACCAACATTCATTACCTGGAAAAGAAACTGGGCCTGAAGTAGCCCGGTCTGCCGCGTTTGTCATCGGCGACAGCTTGAAGCGCCGGTGCGGAGACCGTCTAATAGCGCAGGAACAAACACGAAGCGCCGTTCGCAACGGCTCGAACTCGGGCCGGCTGTCCGGCCCCGATCTCATGGAGAACAACATGCTGCGCCGCCTTGCACTTGCAACCGCGCTGATGACAACGGCCCTGGGCACCCAGGCAACGGAGCTGGAAATCGCGCTCAGCGATGCCATGGCCGAGATCAAGGCTGCCGGGAATCTGAACCAGACCTCCACCCAGGCCACCCAGTTCGGTGGCTCGGTGCTCTACAACGAAGACAAGGATCTGCTGGGCTCGCTGTTCCTGCAGGTGAACAACCGCGTGGACGGGCGCTGGCAGCCTGTCACCTTCGGTATCGGAACCAAGCTCTGGGCAGGGTCGCTGGACCGCCCGGACGAAGACTTCATCGCCCTTGGTATCGGCGGCGAGATCGGCATCGGCATCCCGGCGCAGATTCCCATGGCGGTGGTGCTGCACGGCTACCTCTCGCCAAATATCACCACCTCGGGCGACACCGACCGCGTGACAGAGGGCATGATCCGGCTGGAAGCGGAGATCACGCGCGGCGCGCACGTATTCCTGGGATACCGCCAGATCCAGGCGCGTTCGGACAGCTATCGGAACGTGAAGATCGATGACGGCCTGCACGCAGGCATACGGCTGCGCTTCTGAGATGAATCCGGCCCCGCGTTGCGCGGGGCCGGGGAATGGCGTGTTACCAGCTCTGCCGCAGCGCGGCGCCTGAACCGGCAAAGGCCGTGTTCAACAGGGCGTTCACATCCACACGCACCGGCCCTTCGGCCTTGCGCCCCTTGCGCCCATTCCTCACACCGGTCACTACCCGGGTTTCCTGCTGGAGTTGCGCAAGAATCAGGGGGGAAACGGAGATCAGGCTTTGCTTCAGGGGAACCTGGGACATCACTACCTCCACCGAGCATTGACCAGACGGACATACGGCAACGAATGGGGATAGTCTAAAGGGGTTGCTGCGACGCAACATCCTGTTGCAGAGCACAACACTTGTTCCGCAGCGGACACAGACTGTTCTGCCTAGCCCAGCAGCAGCCGCAGCCCGATCAAACCCAGCAGTATCGCAAACACCCGCCGCAACAACGCGGGCGGCAGACGGTGGGCAAGGCGGGCACCGACGGGGGCCAACAGATAGCTGGCCACGGCAATCCCGGCTACCGCCGGCCAGTAGACATAGCCGGTGGCATAGTCCGGCAGCGCCGGGTGCCCCCAGCCGGTGACCACGAAGCCCAGCGACCCCGCCATGGCAATCGGCATCCCGCCGGCAGCCGATGTCGCCACGGCCTCGCGCATCTCCACCGCGCAGCGGCTCAGGTATGGCACCGTGAGTGTTCCACCGCCGATACCGACCAGCGCCGAGAAGCCGCCGATGACAAAGCCAGCGGCATTGAGCCCCGGCATTCCAGGCAACCGCCCCTCTGCCCGGGGGCGCAATCCCAAGCCCATCTGCACCGCTACCGCCAGCAGGAACAGGCCGAGCACGCCCCGCAACACATCAAAACTCAGCATATTGGCCAGCACGGCGCCGGCCGCCGCACCCAGGGCGATTCCAGCGACCATGCGACGAAAAATATCCCAGCGCACGCCGCCCAGGCGATGATGGGCACGCACCGACGAAATGGAGGTAATCACAATGACAGCCAGCGAACTGGCCACCGCCATCTGCATCAGCACCTCCTGGGAGACACCCTGCGCCCCCAGCACCACGATCAGCACGGGCACGATGACAACTCCGCCACCGAGACCGAAAAGGCCGGCGATCAGGCCGGAGACGGCACCAGCGGCAAGATAGATCAGCAGGTCTAGCAGCATGCTCCTCCCCCTGGCGGGCGTTGAGGTCTCACGCTCGCGGTCGCGGACGGCGCGAGGTACGTGCGCGATGGTGCGCTTACCAAACAGGAAAACGGGCTGAAAAGCCAGTCCCGGTCGACGACAATGGGATGAACAGGATTTTCCCTTACAATGACGGCCGTTCCCGGAAAACGGGTAATCGCAACAGTTCGGAGTTGACCAACATGCGTATGGAACGGGTTTGCATACTGGGGGGTAGCGGTTTCGTCGGACGGCACCTGGCCAACCGCCTGGCACGCCAGGGCATCAGATCCCGCGTCCCGACACGGCGGCGGGAGCGCAGCCGGCATATGCTCATCATTCCCGACCTGCAGCTCGTCGAAGCCGACATCCACGACCAGAGCGCCCTCACGGAACTGCTGGAAGGCATGGATGCAGTCATCAACCTGGTCGGCATCCTCAACGAATCCGGACGGGACGGCAGCGGCTTCCGGCGCGCACACGTGGAACTCACCAAGTCGGTCATCGCCGCCTGCCGCGCCACGGGCGTCAAGCGCTACCTGCACATGAGCGCACTGGGCGCCGACGCCGAGAACGCGCCCAGCTTCTACCAGAGAACCAAGGGGGAGGCGGAGCTGCTGGCGCGGGCCGCCCACGGCGAGGAGCTGGCAGTGACCATCTTCCGGCCGTCGACGATCTTCGGCCCGGAGGACAGCTTCTTCAACCGTTTTGCCGGCCTGCTGCGCATCGCGCCCGGCGTGTTTCCGCTGCCCACCCCGCATGCGCGCTTCGCCCCGGTCTATGTCGGGGATGTGGCGGAAGCCTACACCCGCAGCCTGACCAACCGCGATACCTTCGGCCGCACCTACGATCTCTGCGGCCCGAAGGAATACACGCTGCAAGCCCTGGTGGAATACACCGCCTCCATGGCACGCCTGCGCCGCATCGTCATGCCGGCCCCGGACTGGCTGTCCCGCCTGCAGGCCAGGGTGCTGGGCCTCTGGCCGACGAAACCCTACTCCATGGATAACTACCTGTCTGCGACGGTGGACAACATCAGCAAGGACAACGGGCTGCCGAAGCTGGGCATCCACCCCACCGCCGTGGAAGCCGTGGTCCCTGCCTATCTCGGCTCCCGGCACGCCCGCGGGCTTTACAACCGTTTCCGCCAGACCGCCGGTCGATGAGCGGGGACGATCCGGTCACCTCTGGCCTGGACGTCTATCTCGTGGGCGGCGCCGTCCGCGATGCGCTGCTAGAGCGGCCGGTGAAGGAGCGCGACTGGGTGGTGGTGGGTGCCACGCCCGCGGACATGGAGCGCCGGGGCTTTCGACCGGTGGGCAAGGATTTCCCGGTATTCCTGCACCCCCGCTCCCACGAGGAGTACGCGCTGGCGCGCACCGAACGCAAGACCGCCCGCGGCTATCACGGCTTCAGCTTCCACGCCTCGCCGGACGTAACGCTGGAGGAAGACCTGGCACGGCGCGACCTGACCGTGAACGCCATGGCCCAGCGCCCCGACGGCACTCTGGTCGATCCCTTCGACGGCCGCCGCGATCTCGAACAACGCCGGCTGCGCCACGTGTCCGAGGCGTTCCGGGAGGACCCCGTCCGCATCCTGCGTCTGGCCCGTTTCACCGCGCGCTATGCACCGCTGGGTTTCCAGCCGGCCGATGACACGCTGGCCCTGGCCAGACAGATGGCGGAGGACGGTGAGGTGGACGCGCTGGTCCCGGAGCGGGTCTGGCAGGAAATGGCCAAGGCCCTGGGCGAAGCCCGGCCGTCGGCTTTCATTCAGGTCCTGCGCGACTGTGGCGCGCTGCAGCGCCTGATCCCGGAACTGGAAGCGCTGTTCGGCGTTCCCCAGCGACCGGAGTACCACCCCGAGGTGGACAGCGGCGTGCACACGCTGATGGTCCTGGACCAGGCGGCGCGCCTCAGCGACAGCACCGAGGTGCGCTTTGCCGCACTGATGCACGACCTGGGCAAGGGCGTGACGCCGAAAGCCGAGTGGCCCCGGCATATCGGCCATGAGCGTCGCGGGCTGCCCTTGATCCGCGCCGTCTGCCAGCGCTACAAGGTGCCGAACGCCCACCGCGAGCTGGCGCTGATGGCTGCCGAGCACCATCTGAACGTGCACCGCGCCGTCGAGCTGCGACCGGAGACGGTACTGAAGCTGCTGGAGCGCTGCGACGCCTTTCGCCGACCGGAACGCTTTGCGGCCCTGCTGCTGGCCTGCGAGGCGGATGCCCGGGGCAGGACCGGTTTCGAAGACCGCGATTATCCCCAGCGCGAACTGCTTTCGGCCTGTCTGGCGGCCGCCGCCGGGGTGGATGGAAAAACGTTCGCAGAACAGGGCCTGCAGGGAAAGGAGATCGCCCGGGCAATGCGCGAGGCCCGGCTGGAGGCGATCAAACAGGCGAAAGACAGAGACTGAAAGTGTCAGGACACCACGGCCTGGGACGGCCGCTCCAGCCGGTACAGCGTCACTTTGCCGGTGAGACCGCGGATTTCCGCCTGCCGCGGCTCCACGCAGCGGAAATCCCGTTGCTGGCCCAGCGAGCGCTGGACCGCATCCGACACCACGATATCCATCGGCCTGGCGTAACCGCAAAGGCGTGCCGCCAGGTTCACGGTGTTGCCGATCACGGTGTAATCCAGGTGTTCGCCCGTGCCGATATTGCCCGCCACCACAGGCCCGGTATGAATGCCAATGCCCAGCGGGATGGTCAGCTCCGCGCTGTTGGTCTGCAGTTCGTAGTTGGTTTCCATGATGTCCAGTGCGCAGGCGCAGGCGGCATGCACCATGTCCTCGCCGTCGAACACCGCCATGATGCCGTCCCCGCCGAACTTGTCCACATAGCCGCCGTGCGCATAGACCGATTCCACCTGGAAGCCCAGGTGCCGGCTGACGGTGTTGAACAGGGTTTCGGCGGGAATGGTGCGGGAGAGGGAGGTAAAACCGCGGATGTCGGAGAACAGGATGCAGACGTCCTGTTCTTTTGGCGCCGGCAGCCCCTCGCCGGCTCGTGCCGTCTGCAGCAACTGCCGCAGCCGCGGCGATACGTAACGCGCCAGGTTGGCCCGCACGCGTTCCAGTTCGCTGGCGTAGTCCGCCTTTTCCAGCAGGTTCAGCAGGCGGGCGCGCAGTATCACCGGCTCCACCGGCTTGCGCAGCACATCATCGCAACCGGCCTGGAACGCCGCCTGCCAGTACTCGGACAGCGACGAGTCGGTGATACCCAGCAACGGCGCCATGAAATACCCGGGCTGCGCCCGCAGGGTCCGGCAGACCTGCAAGCCATCCTGCTCCCCGCCCAGTTCGAGCAGGAAGGCGTCCACCCGGCGGCTGCGCATCAGGCTCAAGGCCCGGCTTTCCGTCTCGGCCCTGAGCACCTCATGGCCATCCTCCTCGAGGATGGCGCACAGATCGGAGAGCCCTTGCGGATTGTCTCCAATCACCAGTAGCCGTCGCCCGTGCGCGTTATACGCCATACCGCTCGTTCATCGTTGCGCTCGTCACAATCGCTCCAGGCGATTATAGGCGGAGAAGCCCGCAGGCATCACCGGACAATCCCTGCCCAGGCCCAGCACCTGAAAACGCTCCCCCATCTCGCCGGGCAGCATCAACGTTTTTGCCTGCTGTGTCAGCAGCAGCCGCGTGGCCGCGTCGGCCTCCGCTATCCGCTGCTGCAGCACATCGGTGATCCCGGCGCCCATCAGATACTGCGCCTGCGGGGCGTACCCCAGGACATCCAGGCCGCTATCCGCCGCTGCCAGCGCCATCGCGGTGAAATCCACGAACGCGGTGACGTCCTGCAGCCCCGGGAGAACCAGGGGATTGTCGTGCGCCCGGTGCCGGTAGTGGCACATCACCGTTCCCTGGTAGCGTTGCGGATGATAATACTCCTGTCGAGGGTACCCGTAATCGACCAGCAAACACAGCCCCTGCGCCAGCGTATCGGCTACGGTGGCCACCCAGCCGGGCAGTTGTTCATGCAATTCCGATTCGTAGCCCGGCTCCAGCGAACGTCCCAGATCCTGCTCCAGCGAAGTCACCAGTGCGTCAACCACCGGCGTGGACCGGGTCGCCCAGCAGAAGGCGCCGTCGGCGCCCATGGCTACGCCGAGTTCCAACGCGCCGTCGGCCGTGCGGCGAAAGCGGCGCACCGGCAACGCGTCGGCCACTTCGTTCGCCAGAATGACGCCGCGCACACCGTCCCCGGGCGGCTGCTCCAGCCAGGCCACCCGTTCCCGGACGTGCTCCGGCAACCGCGACACCGCTTCTTCCTGCCGCTGCCGCAGCGAAGCGCTGCGCTCCAGCAACAGGTAGCGCACCGGCAGCGCATTCTGCCGCTCCAGTTCCGCCAGCAGCTCCACGCACAGACTGCCCTCGCCGGGACCGAATTCCAGGATGGTATCGCCGCCGGCCTCCAGGACACGGCGGCAGTCGACGGCCAGGCTCCACGCAAACAACGGGGAAACCACGGGCGCCGTGACGAAATCCCCGGCCGTACCGAACTTGGCCGCCCCGGCACTGTAATAGCCCAGGCCTGGCTCATACAGCACGGCCTCCATCCAGTCGGCGAAGGACATCCAGCCCTCGGCCTCGGCGATGCGTTGCTGGAGCAGACCGGCCAGGCGCCGGCTCGCAGCCAGCGCATCGGGGTCGGGGCTGGGCCAGCCGTCCGGCAGGGTCCAGGCAGCAGGATTCATGTCCACCCCCCGCGCGGTGTGGGAAACGCGCAGTCAGGCATCGGCTTCCAGCTCCAGCGCGATCCGCTGCATAGGCTGCGAGGAGGCGTCGAAGGCCGCCCAGAGTTCGCCGTAGGTACGCCCCAGTTCAGGATGACGCCGATCCGGGGCAACGTCGGCCAGCGGGCGGAGCACGAAGGCATAGCGGGTAATCTCGTCCCTGGGAAGTTTCAGGCGGCCTTCTGTGAAGATGCGATCATCGTATGTCAGGATATCCAGATCCAGCGTTCGGGCGGAATATTTGCTCCCGCCGCGTACGCGGCCGTGGTCCGCTTCCAGTGCCCGTAACGCATTGGCCAGGGCGACCGGCTCCAGGTCCGTCTCGAACCCCACCACCAGATTGAGGAAGTCGTCGCCGTCGAAACCGACGGACCCGCTGCGATACACCGGGGAAATCGTCAGCGGACCATACATGCGGCGCAATTCCTGAACCGACCGGCGCACATGTGTCTCGGCATCGATGTTGCTGCCAATGCTCACGTAAACCCAGGCCACACCCTCACTCCTTGCCACGCTCGACGATGACGCCCACGGAGCGTGCACCCGGGACGGCGCCCGGCTTGGCGACCCGGATGCGAAGCCAGGGAATGCCGAATGCGCCTTGCAGTTCCGCGGCCAGCCGATCGGCCAGAGTTTCCAGCAGCCGGAATTGCCCTTGCTGCACGACATCGACGGCCAACCGGGAGACGGCAGCGTAATCGAGCGCCTTGTCCAACGCGTCGTCGGCAGCCGGCGCCCTGGTGTCCCAGGCCATCTCGATATCCAGCACCACGGTCTGGAGAATCTCCCTCTCCCAGGCATACGTGCCGATAACGGCCTGTACGGAGAGGCCTTCCACAAAGACGCGATCCATCGGCGCCACCCGACCGGTTACCTCGATTCGCGCAGATCATACCGGTGATACCCGGTGCGCGGCCAGGCTTGCCGGAAGCTCGCCGCTTGACCCCCGCTCCCAGGCACCGTTCAATACGGCCATGATCATCGATGCCGTATTGGTACTCCTTGCCTACCTGGTGGGTTCCATCTCCACCGCAGTACTGGTTTGCCGGATGCTCGGGCTGCCCGATCCCCGCACACAGGGCTCCGGCAACCCCGGTGCCACCAACGTGTTGCGTCACTCCGGCAGAAAACCGGCGATACTGACGCTGGCCGGGGATTTCTTCAAAGGCACCCTGCCGGTGCTCCTGATCGCGATGCTGGAACGCGATCCCCAGATCGTCGCCCTGGCCGGGGTGGCGGCATTCCTCGGTCACCTGTACCCGGTCTTCTTCGGCTTCATCGGCGGCAAGGGGGTTGCCACCGGGCTGGGGGTGCTGCTGGCCTGGTCCTGGCCGGCGATGCTGGTCACAGTGGCCACCTGGCTGCTCGTGGCGGCGCTTTTCCGCTATTCCTCCCTGGCAGCATTGACCTCCTTCCTGCTGGCGCCCGTCTATCTGGCGCTGTTCAACAACCCCGCCCCCATCCTGATCGCCATGGTCGCCATTACGGCACTCACGTTCTGGCGCCATCGCACCAATATCCGCTACCTGATCGAGGGCAGGGAAAACAAGATCGGCGTCAAGAAACCTTCGGAGCCGGAGTAGTGTCCGCCGATGTTTCGCCCGGAGGCCGCAGGCTCTCCAGTGGCCAGCGTGCCACCACATCGAAGGCGTTGCCATCCAGGCGTTCACCCGCCTGCAGCCGCATTGCACCGGCCAGCGCCACCATGGCGCCGTTGTCGGTACAGAGCTCCAGCCGCGGGTAATACACACGCGCCCCCTCTGCTTCAGCCACCTCCCGTAACCGGGACCGCAACGCCTTGTTGGCCCCGACACCACCGGCCACCACCAGGCGCCGCACCCCCGTCTGCTGCAGGGCACGGCGGCACTTGATGGCCAGCGTGTCGACCACGGCATCCTGGAAGGCACGGGCAATGTCTTCCCGGACACCCGGGCGCTCGCCTTCCGCCAGCACGGTATTCCGGGTGAAGGTCTTGAGGCCGCTGAAACTGAAGTCCAGGCCGGGGCGATCCGTCATTGGCCGGGGAAAACGATACCGCCCGGGGTCGCCCTCGACAGCCGCCCGTTCCAGCGCCGGGCCGCCGGGGTAGGCCAGGCCCAGCAGCTTGGCGGTCTTGTCGAACGCCTCCCCGGCAGCATCGTCCAGGGACTGGCCCAGCAGTTTGTAGCGGCCCACCCCCGCCACCTGCACCAGCATGGTGTGACCGCCGGAGACCAGCAACGCGACGAAGGGAAAAGCCGGCTGTTCCTGCTCAAGCATGGGCGCCAGCAGGTGCGCTTCCATATGATGCACGCCGACCGCCGGCAGTCCGCGCGCATACGCCAGGCTGCGCGCCACCGCGGCGCCGACCAGCAGGGCGCCGACCAGGCCGGGCCCGCGCGTGTAGGCCACGCCGTCCAGATCAGCGACCGTCAACCCGGCGTTTGCCAGCACCTCCTGGGTGAGCGGCAGCACTTTCCGCACATGATCGCGGGAGGCCAGCTCCGGAACCACGCCACCATACTCCGCATGCATATCCACCTGGCTGTATAGGGCATGCGCCAGCAGGCCCTGCCGGGTACAGTACACGGCAACACCGGTTTCGTCGCAGGACGTTTCAATTCCCAGCACACGCACGTAGCGCTCTCCCAGTCTCCCGTCATCAAGGGCGCAGTCTAACATTCCGCGGCCCATTCACCGCGTCGCGGAAGCGTGCCCGGAGTTGTATTCACCGCTGCCCGCATATAGAATACCGCGCCCATGTCTGAAGATTCCGCCTGTTCAAGCGGCGAATCACGAAACGAGGAAGGTGTTTAGCTGCATGCCCAACGTCAAGGTTCGAGAAAACGAGCATTTCGAAGTCGCCCTTCGGCGCTTCAAGCGGTCCTGCGAAAAGGCCGGCGTTCTGTCCGAGATCCGTCGCCGCGAGCATTACGAGAAGCCCACCCAGGTTCGCAAGCGCAAGCAGGCTGCAGCCGTGAAACGCCACATGAAGCGGGTCGCTCGGGAACAGCAGCGCAGCGTTCGCCTCTACTAAAGCCAGTTCCACTCCGATGAGCGGCTCCGGCAATCTCAAAACCCGCATCAACGATGCGGTCAAGCAGGCCATGCGGGCAGGCGACAAGCCGCGCGTGGCTGCCTTGCGTCTGCTCACCGCGGCGATCAAGCAGCGTGAAGTGGATGAGCGCACGGAGCTGGACGACGAACAGATCGTGGCCCTGCTCAGCAAGCAGGTGAAACAGCGCCAGGAGTCCATCCAGCAGTACGAACAGCATGCGCGTGCCGACCTGGCCGACAAGGAACGCTACGAGATCGGCATACTGGAGGAATTCCTCCCTCAGCCCCTGGACCAGAATGACGTGGAGGCCCTGATTCAGGAAGCCATCCGCGAAACCGGCGCCAGCGGTATGCAGGACATGGGCAAGGTCATGGGCATCCTGCGGCCCAAGCTGCAGGGCCGCGCCGACATGGGCGCCGCCAGCGCGCGCGTCAAGGCTCTGCTCGGAAGCTGAGCCGGTAGCGCGCCTGCCGGCAATGCCTTGATCACGTCGGACCGCCGGTCCGTTCCCGACCGTCGCCCAGCAGCTGTGTTCACGGAGCCGTCATGGCCGGACTCATTCCTCAGCAGTTCATCGACGAGTTGCTGGCACGGGCCGATGTCGTGGACGTCATTGGTGCCCGTCTGAATCTGAAGAAGGCCGGCAGTAATTACCAGGCCCTGTGCCCCTTCCACACGGAAAAGACCCCTTCATTCACGGTCAGCCCGAGCAAGCAGTTCTATCATTGCTTTGGCTGCGGCGCCCACGGTACGGCGCTGCATTTCCTGATGGAGTACGACCGCCTGGAATTTCCCGATGCCGTGGAGACACTGGCCGCCATGGTGGGCCTGGAAGTCCCGCGCGAGGCGCGCCATGACCAGGCCCCGCAGAGCCGCGGGCTGTATGACGTTCTCAACGCCGCCGAGCGTACCTACCGGGGCTGGCTGCGTTCCCATCCGGACAAGGACCGCGCCGTGACCTACCTGCGCAACCGCGGGCTGAGCGGCGAGATCGCCGCCCGCTTCGGCATCGGTTTCGCGCCACCCGGCTGGGACAATCTGCTGAAAGCCATCGGCAGACCCGAGAACAGAAGCGAGTTGCTGAAGGCCGGCATGCTGGCCGAGAAGGATGGCCGGCAATACGACCGCTTCCGCGACCGCATCATGTTCCCCATCCGGGACCGGCGCGGCCGCGTGGTGGCGTTCGGCGGCCGGGTACTGGATCAGGGGGAGCCCAAATACCTGAATTCCCCGGAAACG
Source organism: Ectothiorhodospiraceae bacterium (assembly GCA_050485425.1). Classification (GTDB taxonomy): domain Bacteria; phylum Pseudomonadota; class Gammaproteobacteria; order Nitrococcales; family Aquisalimonadaceae; genus LSCE01. Next base: position 9,448 of record JBJHBJ010000057.1, on the reverse strand, counting down.
CCGGTGTTTCACAAGGGTCGCGAACTGTACGGTCTGTATGAATGCCTTCAGGCCGACCGCCATCCTGCCGACATACTGGTTGTAGAAGGGTACATGGACGTGGTGGCCCTGGCGCAACACGGTTTTTCCAACGCCGTGGCCACGCTGGGCACTGCCACCACGACCCAGCACGTGGAGCGGCTGTTCCAGACCACGCGCAACGTGGTGTTCTGTTTCGACGGCGATCGCGCCGGCCGCCAAGCGGCCTGGCGCGCCCTGGAGAACGCCTTGCCGGCGATGCGCGACGAACGCCAGGCCCGTTTCCTGTTCCTGCCTGACGGCGAGGATCCGGACAGTCTGGTGCGCACCGATGCGGACCGCTTTCGACAACTGCTTGAGGCCGCTCCGCCGCTGTCCGAGTTCCTGTTCCAGGAGCTGGCCGGCAGCGAGGACCTGCGCACCATGGACGGCAGGGCACGCCTGACCGAGCGGGCTGCGCCGCTGCTGGGGAAAGTGCCGCCCGGCGTGCTGCGCGACCTGATGCTGGACGAACTGGCCCGCATCGCGCGGGTGGACCGCAGGCACGTGGATGCCGCCGTTGCCGGCAAGAGCGCGCCCGCTCAGGAATCTGCCGCTGGGCGGTCAGGGAATGCCCGCCCTCGCCCGCAACGGCGGACCACGGTGCGGGTCGCGGTGGCGCTGCTGCTTCAGCAGCCGGAACTGGCGGCGCAGGCGCTGCCCCCGGGCATGATTCGGGAGCTACACTTGCCAGGAGTGAATATTCTCGCGCAACTGATTGAAATTTTAAGGGAGCAGCCGCATCTAACCACTAGTGGTCTGCTCGAAAGATTCCGAGGGTCGGATCACGAAGGCGCGTTATGGAAACTGGCAACCTGGGACCATCTGGTACCCGAGGACGGTGTGGAGAGGGAGTTCACCGATGCCATGGCGCAGTTGGAAACCTTGCTGGCTCGCCAGCGCTTGCAATACTTGCAGCAACGGCTTGAGCGCGAGGAACTGACGCCGGAAGAGCACCAGGAGTGGCTGGCGCTGCTGCAGGCCAAACGCTCTCAAGGCGGATAATTCGCTGGAACATGGCGATTTAGCCGCTATAATGGCCGGTTCACTTTTACCGCGCCTTGTCGCTAAGCCCTTATTCAGGTTGGTGAGTATGACGCAGGATCAGCAGTCCCAGATTAAACAATTGATCGCCAAAGGCAAGGAGCAGGGTTTCCTGACCTACGCCGAAGTCAACGATCACCTGCCCGATGACATCGTCGATCCGGAGCAGATCGAAGACATTATTGGCATGATCAATGACATGGGCATTACCGTCCATGAGGTGGCGCCCGATTCCGACTCGCTGCTCCTGAACGATTCCGCCGTCACCACGGACGATGACGATGCCGCCGAGGAGGCCGCCGCGGCACTGGCGGCCGTGGACGCCGAGTTCGGACGCACCACCGACCCAGTGCGCATGTACATGCGTGAAATGGGCACGGTTGAGCTGCTGACCCGCGAAGGCGAGATCATGCTGGCCAAGCGCATCGAGGAAGGGCTTGACCAGGTAGTGACCGCGCTCGCCGCCTACCCCGAATCCGCCCGCTTGCTGCTGGACGAGTACGGCAAGGTGGAACGCGAGGAACAGCGCCTGAGCGATGTTGTCGCCAACTTCCGCACCCCTGACGAGCCCGCTGCCGACAGCGGCAGCGATGATGACGATTCCGGCTCCCAGCAGGATGCTTCCGCGACGTCGTCCGATGACGATTCCGGCAGCGACGATGACGACGACAGCGATAGTCCGTCCCCGGACACCGGCCCGGATCCGGAGCAGGCCCGCGAGTTGTTCACCCGCATGCAGGAGCTGTATGACGAGACGCAGGAGCGCCTGGCCACCAAGGGCGGCCACAGTAAGGAAGTGAAGGCGCTGCGCGAGGACATGGCCGCGCTGTTCCTGAGCATGAAACTGGCACCCAAGGTGCTGGACGACCTGGTGGTGCAGCTTCGCCACGCGGTGGAGCGCATTCGTCATCAGGAACGCGTGATCATGGAAGCCTGCGTGAAGAAGGCCGGCATGCCGCGCAAGGCGTTCCTGAAGTCGTTCCCCGGCAATGAGAGCAATCCCGAATGGGTCGCAGGGCTCATCAAGAGCAAGGAGCCCTACGCCGGGAAACTGGCCGAGTTGCAGGACCAGGTGCGCTACGCGCAGGACCAGCTGATCTCGATCCAGGACAAGAACGGCCTGAACATTGCCGAAGTGAAGGAGATCAACCGGCGCATGTCCATTGGCGAAGCCAAGGCCCGCCGCGCCAAGAAGGAAATGGTCGAGGCCAACCTGCGCCTGGTGATCTCCATTGCCAAGAAGTACACCAACCGCGGGCTGCAGTTCCTGGACCTGATCCAGGAAGGCAATATCGGCCTGATGAAGGCGGTGGACAAATTCGAGTACCGGCGCGGCTACAAGTTCTCCACTTACGCCACGTGGTGGATCCGGCAGGCCATCACCCGCTCCATCGCGGACCAGGCCCGCACCATCCGTATTCCGGTGCACATGATCGAGACCATCAACAAGCTGAACCGCATTTCGCGGCAGATGCTGCAGGAGATGGGTCGCGAGGCTACGCCGGAAGAACTGGCCGAGCGCATGGAGATGCCCGAGGACAAGGTGCGCAAGGTGCTCAAGATCGCCAAGGAACCGATCTCCATGGAGACGCCCATCGGCGACGACGAGGACAGCCACCTGGGCGATTTCATCGAGGACCTGATGGTGATGTCCCCGATCGACTCCGCCACCCGCGAGGGCCTGAAGGAAGCCGTACGCGGCGTTCTGGGCGGCCTGACGCCGCGGGAAGCCAAGGTGCTGCGTATGCGCTTCGGCATCGACATGAACACCGACCACACGCTGGAAGAAGTGGGCAAGCAGTTTGACGTGACCCGCGAACGCATCCGGCAGATCGAGGCCAAGGCCCTGCGCAAGCTGCGCCATCCGACCCGCTCCGAATCCCTGCGGAGCTTCCTGGACGAGCAGTAAACCTGCCCTGAACATCCCCGGCTCTTCCAAGCCCCGGCCAGACCGGGGCTTTTTATTTACCCGTCAGGCATCCCGGCGCTTGTCATTAACGCCTCGACATTAAAATCGGTCAGTTTCAAATCGTTAATACGAATCATTATTATTGACAACACAAATCAGCTTCGATAGCTTCAGCCGGCACTGGTCGTCAAACAACGTCATAACCACAACGCGCAAAATCAGAGAGAGGCAACATGAAAGGCACAAACCTGCCACGTAACCTCGGCCATCTCGGGGGGGCACTTGCTCTGGCAGCCACATGGAGTGCAGGCATCGCGGTCGCACAGGACACCGACCACACCAGCCGGTCACTCGACCGCATCACCATTACCGGCGATCCCGACCGCATCCAGGAGGTTCCGGGTTCCGCCCAGTCCCTGGACCGGGAGCAGCTGGACCGTTTCAGCTACGGCGATCCGCACCGCATCCTTCGCCAGATCCCCGGTGTGTACATCCAGGAGGAGGAAGGTTTCGGCCTGTTCCCCAACATCGGCATGCGTGGCGGGCGCGTGGAGCGCAACAACCGGATCACCGTGATGGAAGACGGCGTGCTGGCGGCACCCGCCCCCTATTCCGCACCGGCCGCCTACTACTTCCCGCCCATGGGCCGGATGGACCGGGTGGAAGTGCGCAAGGGGTCCAGCTCCATCAAGTACGGCCCCTACACCACGAGTGGGGCACTGAACATGCTGTCCACGCCGATCCCCAACCAGCCCTTCAGCGCCAGCGCCGACATCCTGTTCGGCAGTGACGGCGGGCGGCGCAATCATGTCTGGCTTGGCGGCTCCCAGGGACAATGGGGCTGGCTGATCGAGGGCTACGCCGACGGCTCCGACGGCTTCAAGGACCTGGACCGCCCGCAACGCGGCGGCTTCAACATGGCCGACTCCGATACCGGCTACGACCGCCGAAACTTCCTCGGCAAGCTGCGCTGGAACACCGCCCCCGACAACCCCGTCTACCAGGAAGTGGAGTTCAAGGTCGGCAAGAACGACATGGAGGCCAACGAGACCTATCTGGGGCTGACGCTGGATGATTTCCGCCGCGATCCTTACCGGCGCTACGCGGGGTCCGGGCAGGACGTCATCAATACGGCGCAGGAGCAGTACCAGATCCGGCACTACATTGCCCCCACCAACAACCTCGACCTGACCACCACGGCGTACTACCAGAAGTTCGCCCGCAATTGGTACAAGCTGAACGACGTCGAGAATGCCCCCAACGCCGGCTTCATCGGCATCGGCACGATCCTCGCCGATCCCGACGGCAACGCCGGGGCCTACGACTGGATTCGCGGCAACGGGGTCGACGGGCAGCGCGGGCGGGTTCGCGCCAATAATCGCGAATACTACTCGGCCGGGCTTCAGACCCAACTGGGCTATCTGTTCCAGACCGGCGTCGTGGCTCACGACCTGGAGGTGGGCGTGCGCTACCACCGGGACGAAGAAGACCGCGAGCAGTGGGACGACATCTACGAGATGCAGGACGGCTCACTGGTGCTGACCGATTCAGGGGAACCGGGCAGCCAGACGAACCGGGAGACCGAGGCCAGGGCACTGGCGCTCTATGCCCAGGATACCATGCGCTTCGGCAACTGGACCGTGGTCCCCGGCATCCGGTACGAGCGCATCAGGATCGAGCGCACGGACTACCAGCAGTCCCCGCCCAGCCGGAACGAGGTCACCGGGAGGCGTTCCGGAAAGTATGACGTGCTGATTCCCGGCATTGGCGCCACTTACCAGTTCACGCCCGAATGGAGTGTGCTGGCCGGCGTTCACCGGGGCTTCGCCCCGGCCGGCGCAAACCCTGATGCAAGGGAAGAACGCAGCACCAACTACGAAGCCGGCTTCCGCTTCCGTCAGGGCGTATTCCGCTCCGAGGTGATCGGCTTCTTCCATCAGTACGACAACCTGCTCGGCGTCTGCACCGAAGCCGGCGGCGGCGGCTGTGACGTGGGCGACACCTTCAACGGCGGCGAAGTCGACGTTTACGGCCTTGAAGCCCTGGCGCTCTACGACCTCGGCGTTGCCCGCAATCTGGGCGTGAGCCTGCCGCTCAGCGTGGCCTACACCTGGACGCAATCGGAGTTCAAGACCGGCGGCAACTTCGACTACGCCCCATGGGGCGACGTCGCTCGCGGGGACGAACTGCCCCAGATCCCGGAGCATCAGATCACCCTGAGCGCCGGCATCATCAGCGGGCCGTGGGCGGGGAACATCGCCGCCAACTACGTCTCCTCGGCCCGCGCCACCGCCGGCAGCGGCTCCATCCCTCGGGATGACAAGCTGGAATCCCGCGTGCTGCTGGACGTAGCAGCGGAGTACGCCTTCACTGACAACGTGAAAATCTTCGGCAGCGTTGAGAACCTGACCGATGAAACCTACGTGGCAGGCTGGCGGCCGGCCGGCGCCAGGCCCGGCGCCCCCAGAACCTTCTGGACCGGCGTCAAGCTCCGTTACTAGGCGCATCATCGGAGCTGACATTCTTAACTCCGAAGATGCCTCCATCCGAGACCGCCGCGGCCATGCCGCGGCGGTTCTCTTTCCAGACGAAGCCGCCCTTCCGGCACAGGCCGCCTGCTGACACGCCAGCGGCTGACCGTTATACTGCGCGGCGACCATAAGAGTCGTTAAGGGCCTGTAGCTCAGTTGGTTAGAGCAGGGGACTCATAATCCCTTGGTCCCAGGTTCGAGTCCTGGCGGGCCCACCAAAATTCAACAACTTATAACCACACACCAAGTCGTTGCTCCTTGTGTAGACACCATGTAGACACGAAAGGATGCATTTGATGCCAGTCATGCCGTTGCTTGCGTCTGAGCAAACATCGCGCCCAGCCGAGCCTCCCAACCCCTGCCACTTAAATTCCCTCTCCAGATGGCTGGCTTACAGCGGTACACTTGGATACTTCCGTCACCGCTGTGGCATCCAGCCGCCCGTACGGCTCATTGATTGGAGAATCGGGATACCTCAGAGGACTCCGCCCCGAGCAAGTTTTGCGAGCAAACGACAATGTCGATTAAGGATAGAAAATGGAAAAGGTAATTACCCACCCTCGATATACACAGGATGCTAGCGCTCGGGAGCTGGTCGAACACCTCGATCGTCAACAAAGGGCGCTCGGCTTGGAAGACGCTGTCGTCTACTATGACTTCCCCGTTTTCCAAGACTATGATGACGCCATTCACCGCCCAAACATCATGATCCTCTCGCCGCAGCACGGCCTGATCGTGATACAGCTTGTCGCTGCAACTGGTCCCGCGGCGCTTGATGAGCGCCTGGAAGCTGAAGACGAAGAGCTCGAGGAGTTCTATAGCCTCCTTTTTAGCCGGCTGATAAAGAGCAAACAACTCCGCGAATCTCGAACCCGTCTCAATATCACCTTTGTGGCGTACCTCTTCCTACATGGCGGTGGAGACGTACAACCCGATGAGGCCAACTTGGAAAATGGCCTTCTAACTTCGATAGAAGGCATTGAGAGAGAGCTAGCATCCCTACAATGCGCCCAGCTCTCTGACGCCCTGATAGACGAAGCACGGTCGATCATCGAAGGCGCCAAGGCTTTAACGCGTCCCAAGCAACGAAATATTCCAGAAGGCAAAGAAGCCAGGAAAGCGAAGATACTTGCTCAGTTGGAGCAGGAAATCGCCAATTTTGACATCAATCAGCGCCGAGTCGCCTTATCGCTTGTGTATGGCCCTCAGAGAATTCGTGGCCTAGCCGGATCCGGAAAAACCATTGTCTTGGCAATGAAGGCTGCTTACATTCACCTGAACGATCCCGATAAATTAATTCTAGTCACCTTCTACACACGAAGCCTTTACGACTTCATCCGCCGCCTCATCACGCGCTTCTACCGCCACTACAAGGATGTCGACCCGGACTGGGAAAAAATCCATGTTTACCACGCATGGGGAGGACGGACATTGGAAGGGGTCTACTATAACACCTGCGTGGATCATAACGTGATGCCGTTGAGGCTCGGAGATGTCCCTATTGGCACAAGAAATAAGTTCGCCTATGTTTGCGATGATCTACTTAAGAAAATAAAAATCGAGAAAAAATACGATCATGTCTTAATTGACGAGGCACAAGACTTCCCAGATCCTTTCTTTAAGCTTTGTTACCAGCTTGTAAAAGGAGAGCGCGACGAGAAATCCATCATCTGGGCTTACGACGATTTGCAGAACATCTTCAACGTAAAACGGCGATCGACTAGGCAGATGTTCGGTGAAGACGAAGCCGGCAATGCATTGGTTGATCTCGAGCGGGCCGCCGCGCTCCTACCCCCCTACGTTAGCAACGATGTCGTTTTATACAAGTGCTACCGAAACCCGGTTGAGATTCTCATCTGTGCACATGCCCTTGGTTTCGGCATATATAGCGATACCATAGTCCAAATGCTGGAAAATCGAGATCACTGGGAAGACGTCGGCTACCAAGTGATATCTGGGGACTTCAACGTTGGATCAGAGATCGTTGTCGAGCGCCCTCGGGATAATAGTCCTTTAGCATTACCAAAGAACGAATCCAAAGAGAACATAGTACGCCATTATCGAGCGGCCGATTTTGATGCCGAAGTGCGATGGATAGTCAACGAAGTTCGCTCGTTTATCGACGAGGGTCTTCAGCCGCATGACATCCTTGTGATTTGTCTCGATGACAGAAACGCTCGAGGTTACTTCCGCAAGCTCTCCTCAGAACTGGTAGAGAGCGGCATCGAAGTAAATGACGTACTGTCAAACCCTTACACCTCAAGCGACTTCGCAATTGAAGACAAGGTAACACTCTCGACAGTATATCGGGCCAAGGGAAACGAGGCTGCTGTCGTTTTTGCGATTGGCATTGATAGCATTTACAGCGACCGCAAGAACCGAATAGGCAGAAACAGACTATTCACAGCCTTTACACGGGCCAAGGCATGGCTGCGAGTCACTGGTGTCGGTCGGCAAGCTGAAGTTTTTTTCGCTGAGCTGCGAAAAGCACTCGCAAATTCGCCACGGTTGAAGTTTGTTTTTCCAGATCCGGAGGAGGTTGAGGTGCACCAACGTGACCTTAGCGAGAAAGCGCAAAAGAAGAGAGCCCTACAGGAAGAGTACAGAAGAAAACTCGAAAAGATTGGCGCTAGCAAGGAAGAAATTGACGACTTCTTCGGCAGTGGTGAAAAAAAGTGAACCGACGGGATTTTTTAAACTCAGTGCGCCGCGGGAAAAATATAATCGAAGAAACGGGCTTTCTTCGCACCGTCTCCTCAATTGATTCACTACCAGTTACTGAGCAGTATCGGCGCATCGCACTAGATCCGTCTGCAACATATGAGAAAATATATCTAGCCGGCCTGGAACTTGTTCAATACAATTTCGTAATGAACGATTATTCGTATTTTCAGTTTTCCCTCCTGAAAGAGGATCCGACCGAGGTGAGACTTGCTTTTTTTCCAAACCCTTACTCTGATTTCACGGAGTCCTATACTCCTGAGCTCGAAGAGGCACTAGAGGACGGAGTATATTCGTTCGAGGAGTATGCCCAAGTATTAGCGGAGGAGAACCCACGGCATGACGTTCCCGCTTTGCGTTTCGAAGTGAACGCTGGGCAGTACAAGGAGCTTGACCACCCGTATGCCCACCTTCACCTTGGCAGGCACGAGGATAATCGGTGGCCGGTTGCACGGATATTGACGCCGTATATGTTCACATTGCTTATCATAAAGCAGTTTTACCGATACAAACTCGCGGATTGCCGGAGAGTGCCCGGCCCGGGAGGAAGTGAAATATCGCAGTACGACGTGGACATCATTAACGAGGTCGCGAACTGCCGAGCGGTCTCCCCTGAACTATTCACGGCTACTGAACGTCGCCAGCCGCATCTAGCATAGAAATTTGTCGAAGTGATTTAGGGCGGTACGGGCGCCCGTGAGCTTATCGGTCTCAGGAGTTGATGTGGAACGCTCGCTGTCCTTTGGCAGCCCGTACAGTTATTGACAGAACTCCAAGGGCGCGAAGTTCCGGCCGTGGCGGCCGCCCCCGTCTCGGTCACGCTTTGGAAGAAGCTCCCAACCCCCTCGAGTCGGAACCGTCACACCGTCTCGTAGCTGCCCTGGTACCCGCGGCTTGCCCGCAGCTCCTGGAAGAGGATCTGCGCCGAGTAGTCCACCGCCGGAGCCCGCTCACACAGATAGGACTCGTGCTCGCGGAGCAGTGTCGCCGTGGATCGTTCACGCTGATAACTGCGGTAAGCCTGATCGCGCAGACAGCGTCGGATGGTCTTGCGATCCACGTGTCAATGGCCATTTTTTCGAACCCCCCTTTGGCCAACAGAATTGACCCGGGTGCCGGTGCTCAACCGGTAGTCTTTTGCTTGAGCCGGTAACTCTCCCCGCCGAGGATGAAGATGTTCGAGTGA
>JBJHBJ010000056.1:0-32679 GCA_050485425.1 Ectothiorhodospiraceae bacterium | reverse complement strand
CCGGCTTCGCCGTGGCCCAGCTTTTCTGCGGGCCGCTGTCGGACCGCCTGGGGCGCAAACCCCTGCTGCTGGGCGGCCTCGCCGTTTTCTCCGTGGCCAGCCTGGTCTGCGCGCTGGCATCCAGTATCGAGGTGCTGCTGGCGGGCCGCTTTCTCCAGGCGCTGGGAGGCGCCACCGGTCCGGTTCTGGGCCGCGCGGCGGTCCGCGACCTGTACCAGCCGCAGGACGCCGGCCGCATACTCTCGTACATGGCCAGCATCATGGCACTGGCGCCGGCACTGGCGCCGCTGGGCGGCGGTCTGCTGCTCATCGTGCAGGGCTGGGAGGCGGTCTTCGTGTTCCTGGCACTGTACGGCCTGCTGATGATCGCGGTCATCGGCGCCTTGCTGCCCGAGCCGCTGGCACCGGAAAACCGGCAGTCGATACGGCCACGCGCTATCCTGGCCAACTTCCGCGTGCTGCTCCGCGACCGGCGCTTCCTCGGCTACACGCTGACCAATGCCGCCGCCTATTCCGGGCTGTTCGCCTTCCTCTCCGGCTCGGCGTTCGTACTGATCACGTTTCTCGGGGTCACGCCGGTGCAATACGGCCTGTACTTCGCCCTGGTGGTGGCCGGCTTCTTCTCGGGAACGCTGGCCGGCGCCCAGTTGAGCCGGGTACTCGGAACGGACCGGCTGATCGTCGCCGGCGCGGTGCTCTGCGCCGCCAGCGGCTGCCTGATGGCGGCGCTGGCCTGGACCGGCCATTTCACGGTGCTCGCGGTAATCCTGCCGCAGGCGGTGTTCCTGGCCGGCGTCGGCATCCTGATGCCGCAGACCATGGCCGGGGCCATCGCGCCCTTCCCGCGCTTTGCCGGCTCGGCCTCGTCGCTGTTCGGCTTCCTGCAGATGACCATCGCCGCGGCCACCGGCGCCCTGGTGGGCCAGTTGCACGACGGCACGTCCCGCACCATGACCCTGGCCGTGGCCATGAGCGGCCTGCTGGCCCTGATCAGCTACCTGGCACTGGTGCGCACACGGGAACACCAGCCTGCTCCATAGCGTCGCCATGTCACGGTGCACTTGCCTCTCAGGGCAGCGGTAGCGCCACCGTGGATTTGAGTTCCTGCAGCAGGATGTTCGAACGCACGCCGCGCACCATGGGCAGGCTGAGCAGCTGGTGCAGCAGGAATTCCGAGAAGGCTTCCAGATCCGGCGCCACCACCCTAAGCAGGTAGTCGGAATCCCCGCTGACTGCCCAGCATTCCAGCACCCAGGCATAGTCAGCCACGGCGCGGGAGAAGGCATCGCCGGTCTCGCTGCCGTGCTGCTCCAGCGAGACACTGACGAAGGCCATCACCTGCAGGCCGAGCCGGCGCCGTTCCAGCAGCGCCGCATAGCCGCGGATCACACCCAGCGATTCCAGCTTTCGCTGGCGACGATTGCACTGCGAGGCGGACAGACGGACTTTCTCGGCCAGTTCCACGCTGCTCAGTCGGCCTTCGGCCTGCAGCGCCTCCAGCAGCGCACGATCGTAGCGATCAAGCTCGATGATATGCATTGATTCTTCCCCAAACCCTTGTTGTAAGGATATTCACCGCATATCGCGCCCCGCTCAAGCAGAAAAATGCACGCACATCGCACCCCTCAGGCGCTACGTTATGGAGTTATCCGATAACACCTCTGGAGGCGCAGCCATGACCAGCCCGAACGCGCAGCAATCCCTGTGGGACAACCCGATCGGCACGGACGGCTTCGAGTTCGTGGAATACGCGGCGCCGGCGCCGGACGCGCTGGAAGCATTGTTCCTGCGCATGGGCTTCAGCAAGGTGGCCCGGCATCGCAGCAAGAACGTGAGCCTGTTCCGTCAGGGCGGTATCAACTTCATCCTCAATGCCGAACCCGGCAGCCAGGGCATGTCCTTCGCCAGCGCCCACGGGCCCTGCGCCAATGCCATGGCGTTCCGGGTTCGCGATGCCAACGCCGCCATGAAGGCGCTGGTCGCCAAGGGCGCCAGGCCGGTGCAGGCCAAGGCCGGGCCCATGGAGCTGAACATCCCGGCCATCGAGGGCATTGGCGGCGCCCTGCTCTACCTGGTGGACCGCTACGGCGAACGTTCCGTCTACGACGTGGATTTCGAGCCCATCCCGGGTGTCGACCCGAACCCGGCGGGCCACGGCCTGACCTACATCGACCACCTCACGCACAACGTGGCGCGCGGTGGCATGGACCGCTGGGCAGACTTCTACCAGACGCTGTTCAACTTCCGCGAAATCCGCTACTTCGACATCGAAGGGAAGCTCACCGGGCTGACGTCGCGGGCCATGACCAGCCCTGACGGCAGGATCCGCATCCCCATCAACGAGTCCGCGGACGAAAAGAGCCAGATCGAGGAATTCATCCGGGAGTACAACGGCGAGGGCATCCAGCACATCGCATTGGGAACCGACGACATCTATGCCACGGTGGACCGGCTCCGGGCCGCCGGCGTGGCCCTGCTGGATACGCCCGACACCTATTACGACAAGGTGGACGAACGCGTCCCAGGCCATGGCGAAAACCTGCAGCGGCTGCGCGAACGCCGCATCCTCATCGACGGTGCGCCCACCGAAGGCCAGGGCCTGCTGTTGCAGATCTTCACCGAAACGGTGATCGGGCCGATCTTTTTCGAGATCATCCAGCGCAAGGGTAACGAGGGCTTCGGCGAGGGCAATTTCAAGGCCCTGTTCGAATCCATCGAGGAAGACCAGATCCGCCGCGGGGTGCTGGAGCCAGGTTAGTGTCCCGCCACCAGAACGCGTTGCCTTTGCGAGCGAAGGAGCCGCCGATCACGCACGATCGGGAAGCTCCCACTCCTCGCCCCGTGTTCTCCGGCGATCGAAAGTCATGACGCGCCGGTAGTCGGCAGCGGTCGGCTTGTCACACACCTCATGGAAGACGTCCTCCAGCCGCAGCGGATCGCGCTGCTCGGCCAGAGAGGCGATGAGCTGCATTTGCTCGACATATGCCGCGCCCGGCTTTGCATGAGCGTCATCCGGCAATGGCTGCATCCAGTCGCCCAGCCGTTTCCTTGCCGCCGCCAGCTCGCGCCAGGTGGTGTAGCGGTATTCCAGGCCACTGATCCAGTAGGGGAGAGCGAACGCGGAGAACGCCCGTTTGAGCCACCACCAGACCTGCGCTCCAGGCCTTCCCGCATGCGCCTTCCGTGCCGTCTCCATGCTTTGCAGCCAGGTTCGTGAGCCCTCGCGGACCGATCCGATCCGTTCGATGAACTCGTCCGGGGTCAACTGCTCCACTCCGTCCAGCTTCGCGCCTTCCATGAACTGCCGAACTGCTTCCCAGTGGGAAATCACGGTATCGATGGACTCCCACGGATAGAATCCGAAATAGAACCGGTACCGGGCGTTCATACCGCTGCCGCCAAAACACAGGCACAGACTCTTGCGGTGACCACCGAAACCGTGCATACGGCCTCTCACCACCTCCAGCCACGCCTCTGTCGCCTCCCACGGCTGCACCACCACCGCATCGCTGGTCGGGTCGACGAACGCCACTTCCCGTCGGTGGCGGTGGAAATACAGCGCCGGACGGCCGTCACCACCACCCCTCCCGGGGCGGAAGGAGAGCAGGCGATACCCCAGGAAACCGATCAGCAGCAGCGGCAGCAGGACAGTCCAGGGAAGCATCCAGAGAAAGATCTCCGCTGCGAGTACAATGCCCTCGCCCATCAGCAAACTCAGCAGCAGGATCAGCGCGACGGGAAAGCAGACAAGCATGGCGAAAGCGAACATGGCCAGGCCGATGGCGAACCGCCAGTCCGAAGCACCGTGCTCGAGCCGTGCCGATAGCATGAGCACCTGCTGCCTGACCGCCTTGATGTAGAGCCGGGCATTCGATGGCTCGTGCAGGGTGGGCAGCGGTAGCGGCGACAGGCAGAGGTGATTCACGCTGTCGCTGACAACGATATCACCGTACGCCGGCCCGTCCTCCACCGCTTCATCCAGGGTGCTGCGGGCGAACAGATCATAGGTTTCGTTGATGCGGACCACGATGGCGGTCTTTTCCGCCATGACGAATTCGACCGTATTCTCGGCACCGCCCCGGATGTGCCGCACGGCGTTCGCGGGCAGCCAGCATTCCACCCCATTGATTTCGTGGTAGATGTGGGGAATTGCCGCAACGGTGCCGCCGCCGTGCATCCTGGGCGCCGCGGGCGCCTGCCGCTGCCGCAGCAACACCTCACCCTGCTCGCGATAAATGTCGGGATCAATCCGCCCGACGCCGTTCATCAGCTCCGGGGAAGTGCCCTGCTGCTGGATCTCGACGACCAACACCTTGTCGAGCAGGCGGCGCTGCTCCTGGCTGAGCCGCCCCACCGGCCGATTGTCGCGTACCTGCCGCTGGTAGCTGGCCCGCTTCGTCTCGCGGCCATGCTGGTAGTGGAAGTACCGCACCCAGAAAACAATAGCGGCAACGGCAAGCATGATGATCAGGGTGGGGGTTACCATCGAATCGGGATAATACATGCGAAATCCTTTTGGCTTCCTGGCGCGTCGGCGAACACCCGACCGTCCGGGCATCCCTGCCAGTTTCAACAGCGCCACAGTCTACAGCGTACCGGGGCCTCCTGCCCGTCCCGCCCACGCTTCCCGGCGCCCATTCGGAAACGGGCATACCGGGCACGCGCCAGCCTGTGCTACCTTCGCTTAAGGAAGCGCTGATCGATTCCCGCGCTCGGCGCAAGGAATCACCACCGGCCACACCGACAACAACCAAGGGGAGACGGGCATGACCGACCTGCCCGACGGTCTGATCGTGATCGCCAAGCGCGATTGCCCCACCTGCACGCTGATAGAGCCCGTGCTGCATGAACTGGCGGAAGGGCGACAGCCCCTGACGGTGCTCAGCCAGGACAGCGCCGACTATGCCTCCGGCCTGCCGGGCGTGATTCACGATGCCACACTGGAACACTCCTATCGCCTGCAGCCGGAGATCGTGCCGACGCTGATCCGCATGGAGAACGGCCGCGAGGTGGAACGCACCTTCGGCTGGCACCGGGAGGACTGGCAGCGTATCAGCGGCGTCTCGCCACTGGGCGCCGACCTCCCCGCCTCCCGTCCGGGGTGTGGCTCCAGGACCCTGGACCCGGGCGTGGCCGAAGACCTGGCCATACGCTTCGGCAGCACACGGCTGCGCTCCCGGCAGGTCGAACTGGGCGACGCCGAAGACATCATGGAGGCGTGCTACGAACGGGGCTGGACCGATGGCCTGCCGGTGGTGCCGCCGACCGCCGAGCGCGTGATGCGCATGCTCGGGGGCACCAGCCGGCCGGCGGACGAGGTGCTGGGCGAAGTGCCGCCGGATCTCGCACCGTGCACGGTGGAAAAGGTGGCGGTGAACGCGGTCATGGCCGGCTGCAAGCCCGAATACATGCCCGTGGTGCTGGCCGCCGTGGAGGCCGCACTGGACGACGCCTTCGGCATGCACGGCGTGCTCTGCACCACGATGTTCGCGGGGCCGGTGGTGATCGTGAACGGCCCGGTGGCGAAAGCCATCGGCATGAATTCCGGAGTCAATGCCCTGGGCCAGGGCAACCGTGCCAACGCCACCATCGGCCGGGCCCTGCAACTGCTCATCCGCAACGTCGGCGGCGGCCGCCCGGGGGAAATCGATCGCTCGACACTGGGCAACCCCGGCAAGTACACCTTCTGCTTCGCCGAGGCCGAGGACAGCCCGTGGGAATCGCTGGCAAGCGAGCGGGGATATCCACCGGACGCTTCCACGGTCACGCTGTTTGCCGGCGAGGGGGTCCAGGGCGTTGTCGACCAGAAATCCCGCACGCCGGAATCGCTGGCGCGCAGTTTCGCCAATTCACTGCGGGCCGTGGACAACACCAAGCTGGCGATGGCGGGAGACGCCGTGCTGGTCGTATCGCCGGAACACAGCCGGGTCTTCATCGACGCCGGCTGGACCAAGGGCCGTTTGCGCGAGGAACTGGAGCAACTGTTACAGTTACCGGGCGACGAACTGGTTGCCGGCGCCGGCGGCATTGCCGAAGGCCTGCCTGCCAGTGTCGCCGGCACCACGGTGCCCAAGTTCCGCCCCGGCGGACTCAACATCGTTCGGGCCGGCGGTACCGCCGGTCTGTTTTCCGCGGTGATCGCCGGCTGGGCCGCCTCGGGCCCGATCGGCTCATCACCCGTCACCAGGGAGATCGCATCGTGACCACCACACTACTGGACCCGACAGCGGAGCGAGCGCCGGCGGAGAGGCCACGGCTGCCGCGCCCCGCCAGCCTCGACGGCCTGACCGTCGGCCTGCTGGACATCTCCAAGCCGAAGGGGGACCTGTTCCTGAACCGGCTGCAGGAGCTGCTGGAGCAACGGGGCATCAACGTCCTCCGTTACCGCAAGCCGACGTTCACCCGGGTGGCGCCGGTCGCCCTGAAACAGCAGATTGCCGCCGACTGCGATCTGCTGGTGGAAGGCCTGGCCGACTGAGGCTCCTGCACGTCGTGCTGTATGCATGACATCGCAGACCTCGAAGGTCGGGGCATACCGGGAGTCGGCGTTGCGTCCACGGAATTCGTCCAGGCGGCGGAGATTCAAAGCCGTGCGCTGGGTTTCGATCCGGCGATGGTGTTCGTCGCGCACCCGATCCAGGACCGCACCGTGGACGAGATGCACACGCTGGCCGATCAGGCACTGGACGCCATACTGCGGGCGATCACCGGCGACTGACGGTGCGGCGGTCTCCGCCACCCCGGAGACCGCACGATGAGCGTCGACAGGACACACCTGCAGCAACTCCCGTCGGTGGACCGGGTACTGGGCTGGCCGGTGGTGGCGGCCATGGCCGAGACCCATGGCCGCCAACTGGTGGTGGACGCCGTCCGCGCCACGCTGGAGGCGTGTCGCGCCGGCCGGTGCGACACGCGCGAGGAAGCAATCTCCGTGGCCGTAAAAGGCGCGCTGGAGAAACGGATCGCCCCCAGCCAGCGCACCGTCTACAACCTGACCGGCACCGTGCTGCACACCAATCTCGGCCGCGCGCCGCTGCCGCCGGAGGCCATCGAGGCCATGACGCGCATCGCGGCCGGCGCCTCCAACCTGGAATACGATCTCGCTCGCGGCCGACGCGGCGAGCGCGACGATCACGTGAGCGGCTGGCTGAAACGCCTGACCGGTGCCGAGGCAGCCTGTGTGGTCAACAACAACGCTGCCGCCGTCATGCTCGCACTGAACAGCCTGGCACTGCGCCGGGAAGTGATCGTCTCCCGCGGTGAGCTCATCGAGATCGGCGGCGCCTTCCGGCTGCCTGACATCATGGCCCGGGCGGGCTGCCGGCTGCGGGAGGTCGGAACGACCAACCGCACCCATCTGCGGGACTACGCGGACGCCATCGGGCCGCGAACGGCCATGATCCTGAAAGTCCATACCAGCAACTATCAGGTCCAGGGTTTCACCGCAGAGGTGAACGAGCGCGAACTGGCGACACTGGCCGCCGGGCGCGGGCTGCCGTTCATGGTGGACCTGGGCAGCGGCACGCTCGCCGATTTGACCAGGCTCGGCCTGCCCCGGGAGCCTACACCCATGGAAACCCTGGCCCGTGGCACCGACCTGGTCAGTTTCAGCGGCGACAAACTGCTGGGAGGACCGCAGGCCGGGATGCTGATCGGCAAGGCAGCATTGCTTGACCGGCTGCGCGGAAACCCGATGAAGCGCGCCATGCGTTGCGACAGGATGACCCTGGCCGCACTGGAAGCCGTACTGCGGCTGTACGCTGATCCCGACCGCCTGCGCGAGCGCGTCCCCACCCTGCGCCTGCTGACCCGAAGTCGGGAGCAGATCGCGGAGACCGCACGCACCGTGCTGCCGTCCCTGCAGCGCTGGGCCGGCCGGGACTGGCGGGCGGAACTGGTGGACACCGACAGCCAGATCGGCAGCGGTTCACTGCCCGTCGACCTGCTGCCCAGCACGGCACTTCGCCTGTGCCGCGCTGACGGCGCACGAACCAGCGGCCGCGCCCTGGATGAACTGGCCGCCCGCCTCCGTTCCCTGCCGGTACCGGTTATCGGCCGTCTGGCCGAGGGGGCGCTGCTGCTGGACATGCGCTGCCTGGAAGACGCCTCCCCCTTGCTCGCCCAACTCGACGCCGCACGGTGAGAAGCTGATGATCGTCGCCACCGCCGGTCATGTGGACCACGGCAAGACCCGCCTGGTCAAGGCGCTGACGGGGGTTGACACCGACCGCACCGCAGAGGAGAAACGACGCGGCCTCACGATCGACCTCGGCTTCGCCTACCTGGACCGGCCGGACGGCGGCGAACCACTGGGCTTCGTGGACGTACCCGGCCACGAGCGCTTTCTGCGCAACATGCTGGCAGGTGTGGCTGCCATCGATGTGGCCCTGCTGGTGGTGGCGGCCGACGAGGGCCCGATGCCGCAGACCCGGGAACATCTGGCCATCATGACCCTGCTCGGCATCCCCCGGGCCCTGGTGGCGCTGACCCGGACCGACCTTGCGGAGCCCGCGCGCCTGGAGCAAGCGCGCGCAGAGGTGGAGACGCTACTGGCCTCCTCAGCCTGGGGTGACAGCCCGATTGTCCCGGTTTCGGCGGCGTCCGGCGACGGCGTGCAGGAACTGCGGAACCATCTGTTCGCCATTCGCGCGACCCCGGCGGAGACCGGACGCTGCTTCCGTCTGGCGGTGGACCGCAGCTTCACCCTGCCCGGCACCGGACTGGTCGCCACCGGCACGGTGGCGACCGGAACAGTGGGCGTCGGCGACAAGCTCCTGATCTCGCCGGCCGGGCTGCCGGTTCGCGTCCGAGGGCTGCACGCCCAGGGGCGTGCCGCGGAGACGGCCACCGCCGGCCAGCGTTGCGCACTGAATCTGGCCGGGAGTTCCCTGCGCAATCGCCCTCCGCGTCGCGGCGACTGGCTGGTGGCGCCAGATGCCCAGATCAGCGTCCAGCGTATTGACGCGCAGCTGCGCGTACTGCCCGACGAAGAACACCCCCTCGGCCACTGGACGCCGGTCCACGTGCATCTGGGCGCCGCCGCATTCACCGGCCGCGTGGCCACCCTGGAACGCGGCGCCATCGCCCCGGGTGAACAGGGCCTGGTACAACTGGTGCTGAACGCCCCGGCGAACGTGCGCTTCGGCGACCGCTTCATCGTGCGCGACCAGTCGGCCCGGCGCACCATCGGCGGCGGCCAGGTGCTGGATCCGTTCGGCCCGCGCCGTGGGCGCGCCAAACCCTGGCGGCTGCAGCAACTGCAGGCGCTGGAGGCGGCCGACGATGCAACGGCGCTACAGCGCCTGCTTGACGCTTCCGCAACCGGCGTCGTGATCGACGCCTTTATCAAGGGCCGGAATCTCGAGCCTGCTGCAGCCGAGACTCTGCTGCAGCGCGTACCGTCGCAGCGCATTCCGCTGGCGGACGACCATCTGGCCTTCAGTCCGCAACACTGGAAGGGGCTGCGGCAGAAACTGCTCGACACGCTCTGCCGGTTGCATGAGCAATCGCCGGACAGCGTGGGACCCGACGAAGCCAGCCTCGCAAATGCGCTCGGCCTGCGCGTTCCCCGACCGGCGCTCGCTTCCGCGCTTCGCGAGCTGATCCAGGACAAGGCGATCCTTCGACGCGGATTCTGCCTGAGCCTTCCCGACCACGAGCCGCGGCTGTCACGCCAGGATCGTGACTTGCTCGCCCGCATCACCGTCGTGCTGCAAGCCTCCGGCCTGCGCCCTCCGATCACCGGTGACCTGGCCGAGAGCCTGGGCATGGAAAAGCCGGCACTGCTGGAAAAGCTCGAGCATTATGTCCGGCTCGGCCACCTGGAACGGGTGGCGGACAACCGCTACTTCCTGCCGGAAACGGTACAGGCTCTCACGGACGTGGCCCGGCAACTGGCGGAGGGCGCCCCGGACGGCACGTTCAGTGCGGCAGACTACCGCGACCGAAGTGGCATCGGCCGCAATCTCACGATCCAGGTACTGGAATACCTGGATCGCGCCGGTATCACACTGTTCGTCGAGGAGCGCCGGCGTATGCGCCAGTAGCTACTGGCTGCCGGGGCCTCCGAAGCCGTCATCCCGCTCGGGCGACTGCATGTGGCGATCCTGGGGCGGCTGCTGGGTGCCGCCCGGCACGGGCTGCCGGCCGGTGCCCGGCACCTGCCGGGGCGGCTGGGCCGGCAACTGTTCCTGCCGCCCCCGGGGTGGCGTCTCCGGCCGGTGGCGCTGCTGGTGCGGGGGTTGCTGCTCGGGCAACTGCTGGCGTTGCCGCTGTTGCGGTTGCCTTGGCTGCTGGCCGGGCGGTTGTACGCCCTGCCGCGGCTGTCCCGGTTGCGCGCCCGGCCCGGGTTGCCCGGGCTGGATTCCCGGCCGCGGCTGCTGCGGTTGCGCCGGCTGCTCGCCACGCCCCTCCCATGGCTGTTGCTGCTGCGGTTGTTGCTGCGGCTGCGGTGGTTGCTGCTGGCCACCGATGCCACCTGCACCCTCGCCGGATAGTTGAGCAGCCACGCCCATGGGCACTGCCATGGACATCGACAGTATGAAAGCCGGGATGCTGTATTTCATAATGCGTACTCCATCGCGGTTTGCCGTATCCTCGTGACCTGAGGGTTCTGGGCGAATTCGACAATCCCCCAGGGGCGAAAAGTTCCTCCGCTTTCCTCCGGTCCGGCGCCGGGATGGTGTTACTCCCCTCCCAAAGTTAGTACCTTAAGGAAACGCAGGAATATTCACGCTGTCGCGTTACCGACAATGGAAGGGAATCGCTTCCCGGTGGTGCGCCCGGGCTTCAAACCCGGCGGGACGCGTTGAGCGCGTCCGGTGGGTTCGACTCCCACTCCCTTCCGCCACTTGCCATCGACCAGACCGAGACTGACCCATGCAGGTGCCGGAGTACCCGGTAATCAAGGACATCGTGCTGGTCGGCGGCGGCCACAGCCACGTCAGGGTGCTGAAGCACTTCGGCATGCGGCCGGAGCCCGGCGTCCGCCTCACGCTGATCTGCCGCGATACCCACACCCCCTATTCGGGCATGCTGCCCGGCTACGTGGCAGGGCACTACGGCTACGACGATGTGCATATCGACCTGAGCCGCCTGGCGGAGTTCGCCGGGGCCCGCTTCTACCGCACCGAGGCGCTCGGCATCGACCGGGAAGCTCAGACCGTGCTTTGTCGCGGCCGCCCGGCCGTTCCCTACGATTTCCTCTCCATCAATATCGGCGCAACGCCCAATACCGATGACGTTCCGGGCGCTGCGGAGCTGACGATTCCGGTCAAGCCCATCCACCGTTTCAACCAGCGCTGGCAAGGCCTGCTGCACCGGCTCTCGCAGAGACACGGACGCAGCCGGATCGCCGTCGTCGGCGGCGGTGCCGGCGGCGTGGAGATGTTGCTGGCCATGCAGTATCGCCTTCAGCAGGATCTGCAGCGATACGGCACGACCGATGATCGCCTGGAGTTCCACCTGCTGACAGCGGGCAGTGAAATCCTCCCCAGCCACAATCGCCGGGTACGGCGCCATTTCCACGGCGTGCTGGCAGAACGGGGTGTCGTCGTGCATTGCGACGCACGTGTAACCCGTGTGACCGCCGGCCATCTTCAGACAGAAGGCGGCCTTCAACTGGATGCCGACGAAATCGTCTGGGTAACCAGCGCCGGCGGCGCGCCCTGGCTGAGGAAAAGCGGGCTGAAGCTGGACGGGGACGGCTTCATCCAGGTCGCGGACACGCTGCAGACCGTCACCGACCCGCGCATACTGGCGGCAGGCGACGTCGCCACCATGGTCCATCACCCGCGGGAGAAAGCCGGTGTGTTCGCCGTGCGGCAGGGAAAGGCACTGGCGGAAAACCTCCGGCGCCTCGCCCTGGACCAGGCGCCGAAGCCGTTCCGGCCACAGCGTCAGTGGCTGGCGCTGATCAGCACCGGCGACCGGCACGCCGTGGCATCACGCGGACGGATCGGTTTTCACGGGAACTGGGTCTGGCGCTGGAAGGACAGGATTGATCGCGCTTTCATGCGCAGTTTCAGTGAGTTCCCGGCGATGGCGTCGACCTCCCCGCCGCGCGACAGCGCCACATCGACGGAGATGCGCTGCGGGGGTTGTGGGGCGAAGCTGGAATCACGCTCCGTTGCCCGTGTCCTGCAATCCCTGCATCCGATAAAGCGGGATGACGTGGTGCTGGGCCTGCACACGCCTGACGATGCCGCCGTCACCCGCGTGCCGCCGGGCAAGGCGCTGGTGCAGACGGTGGATTTCTTCCGTGCC
Source organism: Ectothiorhodospiraceae bacterium (assembly GCA_050485425.1). GTDB lineage: Bacteria > Pseudomonadota > Gammaproteobacteria > Nitrococcales > Aquisalimonadaceae > LSCE01. The sequence continues at coordinate 20,415 of JBJHBJ010000056.1, read as the reverse complement.
TTCATTCTCGACCCGTTCGTGTTCGGCCAGATCACCGCCAACCATGCCCTGGGTGACATCGACGCCATGGGCGCGGACGCGCAGTCGGCCATGGCCATCGTCACCGTGCCACACGGACCGGCACCCAAGACCGAGGACACCCTTCTCCAGTTGATGGCCGGCGCCGTGGAAGTGTTGAACGAAGCCGATTGCGCTCTGGTGGGCGGACACAGCGGCGAGGGCGCCGAGCTGGCGCTGGGCTTCTCCATCAACGGCCTGGTAGCTGCGGACGGCACCGGGCTGCTGCGCAAGACCGGTGCCAACGCCGGCGACCTGCTGATTCTGACCAAGCCGCTGGGCACCGGCGTGCTGCTGGCTGCGCACGCCCGTCTGCAGGCGAAGGGACGCTGGATCGATGCCGCGCTGGCGTCGATGGCCCAGTCCAGCAGGCTGGCCAGCCAGTGTCTACGGCAGTACGGCGCCACCGCCTGCACCGATGTGACGGGTTACGGCCTGATCGGCCATCTGCTCGAACTGCTGGGCTCGTCCCGTTTGTGCGCGGAACTGGACCTGGATGCGCTTCCCACGCTGGAAGGTGCCGCGGAAACGGCCTCCTCCGGGATCGTCAGTTCGCTCCATGCGGCCAACGCCCGGAGTTCGGGCCAGATTGCCGGGGTGGGCCCGGGACACAACCACCCCCACCTGCCCCTGCTGTTCGATCCACAAACCGCCGGCGGCCTGCTGGCGGCGGTGCCGGCCAGAAGCGCCCATGCCTGCCTGCAGGCCCTGCAGGCAATGGGCTACAGAACGGCCACGCTGATTGGCCGGCTAAGGCCGGCAAGGGCGGGGCGGCCGCGCATCGCTCTGGTTTAGCTCGCGGTTTCCGGCGTTCACGAGACGTCGGCGCCCTGCGAGGCATCCCAGGACCGAACCTCGCCCGACAGATCGGAAGGCAGGTTTGCGGCCAGGAAGTGGCGCATGGCGGCAGGGTCGCCCGTTGTCCAGTAGCGCACTGTCCCGATCCCGCCGCCCGCTCTGCGCAGGCCTTCGGCCTCCAGCCGGCGCTGAAGCTCACGTGCGACCGCCGGCCCGGTATCGATCACCCGGATGGACGGGGGTAACAGCTCCTGCAACAAGGGCTGCAGAAACGGGTAATGCGTGCAGCCCAGGATGACCGTATCGGCTCCCTGATGCAGCAGCGGCTCCAGATACCCCGCCAGCAGGGCACGGGTTTCCGCCGAGTCCAGCTCTCCGCGCTCGACCGCGTCCACCAGGCCCGGACAGGGCTGCGTGATCACATGCAGGCCCTGGCCGTAGCGGTCCAGCAGGCCGGCGAACCGGCTGCTGGACAGCGTGCCGGAGGTGGCCAGCACGCCGACCGTACCATTGCGGCTGACCGCGGCAGCCGGCTTCACCGCCGGCTCCATGCCGATCACGGGCAGCCCCAGCCGCTCCCTGAGCCATGGCACGGCGGCCGCTGTCGCGGTGTTACAGGCCACCACCAGCGCCTTGGCACCGTGGGCGATCAGGAACGCCGCAAGATCACCGACCCGGGCCTGGATCTGTCCGGCGCTGCGCTCCCCGTACGGAACGAAACCGGAGTCCGCGACATAATGCAGATGCTCGGCCGGCAGCAGCGCATGAATCTCCCGCAGGACGGACAGCCCGCCCATGCCGGAGTCGAAGACGCCGATCGGCCTGGAATCACTCACCGGCCGCACCCCGGGGTTCACGGTCCGCAGCCGGCACCGGCATGCCCAGCCGTTGCGCCAACGCGGTCAGCACCAGGCCACAGTCGCCGTCGAGTTGCAGGCTGGCCTCCCGGGCACCACGTGTGTGGCCCTGATTGATGATGTATACGGGGATGCCGCGCGAGGCCGCGTGGCGGACGAACCGGTAACCGGACCAGACCATCAGGGAAGATCCGACCACCAGCAACGCGTCGGCCTCGTCCAGCATCCGGTAACAATGGGCAACCACGGGCTTGGGCACGGTCTCTCCGAAGAACACCACGTCGGGTTTCAGCAGTCCGCCGCAGCTGGGGCAATCGGGCACGTGGAACGCTGCGTAATCGGCGCCCTCCAGATCGGCGTCGCCATCCGGCCCGGTGCCCGCGACGCGCGGCGCCCAATCCGGGTTGGCCTGCAGCAGCCATTGCTGGACGTGCGCCCGGCCGATCAGCGTCCCGCAATCCAGGCAGCGGACGGTGTCGAGACGGCCGTGGAGGTCGGTTACCCGGCGACTGCCTGCACGCTGGTGCAGACCGTCCACGTTCTGGGTAATCAGCCAGTGCAGCAACCCATGTCGCTCCATGCCGGCAAGCAGGCGGTGGGCGGCCCCGGGCTGCGCTATCGCCACCATCGGCCAACCCAGCAGGCTGCGTCCCCAGTAACGACGCCTCGCCCCGTCACTCCGCAGGAAATCCCGCAGTTGCACCGGGGGTTTCCGTTTCCAGGCGCCATTGGTGTCCCGGTAGTCGGGGATACCCGAATCGGTGCTGCAACCGGCCCCGGTCAGCACCGCCAGGCGGGAGCGGACAGCCAACGCATCGGCCAGGCAATTGACGCCGGTCTCCACGGGTAATGCCTGACTCATGACCGCCGCGGCCCGGCCGTTCCGGTCCGAATCACCATGTCCTCCTGCTCTTCCCGCTCCCAGGGTGGAACCGGGGTGAATTTCTCCACCAGGAAGTCGACAAAGGCGCGTACCTTCTTCGACAGGTGCCGGCCCTGCGGGAACAGGACGTAATACGCCGATTCCTCATGGGCGAAATCCGGCAGCAGCTGGATCAGGCTGCCATCCCGCAAACGGGGCGCCACCAACCAGGTGGACAGGCGCGCCAGCCCGGCCCCGCCCAGGCAGGCCTCGTACAGTGCTCCCGCTGTGTTGGCCCGCAGGTTGCCCCGGACGTGGATCACACGCCGTTCCCCGTTCGGCATCTCGAATTCCCAGTCGTTGAAGCGGGAAACGTTGTAGAGCGCCAGGCAGTTGTGGTTGTAGAGATCGTCGGGAGAGCGGGGAGCGCCGTGGCGTGCGACATACTCCGGCGAGGCAACGACGATACGCCTGTTGACGGCAAGCTTGCGCGCTACCAGCGACGGGTCATCCACCTGCTCCTGGTGCATCACCGCAACGTCGATCCCGTGCTCGACCAGATCCATCATCCGGTCGGTGAGCTGGAATTCGACCTCCAGTTCCGGATGGCGCTGCAGGAATTCGTTGATACGGGGCAGGATTTCGCCCCGGGCGAAGGCCGCCGTCGCAGACACCCGCAACACGCCGCGGACGGTATCCTGCATCGAGCTGACGGCTTCTTCCGCTTCCTCGATCTCCGCCATGATGCGGGCGCAACGTTCGTAGAAGTCCCGCCCCACTTCGGTGAGGTTGATCCGCCGCGTGGTCCGGTTGAACAACCGCGCGCCCAGGCGGTCTTCCAGCCGCCGGATCTGCTTGCTGATAGCGGAGGGCGTCATGTCCATGGCACGGGCGGCGGATGAAAAGCTCCCCTCCTCCACGCAACGGACGAATATCAGCATTTCCGAGGCACGATCCATGGCGACCTACTATATTTTGGAAAATCAGGCACAAATCATATTCCTATCGGCGGGATTTTTCATCCCGGGAAACCGGATAGCATACTGTCCATTCCGCTGACCATTGGGTCAGCCATGCTGCGGCAAGCAGTTGGATGACATGCTTCTCCTCTACTCCTTTGCGAGTTGTACGGGCTCCGGAATGAGCCCGTTTTTTTTGCCTTTCCCCGGCAAGATGTTACACATCCGCTTGTTTTGCCAACTATTTCCCAGTTGTTGCAATTCTTTCCGAAAAAGGCTATGCAGAGCCGCTTGCCATCTGTAGAATCGCGGTCGCGGTCAAGGAAACACCGGCGTCTTCACACGACCGTGTTTCCTGAAGAAGCCGACCGGAAACGGGCGGTTCCGACCGTAAACATCGCGGGCCGAGGGATGATTGCGTCTCGCGATGTTGCAGTGCAACATTTCATGTTCCACAAGAGGAGTTCTCATCATGCAGGATCGTCGTGAACTTCGCCGGGATGAGCGGGCACCGGCTACGCCGGCGCGGCTGGACCTGGTTCGCGCGGAGGCGGACTTGCTCCGCAGCGAGGCGTTCGCCGATGTGGCAATGCTGATCAGCCGCAAGGTGGCTCGTCTGCTTCACCGCCGCCCGGCCGCGGCATGACCTGCCTGAAAAGGCGCTGAATGGAGACCGGTAGCATGCGTACCAGTCGATATTCCTGACCGCCCCACGGCATCGCGCCTGGGGCGGTCTTTCGTTTCAGTCGACGAAGACGGACTGGAACTCCCGCCTGGCCTTGACCACCTTTGGCGACACCACGACCTGGCAGTATGGCTGCCCCGGATTGTTGCGGAAATAGTTCTGGTGATATGCCTCGGCCGGGTAGAACACATCCAACGGCTTCAGCTCGGTGACCACCTCATCCGGCCACAGACCCTGCTCGCCGATTTCGCGAATCACGGCACGCGCCGTCTCGGCCTGCTGTTGATCGTGATGGAAGATCACTGAACGGTATTGTGTCCCGATATCATTCCCCTGCCGATTCCGTTGCGTGGGATCGTGGATGGTGAAGAAGATCTTCAGCAGCGTTTCGTAGCTCACCTGCTCCGGGTCGAACGTCAGCTGTACCACTTCGGCATGACCGGTCGCCCCGGAACAGACCTGCTGGTAGGTCGGATTGGGCCGCTTGCCGCCGGCATAGCCGGAAACCACCCGCTCGACACCGCGAATGCGCTGATACACCGCTTCCAGGCACCAGAAGCAGCCTCCGCCCAGTGTTGCTGTCTCTCGATTGCTCATCGCCCTACTCCCCCGGTATCAGGCCGGTTGCCAGGGGCCGTCCCGGCTCTCGCCGGTTACCCGGCCCTCGTGCCGAAGCTTCAGCAGATGGGCGTGCACCGAGCCTTCGGCGACCCGGTGCAGGGGCTGCGGCACATCCACGTAGATACGCCGTACCATGTCCGGTATCAACCGTTCGCCGGCACGCACGGCCTCCATCACCATGGCCTCACGCTCCATCCGGTGATCGATGATGCCCTGGAGGAGCGCCTCCGGCTCCTCCAGCAGACGGCCATGCGCCGGCGCGATGGCCCTCAGGCCCAGCGCCTTGAGCCGGTGGAGCGAGTCCAGGTAGGCCTGCATATCACCGTCCGGCGGCGAGATCACGACCGTCACCCTGTCCATGACCTGATCGCCGGCAATAAGAATCCTCTCATCTTCGAGCAGGAAGCAGAGATGGTTGGCAGCATGCCCCGGCGTATGCAGCGCCCGCAGGCTGAACTCCCGGCAGCGGACCCGGTCGCCGTCTTCCAGCGTCACATCGGGCCGGAACTCGCGATCACTGACCCCCTGCAGGCGGATCGCGTGGGCCAGCACGGGCGCCCCGGTCAGTTCCGCCAGTCGACGGCTGCCCGGCGAGTGGTCGGGATGGGTGTGGGTCACCAGAATCCAGCGAATACGTCCGCCGCCCGCTCGCGCCACCCGCTCGATATGGCCGGCATCGTCCGGCCCCGGATCCACCACGGCCACCTGCTCGCTTCCCACCAGCCAGGTATTGGTTCCGGGGCCGGTCATCATGCCGGGATTGGGCGCGGTGATGCGCCGGAGCAGCGGTGTGACCTGGACGATGCGTTCGGGGTCGAAGGCGCGCCTGACTTCCGGGCGCATCCAGGGGGGCTGGGTCATGGTGTCGCACATCCCGTCTGCCAGTGTGGCCGTCCAGTTCATCACAGCAGGTGCCCGCTGACCAGCCCCCTGCCCCACGGGATAATCCCGGCCGGACGGCGACATGGCCACCAAAAATCCGTACCCTGTCTCCCCTGACCCCGAGGGAGCCACATGGACCGGACACACCGCCGTCGCATCAACCCCCTGCGCTGGCTCGCCGCCACTGCGCTGCTCGCCTACCTGGCCATGGCCGTCTACCAGTCCTTCAAGCCCTTGCCGGACGGCGTGGGGGAGGCCGGTCCGCCGCGGGCCGCCGAATCGGTCGCCTTCCTGGCCGACGAGACCTTCGTCAATGCCGAGGGCGAACAGCAACTGGACCACGTCATCTTCGACGAAATCCTGCGGCTCATCGGGCAGTCCGAACAGCTGGTGGTCCTTGACATGTTCCTGTTCAACGACTTCGCCGGGGAGGCGGCAGACGGGCATCGCCCGCTCTCCGCCGAGTTGACCGAAGCCCTGGTGCGACGCAAGCGCGACGTGCCGGCGTTGCAGGCCGTGGTGATCACGGACCCGCTCAACACGCTCTACGGAGGACTGGAATCCTCTCACTTCACGGCACTGGAGGAAGCGGGAGTGGACGTGATCCTGACGGATCTGAGCCACCAGCGTGCCTCCAACCCCGCCTGGTCCGGCCTGTGGCATTGGTGTTGTCGCTGGCTGGGCAATGATGCCGGCGGCGGCTGGCTTCCCAACCCGCTGGGGCCTGGTGAGGTTACCCTGCGCAGCTATCTGGAACTGCTGAACTTCAACGCCAATCACCGCAAGACCCTGGTGGTGGACGAAGGCGACGACTGGACGGCCATGGTCACCTCTGCCAATCCGCACGACGCCAGCAGCCGCCACGGCAATGTCGCCTTGCGCTTTTCCGGCGCCGCGGCGCTGGATCTGCTGGGAAGCGAACGCGCCGTGGCGGCCTATTCGGGCCACGCCCTGCCGCTGGTCGACAACGCGCCACCCGAGCACGCGGCCGGCCAGGAAGAAACCTACCTGCAGGTGTTGACCGAAGGCAGGATCCGCGACGCACTGCTCGACGTGGTAGACGCGGCTGGCCAGGGCGACCGCATCGACATCGCCGTTTTCTATCTCTCCCACCGGCCGCTGACCGACGCCCTGCTGCAGGCGCACCGGCGTGACGTGGAACTCAGAGTGTTGCTGGACCCGAACCGGGACGCCTTCGGGCAGAAGAAGGACGGCGTCCCCAACCGTGATGTGGGGGCAGAGTTGCACGAGGCGGGCATTACCGTGCGCTGGTGCCATACCCGCGGCGAGCAGTGCCACAGCAAGTTGCTGCTGCACAGCGGCAGCGACGGCACGCGAACACTGATACTCGGATCCGCGAATTTCACCCGCCGCAACCTGGACGACCTGAATCTGGAAACCAGCGTTCTGCTGCGCGGCGAACCTTCCCATGCCGCACTGGAATCCGCCCGGCAGTACTTCGAACGGCGCTGGGGCAATGAGGACGGCAGGCTGGCCAGCCTGCCCTACGCGGAACTCGGCGACCGGCCCGCCTGGAAGTACTGGCAATACCGGATCATGGAAGCCACCGGCCTGTCGACGTTCTAATCGAATAGCTGCCTGACCTGTTCCGGCGGCACCGGCCTGCCCAGCAGGAAACCCTGCACCACGTCGCAACGCTGGCTCTGGAGAAACTCCATTTGGCCGGTGTTCTCCACGCCTTCGGCCACCACGCGCAGGCCGAGGCCGTGGGCCATGGCGATCACCGCGCGGGTGAGGGCGACATTGCCGGCATCACCCGGCAGGTCGACGACAAAGGATTTGTCCATCTTCACGCAGTCGAGCGGCAGGCGCTTGAGGTAGGACAATGAGGAATAGCCGGTGCCGAAATCATCCATGGCAATACTGACACCCAGCCCCTTGCAGGCTTCCAGGTGTTTCTGCGCCTGTTCCGGCGACTGGATCACCGCGTGTTCGGTAAGCTCCAGTTCCAGTGCGCCGGGCGGGATCGCCGCGTCGGCGAGCGCCTCGGAAACGCAGGCAACGAAATCCGGATCGGAGAGTTGCAGCGGCGATATGTTGACCGCCACCCGGGGCGGAGCCAGTCCATCGCGTATCCAGGCGGCAATCTGCTGACAGGCCTGGCGCACCACGAACCGGCCCACCTCGACGATCAGGCCGGTCTCCTCCAGCACGGCAAGGAACCCAGCCGGGGACTGCAGGCCCTGGTCCGACTGCCAGCGAAGCAGGGCTTCCAGGCCACACAGCCGCCCGTCCGCAACGTTGAACTGCGGCTGGTAGTGCAGACGGAACTCACCGGTTTCCAGCGCCCGCCGCAACCGCGCCTCGAGCCCCAGTTCGCCGGTGCGCTCCACATCCAGGTCGGGATCGAACAGACGCCAGGTCCGCCCTCCGGCCGCCTTGGCCCGGTACAAGGCACTGGTCACACCGCGAATCACTTCCCTGGCCGCCATCTCCTGGCCGCACAACCGCACGGCACCGACGCTGGCACTGATCGGCATCTCGTGACCGGCGATCTGCACGGGCAGCCGGAACAGCCCCATGACCCGCTCGGCCAGTCGCTCCAGGTCCGTGGTCATCTGTCCCAGCGGCACCAGCAGGAATTCGTCGCCGCTGACCCGCGCCACCAGGTGCGCGGGGAAGGCACGCTGCAGTCGCTTGGCGCACAGGCGCAGCAGGCGGTCGCCCACGTCACGGCCCAGCCCGTCGTTGATGCGGCGCAGCCGGTCCAGACCCACCATCAGCACGCCCAGCTCTCCGCGGTGGCGGGCCGCTTCCGCCAACCGATGCTCCAGCGCTCCCAGCGCGCTGGACATGTTGGCCAGCCCGGTCAGCGGGTCGTGGCGTGTCATCCAGTCCAGCTGGCGCTGAGTGCGGTACTGATCGCTGATATCCTGGACGGCGCCCAGCACGGCCACGCCCTGCGGACCACGCACCGGCTCGGCATAGTGTTTCAGGTAGCGCAGCTCCGTATTGGGCAGCCGGACCCGGAGTACCAGCTGGAACGGCACCCCTTCCGTCACCGCCCGCTCGAAGGCCGCCTGCAGCCCAGGCCGGTCATCCTCGTGCACCAGCTCCAGTAGCCGCGTGACGTGCATACTGCCGGCGCCGGGTGGCAAGCCGAACAGGCGGGCCGCATCATCCGACAGATGCATGGTGCGGCTCTCCGGAAGCCACTCCCAACTGCCGATGGCGGCCAGGCGATGAACCTGCCGCAGCCGCGTCTCCCGGTTGCGCACGGCCCGCTGATCGGCCTGCATGTAGGTTTCCATGACCAGCGACATATCCAGGAACAGGACCTTGTGCAGGGCCTGCAGCACCGTCACCCGTTTTTCCGGCTCAGCCTCGTAGAGCGCGAAGACCGAAGGAAGCAGCTCGCGCAAGTACTTGCCGTAGGCACCGAGGTACCACTTGGCGTCCAGCCCCCGCCGCTGGTGGACTTCCCCCACCAGCCTGCGATTGCTGGCGTAGCGTTCGCCGTACTCGCCGCCGGTGAGTTCCAGGAAATAGTTGGCCAGATGCGCGCGCAGACGGCCCGCCTCCTGTTCGGAGGCGAGCACCGAGGATGTCTCGGGAAAGCCCAGGAAGTGGTCGAAGAACCGCTGGAGGAACGCTTCCCGGTCGGCGGGTTGGAGCCGTTGCCCCAGGTCCGCCAGCAGTTGGGCATCCTGCACGGTGAGTTCGAGAAAATCCTTGCGTCGCGCCAGCTCGTACGTATCCGGCACGGCAACCCCAGATCCCTGCCCCAATGTTGTCACTCCCACCCGATCTCTTGTTATTCGACGCGTCGTGCGTGCCGCGACCTGCAATGCTCCGGTGGGGCAATGCCGGAGCATTGCCGCCTATTCCGTCTCCGATCCGTCCTGTGCGGATTCGGTCGCCACACGCCGCAGCCGAATGCTCAGCTCGCGCAACTGGTCCTCGCTGACCGTTGACGGCGCCTCGGTCAGCAGGCAGCTCGCGGTCTGCGTTTTCGGGAACGCCATCACGTCGCGAATGGAAGCGGCGCCGCTCATCAGCATCACCAGCCGGTCGAGCCCGAAAGCGATACCACCGTGCGGCGGCGCACCGTAGTCCAGCGCTTCGAGCAGGAAGCCGAACTTCTCGCGCGCTTCCTCCTCGCCGATGCCCAGCAGGCCGAGAACTGCCTGCTGCATGTCCGGGCGATGGATACGAATGGAACCGCCGCCGATCTCGGTGCCGTTCAGTACCATATCATACGCTCGGGAAAGGAGCTTTTCCGGATCACCTTCCCGCAGTTCCTCGACGCTGGCCACCTGCGGTGCGGTGAACGGGTGGTGAAGCGCGTACAGACGGCCGTCCTTGTCGTCGTATTCGAACATCGGGAAATCCACCACCCACAGCGGCTGCCAGTCGCCCTGCACCAGCCCGCGATCATGGCCCAGCCTGACCCGCAGCGCCCCCAGCGCCTCGTTCACGATCTTCGCCTTGTCGGCGCCGAAGAAGATCAGGTCGCCGGCTTGCGCGCTGGTACGCTGCAGGATGCCCTGGATGGCGTCTTCGGTGAGGAACTTGAGAATCGGCGACTGCAACCCTTCGGTTCCTTTGCCGGGATCGTTGACCTTGATGTAGGCCAGCCCCTTGGCGCCGTACCGCCCGACAAACCTGGTGTAGTCGTCGATCTCCTTGCGGGTCAGTTCCCCGCCGGCCGGCACCCGCAGCGCAGCCACCCTGCCCTTCGGATCCTGCGCCGGCCCGGCGAAGACCTTGAAGTCCACGCCTGCCATCAGGTCGGCGACTTCCACCAGCTCCAGCGGAATGCGCAGGTCGGGGCGGTCGATGCCGAAGCGGTCCACCGCTTCCTGGTAGCTCATGCGTGGAAACGGATCCGGCAGGGTAACGCCCAGTTCCTGGCTGAATAGCTGGCGGATCATGCCTTCCATCAACTGCATGATCTGCTCCTCGCCCAGGAACGAGGTCTCGATATCCAGTTGGGTGAATTCGGGTTGACGGTCAGCCCGCAGATCCTCGTCGCGGAAGCAGCGGACGATCTGGTAGTACCGGTCCATGCCGGACATCATCAGCAACTGCTTGAACAGCTGGGGCGACTGGGGAAGTGCATAGAACTGTCCCGGATGCACGCGGCTGGGGACCAGGTAGTCCCGCGCGCCCTCGGGCGTGGCGCGTGTCAGCATCGGGGTTTCGATATCCAGGAAACCGTGGCCGTCGAGGTAGGCGCGGAGCTGGCCGGTCACCCGGGCGCGCATGCGGATGCGGTTGAGCATCTCCGGACGGCGCAGATCCACATAGCGGTAACGCAGGCGCACATCCTCGCCCACGGTGTCCTCGTCCAACTGGAACGGCGGTGTCCTGGCGGTGTTGAGCACCTCCAGCTCATGACCCAGAACCTCGATCTGGCCGGTGACCAGCGATGCGTTCTCGGTGCCTGCTGGCCGGCGCCGCACCCGGCCGCGAATGCGCAGCACGAACTCGCTGCGCACCCGCTCCGCCGTTGCGAATACCTCGGCGCGATCAGGGTCGAACACCACCTGCACCAGGCCTTCGCGATCCCGCAGGTCGACGAAGATCACGCCACCGTGGTCGCGGCGCCGATGCACCCAGCCGCAGAGTTCCACCTCGGTGTCCAGATGCTCTTCCGTAACCTGCCCGCAGTAATGAGTACGCATGAATCTGTCCGGCCCGTGTGTTGATCGATGACGCGTTGCCGCATGCCCCTGCGGAAAACAATCCGGGTTCCCGGGGATGCTGGTAAGGCGAGGAATGGTAAGGCGTCACTCCGGGTGGCGCAAGGGAAGCGCAACCCGGAATGACCGGGGAACAGCGGTGTCAGGCGGAGGCTGCCTTTCCGGAATCGGCGGAGCTGCTCTTGCTCTCCGTCGCCGGCTTGCCGTCCGAGCCGCTCTTGGCCGAGTCGCCGGCAAGGTTGCGCTTGCTACCCGACTTGAAGTCGGTCTCGTACCAGCCACCGCCCTTCAGGCGAAAACCCGCCGCGGAGATCCTTTTGCGTAGCGCCGGCTTGCCGCAGGCCGGACACTCGGTCAGCGGCGCATCGCTCATCTTCTGGATGGCTTCCAGGTCGTGGCCACAGGCTTCGCACTGATATTCGTAGATTGGCATGACTAAAAGTCCTCGCAAGAACAATAACGGCTGATATATGAGTCTCGCCGGTCATGCTCTCAAGGGAAGCGCACCAGAGAGGGGCCGGGAGGGGAAATCGTGGAGAAGATGTTATCGTCAATCGTCCATGATTTCCCGGAGATTTGTCGCATGTCGGACGCCCCGTCCCGCTCTGTCCTGGTCACCGGCTGCTCTTCCGGCATTGGCTACGCCTGCGCGCACGGCCTCAAGGCTCGTGGCTGGCGGGTATTCGCCAGCGCCCGCAAGCGGGACGACGTGCGCCGCCTGGAACGCGAAGGCCTGGAGTCGGTGCTGTTGGACGTGGACGACTCCGACAGTATCAGCGCCGCCCTGCAGCAAGTCCTGGTGCGCACCGAAGGCCGTCTGGACGCGTTGTTCAACAACGCCGGCTACGGCCAGCCCGGCGCGCTGGAGGACATCTCCCGGGACGCCTTGCGAGCGCAGTTCGAGACCAATCTGTTCGGTGCCCACGAACTCTGCACCCGGGTTCTGCCGGCCATGCGCCGCCAGGGTCACGGCCGCATCGTCTTCAACAGTTCCGTGCTGGGATTCGCCGCCCTGCCCTATCGCGGCCCGTACAACGCCTCCAAGTTCGCCATGGAAGGGATGGCCGATACGCTGCGCATGGAACTCGCCGGCAGCGGCATCCACGTCTGCCTGATCGAACCGGGTCCCATCAGCAGCGCCTTCCGGGCCAACGCCTACCGCCACTACCGCGCCAGGGTGGATGCCGGCAAGAGCGTCCATCATCGACAGTACGAGGCGATGGAACGCCGGCTGACCGCGCCGGACAGGGTTGCCGGCTTCACGCTGCCGCCGGAAGCGGTGTTGAAACGCCTGGTGCACGCGCTGGAACATGCTCGCCCCAGGCCACGCTACTATGTCACCATTCCCACGTACGCCTTCGGATATCTGAGGCGTTTTCTGTCCACCAGCGCCATGGACCGGATCCTGCTCCGGTCAACCCGTTCGGAAAGGGAATAGAAGCATGCATCGGCAAAGGATCTGTCTCGCGGCAATGCTGCTTTCCTGGAGCCTGACGGCAACGGCACAGGGCGACCCCGCGTACGGTACGCTGGCGCTGGAATACGAGAACGATCTGTTTGCCGGCGAGGACCGCTACTACACCAACGGCGTACGCGCCACATGGATCTCCCCGGACGACCGTATTCCCGGTTGGGTGCAAAGCGGCGCCGATCTGGTGCCGTTCTTCGACCAGTTGGGCAGCCGCAAGCTCAGCTACTCCCTCGGCCAGAACATGTACACGCCGAAGGACATCACGGATCCGAACCCGCCCGAGGACGACCGACCCTATGCCGGATGGCTTTACTTTGCCGTGGGCCTGGCCAGCGAAACCTCCGAACGCGTCGATCGGCTGCAGCTGAGTCTGGGCGTGGTGGGTCCGGCCTCCCTGGCCGACAAGACGCAGGCCGAGATCCATCGATTCATGGACTCCGACCGGCCCGAGGCCTGGAACACCCAGTTGCGTAACGAACCGACGCTGATGGTCAGCTACGAGAGACAGTGGCGTTCATTCGTCGGCATGGGTGACGAGGGTTGGGCCTGGGACCTGACCCCTTCGGCCGGGGGTGCGGTGGGCAATGTATTCACCCAGGTCAATGTCGGGCTGACCCTGCGCGCCGGGCGGCACCTGCCCATGGACTGGGGTCCCCCGCGCATCCAGCCGACATTGCCGGGCTCCGGGGTGTTCCGGCCCCGGGCCGGCTTCGGCTGGTATTTCTTCGTCAGCGCGGACGGCCGCGCAGTAGCGCGGGATATCTTCCTGGACGGCAACAGCTTCAGGAGCAGCCGGAGCGTGGACAAGGAACCGCTGGTCGGGGAGATTCAGGTGGGTGCGGCGGCCAATATCACCCGCCGGGTTCGCGTGAGCTACACGCATGTATTCTCCACGCGGGAGTTCAAGACCCAGGAAGAAGCACAGGAATTCGGCACCATGGCCCTCTCCGTCCTCTTCTGAGGACGGAGAGGCGGGAAGCGGGTCAGACCTGCGACTGCTGGTAGTTCTCCAGCCCCAGGCGGTCGAGCAGTTCGAGCTGGGTTTCCAGCCAGTCCACATGTTCCTCCTCGTCGTTGAGGATATGCTGGAACAGATCGCGGCTGACGAAATCCCGCACGCTTTCGCAATGGACGATGGCATCCCGCAGCAGCGGGCAGCCGTCATACTCCAGCTTCAGGTCGCACTCCAGGATTTCCCGCACGTTCTCGCCGATCATCAGTTTGCCGAGATCCTGCAGATTGGGCAGCCCCTCCAGGAACAGTATCCGTTCGATGAGTTTGTCGGCGTGCTTCATCTCGTCGATGGATTCCTCGTATTCCTTGTCGCCGAGTTTGTGAAGCCCCCAGTCCTTGAGCATGCGCGAATGCAGAAAGTACTGGTTGATGGCGGTCAGTTCGTTGTAGAGCACCTTGTTCAGGAACTCGATGACCTTCGGATCGCCTTTCATGGACTCTCTCCTTGCCTCGCAGCGAACAATACAGAGCGCCGGAACGGCGGGGTATTCCGATACCCCCAGCCCTCAGGCCATCACGGCCCGGACCGGCAACATGCTGCGCATTCTAGTACATCCGCCGGGCGGATTGGGAACGGCATGGGAAGAGACGAATACGAGGAATTCGCAGTGCGATCTCAGGCGGCGGCGAAGGAGTCGGACCGCACGGGGGGAAGTTCGATATGCACCGCCGTGGCCGAGATGGTTGCCGTGGCCTCGGTGAGGATCTCCCGCGCATGCTGGCCGCAGCGACCGCAGCTGCTGCACACTCCCAGTTCCATCCGCAGTTCGCGCATGCTGCGCGCCCCGGCCGCGACGGCCTGGCGGATATGGGTATCGGTCACTCCCCGGCAAAGGCATACGTACATGAACAAACTCCTCTGACCACGACTAGGAGTCTGAATGCAAATGAGAGTGATTGTCAACCGCAGGAATAGATTTTGTGAATCGCGCCCGAAAGTGCCCGTGTTGCTATTTGCCCGCGCGCACCAACCCGCCGAGCCCGGCCTCGTCCAGTGCCGTATTGAGCATGGCCCGGACGTCCTGGGGCCGCTCCATGGTCCAGGCCTGCCGCAACAGCGCTCGCGCGTCATCCCGCGTGAAGCTGCGGATCACCCACTTCACCCGCAGCAGGCTGGAGACGCTCATGCTCAGGCCCTGCACGCCCATGCCCAGTAGCAGGATGGCAGCAGCGGGGTCACCCGCCATGGCCCCGCAGACCGTGACAGGCCTGCCGTGGGGCGTCGCCGCCCGCACCACGTGATCCATGGCCGACAGCACGGCCGGGTGCAGCTCGTCGTAGATGTCGGCAACGCGCGCATTGTTGCGGTCCACCGCCAGCAGGTACTGGGTGAGATCGTTGGAACCGATGGACAGGAAATCGACCTTCTCCGCCAGTCGGTGGGCCAGATACACGGCGGAGGGCACTTCCACCATCACGCCCACCTCGGGCATTTCCACGTCAACGCCCTCTTCCATCAACTCGTCCCGGGCGCGCTCCAGCAGGGCCACGGCCTCATCCACTTCACCCACGCGACTGATCATCGGGAACATCACGCGCAGATTGCCGCAACCTGCATTGGCCCGCAGCATGGCGCGCAACTGGGTGAGAAAGATCTCCGGATGGTCCAGTGTCAGGCGGATGCCCCGCCACCCGAGGAAGGGGTTTTCCTCCCGGACCGGGAAATACGGCAGCGGCTTGTCGCCACCGACGTCCAGTGTTCGCAGCACCACCTTGCGGGGAATGAACGGCTCCAGCACCTGGCGGTAGACCAGCGTCTGCTCGTCCTCGCCCGGGAACCGCTCGCGAACCATGAAGGGAAACTCCGTCCGGTGCAGGCCGATACCGTCGCAACCACTGGCCAGGCTGGACGTGATATCCGCCATCAGACCGGTGTTGGCGTAAAGCCCCATCCGGTATCCGCAAGGCGTTTCCGCCGGCAGTTCCCGCAGCCCCTGCAACTCCCGGGAGAGTTCCGCGTCCTCCTTCAGCAGCCGGCGGTATTCCCGCTTCGCTTCCCTGCCGGGTTCGACGTGAATGCGACCGGCGTAGCCGTCGACTATGATCTCCTTGCCGTCGAGCCGCCCCACCGGCAGTTCGGCCACGCCCATGACCGCCGGTATGTTCAGCGCGCGGGCGAGGATCGCCACATGCGAGTTGCCCGATCCCCGGGTGGTCACTACGCCCACCAGATGATCGGTGGGAATCTCCGCCAGTTGTGAGGCGCTGATTTCCTCCCCCACCAGCACCGTGCCCTTGGGCACGGTGCGCTGGTCCCCGCTATCCAGCTGCAGGCGCATCAGAATGCGTCGGCCGATGTCACGGATATCCCCCGCCCGCTCCCGCAGGTAAGGGTCTTCCATCTCGTCGAACACGCTGACGTGCTGGGCAATGCTTTCCCGCAGGGCGCCGGAGGCCCAGTTGCCCTCGCGTATGCGCTGGATGGTGCCGTGGACCAGGCTCTCGCTGTCCAGCATCTTCAGATAGACGTCGAACAGGCTGTGCTCGTCCGAAGGCACAGCGTCGGCGAGGCGATCGGCCATGTCCCTGACCTCCTGCTTCACGTCATCCAGCGCGGTATGGAACAGCGCGACTTCCTTGTCCACGTCCTTCACCGGCCGGTCCGGCACGGCGAACAGGTCGGCCGGCGAGTACGCTACCATGGCCCGCCCCATCGCCACGCCCGGCGCGCCTGGCACGCCGACCAGCGCGCGCTTGCCCAGCGGTGCTCCCTGGCCGGCCAGCAGCGTGGTGCCACCGGTGGCCTCGCCATGCGCAATGGCGCCTGCGAGCTGGGCCGCCATGGTGACGATGAATGCCACCTCCTCTTCACCGAACCGGCGCCTGGCAGTCTGTTGCACGACGAGCACGCCCAGCAACCGGCGAAAGTGGATGATGGGTGCACCGAGGAAGGAATGAAACCGCTCCTCGCCGGTTTCCGGGAAATACCGGAAACGCGGGTGGGCTTCGGCATTCTCCAGGTTGAGCGGCTCCTTGCGCTCCCCGACCAGGCCCACCAGGCCCTCGTCCATGCGCAGGCGGACGCGGCCTACCGAATCGGGGTTCAGGCCACGCGTGGCCATCAGGACGTACTCCTGGGTTTCCGGATCCACCAGATACACCGAGCAGACGTCCACCTGGGTTGACTCGGCCACGCGCTTGACGATGATATTCAGCGCATGATCCAGCCCCCGGGCGGCATTCACCTCCTGAACAATGCTGTGAAGCGTCTGCAGCATAGGCCTCGTATTCCTAGTGCATGGACCTGGAGACAGGCCCGCTCCCGCCGAAATGTCGGCGGAAACTGATGATGACAGGCAAAACCACCCGGAAGTGCGGGCCAGACCCGCTCTCCGCGTACCCGCTCCTGCGCGTCAGCGCCCGGCTGTCTGCCGCCGGCCGCGACGCGGGCGTTGTGGCATGGCCGGCGGCTCGGGCGCCCCCTCCGGAAAGATCAATGGTGCCAGTTCCCGGAGCGCACGGCGATACACGTGGCGTTTGAAGAACACCACGTCATTCACGGGCTTCCAGTAGTCGACCCAGCGCCAATCGTCGAACTCCGGGGCATCGCTCGCGTCCAGCCTGACCGATGACTCGGACCCGACCAGCCGGAGCATGAACCAGAGTTGCTTCTGGCCGATGCATAGCGGTCTGCGGTGGCGCCTGATCAGATGGCGGGGCAGGTGGTAGCGTAGCCAGCGCGTGGTGGAACCCACCAGTTCCACGTGATGAGGCTCCAGCCCCACCTCCTCCGCCAACTCGCGGTACAGAGCCTGTTCCGGTGTCTCGTGCTCCTTGATCCCACCCTGAGGGAACTGCCAGGCGTTCTGACCGATACGGCGTGCCCAGAAAACAGCGCCTTCGCCATTGGTCAGAATGATGCCCACATTGGCCCTGAAACCCTCGGAATCAATCACTTATCACTTTTTCCCAACCCGGATTATTGCACCTATTTTTCCATAGCTCGGCAAGACACGGCAAATGCCGCCGCAGGCACGGTACAATCGCTTCCCTGACCGTAGACACCGTTGAAGGAACCGCCTGACGTGACACTCGCCATCTTCGACCTGGACAACACCCTGCTCGCCGGGGACAGTGATTACCTCTGGGGCCGCTTCCTGGTGGAGCGCGGTCTGGTGGACCCGGAACGCTACGAGGCGGACAACCGGCGCTTCTACGAGGACTACCTGGCCGGGACGCTGGACGTGCACGCCTTCCTGCGCTTCGCGCTGGAACCGTTGACCCGTCATCCGGCGGAGCAACTGCACCGTTGGCGGCAGGAATTCCTGGAGCAGAAGATCCGGCCCATCGTGCTGCGGCCTGCACTCGACCTGGTCCGCGCCCACGCCGAACGCGGCCATACGACGATGATCATCACCGCGACCAACCGCTTCGTCACCGACCCGATAGCCGCTCTGTTCGGCGTCGATCACCTGATCGCCACCACGCCCGAGTTCGTCGATGGCCGCTACACCGGCCGCATTGCGGACCGGCCGACGTTCCGCGAGGGCAAGGTGCTGGCGCTGGAGGACTGGCTGGCAGCGCGCGAGCAACGCCCGGACCGGAGCTGGTTCTACAGCGATTCGCATAACGACCTGCCGTTGCTGGAGCGGGTAACCGACCCCGTGGCCGTGGACCCGGACGACACCCTGCGGCAGACCGCCGCGGCCCGAGGCTGGCCCATCCTCAGCCTGCGCGACGGTGGCGGAGACCCGGCGGCGTGATCAACGCCATCCTGCTCATTCTGCTGTGTCAGCTGGCCGGCGAGGTCACCGTCCAGTGGCTGGGGCTGCCCTTTCCCGGACCGGTGCTGGGCATGCTGCTGTTGTTCACCGGGTTGACCGTCCGGGGCGGTGTACCCGCCCCGCTGAAACAGGTCAGCGACACGCTGCTGCGCTACCTGGCGCTGCTGTTCGTGCCTGCCGGCGTAGGACTGATGGTGCATTTCGGACTGGTGGCGCGGGACTGGCTGCCCATCCTGGTGGGGCTGGCAGGCAGTACGGTGCTGGCGCTGGCAGTGACGCTGCTGGTCATGCAGCGGCTGGTCAGACGGCGCGATGGCTGAGGAATTCACGGATATCTGGGCCTTCCTCTCGGCCACGCCACTGCTCTGGCTGACCATGACCCTGGTCGTATTCCAGTTCAGCGTCTGGCTCAACCGCCGCCTCGGCGGCAGCCCGGTGCTGCACCCGGTGCTGCTCTCCATGGGATTGCTGATCGCGATCCTGCTGATCACCGGCACTGATTACGACACCTATTTTGATGGCGCCCAGTTCATTCACTTCATGCTCGGCCCGGCTACGGTGGCGCTGGCCATCCCCCTGTACGAGAACCGCCGGCAGATTGCCGCGCTGCTGACGCCGCTGCTGGTGGCGGGCGTTGCAGGCGCCGCCACCGCCGCCATTTCGGCCGTCATGCTGGCGGCGGCGCTGGGCGCGGAGTTCACCACGCTGATGTCGCTGGCGCCGAAATCGGTGACCTCACCGATCGCCATGGGTGTGACAGAAAAACTGGGCGGCCTGCCCTCGCTGACCGCGGCGCTGGTGCTGCTGACCGGCGCCATCGGCTGCATGACGGCGCCCGCCATGATCCGCCTGCTGCGCATCGACGACGACCGTGTGAAGGGATTCGCCATGGGCATCACGGCCCATGGGTTCGGCACCGCCCAGGCCTTCGGCATCAGCGCCACGGCCGGGGCGTTTGCCGGCCTCGGGCTGACCCTGGCGGGCATCATCACCGCATTCCTGCTGCCGCTGGTGGTGCACTGGCTGCCGGGACTCTGAATCGAGACGTTCCGGTGCTTCCTTCAGTTCGTGAAGAGGGGCAGATGGGCTGCGGCGATGACCGTTCCGTCCTGATCGGCATCGCCTTCGGTACAGATGGCAGCCGTGCCGACGATGCGGGCACCGGCCTGCTCCATCAGCGCACGCATGCCCTGCAGTGTGGAACCGGTGCTCACCACATCGTCCAGCATGACGACACGCCGCCCCTCCACCAGTCGCCGGTCCTTTTCGTCCAGGTACAGGGTCTGCGGGCTGCCCGTGGTGATGGAGACGGTGGTCGCCTCCAGCGCATCCCCCATATAGGGCTTGTAGCTCTTGCGCAGCACCACGTAGGGACTGCCCACCCGCACGGACAAGGCGTGCGCCAGCGGGATGCTCTTGGCCTCCGGGGTCACCAGCACGTCGTATTCCAGTGCCGACAGCCTGCCCGCCAGCACCGTGGCGGCCGCCTCCGCCAGCTCGGTATCGCCCAGAATGTTCAGCACGGCGATGCGCAGACCGGGCTTCACCTGAAACAGGGGCAGGTCGCGCGCAACCGCACCGATGGTAATGCGATAGGTCTCCCGGTCCATGACGGCCGCTCCATCACCGAATCAAACGAAAACGCCCCGCGATGGATCCACCGCGAGGCGCCGTTGCCTGGAGCGGGTGAAGGGACTCGAACCCTCGACCCCAACCTTGGCAAGGTTGTGCTCTACCAACTGAGCTACACCCGCCTGCTACCAGATGACCGGGAGTGTATGAAAGCGGCCTTCAATGATCAAGCCCGGGCCGCCACCCG
>JBJHBJ010000055.1:0-33126 GCA_050485425.1 Ectothiorhodospiraceae bacterium | reverse complement strand
AGCAGGCCGCCGGCACCGTGAAGAAGATCAGTCTGGAGCTTGGCGGCAACGCCCCCTTCCTGGTCTTCGACGACGCCGACCTGGATGAGGCGGTCGCCGCCGCCATGCAGATGAAGTTCATCAACGCTGGCCAGACCTGCATCTGCGTGAACCGGCTCATGGTCCAGGACAGCATCCACGACGCCTTCGTGGAGCGCTTCGCCGCCGCCGTTGACCAGCTCACGGTCGGAAACGGCGTGGAAAAGGGCATCAAGCAGGGGCCGCTGATCAACAGCAAGGGACTGGACAAGGTGGAGACCCTGGTGGCCGATGCGGTCGGCCGGGGCGCCCAGGTGGTGCGCGGCGGTGGGAGGCACAGCCTGGGCGGAACGTTCTACCAGCCGACCGTGCTCACCGGCGTCAATCCCGAGATGGCCTGCTTCAGCAACGAGATCTTCGGGCCGGTGGCCGGCATCATCCGCTTCTCGTCGGAGCAGGAGGCCATCCGGCTCGCCAACGATACCCCATACGGCCTGGCCGCCTATTTCTTCACCCGGGACATGGGCCGGATCTGGCGCGTCGGCGAGGGCCTGGAATACGGCATGGTCGGCGCGAATACCGGCCGTTTCGTCTCCGAAACCATTCCCTTCGGCGGGGTCAAGGAATCGGGCATCGGCCGCGAAGGCTCGAAGTACGGTATCGACGAGTTCCTGGAAACCAAGCTGCTTTGCATCGGCGGTATCGACACCGCCAGCTAGTGTCCCTTCGCTGCGCCCGAGACCGGGCGCCGGCAGCCAACCACCGCAGGCAGAAACACCGCTTGCGGTGGTTCCCAATACCAGTGAAAACAACACCTTTCCCTGAAACGCAACGGCAAACGTGATCGCGATCACCGATCTGCCGGCGTGCACCACCTAAAATCGACACAATCGCTGGAAACGGGCTCAGCG
Organism: Ectothiorhodospiraceae bacterium; assembly: GCA_050485425.1. Classification (GTDB taxonomy): domain Bacteria; phylum Pseudomonadota; class Gammaproteobacteria; order Nitrococcales; family Aquisalimonadaceae; genus LSCE01. The sequence continues at coordinate 32,197 of JBJHBJ010000055.1, read as the reverse complement.
ACACGAAGAAGCCCGCTCCGCGACAGGCAATGGATGCCGGGCGTGATCACTTTCCGAACTTCGCCACTTTTCCGGAATAAAGCCGACAACTGGATCGCAACCATACCAGTACATGACCATGCCGGCATTACGGAAAGCCAGGTTGATCAACAACTAACACATTGACGTAAAACCGCAAAAAGGGGAGTCTTTCATTGTCGGCATACGGGTGGGTATGGTCAGCCGACAATGAGAAAACCTGTCAGGCCTGCGTCAATCACGAGACAGTAACCGTGATCGCCACGCCTGCCCCACACGGTGAAACAGTCTCCACGGATACATGGTCCCGGCCAGGGGCTCACCGTGTTCCTGGACGACGGGGACAAATACAACAAGGTATGGAGACATCCATCATGAAGAAACTGGGACTTCTCTTCGGCATGCTGGCCATGCTGGCCCCCTCGGCTCACGCGCAGTCCGGTATTTCGGACGGCGAGGTTCGCATCGGCCTCATCACCGACATGTCGAGTATCTACCGTGAGGTGGGTTACGTGGCCGACATCGCGGCCCAGATGGCTATCGAGGACTTCGGCGGCACCGTGCTCGGCCGACCCGTTCGCGTGCTGGTACGCGACCACGAACTGAATCCGGAAGTCGGCCTCGCCCACGCCCGCGACCTGCATGAAAACCACAATGTGGATGCCTTCCTGGAAATGGTCGGCACGAACGTCGCGGTGGGTATCCAGCAGTATGCGGCACAGAACAACATTCTGGCCATTCACACCGGCTCCGGCGGTGCCGTGCTCACCGGCCGGGCCTGCTCGCCGGTAGGCGTGCACTGGGTGTTCGACACCTACGCCATGGCGGCGGGCACGGCGACCGCCATCACCCAGCAGGGTGGCAGGAACTGGTTCTTCATCACCGCCGACTATTCCTTCGGCGAACTGCTGGAACGCGATGCCCGTGCCGCCATCGAGCGTCACGGCGGCCAGGTGGTTGGCCGCACGACCCATTCACCCGGCGCGCGCGATTTCACGTCCCAGCTGCTGGAGGCCCAGGTATCCGGCGCCGACGTGATCGCCCTCGCCAACGCCGGCGACGACCTCACCATGGCCGTGCGCCAGGCCTACGAACTGGGCATGATGGATGGGGACCAGCAGGTGGCCGGCCTGATGGCGACCGAGTCCCTGCCGCAGCAGGTCGGACTGTACGTGGCGGCCGGGCTGCAGATGACCACGGCCTTCTACTGGAACATGGACGACGAGACCCGCGCCTGGTCCAGGCGTTTCCGCGAGAGAACAGGCCAGTCCGGCACCATGTTCAGCGCCGGGCTGTATTCGGCGGTCACCCATTACCTTCGGGCCATCGAGGCCGCCGGCACCGACGACGCCCGCCAGGTCATCGCCAAGATGCGCGAACTGCCGGTGAACGACGTGTTCGCCCGCAACGGGCGCCTGCGCCAGGATGGCCGTATGGTCCACGACATGTACCTTGCCGAAGTGATCGGACCGACAGAGTCCGCCGGCATCGGGGACTATGTGCGCATTGTCGATACCATCCCCGGTGACCAGGCGTTCCGCGCCCTGGAGGAGGGCGGCTGCCCTCACCTCTCCAACGGCGGCTGACGCCCCGTTCCCACGGAAAACACCCCGGCCTTTCGGTCGGGGTGTTTTTTTGCATACGATGACGGCTCATGTACCGCCCCAATAACAAGACGGAGCCCGCCATGTCCCGCTGGATCGAACCCATCACGCTGCCCGGCCGCCACGTGATCCTGGAACCGTTGAGCATGGATCACTGCGATGCACTCCGGGCCGCGGCCGCCGACGGCGAACTCTGGCGGCTCTGGTATACCTTCATCCCCAGCCCGGACAACACCGAGGACTACGTGCGGCAGGCACTGGAGGCTCGTGAAAACGCCGGAGCCATGCCGTTCGTGGTCAAGCAGGCGGAAACCGGCGATGTCATCGGCTGCACCCGTTACTTCGCGGTGGACGAAGTCCACCGGCGCCTGGAGATCGGCTACACCTGGTATGCGCGGCGCGTGCAGCGCAGCGCGATCAATACCGAAGCCAAGCTGTTACTGCTGACCCACGCCTTCGAGCGCTTGCAAGCCATTGCGGTGGAGTTCCGCACGCACTGGTTCAACCAGGCATCGCGGGCGGCCATCGCCCGGCTGGGCGCGAAGCAGGATGGCGTGCTGCGCAACCACCAGCGCTCCCCGGACGGCATCTACCGGGACACCGTCGTGTTCTCGATTATCGAGTCGGAGTGGCCCGCGGTCCGGCAGCACCTGCGTTTTCAACTGGAGCGAGAACGCTAGGGGCCCTGACAAGAAGATCCATCGCGGAGTTGGGGGGCCGGCCCGACGGCCGGAGACTTGCCCCGGTGTCCCGGAAAAGGAAGCACGATATACGGATTGAAGGCCCATCTCGCGATGGGCCTTCAATCTTCCCTAAGGGATGAATGACTTAATCATCACCCGTACAAGCCGGCATGAATGCCCGGACGGGCTGATCCGCCCCATTTACGGTGAATTCACATCCGAAATCCGGATCGGCCACGACAACAGGATCCAGAATGTCATCCCCCTCCGGTCTCGTGCCATTCTGCTCCCAGGCCACCATATCCTCAAATGCGCCCACCTGTTCCGCATAAGTGAAATCGCAGTGACCGGGCGCTCGAATGGCTCGCTGAACCAACCATTCCGAGTTACCGTTCTCAGCAGCCCGTTCGGCATAGAGCTGCTGCATTGAGAACGGAACGAATAAATCACCAAGCGTGTGCAGCGTCACCACGGGAATATTGAACTCGCCGTTTACCTGGGGGATCCACCGCAAACCGTCACCGCGCAACCCGTTGGCCCCTGGCTCCGGTAACGCTTGGAAAATGTTCGCGTTGAACGTTTCTTCTTCCGCCGTCAAGGGCTCCCCGCGAACACTTTCAAAACGATAGCGGACGCCCGAGGTATCGACACCGTTTTCAGCCAACACACCGTTGATTGTGCCGTCGCCCCCTGCATACCCCTGCAGCAGATCCTGATAGTTGGGGAAACCAATGTCATAGATTGGTCGTTCACCGCCGGAGAGATTCATAAGGATGGCCTTTAGTCGTTCACCCTCGTTCGTGAGATCGTTGACATCATCGTCATAGTCCACCCACAAAGCCTCCCGGTAGGCGGCAACCTTCGCAGCGGCCTCTTCAGGGGAAATCGGGAAACTATCGGCCCCGACACCGGCCAGTTCCATGGCAGCAAGGTTGTATGCAGTGAAGTAGTTGAACAGCTCCATGTCTCCCATCACCCCACACATGGGCACCGCACCGTGGTATTCGACCCAGTTATTCGCGGTGGCCTGGGCTTCGGCCTCAATGGCAGCGCCAGCCACATGCCCGCCCATGGAATGACCAATGATGTACGTGCGTTCCGGGGCGTTCAGTGTGCGTCCATTTTCGGCGGCGATATCCACGAATGCGAGGGCGAGTGCGTTGGTGTCCTCGACTCCTGCTCGCACATCGTAGTGATTCGTACTGTAGCTGGAAGCAGCCCACGCATATCCGTTGTCCAATAGATATGGGCGAATCGACGGATCACTGACTGTCAGCGTCCCCCCCTCGCCTCTGTAGCCATGCGCGTACATAACCAGCACCCCATTCCAGTTCGAAGGCACTTCGACGCGGTAGCCGGCCCCATCAAGCACCCCCCACCAGCGATCTGCATCCTCGAACCCCTCGGCAGGATCGAATGGCAACCCATCCGTATCCACTGAATAAAAGTTCTGCGCGATCCTCTGATCATGCTCTCGGGTTACCTCGTCACTGGAATCGTTCGAGCTGCTGCTGAAGCATCCAGCAAGCATGAAAGATGATGCAGCCGCGAGCGCGCACGCGGCGAATAAAGGCTGATATCGCACGAATCTCTCCTCCGTTGATGAAGCAGGGCGGTGGCTTTTGTTCCGCTATGCGGAATCTGGTTTTGTTATCCCTGCCTCACCTAATAAAACCAGCCGGAGGGAGGTTGATCAAGACATTTTTTAGATTTGTTACATTCGTAAACACATCGGCTACCAGTGCGCGTGCAAGTCACTCCTCGCCCATGGGAACGCGATGAAACCACGGCCGCGCCTGTTCCAGTTGCGCGGCCAGGCGGAACAGGCGTGCCTCCTCTCCCATCGGTGCCACCAACTGGCTTCCCAGGGGCAGGCCCTCATCCGTCCAGTGCAGGGGCACGGACATGGCGGGGCAGCCGGTCAGGTTTGCCAATTGCGTGAACGGCGTGCGCTCCAGGCTCTTGAAGGCCAGCTTGTCCACCAGGCCTGTTTTCATCAGCAGGCGGCCGGCATCCAGCCACAACAGCGGGCGCAGCCCGATGCGCTCGACAAGTGGGGTTTCCAGTTCGCCGATACGGGCAGGCGGTGACGCCACCGTCGGGGTCAGGTAAAGGTCAAAGCGCCGGAAAAAACGCCCCAACGCCCGGCCGAACCGGTTCCACTGGTGATGCGCCCCGACATAGTCGGCACTGCTCATTGCCCGGCCGAGCATGGCCAACGCCCGTGTATCCAGTTCGAAGTCCGGCGTCCTTGCCTCGGCTACGACCGCAGCCACTTGCCCAAAGTACAAGCGGATGTAGCAGCGGGCGACGGCCAGGCCGTCGACCTCCGGTTCGGCCTCTTCCACATGGTGACCCAGTTCTTCAAGCAGCCGGGCCGTTTCCTCCACACCCCGCCTGCACTCCGGGTGAACGGCGGCACCGACCGGCGAACGGGTGGAAAACGCCACCCGCAGCGCTCCCGCGTCCCGCCCGACTTCATCAAGAAACGGGCGCTCCGGCGGTGCTACGTGGAAAGGTTCCCCCGGCGCCGTCCCCGCAAGCGCGTCCAGCATGGCGGCACTGTCCCGCACGCTGCGTGTCAGCACGTGCTCACTGGAGGCCCCCTCCCAGATCTCCGCCATGGCGGGGCCGACGGGAACGCGTCCTCGGCTCGGGCGCAGCCCGAACAGCCCGCAGTACGCCGCGGGAATCCGGATGGAACCTCCACCGTCGTTGGCTCCGGCCATGGGCACCATGCCGGAGGCCACCGCCGCCGCCGCCCCCCCGCTGGAACCGCCCGGGGTCAGCTCAGACTGCCAGGGGTTGCGGGTGGCGCCGAAAGTGCGGTTCTCGGTGATGCCCTTGAGCGCGAGTTCCGGCAGATTGGTCTTGCCGAAAATGACCAACCCGGCGGCACGGGCCCGTTGCACGTAAATGGAATCCTCTGCGGCAACATGCTGTCGGAAAGCTGCCGAACCGCGCATGGTCGGCTCGCCGGCTACGTCCTGGACGATGTCCTTGACCAGGAACGGTACGCCCGTGAAGGGCCCCTGCCGCGCCTCCTCCAGTTGCCGGCGCGCAACGTCCGGAAGCCAGCGAATCACCGCATTGAGGTCACTGTTGAGGCGTTGTGCGCGGCCCAGCGCCGTCTCCAACAGCTCCTGCGCGGACACGTCCCCCTGGCGTACCAGCGACGCCAGCCCCAGGGCGTCGTGCGCCCGGTAATCCGTCTCGCTCAGCCCCATGCTTCCCCCTTTGCCAATCTTTTCGAAAGTATTGTCACGTCACGATGCCACGACCGGGCGCATCACGCAGCAGGCACTTGACGTGGTTGCCGCCGCTGCTGTTGTATGCTGCCCGTTCAGACGCAAGGACAGTTGCATGCCAGCCAATCCGGTCAACCCGCCCCGCATCGCCGTACTCATCTCGCTGTCCGGAGACGGCGGCGTGGAGCGCATGGTGCTCAATCTCGCCGCCCGGTTCGCGGCGCTGGGCGTAGCCACCGACCTGGTCACGCTGAAGACCCGCGGCGGCCATGCCGCCAATCTTCCCGCCGGGGTGCGCCACGTTCCCCTGGGTGTGCGCCATTCCGGCATCGCGCCGCCGGCCATCGCCCGTTACCTGAAACGGGAACGCCCCCAGGCCATGCTGGTGGCGAAGGATCGCGCAGGGCGCGCGGCGCTGTTGGGCCGCGCGCTGGCCGGTGTCAACACCCGGGTCGTGATCCGTCTGGGCAACACGCTCTCCGAATCCCTGGCCGGCACGACATTCCTCCGGCGCTGGGCACGTTACGCGCCGATACGCTTGCTCTACCCCAGGGCAGACGCCATCGTCGCCGTGTCGGAGGGCGTTGCCGATGACGTAGTGACCACCAGCGGCGTATCACCGGACATCGTCCACGTGATCCGCAATCCCGTCATCACACCGCAGTTGCAACAGCGCGCCGCGGACGCAGTGGACCACCCATGGCTGCAACAACCCCGTCCATGCCCCACCATCATGGCCATGGGGCGACTGACCCGCCAGAAGGACTTTCCCACCCTGCTTCGTGCACACGCCAGGCTGCAGCAGAACCGCAGCACGCGGCTGATCATCCTCGGCGAAGGCGACGACAGGAACCAGCTCGAGAGGCTCGCCGGGGAGCTTGGTGTAACGGATTCAGTGGACTTCGCGGGCTTTCAGAGTAACCCCTATGCCTGGCTCTCCAGGGCCGACCTGTTCGTGCTGAGCTCCGCCTGGGAAGGCTCGCCCAACGCCCTGACGGAAGCGCTGGCCCTGGGCATCCCCTCTGTCTCCACGAATTGTCGCAGCGGCCCGCGGGAAACGCTGCAGAACGGGCGATACGGCCCACTGGTGCCGGTCGGGGACGACCAGGCCATGGCGCAGGCCATGCGGGAGACGCTGGATGAACCGCTGCCCGCGGAGACGTTGCGGGCAGCGGTAGCAGGGTACCGCGACGATGCCAGCGCCCGGCAGTATCTGGCCGTGCTGGGCGTCACGGAGGTGTAAGCAGCAATTGCCCCGGACGCTGCGCGCTGTAGACTGGTTCACAGGAGCCAACAAACAACCAACGAGAATTCCCGTCCATGCACCGCTGCCGACTGTCGCACCGCTGGATGCTGACAGGACTCACAATCCTGTTGCTGCTTGTAATTCCCGCCTCCTCCGCCGCGTTTTCCGGCCACTCCGGCGAAATCATCGTCCGCTACCACGAACACGCACGACCCGGGGTACAGGCGCTGGACACCCCGCGCCGCGACGGCTTCGGGCAGATGGTCCGCCGCCTGCGTGCACCAGATACCGTACTGGTGCGGCCGGAGGGAAACGAGGATTTCCAGCGGGTGCTGGAGCGCTACAGCAACAACCCCGATGTCGAGTACGCGGAACCCAACTGGATGATCGAACGCATGGCCAGCGCGCCGCTGCCGGACGACCCCGCCTTCGACGATAGCGGCCTGCCCGGTATCTGGTGGATCTGCCAGCAGCTTGCAAACCGGCTCTGCGAACAGCGGGGCAACGGCGATACCCGGGTGAGTTACGCGTGGGAGGTCTGGCGCCAGCATCAGGGCGCAACAGCACCCGGTAGCCTCGACGTGACCGTGGCCATCATCGATACCGGCATCGACGTCAATCACCCCGACCTGCAGGGCAATATCTCGGCAGACAGCCGACGTATCATCCGCAATGACGACACCCCACCCTCGGACGTCACCGACACCGACGGCCACGGCACGCATATCGCCGGCATCATCGGCGCCGTGGGCGACAACGCCGAAGGGCTGGCCGGGATCAACTGGCGCGTCACACTGCTGGCCCTGAAGATTTTTCCCGACGCGGAACAATCCGCCGGGGAGGGCGGTCCGCGACCGGCTGCGACGGTGGCGGACGCCGTGGACGCCATTTACGCGGCCATCGACAAGGGCGCGAACATCATCAATGCCAGCTACGGCTACGGCACCCCCAGCACAGCGGACCAGCGAGCCCTCTCGGCGGCACGGGACGCCGGCATCCTGGTGGTTGCGGCCGCCGGCAACGCCGGCACGGACAACGACGTGAGCCCCATCTATCCCGCCTCCTACCCGCTGGACAACATCATCAGCGTGGCCGCCGGCAACACCCAGGGCACGTTCGCCAGCTATTCCAACCGCGGCCGCAACACCGTCCATCTGGCGGCACCCGGCGGCACCGCCCGGAACCCGATTTACAGCACGCTGCCGACCACGCTGGAGGACGACCCGGAAATCCGCACAGAATCCGCCGGTGAACCCTACGGAACGCTGGCTGGCACGTCCATGGCCACACCCATGGTCGCCGGCGCAGCCGCCCTGGCACTGGCGCTGGAACCAGACATGCCGCACCGCCTGCTGCGTGAGCGCATCGTCCAGAGCGCCAACGTCCGGGCAACCCTGTCCGACCACCTCATCGGCCCCGGCCTGCTGGACATCGAGGCGCTGGTGCTCAGCATGGTCGACGCCAATGCCCCGGCCCTCGACCCCATGCGGCCGACCCGGCTGGAGGCACTGCCGCTGTCGAACGGCGATATACGCCTGCAGTGGCTGGACAACTCCGCGCTCAATGAGGCTTACCGGGTGGAGCGCCGGTTGCCGGACGACGGGGACTGGCAGCCCATCGGAGACCTGCCGGCCAACGCGGAAAGCTATACCGACACCATGCCCAACGATGGCGAAACCACCACCCTCCGTTACCGGGTACTGGCGCTGAAATCCGGCCGCAACGAAGACTGCTGCGCATCCGACGTGGTTGAAGTGGAGAACGGCGTACGGCACTACCAGCAGGGCTCGGCATCCATGGATTCCGACTCCGGCTGCTTCATCGCCACGGCCGCCTTCGGTACGCCGATGGCCGCGGAGATACAGACGCTGCGGGAATTCCGCGACCAGCGCCTGCGCCGCTCGGCCGCCGGCCGCTGGTTGATCCGCCGATACGAGGCGCTCAGCCCGCCCGTGGCCGGCTACATCGCCGAGCGCCCCCGGCTGCGCGCCGTGGTTCGGGGACTGCTACGACCGGTCATCTGGTTGCTGGGATAAGGGTAGCTCCAGCACCACCCGCAACCCACCGGAGCGCGCATTCTCTGCCCACACACGACCACCGTGGGCATCCACCGCCCGGCGGACAATGGCAAGACCAAGGCCATGACCGCCCGTCTCGCGGTCGCGGGCGGAGGAAACCCGAACGAACGGCTCGAAGATGCGACCGAGTTGTTCTTCCGGCACGCCCGCTCCCTGGTCGGTCACGGCAATCCGCGCGATCCGGCCCGAGACTTCCGCCTCCACCGTCACTGCCCCGGCCTCTGGCGAATAACGAATGGCATTGCGCAACACATTGTCCAGCGCGGAGCGCAGCAGACTGGCGTCCCCCAGCACGGGCATGGCGGGAAAAGGCTGCCAGCGCACGGCGCGGCGGCCGTGTTCCGCCTCAAAAGCGGCGTCCTCGCAACTCTGGCGCAACAATTCCGCCAGATCCTGCGGCCACATCTGCAGGCCGGTGCTGCCCCGCTCCAGCCGGGCCAGCCGCAGCACCTCGCCGATCAGTTCGTCCAGGCGGTGAATGTCTCGCTCCATCCGATCGAGCGTGTCGCCGGCCTCGTCACCGACCTTGCGCCGGGCAAGCTCCAGCGCCACCTGCATCCGTGCCAGCGGCGAGCGCAGCTCATGGGAAACATCACTGAGCAACTGATTACGTGACTCCAGCAGTTGTTGCAGGCGATCGGCCATAGTGTTGAAGTCCCGGCCCAGGGCGCTGATCTCGTCACCGCCGGGGCCGGGATCAGGCACGCGTACATCCAGTTCGCCGCCGGCAAGGCGCTGGCTGGCCTGTCGCATCTGCCGCAGCCGCCGGCTGAGATGGGAGGCCAGCAGGCCGGAAAGCCCCGCGGTAACTGCCATCGCAATCAGCAGCCGCAACCATCCCGGCAACTCGCCGAAGCCGCGGGGTGGCACCAGTGCCGCCAGCAGATACGGCCCGCCACCCCGACCGGTCAGTTCCATGGGAACCACCACATACTGCCAGCCTTCGACACGTCCACTGCCACGCTCCATATCGGCCACGTTGGAAAGCAGTTCCTCCCGCAGTCCATCCGGAAACCGCCGCAGGTAGGGGCCGCCGCGACCGTCCGGACGCAGCAGAATGTAGCGCAGCTCGCTCTGGCGGCTCAGCGAGCGCAGATAACCCGCCACCGCACCGTGGCCATCCTCCGCGTGCAGACGCTGGATCTCCGCAGCGTACTCTTCCAGCTCATCCAGGGACGGCAGCCGCTCCAGCGACATCCAGTACCGTTCCGTGACCAGAAACGCGGCGCCGATGATCAGCATCACCAGCCAGAACCAGAGGAACAGTTTTGCGAACAGGCTGCCGCGGATCATAAGGGGTGGCCGACCACGTACTGATAGCCCGCGCCGCGGACCGTCTTGATACGCGGCCCGCCATCCGGAAGCGGCCCCAGTTTGCGACGCAGGTTGCTGATGTGCATGTCGATGCTGCGATCATAAGGGGAGAGTGGCCGACCCAGCGCATCCTGGCTGAGCTTGTCCTTGTCCACCAGATGGCCCGCTTGCCGTATCAGCGCAAGCAGTACGTCGAACTCGGTGCCGGTCAGTTCTACCGGAACGTCGGCCAGATGCACCTCGCGGCGTCCCGGGTCCAGCGTCAGATCGCCGGCGCCCAGAACGCCCGTGCTCTCGGAGCTCCGGCTCCCCCGCCGCAATAACGCCCGCAGCCGGGCCACCAGTACCCGCGGATTACAGGGTTTGGGCAGATAATCGTCGGCGCCCAGCTCCAGGCCCACGATGGTATCCACGTCGTCGCCACGGGCGGTCAGCATGAGGACCGGCGTGGCCTGGGTCCGGCGCAGTTCCCGCAGGACATCCAGGCCGTCACGGCCAGGCAGCATCACGTCCAGCACCAGGGCATCGAAGCCCCCCTGCCGGGCCAGGCCCAGGCCGTGCTCGCCGTTGTGGCTGAGCGTCACGTGGAAACCGTCCCCTTCCAGGTATTCCTTCAGCATGCCGGCCAGTTCCTGGTCATCATCCACCAGCAGCACATGATTCATTCGTGATTCTCCCGCGGGCCCTACTGAAGCGAATTCTGCCATAGCGTCGCCGGGAGCCGTCGCCGCCCCGGTTGTTTTTGCACTTCTTTACAAACCCTTGCGCTTTGCCCACCCACAGTGACATAGCGCGGGCCTAAGCTACACCCATGCCGAAACGCCAACAGGGCACGGCACGAACAACCACCAAAGGAGATGCACCCATGAAAGCCAGATTACTGATTTCCAGTCTCATCCTCGGCCTCGCGGTCTCCGGTGTCGCCATGGCCGGCCCGGGCAAGGGCGACCATCGTCACGGCGGCCATATGGAGCATCGCATGGAGCGCATGGCAGAACGCCTGGATCTGGACGCCAGCCAGCAGGAACAGATCAAGGCCGCCTTCCAGGCGCACGCCCCGGAACTGCGGGAACTGCGCAAGCAGATCCGCGAACAGGCCCGGGAACTGCGCGGCCAGGGCGAAGGCTTCAATGAGGAAACCGCCCGCGCCCAGGCCAACCGACTGGGTGAACTGACCGCCGAGGCCGCCTTCGTCGGCGCCCGCCTGCACGCCGACATCAACGCCGTGCTCACTGACGAACAGCGCCAGAAGATTGCCGAGCGCATGGAGAACCGCAGGCAGCGTTGGAGCAACCACGGCGAGCGTCGCCTCCACCGCGGTGGCGAGCGGGCCGACCGCAGCTAATCGACCACCTGTCCGGCTCCGCACGGAATCGGACTTGGGAGAGGCCACGGCCTCTCCCTCTTTTGTTTCAGAACCGGTACCGCAGGCCCAGCGTGAGGAAATTCGAGCCCCCCTCGGTGCCGTAGAGTCCGAAGGCACCCGAGCGATGGTGCAAGCGGCTGACCAGCGACACATGCTCGGCACCGGGGGGCCGCACTTCCACTTCGACATGCATGTAGTGCAACAGACGCCGCGTGTCCTCCTCCACCGGCGGCCGCTCGGACGCCACGGATACCCCCTGCCCGAAACCGGCACTGGTATCCAGGACGCGATTCCACGGAAACCGCGTCCAGCGCATGTTCACCGCAGCAACCCCTTCCCACAGCGACTGATCCCCGGTGTGCCGGAACAGTTGCAGCTCGGCTTCCCAGGCCAGCCCGCCCCGCCGCCATTCATCCAGTTCCCGGGCGAGTATGCCGCCAGCCAGATACGAAGAGCGCCACTGGCCCCCTTCCAGGGCAAGGATTTCAAGAAACCGGCTGTCGTCATGTCTTCCTACCAGACCGGTCACCGCCCACGGGGCGGTGTCGGTATCGCGGGGAGTGGCCTCCGCTGCGAACAGCCCGGAAACGGGCAACAGCAACAGGAGACACCCCTCCCGCAAGCACCGGCGAACGCAGCCGGCACCGGACGTGCGTGGTGGGCGAAGCCTGTCCGAGGTCTTTTCGGTGCTGCTGAAAATCACGAATCGGATCTGTCGTTCCTTTGCCGGTGAGCCACGCGACCCTCGCCCCTACTGCAGGAACCAGCGCGAGTTGTCCGGCGTGGCGTCGGTGTTGCTGCGAAACGGGTTGATGTCCAGGCCGCCGCGACGCAGGTATCGGGCGTGGATGCTGAGCTGTTCGGGGCGACAGCGCTGCAGGATGTCGAGGAACATGCGCTCCACACACTGCTCGTGGAAATCCTGGTGCTGGCGGAAGGAGACGATGTAGGCCAGCAGACCGGCGGGGTCGATCTCCGGGCCATGGTAGTGAATCTCCACGCCGCCCCAGTCCGGTTGGCCGGTGACCGGGCAGCGGGAGCGCAGCAGACGACTGTATACACGGCGCTCGGCGGTCTGCCCTGAGCGCAGGGTCAGCAGTCCCGGTTCGGGATGATAGTGGGTGACGGAGATGTCCTGTTCGTCCAGGCAATCGCCTGCAGGCCCGGCGATTGTCCGCGGCCAGCCCCCGGGAGGCCTGAGCGTCACGCTCACCTCTGCGCCCGCGGCACGTGCCAGATCCCGGGCGATCAGCGCCTGCACTGCCCGGCGGGAGCCATGGCGGCACTGGTTCAGGCTGTTCAGATAAAGCTTCAGCGATTTCGACTCGATGATGCTGGGCGAGTCGGCGGGCACGCGGAATTCGCCCCACGCCACCACGGGCTTGCCACGTGTATCCAGCCAGGAGAGCTCCCAGGCGTTCCAGATGTCGCAACCGGTGAACGGAACCGCACCGCCAAGGCCAATACGGGCACGGCCTTCCGAACGAGCGATGGGGAACAGCAGGCCCGGATCGTAATCCCGCTCGTAGTCCACCGCCTTGCCCAGCGGCGCATCGTGTTCCCAACCCACGCGGTCAATCCCCCACGAACAGCAGCACCACGGCGGACACGGTAACCACCGACACGGCCGTGGACCAGAAAATGACGCTGGACGCAGGCACCACGTAGGTCTGATAGCGCTGCGCCAGCACGTAGACATTGGCGGCGATCGGCAGCGAGGCCTGGATGACCAGCACGGCCACCCACAGCGGCGGCAGTCCGAACAACATGGCCACACCCCAGACGATCACCGGGTGCACGAACAGTTTGACCGCCAGGATGAAACTGGTTTCCCCGATCCCCTCCCCCAGCGGCCGGCTGGCCAGCGTCGCGCCCAGGGCGAACAGCGCGGCCGGCGCCGCGGCACCGCCCAGCAGTTCCAGATAGGAAAACACCGGGCCGGGGATGCGCCATTCCATCGCCCCGAGCACCAGACCGATCACCGAGGCCACGATCACCGGATTGCGGACCACGCCGGAGGTGACTGTGTGCAGGATCTGCCGCAGGTTGCCGCCGTGGCCCTGGTCCAGTTCGATAATGGCGGTGGCGATGGCGATCATCAGCACGATGTCCACCAGGATCACCACCACGGCGGGCAGCACCGCCTCGCTGCCCAGCGCGACCACGACCAGCGGCAGGCCGACAAAGCCCACGTTGGAGAACGTGGCCGCCAGCGCTTGCACGGCGCGTTCGCTGCGCGAGGTGCCGAACAGCGGCCTGCAGAGCAGAAACAGCAGCGTGAACAGGAACAGGCTGGGGAGCAGCCAGGCCAGCAGCAGGCGGATGTCCGCCAGCTCGCTCACCGGCGATTGCGCGATGCTGGTGAGCAGCAGCGCCGGCAGCGCGAAGTAGAACACGAAGACGCTGAGCCCGGAGACGGCGGACTGCGGCAACAGCCCGGCCTTGCCGGCGCCAAAGCCGGTGAAGATCAGCGCGAAAAAGGGTAGCGCAATGGTGATGACCGCCTGCATGGAATTCTCCCGTCAGGCGGCAGATTCTACACAGAATGCCACGGACACGTCGCCGCAGACCGGCCGGGCTCAACCCGGCACGCTATTTCCCGGCGGCCAGTCTTGGCTCGGCCTCCGCTTCCGGGCCATTGTCGCCGTTGCGATAGTGCACCAGCTTCCAGTAACCGAAAATATTGGCATTACGGACGCCGACACGCTGGAAGTCGTCCATTTCCGGTAGCGAGTCCAGATCCATGTCCGGCCGGAAGCCGAGCATGCGGGACAGTGGGCGCAGACCGCGCTCCAGCCCCCGCAGCACCGGGTTACGGGAGGTGAAATGATTGATGATGAGAATATCGCCGCCGGGCACGCAGACACGCCGCATCTCATCCACCAGCCGGTCCGGATGCGGGACGACGGATGCCACGTACATGGCGACCACGGCATCGAAGGAGTCGTCTTCGAACTCCAGTTGCTCGGCATCCATCACCAGCAGGTCCTCCACCTGCTTCAGGCCCTGGTCGCGCACCCGGTCGCGGGCCTTGTCGAGCATTTCCGGCGAGATGTCGATACCAACCACGCGGGTATCGTCGGGGTAGTAAGGCAACGACAGCCCTGTCCCCACACCGACCTCCAGCACACGATAACCGGGCGCGAGGTCCAGGGTCTGGATGGCCAGCTTGCGCCCGGGATTGAAGACAGGTCCGAAGATGCGGTCGTAATGGTTGGCGTAGCGTCGGTAAGCACTTCTTATTGAATCCAGATCCATTAAACCATTGCTCCCGAGATTCGCTCGCGGATGAAGGGGGGCGGCACGGCACGCTAGTGCTCGGCCGAGGCTTTCAGCGCCTCCACGAAAATATCCATGGCCTCGTCGATCTGCTGACGCGTGACAATCAGCGGTGGCAGCCAGCGTACAATCTGTCCGCCGTAAGCGCCACAGCGAATCAGCACCAGCCCCCGCTGCTCCGCTTCCTTGAGTATACGCATGGCGCGCGGACCGTCCGGCTTGCCCTCGGACGTCACCATCTCGGTGCCGATCATCAGGCCCTCGCCGCGAACGTTGCCGATGGTCGGTTCCGACGCCTGGATCTGATCCAGGCACTTGCGCAGGTAGGCGCCCTGTTCGGCAGCGTTCTCCACCAGGCCCTCGTCCCTGATCACGTCAAGCGTGGCCAGCGCGGCGGCGCAGGCCACGGCATTGCCGCCATAGGTCCCGCCCTGGGATCCCATCCAGCCCTTCTCCATCAGGCTGCGCGGCGCGGCCATGGCAGAGAGCGGAAAACCGCTGGCCAGCCCCTTCGCCGTCACCACGACGTCCGGGGTGGCGCCGTAGTGTTCATGCCCCCAGTACTTCCCGGTGCGGCCGTTCCCCGCCTGCACCTCGTCCACCATCAGCAGCATCTTGTGCTCGTCGCAGCGCGCGCGCAGCCCCTGCATGAAAGCCGTGTTGGCGGGCACGTAGCCGGACTCGCCCTGCACCGGCTCCACCAGCACGGCAGCGGTCTCGCAAGGGTGGCTGTAGGTGGCGAAGATGTTGTCCAGTTCCTTCAGGCAGAAATCGGTCGCGGTCTGCACGTCCCAGCCGTAGCGATAGGCATTGGGAAACGGCGCGACGACCACGCCGCCCATCATCGGCTGCGTGCCTGCGCGCAGGCCGACGCTGGACGTGGTCATGGACAGGGAGCCCATGGTGCGGCCGTGGAAGCCGCCCTGGAAGACAATGATGTTGGGCCGTCCGGTGGCCTGGCGGGCCAGGCGCAACGCGGCCTCGATGGCTTCGGTACCGGCGTTCGAATAGAACACGGAGTCGATGCCGTCGGGCAGCAGTTCGCCCAGGCGTTCCGTCAAGGCCTCCATCGGCGGGTGACGCACGATGGCGTACTGCCCGTGGATCAGCCGCGCAACCTGCTTCTGTGCCGCCGCCACCACCTTGGGATGACAATGGCCGGTGGATGTCACGCCGATACCCGACGTGAAATCCAGATAGCGATCACCCTGCTGATCGAACAGATAGGCACCTTCGCCGCGGGCGGCGAGGATTCCGCTGGACTGCTTCATCAGCGGCGAGAGCTGTCCCACGCTATGCGCCATCACGACCTCCGGATTGACTGGGTGGTAGCCTGAGTCTATACCCCGCCTGCTTTCGGCTTCAAACGGTGGAAGGAAGCGCCGCGATCACCGCGTCCCCCACCTCCGACGTGGACCTGCCGGCCACACCGTGCGCCAGCAGATCGGTCTCCACCGCGCGGCGCAGGCGGGAAGCGGCTGCGGCGGCCCGCGGATCCTCCTCGCCCATCCAGTCCAGCATCATGGCCGCGGTGAGCATCATGGCTGCCGGGCCCGCCTTACCCTGGCCGGCGATGTCCGGGGCGCTGCCGTGGGTAGGCTCGAACATCGGCGGGCTGTGCCGATCCGCGGGATTGAGGTTGCAGGAGGGCGCAACACCCATGCCGCCGCAAAGCACTGCAGCCAGATCAGTCAGGATATCCCCCTGAAGATTGCTGGCCACCACCACATCGAACTGCCAGGGACTGGTAACGAATTTCATGCAGGCGGCGTCCACCAACTCATGGTGGGTGGCTATGCCCGGGTAGTCCTTCGCCACCTCGGCAAACACCTCGGTGTACATCTCGCCCCAGTACTGCAGGGCGTTGCGTTTGGTAACGAGGCAGACCTGGGCCTTGGCGGAACCACCGCCGGGCAGGCGGAATTCCCGCTTGCGCAGTTTGCCGGCATCCCGTGCCGCGGAACGGGCCACCGCCCGTTCGAAGGCATGGCGGAAGATGCGCTCGGCACCGGCCCGGGTGAACACTTCCATCTGGGTGGCCACCTCATGTTCGGTGCCGGCCCGCAGCCGCCCTCCCTGCCCGACGTACTCGCCCTCGCTGTTCTCGCGGATGACCAGCATGTCGACATCGCGCGCGCGATCGTCCTTCAGGTACTGCGGCGCACCCTTGAGCAACCTGGCCGGCCGCTCGCAGGCCCACTGGTCGAAGCCCTTGCGGATCGCCAGCAGCGGCTGCAGCGAGACGCCGTCGGGCAGCAGGTAACGGTCGGCATTATCCAGGGGACCCGGATCGCCGAGCGCGCCGAGCAGGATGGCGTCGTGGGCAGCCAGTTGCGTGCGCCAGTCCTCCGGCATCATCCGGCCGTGCTCCTTGTGCCAGGCATGGGACGGCCAGGGGAACTCGACCAGGTCCATTTCCGGCCCGCCGTCGTCCGCCAGCGCCCGCAGCGCCTGAAGCGTCACTCCCATCACCTCCGGCCCGATACCGTCCCCCGCCAGTACGGCAATCTTCCATTCCCTGCGTTTCCTGTCCCGACTCCAGATCACGGCACGTGCACTCCACTGTCAGACTCAGCTCCTGATCATGTTACGGTCGTTCACCACCACCCGTTTTGCAAGCAACGAGGCCCACCAGCTCCCCGGATCTGGAGCGGCCTGTCTGGTACATACGGCAAGCAACCGTGGTCAAGGCACAGCATAGTTTGATAAAATCCGTACCAAATTGGTCCAGTTATTCGTCAGCCTGTCTGATCAAGCGGAGAGCAGTCGATGTATCAACCCAGAGGTGAACCCGTGATCTTCAGTCGCGACTGCAATGCCGTCGTGATACCGGCCGGGGACTCGGGCACCATCCCGCAGGGCGCCGAGGGCGTATTGACCCAGGCGCTGGGCGGCAGCTACACGGTTTACATTCAAGGGAACCTGTTCCGCGTCGCCGGCGTGGACGGGGACGCCATCGGCATGGAAGCGGCCAGGCCGCCGGAACTGCCGGACGGCGCCACCGACGAGGACGTGGAAAAACTGGTCTGGGCGCAGATGCACACCTGCTACGACCCCGAGATCCCCATCGACATCGTCGAACTGGGACTGGTCTACAGCTGCCGTATCCTGCCGGTGGAGGGCGGCCAGCGGGACGTCGAAGTGGAGATGACCCTCACCGCCCCCGGCTGCGGCATGGGCGAAATCCTGGCCGGAGACGTCAAACACAAGGTAGAACTGATCCCTACCATCCGCGAAGCGCGCGTGGAACTGGTGTTCGACCCGCCATGGAATGCCGAGATGATGTCGGAGGCAGCCAAGCTGCAGACCGGAATGCTGTAGCCAGGCTCAAGAGCCTGTTCGATTCATGCTGAAGCCCGCCTCCCGGCGGGCTTCATCGTGTCGGCCACTGCAGGAGACGGACG
This sequence comes from Ectothiorhodospiraceae bacterium, assembly GCA_050485425.1. GTDB lineage: Bacteria > Pseudomonadota > Gammaproteobacteria > Nitrococcales > Aquisalimonadaceae > LSCE01. The sequence goes on along the minus strand of JBJHBJ010000055.1, from coordinate 13,957 downwards.
CTGGCCTCCTGCCAGTAGGCGGCCCCCTCTGCCAGCACTTCGTCGAGCACACTGGAATACGTCGGCCAGAACAGCTCCAGCCTCCCTTCAAGCTCGCCGTATTCCAGGCTCAGGGACATGCCGAACTTGCGCGCCACACGGCGCATGCGGTCGTTGTAGGGCTCGGTGACCAGATAGACCTTCTTCACCGAGCGGTTCCGGGCGTACATGACAAGCCGCCGGAACAGCTCGCTGCCGATGCCCCTGCCCTGGTATTCGGCTTCAACGCTGAACGCCAGTTCCGCATCCCGCGGCCATTCGTCGCCCACCATCCGGCATTCGCCCACGGCACGCAATGTACCGTCAACGAACGCACCGATGATGGTCATGGAGAAAGGGTCGGCCTTGTCGCAGTACCGCTGAATGGCGTCTTCCGAAGTGATGCCGGCGAAACGCAATCTGCGGTCCTCCGGGCTCAACCGCAGCAGGTGATCCCGCCACTGTTCCTGCTCGAACCACCACAACCGGCGGATAACGACACCAGGGTCGGAAACGACGGGCTCTGAGATATCCATAACTAGACCTGTCTGTATATGCTGCATTGCAACGTGCACTGTGCGCTTTTCACCTTTTCCTATCAATCCCTGTCCCGGACGAACACTATTGACGCTCAGGCACGAATTCCCGGAGACTGCCTGTCAGCCTCCCATCGCATCCACAGGAGCATCCCATGAAAGCCTGGTGTATTACCGAAAGTGGCGGTCCCGAGGTCTTGAAATGCGTCGAGCAGCCGGATCCAGAGCCGGGTCCGCAGGATGTTCTGGTGCGGGTAAAGGCCATCGGGCTTAACCGCGCCGACCTGTTGCAGCGCATGGGGCTTTACCCCGCACCACCCGGCGCGATTTCCGACGTGCCCGGCCTGGAATATGCCGGAGAGATCGAAGCCGTGGGCACGGCGGTCCAGGGCTGCAAGGCCGGCGATCGCGTCATGGGGCTGATCGGCGGCGGCGCCTACGCGGAAAAGCTGGTGGTGCACGAACGGGAGATTATTCCGGTGCCCCAGGGCATGGACTGGGCCCAAGCCGGTGCAACGCCGGAAGCCTTCCTCACCGCCTACCGGGCAATCTTTCTCGAAGGCGGCCTGCAGCCCGGCCAGTGGTGCCTGGTCCGAGCCGCCACGTCCGGCATCGGCCTGGCAGCGGTGCAGCTCATCCATGCCTTCGCGGCGTTCAGCCTGGGCACCAGCCGCAGCCGCGAGCGGCTGGACAAGGTGAAGCCCTACGGCATGGACGTGGCGCTGGTGGACGGCGAGGGGGAACTGCCCAGGGAAGTCATGAAACACACCGGGCTGGGTGCCCACGTGATCCTGGATCTGGTGGGGGGCAACGGCCACCTCAACGAGAACCTGCAGTGTCTGCGCCCGGAGGGGCGGCAGATCGTCGTCGGTCTGATGGCTGGCCGGGACGATCAGGTGAACATGGGCCTGATGCTGGGCAAGCGGGCCACTGTGCGGGCCATGACCATGCGCAGCCTGCCCCTGGAACGGCGCATGGAGATGGCGCAGATCTTCCGCGATCGACTGCTGCCCCAGTTCGAGAAGGGGCGCCTGAAGCCGGTGCTGGATACGGTGCTGCCCTTCGATCAGGCGCAGGACGCGCATCGCCAGATGGAACAGGGCGCACACACCGGAAAGATCGTGCTGACCGTGTAGAGTCGCTCTCGACCGCCGGCGGCTGCAGGCCGCCGGCGGGCTCCTCGCGAACCGGATTTCCAGCCCTTTCCATTCAGCATCCGTTCAGCAAACCCGTCCTAAGCTGCCCCCATCAACCTGAATGGAGGTGTGCCATGAACCACAAGTACAAAGCTCTCACCCTGGGGCTGGCCGGGGGTCTGGCAATGGCGGTGATGCCGGTCAGTTCCGCGCTTGCGCACAGCACCTACGCCACCGCGCGCGTGGAACAGGTCGTACCCATCAAGGAAACCGTCCGCATTGCCTCGCCCCGCCAGGAATGCTGGGATGAACAGGTGGTCCACCGTGACCGCGGCCACGGCCGGGGCGGCATGGTGGTCGGCGGCATCGCCGGCGGCGTGGTGGGCAACCGCTTCGGCGGCGGCAGCGGCAAGACCGCAGCCACGGTGGCCGGCACCATCCTCGGTGCGGCCATCGGCGACCAGCTCACCCGGCAACCGGAACGTCGCTGGACCACCACCGAACGCCACTGCCGCACCGTGGATAGCTGGTACGAGGAAGAACGAACCGTCGGCTATCGGGTAAAATACCGCTATCACGGTGACAGCTACTGGACGGAAATGGATCATCACCCCGGTGACCGCATCCGCGTCCAGGTCAATGTCACCCCGGTCCGCTACTGATTGCGGGGCGCACGGCGCGGCGGGGGCAGGCCCGGCCGCGCATCACGCCCTGTGGAGACGCCATGGGACGCCTGCGCCGCTGCCTGATCGCCCTGCTGCTCGTCATGAGCCTCGCCGCACCGCCACTGCTTGCCCAGCAGTCGGTGAGCCTGAACCAGGCCGTGGAGATGGTGCGCGAGCAAAGCGGCGGCCGCGTGCTCCGGGCGGAAACCGTCCGCCAGGGCGACCGGGAAGTTCACCGCATCCGGGTGCTGGTGCGGGAAGGCCAGGTCCGCGTCTACCGGGTTGACGCAGCCACCGGCCGTATACGGTGAACCTATGCGCCTGCTGATCATCGAAGACGAGACTCAGCTCTCCGACCAACTCGCCCGGCGGCTGTCGGCCGAGGGCTACGTGGTGGATCTGGCGGCCGACGGGGTTACCGGCCTGCACCTGGCTACCGACTACCCCATCGACCTGGCCGTGGTGGATCTCGGCCTGCCCGACCTCTCCGGCCTGGAATTGATCCGACGCCTGCGCGCCTCCGGCAACCGCCTGCCGATCCTGGTGCTCACCGCCCGTCACCAGTGGCAGGACCGGGTGGAAGGCCTGGAAGCCGGCGCGGATGACTACCTGACCAAGCCGTTCCGCATGGAGGAACTGCTGGCCCGCATCAACGCCCTGCTGCGCCGCGCCGCCGGCTTCGCCCACCCGACCCTGACCGCCGGGCCGCTGGAACTGGATACCCGTGCCAAGCGTGCCGCCATCAACGGCGAGGCGCTCAATCTGACCGCCTTCGAATACCGCCTGCTGGAATACCTGATGCACCGCCCCGGCCAGACAGTGTCCAAGACCGAACTCACCGAACACCTCTACCCGGACGAGGCCGACCGCGACAGCAACGTCATTGAGGTCTTCGTCCGCCGCCTGCGACAGAAGCTGGACCCGGACGGAAGCCTGCAGCCCATCGCCACACTACGGGGCCTGGGCTACACGCTACGTCTGGGCGGCCACGAGGATCGTGCATGACACCATCGCTCACCCGGCGCCTGCTGCTGGCCTCGGCGCTGGTGCTGGCCGGTTTTCTCGGTGCCACCGGCCTGGCACTCGACCAGGCATTCCGCAACAGCCTGGATACGTCCCGCGAACTGCGCATGGAGGCCCTGCTCTTCACCCTGCTCGCGGCCGCAAGCCTGGAGGACGAGGGATTGACGGTGGAACCCCCGCTGGCCGATGCCCGTCTGCGCACGCTGGAGTCCGGCCTGTACGCACGCATTCTCGACCCTGACGGCACCGTGCTGTGGGAATCCGACTCGCTGACCGGCATGCGCTGGAACGGAGACGGCGCTCTGCCGCCGGGCGAGCAGCGCTGGGGACAGGCACGGATCGCCGGGGAAGCCGCCATGGTGCTTAGCTACGGCCTGGAGTGGGATGACCCGGCGGTAGGTACCGGGCAGTTCACCGTGCAACTCGCGGAGTCCCAGACCACCCGTCAGGCCGAACTGCACGCCTACCGCCGCGGGTTGTGGGGCTGGCTGATAGCGGCGGCTGCGGCGCTGCTCCTGACCCAGGGGTTGATACAGCGCTGGGGCCTGTCACCACTGCATCGGGTCACGTCCGAGCTCGATGCCATTCGCCGCGGCCGGGCTGAACGGCTCAGCGGCGACTACCCGCACGAACTGGAACCGCTCACGCAAAGCCTGAACCGCCTGCTGGACGCGGAGCGGGAACGCGGCAGCCGCTACCGTCAGGCACTGGCCGACCTGGCACACAGCCTGAAGACCCCGCTGGCCGTGCTACGCAGCCGGCTGGAAACCGACCCCGACTATCCGGCGCCGCAGGAAGCGCTGGACCAGATCGAGCGCATGGACGGCAGCGTGCAGTACCACCTCGGCCGCGCTTCCCGGGCGGGACACTCCGGCCTGGCACAATCCACTCCCGCCGCACCGGTCATCCACCGCCTGTTGCGGGCCCTGCCGCTGTCCGGCGAGCGCACTGTGGATGTCGAGGTGCGGTGCGGCGACGAGGTCCGCTTCCCCGGGCCGGAAGCCGACCTCATGGAGTTGCTGGGGAATCTGCTCGACAACGCGGCCAAATGGGCCGGATCCAGGCTGCGCATCACCGCTGAGCACCCGTCGGCCGACAGCCTGTCGATGTCGGTGGAAGACGATGGTCCCGGCATTTCGACGGCGCTGAGCGAACAAGTGCTGGAACGCGGCGTCCGCGCCGACCAGTCGCGACCCGGCCAGGGCATCGGCCTGGCCGTGGTCCGTGACCTGGTCAACGATTACGGCGGAGACATCACCATCGACCGTAGCGAACTGGGCGGAGCCCGGCTGCGCATCCGCCTGCCGCTGCAGGCCGGCACCCTGCGTCAATAAGGAAACATCACCATTTCATTTTCGGCTTCCTCCGGGCACAATCCGCTGTTCCTACATTGACGACAATCAGGCGGCGCATGTATCGCAGCACCGAGCAACGATTGAGCGGGCTACTGAGCAATGGCAGCAAGGGCCTGCTACTGGGGAGCCTGAAGGGGCTGGAAAAGGAAAGTCTGCGCGTCACCCCCGAAGGGTACATTGCCCAGACCGATCACCCGCGGGCGCTGGGTTCGGCGCTGACCCATCCGTGGATCACCACCGACTACTCGGAAGCCCTGCTGGAATTCATCACGCCGCCGTTCCGCGACACCGCCGACACCATGGCGTTCCTGCAGGACATCCACCGTTACGTCTACCACCAACTGGACAACGAACTGCTGTGGACCACCAGCATGCCCTGCATCATCGGTGGCAGCGAGAGCATTCCCATCGCCCGCTACGGCCGCTCCAACGTCGGCCGGATGAAGCACGTCTACCGCCGCGGGCTGGACTGGCGCTATGGGCGACCGATGCAGGCGATTTCCGGCATCCATTTCAACTACTCCTTCAGCCGTGAGTTCCTGCAGGCGCTGCAGACGGCCGAGGGCGACTGGCGGCCGGAACAGGCCTATCGCTCGGACGCCTATTTCCGGCTGATCCGGAACTTCCAGCGCTTCGGCTGGCTGATCCCGTTCCTGTTCGGCGCCTCACCGGCCATCTGCCGTTCCTTCGCCCAGGGCCAGGAGCTGGCCTTCCAGGAATTCGACCGCCACACGCTGTACGAACCCTATGGCACGTCGCTGCGCATGAGCGACATCGGCTACAAGAACAAGGCCCAGGCCGGGCTGAACATCTCGTATAACGACCTGGAGAGCTACGTCGCCAGCCTGACCAGGGCCATCACCACGCCGGATGCCGAATACCAGCGCATCGGCACGGTGGTGGACGGCGAGTGGCGGCAACTGAATACCAACATCCTGCAGATCGAGAACGAGTACTACAGCTTCGTGCGTCCCAAGGCGGTGGCAAACTCCGGCGAGAAACCCACACTGGCGCTGCGGCGCGCCGGCGTGGAATACGTGGAAATCCGCGCGCTGGACCTCAACCCGTTCGCCCCCGTCGGACTGCACGAGGAGCAACTGGTGTTCCTGGAAATCCTGCTGTTGTTCTGCCTGCTGGAAGACAGCCCGCACATCTCGCCCCGCGAACAGGCCGGCATCAACGCCAACCAGGGGCTGGTAGCCCGGCAGGGCCGCGATCCCGCGCTGAGCCTGTATCGGGGCGATCGCGAGCGGGTGCCGCTGCGGACCTGGGCCGCCGAGCTGTTCCAGGCACTGCAGGGGCCGGCCGAGTTGCTGGACCAGCTCCGCCCCGGGCAGCCGTATCAGCAGGCACTGGCGCGCTTCCGTGCCTGCGCGGACGACCCCGGCTGTACACCCTCCGCCCGGGTGCTCGCGGAAATGCGTGAAAACGGGGAGAATTTCGTGGACTTCGCACTGCGCGTCTCGCAGCAGCACGAACGACATTTCAAGTCCGAACCGCTGGACCCTGCCCTGGCAGAGCGCTTCCGCGAGACCGCCGAACAGTCATTACGGGAACAGCAGGACATCGAAGCGTCGGACACGCTGGATTTCCAGGAGTATCTGGACCGCTACTTCACCCAGACGGGGTAGTGACGGCGCCGAATTGCCCGGAGTTGGCTTCACCCGCCCGAACGACTCACCAGCCCAACCGCCCACGGGTAGCGCTCAATACTTCGTCACCCTGAAAAATGTGAACACCATCACATTTTTCTGAATTCAGCCCTGGCAATTCCCCAATCCTCGCTTATAGGACTACTCAGGAGTTCTGAAACAGGGATGTATTGCCATGCGAATCCTTCTTTCTTTCGTGATCCTGGCTGCTTGCTTCGCGCCCCCCATTGTTGCTGATGACTCAAGCGACTCCCGGCAAGCCAAGCGTGAATTTACCCCTCCGAATGACGTCCGGCATTCGCGTGTGACGCTGCGTCAGCCACGTGTTGCCGCTCCCGAAAATGGAAGACTGCAACAAAGGCCCGGCGTTCGAGGGCCTGAGGATCGAAAGCTTCCCGAAAAATCCCATGATCTAAACCCGTGACAGCAAACTGACTACGGAAAGTCGAGGTGTATTATGTGCAAGGGAAAACTGCTCATCGCGGCTGTTCTCGTTCTTTTTTCGCTTCAGCTGGAAGCCGATGATGACCACCTGATCCGCGACTACTACGCGGAGCCGGGAATCAACCCCTTCCGGGACCGGATCAACGACCACTTCCACGAGCACGTCGATCCCTTCTCGGGTGGACTGCAGCTCACGTTCACCGACCTGGTCGTCCCCGGCAACGGCGGATTCGACCTCCATATCAACCGGGTGTACAACCACCCCCACGACGAACTGCCGCCCTACACCCCCTATGGTATCGGCTGGACGATGCACTTCGGCAGGATCGTGGTAGCACAGGCGCACGCCGACAAGATCTGCACGCAGAGCCAGTGGGCCGTCAACGTGCTGGACAATCCGTCCCTTGAGTTGCCCGATGGCGGCCGTCAGTTGCTGGTGCTTGCCGATTACCATCAGCCCTATCTCATCACACGCAACTGGTGGCGGGCAGATTGTTTCGACGGCGGGCAGAGCGTGCTGGTGGTATCGCCCGACGGGACCGAATACCGCATGACCGAGCGGCACACCATTGGCGGTGAAACCAGTCTGTACGCCACGCGCATTACCGATGCCAACGGCAACCGCATGGATATCACATACGATGTAAACCCTTCCGGGTATATCTACATCGAGCAGGTTTCCACCAATGACGGGCGTCTGGTCGAATATTCCTATACCGACCTTTCCGGCGACACCATCCGCCTGGAGAGCATCACGGCCAACGGCCAGACGTGGCAGTACTCTTACTCGCAAGTTCCCGAATTGCTGGTCCCCTATCAGCAACTGACCACCGTCACACGGCCGGATGGCACGAGTTGGCAATACGACTACTACGGGCACCGGGGGGACGGAAGCGCTGGCTCGTTTGCGCTACGCGAGATGACCTATCCCTGGGGTGGAACGGTCACCTACGATTACGATTACGTCTACTTCGATCCGTCGGACGGTATCGCCACCACCGTACTTGCAGAAAAGCAGGTGGGCGGCCGTGCGATACAGTCCGGCACCTGGACCTATGACTACACGCCCGGCTGGGAGTCTGGCATCGGCTACGACGAGACATGGATTTCCGGCCCCGACAAAAGCACGGCCTACCTGCACTTTGGCTATTCCGCCCTTGGCGCCGGGGACATGTGGGGTGTCGGGCTGCTGTACGTCGAAGAGGTCTACACGCCGAGCGGGGATGTAACCGATCAGATTATTTATCACTGGGATGCCACGCCGGTGTCCAACGAATCCTACCGGCTTGGACGCAACACGCTAAAAACCGATCCCACCACGCTGGCGCCTTTACCTATCTATCGCCGCCATTACAGAGACCAGCGGGCGGTAGAGACCTACTACCAGAATCACAATGCCTATGGGCAGCCTACCCGGATGGTTCAAACCACCAATTTCCAGGATGAGCCCGACCGGATCACCGACTACAGCTACCGGAACACACCATCCACCTGGATTCTCGGCCTGGTGGAGGAAGAGACACTCTCGCTGGATGGCGGCAGCACGGAAAGCTGGACCATTACCCGGGATTTCGACGCCGCAGGCAATCTGCTGCTGGAAAGTGAATACGGCGTAGAAACAGCCTTCACTTACACCGCATCGGGGGATGTAGCCACTGAAACCGACGCCCGGGGGAACACCATCACCTACGCCAACTACCACCGTGGCATCCCCGGCATGGAAACGCATCCGGAAGGTGTGACGATACTCCGCACCATCAACGACACCGGCACCGTGGCCTCCGAGACCGACGGCAGAGGCCACACCAGGGACTACACCTGGGACGGGCTGAATCGCCTGACCGGCATTACCTACCCGCTCGGCACGCCAGTGTCCGTGAGCTACGCCGCGGACGGTGCCACGCTGACGCGCGGCAGCTACCGGGAAGTTCAAAGCTGGGATGGCATGCGGCGGATAATCGCAGAGACGCGTGAGGACACCGCGCTGGGCTTCGCCGTTGAGATCAGCCGACAATACGACGCCGCAGGTCGCATGACCTTCGAGTCCTACCCCGGCTCCGCGCAAGGCACCAGCTACAGCTATGATGAGCTGGACCGTGTGGTGCAGGCGGCCCTGCCCGGCGGAGTCTCCAGGCATTATCAATACCCCACCGGTGACATCCTTGCCGAAATTGACGAGAACGGCGAAATCACCACCCACACCTATCTGCTCATCGGGGAGATCGATGAGCGCAGCCTGTACTACACCGCCTCCCCGGAGGATGTGATTACAGTCATCACGAGAGATCTACGCGGCGAGCCCATCGCCGTCTTCCAGGGCAACCTTGACACGGGCGGCTTCTTCCGCGACTACGAATACGACAGCCGCGGCTTCCTGATCAACGAAATACACCCGGAAACCGGCGTCACCACTTACGGCCGCGATGCGGTCGGCAACATGACCTCACGCCAGATCGGCCAGCAGGGGGTGTTGGAGTCGTTCAGCTATGACGGGCTGAACCGACTCACCAGCACCACCTACGACGACGGAACCGATGCCGTCCACTACGACTATGACGAGAACGACAACCTCACCGCGCTGGAAAACGGCGACATTGCCCGGGCCTATGTCTACGATGCCAACGGCAACCTCGTCGAGGAAACGCTGAACATCGACGGGCGCAGCTACGACATCGCCTACGGCATCAACGGCCTGGACCACCTGCAGAGCCTGACCTATCCCAGCGGCCGCGCAGTGGATTTCTCCCCCAACGCCCTGGGCTGGGAAACCCAGGCCGGCGCCTACGCCAGTCAGATCCAGCACCACCCCACCGGCCTGCTGCAGAGTCTCACACTGGGCAACGGGGCCGTCACCACGGTGGGGCTGGACGCCCGGCAGCGGGTGGCCAGCATCGCCACCCTGGCCCCGGGAGCGGGCCCGGTGGTGGATCTCAGCTACAGCTATGACAACTGGCTGAACGTCACCGGCATTGCCGATGGCATCGACCCCACGCGCAACCGCAACATGGCCTACGACGGCATCAACCGCCTGGAGGAAGCCGAAGGCGAGTGGGGCACAGAAGCGCTGGTCTACGACCACCGCGGCAACATCAACCTGCGCTCCATCAACGGTGCCGTGCAGGAATACTACTACTCCGGCAACCGCCTGAGCTTCCGCGTTCTCCCCAACGTGGTCTTCCCGTTCACCTATGACCCGCGCGGCAACGTCACCGGCGACGGCATCAACACCTACAGCTACGACGGCGCCGGCAACCTGATCAGCGCCTCCACCGCCCAGGGGCTGCGCACCTACCGCTACGATGGTGCAGGGCTACAGGTGCAGCGCGGGGCCACCGACGTGGTGCACGCCCACAGCGGCCTGCTGCTCGGCGAGTACGACATCGCCGGCGGCTTCCGAGAGTACATCCACGTCGGCACCCAGCTGGTCGCACGCATCGAAGACGAGGACACCGTGGTCGCCACCACTGACTGACCACCTTTCAGGGAGGAAAGCACCATGCTACGCATCAGCACACTCGTATTCTGTCTGCTGCTGGCTCTCAGCCAGATCGCCGGCGCCACCGAATCGGTCACCTACTACCACAACGACGCCCTGGGCTCGCCGGTGGCGGCCACCGACGACAACGGGGACTTGCTCTGGGAGCAGAGCTACACCCCCTGGGGGGAGCCGCTCAACTCCACCGACAACAACGAGCGCTGGTTCACCGGCGCCCCCTACGACGACGCCAGCGCCCTCACCTACCTCCAGGCACGCTGGCACAGCCCCGCCGTCGGACGCTTCCTCGCCATCGACCCCGTCGATTTCCACGAAGGCAACATCCACAGCTTCAACCGCTATGCTTACGCGAACAACAACCCTTATGTGTACATCGATCCGGACGGGCGGAGTGCCGTCACTGCGTTCGGTGGACTTCTGTACGAGTCCTATCAGTTCGCCAGGGGCAGAGGCTTCGATGGCTCAAACCTTCGCGGTGCGCTGATCGATGGGTACGATGGACAGGGAGGAGGGTTCGCCGCCGCGGCATTTGAGGATGCGACGACGTTCATCCCAGCAGGGCTGGCTGCCGGAATAGGAATAAAAGGACTCAGGCTGCTATCCGGTACCAACACGGTCTCGAAAAGTACTGTGATTGGTGCCAAAATCGAACGCCAGATGTGGAATCGCGGCTGGTCTCGATCATCTATTATGGATACGATTCGCCACCCGTCAAGAGTCGTCTCAACACGCGATACCCGTCACTTACCGGGCGGACGCAGAATGAACGATCCCGCTACAGCGTATTACAGTAGGGGGGGAGGGTATGTTGTTCGCAATGAACGAACAGGTGACGTTGTTCAGATCTCCAATCGAAACAACCCCAACTGGAAAGCACCATGGGACTAGCCTTGCGGATCGCCAAAAAGGCACATATTAATGTTCACCGCATCGGCAACATGGAACTCATTGCCTGCCGTGATATGTTGTCTTTTCTGGATGCTGCCAGAGATCAGGGAATATGCATTCTTGGCGTGGAAGGATTTCGTCTGGAGGGAACTTCCATAATTCCAGATATGGGTGCTCTGGCGGACTTCTCAAGCATCCATGAGAACCCAGCGAGTTGTGAAAGGACCATAATAGAGGCAAAGCAATTCATTCTTTCCATAGCGGGAATGGACTTGTATTTCGAAGTCGTGGCCCGGGAGCCCAGCTAGCAAATCAAGCGGGGCAAAGGGAAACCTTTGAACCCAACATGACAGGATCTGGCGCTATGCAGTCTTCGCCGCCAACTCCTTGTTGACCGCCACGGGCGGTGGCAACGGGGCCGTCACCACGGTGGGGCTGGACGCCCGGCAGCGGGTGGCCAGCATCGCCACCCTGGCCCCGGGAGCGGGCCCGGTGGTGGATCTCAGCTACAGCTATGACAACTGGCTGAACGTCACCGGCATTGCCGATGGCATCGACCCCACGCGCAACCGCAACATGGCCTACGACGGCATCAACCGCCTGGAGGAAGCCGAAGGCGAGTGGGGCACAGAAGCGCTGGTCTACGACCACCGCGGCAACATCAACCTGCGCTCCATCAACGGTGCCGTGCAGGAATACTACTACTCCGGCAACCGCCTGAGCTTCCGCGTTCTCCCCAACGTGGTCTTCCCGTTCACCTATGACCCGCGCGGCAACGTCACCGGCGACGGCATCAACACCTACAGCTACGACGGCGCCGGCAACCTGATCAGCGCCTCCACCGCCCAGGGGCTGCGCACCTACCGCTACGATGGTGCAGGGCTACAGGTGCAGCGCGGGGCCACCGACGTGGTGCACGCCCACAGCGGCCTGCTGCTCGGCGAGTACGACATCACCGGCGGCTTCCGAGAGTACATCCACGTCGGCACCCAGCTGGTCGCGCGCATCGAAGACGAGGACACCGTGGTCGCCACCACGGACTGACCACCTTTCAGGGAGGAAAGCACCATGGTACGCATCAGCACATTCCTGTTCTGCCTGCTGCTGTCGATCACCCAACTGGCCAGCGCCACCGAATCGGTCACCTACTATCACAACGACGCCCTGGGCTCACCGGTGGCGGCCACCGACGACAACGGGGACTTGCTCTGGGAGCAGGGCTACACCCCGTGGGGGGAGCCGCTCCACCCCACCGACAACAACGAACGCTGGTTCACCGGCGCCCCCTACGACGACGCCAGCGCCCTCACCTACCTCCAGGCACGCTGGCACAGCCCTGCCGCCGGGCGCTTCCTCGCCATCGACCCCGTCGATTTCCACGAAGGCAACATCCACAGCTTCAACCGCTATGCTTACGGGGCAAACAACCCCTACGTCTACGTCGACCCGGACGGTAACATACCCGTTCCGGTCATCATCTGGGGCGCGGTGAAACTCGGCAGCGCGGCCATCGCCGCCTACGAGACCTACCAGGCCTACGAAAACGCCGGGGCCGCAGCAGCAGTCGGGACAGCAGCTGCAAACGTAGTCGGCGGGCCGGTGCGGCAGGCGGCTCGGGGTGGGCGGGCTGTAGTTCGAGGTTCGTCGGACGGCGTACGCTCTATACAAAAGCAACGCGGAAGCATTGGTGGTCGACAACAAAACTTCTTCCGTGAACTCGCAGAAGCAGAAGGACGCCCCCATACCGTGTTCCGCAGAAATACGACCACGGGCCGAATAGAAAACTATCAGACTTTTGATCGCACAGGTGCGGCTGGTGGCAACATGAGATTTCGAGGGACTGGCAAACCGCATGGCGGCATTGAACCTCCTCTAGTGCTATCACCGCGGAGCAATCGCCCTGGTGGAAGACCGGTTAGAGCTCGTCCTGCAACCTCTGAGGAACTCCCAAGTGGATTTTGACCCGAGAAGCACTGTCGAAAGCGCCTTAAGCCAAGAAGACGCGACCCCTTGGGAGCTGTTATGTGACGAAGGGATTGAACCCAAGATCTTCTTGGCAGCGGCAAGCCTTTTCTGGCCAACGCTAATAGAAATTGATGGATTGATATTCATCAAAGAAAATTATGACAAAGAACAAGAAAAAAGACTAAGAGAAACAATTCCTTATAATCTCATAGAGGAAACCGTAAACACCACGTATCTATATGATTTTTTCAAAGGACACCCTGAATCCATCGAAAGCAGTAGGGTGGATATTTTAGGCCGGATTCTAGAGAAATCATGGACTGAGTGGGCTGAGAGGCAGTTTCCCGGGCGGCATTTTGAAGCGAAATTCTGTTGGTACACTCCACCAGACGACGATCCCGGAATCACCCTGTACCAACGAGGGCCCGCATAGATAATCCGTTGACGGTTAAATCCACCCGGTGCCTGGACCGGTACGCAGCTCGGGTAGCGCTCGTAGATTGGGGTTCACAAGTTCACCCCAACATCCCATCTTCGTGGGGAAGTGCCCATCTCCCTCCAGGCATTTAATTCTCAGGGTTGACGCTGGGGTTCGCTCCGCTCACCCCAGCCTACGCATAAGCCGAAACACTTCCGCTCCACCCCACCGACGACAACGAGCGCTGGTTCACCGGCGCCCCCTACGACGACGCCAGCGCCCTCACCTACCTCCAGGCACGCTGGCACAGCCCCGCCGTCGGACGCTTCCTCGCCATCGACCCCGTCGATTTCCACGAAGG
>JBJHBJ010000054.1:0-34361 GCA_050485425.1 Ectothiorhodospiraceae bacterium | reverse complement strand
TCAAATCTCCGCCCCCGACAACCCGTGTGGCTGTGGACGGTACGGTCGACTCGTGGCCTGTGGCCACCCCAAGGGTGGGTCAGTTCTGATGGCCAGTAGAGGGTTACTTTAATTGGCCACCAACACCACCTCGAAGCGCCGCGCCAGCTCCGCAATCGATACCGACTCCCGGGCCGCCGTGCGGCGGATCTCTTCCCAAAGCTCCTGACGCACCATGGCTGTCTCCACAGGTGAATGACCTGCTTGCAGTATGCGCCTGGAATCGTCCTTCGCCATCGTCATGGCGCTCCCTCCTCAGGGTGGAGGGTGGGGAAAATTCAATGACCGTATCTGAGTATTTTTGAATGACCGATGACAGGCAGAGTGGAGCTGCCTCAGGGCGGGGTCCTCGGGAGCAAGCGGGGATCACGGGCCGCTGAAACGAACCGGTGGCCACCACCACACGGTTGACCTGTATCACCCCCTGGGAGGTCTCGACGGTGAAGCCGGGCCGGCCCTGGTTGCGCTCGACCTTCCGCATCTCCACGTCAGTGCGAATTGCCGCCCTCACCTTGCGGGCGTAGGCCTCCAGATAGGCTGCAACCTGATCTTTCGATGCAAAGTCATCGGGATCCAGCCCTTCGAATTCGAGACCGGGGAAGCGATCGTGCCAGGCGGGGCCGTTGGCTACCAGCGAATCCCAGCGTTGGGTGCGCCAGCGTTCAGCGATCCGATGGCGCTCCAGAACCAGGTGCGGCACGCCCTGGTTGCTCAGATGCTCGCTCATGGCCACACCGGCCTGCCCACCCCCAACCACCAGGGTATCGATATGAGTTTCTGACACTGCCATGGCGGCATCTCCTCGATGGACAATCTTGTATGGTCCAAACGGTAGCCGCCCCGTGATATTCAATAAAATATATTTATTATTCCTTTGAATCGAAAAATTTGATCCAACACCAACGACTGAAGTCCAATTTAGGGGTCTCTGATTTATTCACGGCCACTCACCGGAATGCTGACCATCTGGCGGATAAACCATCGATGTGGGTGCATATAGATTGGATGATCGCCGTCAACGGTCGCGATTCCGATCGTTCGGTATCCCGTTGGCTCTGTGTAGGCCCCAGGCACGTCGCTTCGGATGTCGCATGCACCGCAGCCAAAGACGAAGCTGGAGTGATACCGAGAGTAATGAGTGTGGCTGTGAAGAACGCCGGCAAGATCTGACGAACCAGTCGGGCTGGATCAGGAGATCACTCCAATGGGGACAGTCATCATTATCCTAGGGTGGATTTTTATACTCATGGGCGGAGCGGTCGCCTTTCAGTGGTCCTCGACCAGACATACCGAGTATCTCTTTGGAGCGGCTTGCTACCTGATAGCGGGGATTTTGGCGCTCTGGAGGCTGAGTTGGATCCCTCTCGTTGCGGGAATCATTGCCGCCTTCGTTGTACGAACGGCGTTTCGTCGCATGGGACTAGGAGAACGGCCGGGGCGTAGCATGGACCCTACAGTGGCGCGGCTGTCTGCCGTACTGGGCGGCGACCCCACCGAACAGAAGGCACCCGGCGAGATAACTAGTGCAGACCAACTCGTAGACATACTTGGCTCCGGTCCCAGTACGGAGCAGAAAAGCAAGGCAATAGCAGCCTTGGTCGAGTACATGCGCAACACACCCGAGTTGCGCAACATTCTTGACGAGTACGGCGTGTCTGACGACCGGATTGAGGCCATGTATGACGCCCTGATAGATGGCGGAGCGGGCCAGTGGGTTGGAAGGTATTGGATCCCGGTATCAGCCTTGGCGGAACCTGAGCCCCTGCGGTTTTTGCTTGAAGCGTGGCGCGATGACAATCTTGCCCCAAAAGATTCGCGGCTTGCATCAGCGCATGACGGGGGCGACGCGGCTTCTCGGATCGTCGGATATTTCTACTATGGACATCCGTTGCACTAGGGCCCGCTCCGATTGATCATGAGCCGCGCCAAATTGCCACGGCAGAGACAAGACGGTTGGAGTTCTCAATTGCAGTGCGGCTCAACGTTCGCATGCAAGCCACCCGAGGTCCACAGCCTGGGTGACAGCCCCTGACTGAGCACAAGAGGACAAGTAATGAAGTTCGAGGTGTATTGCGACGAAGCCAATCCAGATGTGCTGACTTCCGCAAGCCCGCGTGCGCGACACCTCATGATCGGTAGCCTCTGGCTCCCTGATGAACTGCGAAATGAAATCAAGTCACGTATCGGAGCCCTTCGAGCACGACACCAGGCGTGGGGAGAGATCAAATGGAGCAAGGTGTCGCCCAACCGCCGTAACTTTTACGTTGAGCTGATCGATTTGTTCTTCGCTTATGGCGACAACCTGCGCTTCCGCTGCATTGCAGTCGATCATACCCAGTTAAATCTAGCCCTGCATGACAACGATGGTGAACTGGGCTTCTACAAGTTCTATTACCAACTGCTGCATCACTGGATTCTGGACTTCAACGACTACAGGATCTTCTGCGACCTCAAGAGCAACAGAGACCCAAAGCGCCTACCGATACTCGCCCGGTGCCTTTCCCGAGCCAATCTCACGTCGAGTATCGAAAGCATCCAGTCGCTGCCGTCCCATGAAGTCGTATTGATTCAGCTCTGCGACCTCTTGTTGGGTGCGGCCAGCAGTCGCATCAATGACACTCTGCGCGGAGGCACAGCCAAAGCTGCGGTGGTCAAGCGAATCGAAACAGCGCTAGGGCGTCCACTCGCCCCAACTCCCAAGGGCGAGGAGAAATTCAACATCTTCAAGATTCGCCTGCAGGGGGGGTGGTAATGGCATTACCGCCTCTGGTTCATTACCCCACAGTGGCTGAGTATCGCTCGCACTATGAGCGCGTCTACTGCCGAGGCAACATCCAGACATTCGACGGAATCCGGGTGTACTTCAGTGCCAGTAAGTTCGGCCACATGTTCTATGAGAGCACGGCACGGGATGGTCGTAAGGATGCCTTTTCTCCCGTGCGCGCACAGCGCATTGATTGGATCAAAGCAACACTGGAGCACCCGACGGCAGCACTCTTTGAAGGCTGGAACAAAACAGCACGCCAGTACGACGCAACGCGTCGTGTGGCAGTCGTCTATGAGGATTTCGTGGTCGTAGTGGCAATGGGGCTCAAGCAGAACGGCACGCTCAAAGCCAATTTCGTGACCTGCTACCAAGCAGACAACAGTATCGGAAAGATCAGGCAGTCACCCGCATGGTCACGGGCAGCTTGTCTCCGCCTGCTTGGAGGGAAGCCGTGATGGTAGGTGGCCCAGAAAAACAAAGGCCGCTGATTCGCTACGCGGGTTCAGCGGCCGAAACCTCGATAGATTCAAAGCCGATAGGCAGTGAACTCAACGGAATAGTATATCCAAGATAGCCTTTTCGTCAAGTAAGGCGGGTTTGGGGCTAACCCTAGCTGTGACCTCTCGACAGGTTATCCACGGAGCCCCTCCGATGGATGCTTGGTGCGCGGGTAGATCTGGGCGGGATGGTCATCATACACTCTACGCGCTGGACGGAACTTGCCGGGCATCGAACCGATGCCGGCCAAGGACTCAGGAGGAGTGATGAAGGAAGTTGCGCTTACACAGGCATTGACGCCGACCACCACCCCGGCTGTCTCCCTGGCGCCCACGAGCGCCGACATGCTTCGAAACGCCCCACCCGTTCGACATCACCGACACCGAGCGACGCGTCCGCACAGCGCGCGCTCCGGTTCGTCCTTCGCACATTGCATGGCTACCGCAAAGATTCGATGAAACTCAAACAGGATTTACTTCCTTTTATGGCACTGATCAGCACCTTCCTGCTCGCCGCCTGCAACGGCAACGGCGAGCTGCGGAGCGGGGCCTATGTCATCGACAGCGTCGAGACGATTGAGGCCTCCGCACTCCCGGACATGCATGACACCCTGCAGGCCGATCTGCTCGAAAGTCGCGAACACAGCTGGCTTGTTCTGGATACGGCCACGCGCACCGTGCAGTACTTCACGCCGGGCAACGACGAACCGGCGAAAGGCGAGCTTTCGGAGGGGCTGGACGAACTGCATACGGATCGCGGAGAAACCCTGCCGCTCGAACAGCTCGGCCGCGACCGCTTCGCGCTCACGATGTCGCTGTTCGGCGAGTACCGGCTGGTTTATCGCTGGGTCGAAGATGACAGCGCCGAACTGGCGCAGATTCGTGCCGAGCGCGAAGCGGTGATGCGGCGCAAAGCCGAGCGACTCAGCGCGCAGAAGGCCCATCTGCGCGCATTGGCGGATGAAACCGTCGAGTTGAACCTGCGCCAGTCCCTGCCCGCAGGCGAAGTGTCAATCGCCCTGCCGGCCGATGCCAGTCTAGGAGAAGACCCCAGATTCGGCTACCGGCTGCTATGGACAGGTGTCGGGCTCAACAACGTGAATATCCTGGCCCTGCCTTCGGCCTCGAGGGGCGAGGATATGGCCGCGCACTTCGAGCAGGAGCGTCAGCGCTTCCGGCAGTTCGTCCCAGTGCGAATCGCAATGGACGAAGACACCTTCATTGGAATCGATGACTTTGGCGAATACCGTCTGCTCGCCCGCGCGGAGCAAGGCGAATACACCGTCATCATGCAGGCAGAAGTCGGCGAGCAGGAATTTCCCACGTTGATGTCCATCTGGCGCAGCCTTGATGCGCCCGTCGACGAAGTTCAGTTTCTGCGCACGCCCGAGGTGGCGCTCCCCGAGCACTTGATCGGACAGGACGAATTTAACCAGCGCATCGCCGAGGCCTTCGCACGGCAGATTCGCCCCAGCACGCTGCTCGAGCGCCGGCGCCTCCACCCTGGAGTGTCTGCATCCTTCGCACCTTCGCCAATCGGGCTGCAGGAAAACATCGAGCCCCACCGGCAGTCCACCCTCAATGTTCACCCGGAACTCTTCGAGGGCAATGCCGATACCGTCCTGCAGGCATTTGCACCCCGCCGCCTCTCCGAGCGAACCGGCATCGATTTCATCGACGGCTGGTGCGTGGCCTACGCTGCCATCGAGGCCGATCTCGGCGTGGCCGATCGCCCCTATACCCTGCTCCTTCGCCAGCAGCTAGCGTCCAGCTACGCGAACTGCCTGGCCACGGCTGTAGCGCTTGAGCACTATGACCTGAAGCAGCGGCTTTCCGGCGATATTGCGCCAGCCTTGCTGGATCACTTTGCGGCGTACAGACTCACCTCGCCGACGACGCGGGGTGACATCCGCGTGATGCTGGACGGCCACCGCTGGGGCGTCATATCAAACACCGGCCAGACCATCGCCCCCGCCGAGTACGATGACATCGACAGCGGAAGTGATGCGGGCTACATCCTTACCCGCGACGGTAAGAAGGGCTTTGTGGCTCCGGATGGCGAGCTCATCCTTCCCGTCATCCACGACGGTGTCGCCCAGCGTGGCGATGCCGCGCTGGTTGCCAGAAAAGACGGCAAATGGGCCGCCTACACCACCGACGGCACACAGTTGCTCGAACCCGAATACGACCAGATACACACTGCAGCGGATGGCCGGGCGCTGCATGTTCATCAGGGAAAGCTGCGTGCCCTGTACGACCTGCAGGCACGGCATTTTTCCCTGCCGCTGTCGAAAGAACTGACCTCGATCAACGAAATCGGCGACGAGCTATTCATCACCCAAGGCATCAACGGCGCCGGCCTGTACAGCATCTCGGGAGAGGCCGTGATCGAAGAGGCCGACAACATCATCCGGATCCGAACCCGGCCCATGGTCGCGGTGAGGATGGAAAAAGGCGGCAATTACCGGTTCCACGACCTGGATGGACAGCTCCTGTCGGATGCGGAATACAGCGCTGTCTGGCCGAACTACTCGGCCGGACGCATCAGCGTGCGGGATACCGACGGCCGGTCCTTCTATATCGATTTCGACCTGAACCGCCGCACACCGGAAGGGCTGGTGGCGGTCTACGCCCCCACCGAGGGCGGCTATACCGTCGTCGCCGACGGCAACGAGCCGCCCATGAAGTACGGCATGACCGGGCCGGACGACGAACTGGTGTTGCCGGTCGAATTCCGTCGCGTGTTCACCATGCAGGAAGGGCTGATCACCGCACAGGCGCAAAACGGCCTCTGGGGCATCTGGAACAAGACCGGCGAGCAGGTATTGGCCCCGGAATGGCAGACCATGGGGCAGAGCTACGGCGGCAAGATCTACGCCCGCCGCGACGACCTGTGGCGAGTAATCAACCGCCAGGGCGAATCCCTGGACGATCGCCGCTGGAGCACTCTGCTTTTCGTCTCCCGCAACCTGGTCAATCATCCGCCGTTCGTCGCGGCAAGAATCGCTTCAGAGGAGCCCGATGCCGGGGACAGGTGGGAAATCCTTGACCTGCAGGGGGAGCGACTGGTCGATGGGACGTTCGACGCGGTTACGCAATCCGAATTCGGCGTCCAGGTCACCCGCGACGGCGAACAGCTGAAGTATCCGGACGACTTCCAGGGAAGGGCCGATTAATTCCCGCGAATGCTCAATGCGTCAGAGACGGCAACCCCAGAGTTTTACGCAGATGCCACTAGCAGCATGGCCTGAACTTCTTAAATAACAGCGCAGTGACGCTCAGACGTTCAGCCGGCTAGGAACGGTAAGGTACAAGCAGAAAGAACTGGAACGAGCTTGACTCCAGGCTCTCGAATTCGTAGGTTCAGCGTAACAATACGTCCACGGCCGACCAAGGAAGGTGGCTCTTCGGCACTCATATACCCCCTTCCGCAGCGTGGTCGTTCGTGCCTGTATTTCGCTGTTCAACACAAGGAAGTGAAAGCCAATGTCCATATTCGTTCATATTGATGGCATCGAAGGCGAGACCGCAGATGCCGGGCACCCCGGCTGGCTCGACGTCCATGATGTCACTCTGGCGTCACGTCGCCGCATAACCTCGAAAACTTCAACCCGAGGGGACCGGGAATCCTCGAACGCCGAGCTTCAGGATCTTGTGCTGACGCGCAGGATGGATTCGGCCTCTCCCCAGTTGTTTCTTGAAGCCTGCTGCGGTCGTGGCAAAACCGTGGAAATCCGATTGACCAAATCCGGGAACGGCACGGGGGCAGATGTCTTCATGGCATTCATGATCCGGAATGCTGTGATCTCAGCATACGAGACGAAAGCCAAGTCACGACGAAACGAGCGCCCCTGGGAGAAAGTGACCGTCTCCTTCACGGACATTGAGGCCCGGTACACTCCTTACAGCGATAAGGGAGAGCCTTTGTCGCCTATCGTGAAGGGATTCGACGCGTCCCGAAACCAGAGCCGCTAGTGTCAGCACAAGGAGCGTGATTTATGAACGACTTTTCCAGCCGCGTTCCCTATGCGCTGCCCGACAATAGGGCGGACGCAATAGAAGCCCTTGCAGAGATTCTCGACATTCCCCTGCCGGAGGTCTCAGGCGATGGAACGTCAACCTTGCAAGCGCTTGCTGGGACCATCCTTTATCGGAATCTGGAACAGCGCGAACGAAATGAGGTCATGAGCGCCATACGTCGGCAGTCGCCCCGCCTTCAAGGACTGCTGCTCGACCGGGCACTTAACCCTACGTTCGTCAACCCAAGCTGGGGGATGTGGTCGATGACCACGGAAGAGCTGCAACAGTTGATTGAGCGGAATGAGCGCTTTCAGCGACTGGTCACCGTCACCGGTGCGAATCCCGGCTACGTCGGAGGAGCAGCTTCCGTCTGGCATATGGTCAAAACCGGCGCTCAGGCCAGTAACGTGGCAGGTGCTGCCGCAAGCCTGGTTATCCTCGGCGCCTCCGAAATGTCCGCCATGGAACTGAACAACGCGCGCGACGAAATGATGAACAGGATGAAGCCGGCGAATGCCAACGCGGATTACTAGGATGCTGGTGGAATTTGTCTGCGCCTATGCAGCCTTCCAGGCTTTGGACCTGCTGGTGCATGATCTCTACTTGCAGCGCGCCACATTCCCATCTATAAGCGAGATCGTCTTCATTGCCGCAACCGTGGTCTCCGTCGCCGGAGCGGGCTCCCACTTGAACGGCAGATATGTGGTGTTTGTTGCCGCCCTGTTCGCGCTGGTCAACATTATGACTTTCCTTGGCATAGCGGCATGGTTCGCGCCCGAACTGGTAACCGGCTGGAATATTGCTTATCAAAGCATCGGGCACTGGGTGATTGCCATCATCATTCTTGGTGGCGCAATGATGATGGCCAGGAGACGTACGCCATGAGTAAGCGGCGGCATCGACCGTTACCCATCTTCCGTTCTCTTCGGCTCGCCTGCCTCGCCGGAGCGCTATCAATCCCTCTGTCGGCTACGGCCGTTGATAAAGCGAGCTCCCCGGAGCTGACGTGCCATGACGGGAAATACAGCAACGTTCTGAAACAGCAATCGGACGGCGGCGCTTCCGTAGTGACTTTCCAGCTCAGGGACGACCCGGCGCACCTGCTTTCCGTTTCGCTCGTAAGTTACGGGAAGCTGGATTTGCCCCAAGACTTCCACGAGCGGCCCACAGGACAGCAGCGAGAGCACATTTATGCGCTCCTGGCCACGGATGCTGCCAGGCTTCTCGAAAACATTTCAAAAACCCGTATCGATACAGGCGAGGTCGTCCAGGACGGGGGGCGTGAATTCTTCCGCCTGGAAGTCGGTGTCGCCCAGGACAAATACACCGTTTTTCATTATGTCCTCCCCCACGAATCCGCCGTGCTGATTGGCCGCTTTACGGAAACGAACGCGTACGAAGGAGCCATATCACCGGCGCAGCTACTGCATGACGCGTTGGAGCACTGCGTTCGAAACAACCATTAAACCGGCAGCGTTTTTCCAGGGAGCCTCTGATCTATTCCCATGCTGCAAACCAAAATTCTATGGGAATAGACCAAAGGCTCCCTAGATACCGACCCCCAGCCGACGGGCTGCCAGTACGGCCTGGGTGCGGTTCGTGACGTTCAGAGTCCGCAGGATGCCCGAGACGTGCTGCTTGACGGTAATTTCCGCAAGGCTGAGACGCAGGGCGATTTCCTTGTTGGACATGCCTTGGGAGAGCAAGGTGATGATCTGCTTTTGACGCCGGGTCAACGACGGGAGGACGTCATCCAGCATTTCGCCACGGTCTTCGGGCATGACCAGTTCGGGCTTCCTGATCGCGCCCGTCATCGCGCGCTGGACGGTACTCCGAAGCTTCCTGAGCGGGACTCCCTTGGAGACGAAGGCCGTAGCGCCCGCACGCAAGGTCGCGGCGACTTCACGATGGCTGTCGGCGGCAGAAAAGAATACCACCGGCGCGCTGGGACACAGCCGGCGAAAAGCCGGCAGGGCCTCGATACCACTCATGCCCGGCAACCAGATATCCAGCAGGACAAGACGGACCTCCAGCGTGGTCGCCAGGCGCAGCCCTTCTTCGGCTGAACGGGCAAGGACGACTTCACCAAGCCCTGAAGGTTTGCCGAGCAGCCTGATGAGTGCGTCCTGACAAATTGGGTGGTCCTCGACCACCAGCAGCACGCGTCCAGGCTTGGTGGCTTTATGTCTGGTCAGGGTAATGGCCGGCTTGGTCTTGCCCTGGTGGGTGGATAGCGCCTGCTTCGGTCCGTCCGTGAACACCGTTCTCACCTCCACTCTGTGCCAGGCATTTTCCAGG
This sequence comes from Ectothiorhodospiraceae bacterium, assembly GCA_050485425.1. Taxonomy (GTDB): domain Bacteria; phylum Pseudomonadota; class Gammaproteobacteria; order Nitrococcales; family Aquisalimonadaceae; genus LSCE01. The sequence goes on along the minus strand of JBJHBJ010000054.1, from coordinate 24,740 downwards.
GGTGGGCACTATGCTTAGTATTGATCCCGACTGCGCAGGGTCAACGGATGGTTTTGCGCCAATCTCGAAAAACCAGTCAGACCGCGGTCCTGCGGTTCCATCCATTGGTTTCGTTCGCTTCGGCATCCTGCCCGCCAACGCATCCAAGCCGACAAATTGGATATTTCTTTGTTGATAAATAGTCAACGTTTTAAAAAGTAATAGCACTTGGGGGTGATTTGGCAAGCCGCTGCCCGTCATACGAAAGTATGAGTGGGTAATTCAAAAGCGGAGAGCCGTCCTGGGCCTGACTGCGGCCCGGGACGGCCACTGGACGGCAACAATGTGCACGGAGGCTCGCCGCAGCTCCGGTCAGGCCTGCTGGAACGGGCCGTCGGGGCCTTCGTCCGTGAAGGGGGATTCCCGGGTGCCGAGAACCTCCGGCGTCAGGTCGGGCGCCCATTCCATCCACGCATTGGAATACTCCGCCCAGCGCTCCCACTGCGGCGGGGGTTCCGGTGCGCCGAGAACCACCTCCGGCCCTGGCTGCATCAGCGCAGGATCCCCCGTTTCCCACTCATCGAGGTCAAGCCGCAGGTGAGGGTCGGGCGCCACATGGTCACGCGGCTGTACATCTGGCAGCTCCGGCGGCTCCCAGGGGCGATCAACGTCCACTTCTGCCACATCCGGGCGGAAATGCCCATCCTCCAGGCCGGGAATGCTTTCGTCCTCCGAGAACACTCCCTCGAAGATGGCGCTCAGTACAAGCGCGCCGCCCAGCACGTACGCATTCCAGGCGACGGGTTTCGGCGCCGTCGAGCCGTACCCGGCGTTCTTCAGCATGTCGACCACGGCGGCCCTGCCGCTGGTGGTCGCAATGGCAGCGCTGACCAAACCCATTAGCGCCGTTTCCGGGGTCACACCGTTGGCCGTCATGTCGACCAGCGCATTGGCTGCGCCCACACCGCCACCCGCCCCGAGCAGGCCGAACACGCTGGTTCGTGCCCAGCGCAGGGGGGCATAGCGTTCCACCCAGTTCGTGTTGATCTTGCCGGCAGCGTTGCCCAGGCCATTCAGCGTGCCCAGCGTGGCCAGCGCACCCGCGTACAGGTAGGCCTGTACCGCTTCCGGTCCCGACGCCATCATGGCGTCGTGGAAGAAGTATCCCGCCCCCAGCATCGACGCCGACTGCATCAAGCCGCTGACCGCCCTGCCGACGCGGGTGCGCTGATCGGACGCCTCCAGCGACGAGGCCTGAACGCCCAGCGCACGATCCACCTGGATCTGATAGAGGCCCACGGTGGCCATCAAGGTGTCGAACTTGTTCTGCGCGGTCCAGCCCTCCGCATCGTTTACGGGCTTGCCGAGTATGTATGCGGCGTCGGTCCGGAACTGTCCGGTCAGTTCCACCACCCTGGCCAGGTCCGCGCGATCAACGCCAGCGGCCTCGCCCACCGTCAACACCCGGTTGACGAAGGTATTGAGGCTGGCATTGGTGATGTTGCCATTCTCGAAGATGTGCTCCCAGGACTGGCGCACGAACTCCCGATAACGGGTCTGGCCAAGGAAGATCCCGCCGCGAACGACGCCTGCCGCTTCCGCCACGAACGGAATACCGGCTGCGTTGACCGCACCGGCTACGGTCGCACCGTTAGCCGCGGTCTGGCCACCGACGTTCTCCAGGGCGGACTGGTTCTGCTCGGCTGTGGGGCGATTGCCCCTGGCCGTCCCCGCCTCGCCTTGGATAGCTGCATGCGGGCCCTGGTTCTCTCCCGGCGCCGGTCGGGGGCCGAGCCACGGGCTGTGGTAGGGTTGCTGGCCCTGTTGCGGACCCGCTTGTCCGGATCCGGAATCCATAGCCGCAACAGTGGCAGGACCGCTGCTGACCGGCTGGGTGGGCTCCGGGGAACTTGAAACACTCTGCATGATGCTGTCGAATTCCGCCCTGGCGGCGGCCACGTAGTCCGCCTTGTGAGCGTCGATATGGCCGGCAGTGTCACGCAACTGGTTGATTCCCGCCACATCCCCCCGCTCGGCGAACCGCGCTTCCGTCCAGTCGGCAACGCGTCCCCGCGCATCACTCGACAGGGCCTCGTAGTTTCCCCTCAATACACTCCAGAGCGCTTCCGGGCTCCGGGCACCAAGCTCGGCCAGGAAAGGACGCAAGGTGGTGAACGCCTGCCGATACTGACCGCCATTCTCCGGTTTCACCGTATCGCTGCCGAACATTACCGCAGTCGGGTGGCGGGCGATGAAATCCAGCAGCCCCTGGCGCATGGCGGGGTCACCTGCATAGATCTCGCCGACATCGTTCCAGGAAATATCGAAGCGGACGTGGGGCGCCCGGTCCAGCACGTCCTCCATTCTGGCGATATGCCTGGGCATCTGCCGCGTGACCAGGGAACCGTCCGGATCCACCACCTGCCTTGAAACCATGGTGGTATCGGGACGGACATAGCGGCCGATGCCGGTATGGGCCAGGACAATGTTTGCCGCCGGATACTTGCTGGCCAGGGCGACCAGCGGGTCCAGCAGCTCATAGCCCATGACGGTGGCCTCGGGCCGTCCGTCAGGACCGTTGCGTGCCTGCCCCCAGTCGCTGTGAATCAGCACATTAATGCCGCTTTCTTCGGAGAGGCCCAGCAATGCGGCCACATTCTGTTGCGTCACCGGGTCCTTGACGGGCGCCGCCTGGTCCCCCAGCAATGCCGTCACCATCTCCTTGTTCAGCGTCATTTCCCCCAGCGACCAGAAATGGCCCGGGTACTCCAGCAGTCTGCCGCGCACGTAGTTGACGGCATTCGGCGTGCCCGGATTGAAGCCGGTCATGGACAGGTCCACCCGCATGGCCAGGTAGGGATTCTGCTTTGCCATGCGTTCCACGTCCCGGGCCAGTGCCGGGTCGAGGGCGGCGAGTTGCTGCAGGTAGGGGGCATCCGCAGTCAGGCCAGCGGGGTCCAGTTGACCCTGCCGGTCGATGGTCGCGGCCAGATCCGGATCATGGCGCCGCACCTGCTCAATGCCATCGGTCCAGGCCCGATGGCGTTCCAGCATGCGCCCGTATGACTCCGCATTGGTCTGATCCAGCAGATGTGCATTCCTGAAGTCGAGCGGGGTGGTATTGATGTGGGAATAGTGCCCCTGACCGCAGCCCTGGGGAATATCGCCGATCAGTATGGCCCCATGGGCGCCTGCCTTCAGGCCCAACGCCATGGCCAGGTCCCCCCGGCGCCGGTCATACGGGCGGGAATGCGCGTGCACGTCTCCAACCAGGGCGCTGAGCGGTCCCATGCGGCTCGATGCGATCTGCATCTGGACATAGTTGGAGGGTTGATAGGTGGTCTCGGTCAGCGGGCCCTTGAACTGCTTGTGCCAGTCTTCCACGCTGCGGCCCCGGGCGTCGGCAAATTCTATCAGCTGCGTAAGCAGCTTCGAGACGTGCGGGCTCTCCGGGTTGGGCGGCGGCGCATCCGCATCGGGCAGCACCGTCCGGAACGGCAGTGCCGGCGCCTCGTTGCCAGGCGCCGCCGGCAGCGGGGCCGGGCCGTCCGTGGACTCCGGCGTCCATAGTCGGGAGGGCGGTCTCAGTGAGGACTGTTCCGGCACCACCAGGCCGTTGGGACGCTGATGCCAGGTTGCGGGTGCCTGGTCCCTGACGGGCACCCAGAGCCCGTTGCCCTGCTGCGCCCAGCCGGTGGGGGGCAATGAAGAGTCCGGCACCCACGCCCCGGAAGGATCCTGGCTCCATCCGTCCGGCGGGAGGGACGACCTGGGCACCCAGGCGCCGCTGGCGTCCTGGGTCCAGCCGGCGAACGGATCCGCGGTGGCAGGCGTGTCCTGCTGTATCGTCACCGCACCCCGGCGCATACCGGCAATGCCTACGCCCATGTCGGCGACGCCCAGTCCCATGAAGGCCAGTTCCCTGGCCAGCTCTCCACTGGTCATCTGGTCTGCATACCTGAGCAGCGTGATTCCCTGTTCAGCCGTGAGGTAACCACCTGTCCCTGCGGCGGCAACACCAGTTACGCCGCTGGTAATACCGGCGGCGGTGTACAGCCGGCTTCCTGTCCTGGCCACATGGCTCACGCCCTGAGCAAGGCCGGACATGCCGCCGGCCGCGGTTGCCGCGAGGCCCAGCCAGGCCGTGCGTGCCTGCGCATTGCTGAAATGCAGGGATTGGCCGCGATCACTCATGTTGCTCAACATGTCATAGGAGCGGTACCCACCCCAGGCCATGCTGGCGCCCACGGCTCCCCAGGCAAGCCCCTTGACGGTCAGCGCAGCCGGCGCCGCCAGCCCACCGGTCCCCACCGTCAGCGCGATGCCGCCCACGGTGGCCACAACGGCAACCCCGAGATCGATCCGTTCCTCCCACTTCTGGCGATTTGTGGTCACGCTGGCATCGATCCGCTCCACCTCCGCGTGACCGTTTTCACCCCGCGTCAACTCCCCACCGGTGGGCATATAGAGGTCGCCATCATCCGACAGCAGGTTTTCTTCCTGGAATTCCGTAATGTCACCGTAGCGCCAGGGCGGATCGGCATCGGGATCGGCCACCTTCAGGCGCGCCATTTCGGCGTCAACCAGAGTGGTTTCACCATCCGAGCTGCGCACCTCGAACAGGGCACGGAAGGAAACGCCATCCGCTCGGGCTGCGTACAACGTGGGCAGCAGCCTGACCTCCGCGTCCTCGCCGCCCACTTCCAGGATCCAGTCCTCAACCTGGGCAATGACGTCGCCCTGGTCCCCGGATGTTGCGAACCAGTCGACGTCGTGGTCACCGTGCTGCGCGGCCAGTGGATTCGTGGGATCCTCCATCATTGCCGCGCCGATGAAGTTGCGTAGTTGCGCATCACCATCGGACAGGCTGTGCCATTCGTTGACCAGCTCCGGGCTTTGCTCCAGCAGGTCGTCGAACAGCGGCTGGTACATGGCCTCGGGGTCGGCATTGAAGGCTTCGAACTGCAGCTCGTTCTGGCGATCGACAGCGTCCTCGATTGCCTGTTGCTCTCCCCGTTCCAGCGCCTCCTGGAAGTTCTCGAAAAAGAGGAAATCGATTTCCCCCTGTTCCTCCAGTTGCACCAGCTCCAGCTCCAGGGCGTTGAACAGGCGCATGCCGTTCCCGTCCGCTATCGCGGCCTCGATGGCATCAAAACGCAGGGCATGATCATTTGTGCGGAACGTGTAGAGCAGCCCCGAATGGGGACTGTCGCCATGAATGTCGGCCAACCATTCGGCGAACTCGCCAGCACGGCCATCGGTGCTACCCTCGGGCAGACCCAGGTCCGCCACTTCGACGGCAAGACTGAGCCCGGCCGCGAATTCCCATCCGTCGTGATAGCCTCCTCCGCCAGGACTGGGATTGTTCGAATCGAACCAATCCGTGCTGTACTCGTCGCGCACCACATCCAGCAGACGGTCGGCCAGCGCCGGGTTGCCATGGCCGGCAACCTCCTGCATGTACTCGCCCACCCTGTCCATGTACAACGCAGGGTCGTTGTGCTCCGCAATGACGTTCGGATCGTCCGTCTCCCACTCTTCCTCCTCCGGCGGGCTGGTGAGTTCGTCCAGCTTCTCGGCGAAGTACTGCCTGGTGAAATGTTCCTCGCCCACCTCCTGCCAGAGCCGATCCTGCTCGGCCTCCGAAAGCGCGGCGTTCATGTTCGTGCTGAGAAAGGCCATGGCGGCGTCGTCATCGCCTTCATCCATGAGCTGGGCGACCTCGTCGCGCGTCGTCTCGAGACGCATTTCCGAAACGGCGGTCACCCGCATCATCGTCCGCGGGTCCAGCTCCTCGCCCGGAGCGGGTGACATCTCGCTCAAGCCGAAGACCACCGGGTTGTCCTCGAGCAGGGCCTGCTCCTCCGGGCTGAGGTTCGGAGCAGTGGCGTCAAGTCGCACGCCCTCCAGACGCAACAACGCCAGTGAGAGCGGGTCGTCCTCGGCAAGCTCCTGCTCGAGGTCGGTCAACCAGGCGGAACCGGATTCGATCGCCTCCAGTTCACGCTCCAGCTCGAACCCTGCGCCGAGCAGGTCGATTGCACCATCCAGCAGCCCGGACGGGTGGTTCCCCTTGACGGCATCCAGGGCGGCCTCAAGGTCGTCATCGGAGAACACGGTAATGTCGAGATCGCCTTCAAGCGCCTGTTCATACTGTTCCTCCGCCTCCTCCAGTCCGGTCGGACGTAGATCGTCGCCCAGGGCCTGGAAGGCCTCCAGTTCCTCCGGAGAGAGGTTGTCGTACCATTCGTAAGACTCTTCCTTGGCGTTCAGGTGCTGCCGCGCCAGCTCGACACCCAGTTCGTGCTCCAGTGCCTCGATGTAGGCATCCAACGCCTCTTCAGCCTCCTCTTCCAGGCCGCGCTGATGCTCCAGAATCGACGCCTGGTCCTCGGGAGAGAGGTTCTGCATCAACTCCCGGTCCCTCTCTTCGGCGTCCTCGGCACGTAGCTGCGCTTCACGCGCCTCGAACAGGCGAAGCTGGGTGGTCCGCGTCTGTTCCGATTCGCCAAGCACGGCATCCCGAATGTCGGTCATCACATCATCGAGCAACTCGGCAGCTTCCGGGCTGCGCTCTTCCGAATCCTGGCGCTCGACAATATCGTCCGCCCTGTCCTCGATGACCGCGTCGGGATCCTCTCCGGCCAGTTCCCCCGCCAGGCGCAGTTCATAGGCGATCCATGCGGATGCCTCCCCATACGCCAGCTCCACTTCTTCCCAGGCCTCATCAAGATCCTCTTCGGACGCGGTGCCGCTACGGGCGAGGTCCACATAGTCGTCCAGTGCTTCCTCTGCATCATCCAGTGCCTCGTCCGTGTTATCCGTTGCATCGGTCAGCCCCTGTACATCGCTCAACGAGACTTCCCGTGCCTCGTCAGGGATCGGCGGAGCGTCGGGGGCATCGTCACTCGACGCCGCTTCCGGGGTGTCCGCCGGGTCATGTACCAGATCGGCATCGGACGCGTCCTCGGTTTCCGGTGTCGGGGGCGGCAGGGGAACCTCCGGCTCTGGCTCCGCGGCGGGGGGAATCTGCCGGAGCCACTGGGGCTGCTGAACCGTGGGCTCGTGGCCTGGCGCCCACGGCCCGGGGGTGGATGAGGTCTGAGGCGACGAACCGGTCTGAGCACTCGAGTTCGACGTCTGCGTGGCATTCAGGCGCGCCTCGCGTTCCCGCACCGCCTGCTGAAAGAAGTAGCCGCGCATTCCCGCGTCCAGACCGGCCAGTATCGACATGTCACCTACCTCCACACTTCTTGCACCAACGCGCCGTCTCCGCGCGTCCCGTTTCCGGAAAGCCCGCGAAGCACACAGATAAAGAAGGAGCACGAAACCAATAGTGCCCCCTGAATCATTCCATCAAACAGTAGCCGACAGACGGGCAGGAGAAACAGAAAACATACCTCAGTATTAAAAATTTAATACGAACAATGACTATCCATGACAAAAACTTTTGTCGTGAAACGGTGACAGATAAGATCGGGAATATATACGGAAGTATTGATTTATTGACGGCAACAAACACTGCAAAAATACTTTCATCCATCACGACGCGGCTTCCGCTTTTAGCCGCCAGAAAAATTATCGGGCAAGTGGAGCTCTGGGCAATGAACGATCAGACACAGCATGCCCCCGCGAGGCAGGCCCGCGTTCTTGGCGGGCTGCACACCGGAGCCCGCATCGACCTGGGCAATCGTCAGTCACACACGATCGGCTCTGACCCGAGCTGCAACGTGGTGCTCTGCGACCCCGGCGTGGCCGCGGAGCACTGCGTTCTTTCCGTGACCGGGGATGGAGTTCTCTGCCGCGCAGTACGGGCGCCGGTCTTCATCGGCGAGATGGAGCTGGCCCCGGGGCAAAGCGCCCGTGTGGCGGATTTTCAGCGTATCCGTTGTGGCGAGGGATTGCTGGCCGTAGGTCCGGATTCAGACCCCTGGCCGGATCCCGACACCCTGCCCGAATCGGGAGTCGAAACGCTCGATGCCACGCTGACGGCGCGCTGGCTGAACCAGGTACGGCAATGGTGGAGCCGCCAGGAACGCCCCACCGTGCACGTGCTTGCGGTGGGCATGGGGGTGGTTGCCCTGGGCATTGCAAGCCTGACCTATGCGGCATTGTCCTCCCGTCCGGAGGATCCGGCCGCACGGATGGCTGCCGCCAATCAGTGGCTGGACGCCGTCTCGCCGGCGGGCAGCGAACTGGAAATCGCCGCGGACGAACAGGGCCGGTTCACCATTTCCGGTTACATTCCCAGCAGCTACCAGCGAGAACTCCTGGCAGCGGCCGCCGGAGCATCGGACTTCCATCCGCGCCTCGAGATCTACGCGGTGGACCAGATGCTGTCCTCGCTGACACGCCTCGCGCAACTGGAAGGCATTCCCTGCAGGCCCGAGTACGCAGGGACCGGAAAAGCCGTCTGCACCAGCAACATCCCCACCGAGCAGGATGCCTGGCAGCTGCTGTCGATGGTGGCCCAGATTCCCGGCCTGGAGGATCTCGCACTCAGCGTGGCGCCGGAACCGGAACGCCCGCTGGAGCCGCCGGAGGCACCTCCGCGCCTCGAGCCGGTACCGCCTGAGACCGGAACCATTACGCGAAAGTTTTCCGTGTTCATTACCGAGGACACCCGCTACCTGGTGGGCGAGTACATGGACCGCTATGAGGAAGGCGACGTATTCAACGGCTTTCTGATCAAGCGTATCGAAATGGACCGTGTGACCTTCAAGCGAGACGGTTACGAATACCAGTTCTACGTGGCGGCCTTGCGGGGGCACTGAGAAATGAGCGGAAAGTTTGATCGTACCCAGGTGCAGGGGCAGCTCGGAAACCGGCTTCTGGATGATCCGGGCGGTGAATTGCGCTCGGAATACGAAAACTATTTCAAGGATAAAAACAAGGAAATAAAAAAACTTTTGTCCACACCTTTACCAAGAAATGAATTCGAGATATTGCAATCGCTCGCCGTCTGCACCGAACGAGCCGCCGCAATAATTGAAGAGTCCTGGAACAGGATGCACAGGAATAGCTGAGATAAACCCACCCAGTAAAACATGAACCAAAGGAGAGACCCATGAACTTCGACGGGCTGATATCCACTGTAGGCGCCCAGTTCAACAAGACCACCGCCAAGATGCAGGAAATGGCCGGCACCGACGATCCCGCGAAGCTCGCACAGCTTGCGCAGGAAGTCAGCCTCAGCGCCACCATCGCCAAGATCGTGTCCGAGGCCTGCGCCGGCTGCATCAGCAGCGTTGGCGACGCCGGGTCGGCCGCCACGCAACGCATGCGCTAAGCGGCTGTGCCTCGTTGAGCAACCCGGACAATCGTTCCGGCAGGGTTCTGCCGACCGATTGTCCGGGTTAAACGGACAAAACTGCAGGTGGCCACGATGACTGCCAGAGCATTGCGAGAAGGAACCGACCGGGTTCTGCTGGAACGGCTGACCGAAACCGGCTTTCTGGCCAGCGAGTGCGGTCTGCATGGCGAAGCCGAGCAGTTGCTGGCCGCGTTGGCGGACGTGAAGCCGGACATTCCCTTTCCGCTGGTGGGCCTCGCCATCGTGCGCGCCCGAAGCGGCCGCCTTGAACAGGCCATCGACGAACTCCGGCAACTGATAGTCCGTTATCCCGACTGCGAGATCGCCAAGGCTTCGCTGGGCATGCTGATGGTACAGGCAAACCAGGTCGGCGCCGCGGAGCTGTTCAACGAGGTGCTCGACAGCGGCAGCGATCCGCATGCGGTGAACGTGGCCCAGTCCTGCCTGGACCTTGCCCGCAAGCCGCCGGAGCCGCCGGCTGACACCTCGGATGCGCTGGAATACTTCCGTCACATGAACCTGCGCCCATAACGACAACCGGATGCCGAGGCATCCGAAACCAGGGAGAGACCGCCATGCAAGCCCCCGTCACAGAACTGGCTTTCGTCCCGGAAACACACACGGCCGGCGACATGCAGATTCCGCTGGAAGCATCCCCCGAATCGGTTGCGCGATTCGAGCAACTGCTCGCCGGCAGCGCCGCCGGCGAAACCACCACGCAGGCACCTGAAGCCGCTGCGCCCGCCCGGTTCAACGGCTCGCTCGACAGCCTCGGCGAGACGGTGATCAATTACACGGAACGGGTTTCCGACCGCTGGCAGTCGACCATGCAGGCCGTGGTGCCCGATCTGCTGAACGGCAACACGGAAAATGCGGTATCCGACTCCATGCGTGCCCTGGTTTACGTGACCTTTGCCCAGATCGACGTGCAGACAGCCACGTCCTGTGGCCGCAGTGTGGAAAGCTCGGTCGAGCAGTTGATGCGTAACGCCTGACGGCTCACGACTTCCGCGGGATGAACCGACCATGCGTGAATTGCCTGCTGCCCGGCCAGCACGCCCCGGGCGGCTGCTGCTCCTGCTAGTCCTCGCCCTGGTGCTCGGCGGCTGCAAGGAAGCCGTCTACACCAAGCTGCCGGAGCAGCACGCCAACGAAGTGCTGATGACGTTGCGCAACGCCGGTATCGATGCCGACAAGCGCTCGACGGAGGACGACATGTTCGGCGTCTGGGTGCCGCGCTCCGATCTGCCGAACGCCATTCAACTGCTCCAGGCTGAAGGTTTGCCCTCGCGCACCTACGCAAACATGAGCGAGATGTTCCAGCGCCAGGAGCTGATTGCCTCGCCCACGGCGGAGCGCGTACGGCTGGTCTACGGACTGGAACAGCAACTCGCGGACACGCTGTCCGCCATCGACGGCGTGCTGGATGCCCGGGTTCATCTCGCCATCCCCCCCAACGATCCGCTGGACCGCAATGGCCGGCCATCGTCCGCTTCGGTGTTTCTCAAGCATCGCGCGGACATGGAAATGCAGGTCGTGGTGGCACCGGTCAAGGACCTGGTGGTGCGCAGCGTTGAAGGTCTGTCCCCGGACCGGGTCGCTGTCACGCTGTTCCCTGCCCGCTCCATCAGCCGAAACACCGGCCGCCCGCCGGAAAGCCGGGTACTGGGAGCGCGCGTGGCCGAAGCGGATGTCAGCAGACTGCATCTCGCCCTGGGCCTGCCGTGGGTCATCGTGGCCGTGCTGCTGGGGCTCCTGCTTTACTCCGTGCGGATCCGCGCGGTGGTAACCGAGCTGCTGGAGCAGCGGCGGGCCAGCCGTGAACTGCCCACGCCCTCGGGCGAAGAGCTGGACGATCACAGCGACCATTTCGGCGACGAGCTGCCGGGAGAGGACCGCTATGACCGCTGAAACCCTGACGCGGCATGCATCTGCCGGCAGCCACGCAGAGTTCGCCGCGCCGCTGTGCGACCGGCAGTTCGCGCTGGGCCTGCGGTTCAACCTGCTGCCCGGAGCCTACGCCGACCCCGGCTGGCTACAGCATCTGGACCCAGCGCTGGCGTCAGACGTCCTCGAACACATGCCCGCCTCGGCCTTCTGGACCAAACGCCTGTCCCGCAGGCTGCTGGCCGCCTGGGAACTGGACCGGATGTACGATTTCGACTTCGCCGACCATGGAAAGCGGTTAGCGTTGCTGGATCCAGCCGCGCTGCTGGACGCCAGCAGGGTGGTGGCCGCCGTGCTGGTTCGTGACGCTCTGAGAACCATCGTCCATGGCCCCACAGTCGCGCGACTGCGCGAAACACTGGGCGACAACGCGCATCGGGTCGCCCTTGCCTGGAGCACGCCCACCCCCGACATGCCTTCGGCATTCACTGACTTCTCCGCGGAAACACTGGAGACCGGGCAGTGGGCCAGGCACACCATGGCGCTGGCTCTTGAGGCCATCCCGCCATCCGCCACCGGCGTCACCGCCCGTATGCGCCTCAAGTTCCCCCGACTCGACGCGTCGTCACCTCTGGTCAGCCCGTTCGGCCGGCAACTGACCGAGACCCGCCGCCGGGGACTGGCAGCCGTATTCACCGCCGTGATCCGACAGCAGCTTCCCTCCCGGGGCTGGCTGTTCGATCCGGCCTGAACCGGAGGAACCGCAACCATGCGCAACCCCGTGGTTCGACTCGACAAGGCCGCCCTCGCCGTTGCCGGCGGCAAGGTGGTCAAGGCGGAGACCTTTGCACGACTCGCGGAAGCCGAGGAGATACTCGCGGAGGCGCGCCAGCATGCCGCAACGCTGCGCGCCAGGCTGGAAGAGGATCAGGAACGCGCGCGCCAGGCCGGATTCGCCCAGGGGGAGGAAGCCGGGCGGGCGGAACTGGCCACCGCCCTCGCCGAGGCAACAGGCCGGATCGAGTCCGCCTTCCTCGGTCTGGAGGCCCGCATCGTCAACACCGTGATGAACGCCGTGGAGGAAATCCTGGGGGAGACCGGCGAACGCGCCGTCATGGAGCGTGCGATCCGGCGCGTCCTCGCCCAGGCGCGGTCGGAAACCCGGTTGCGCCTTCGCGTGGCCGAGGCCGACTTCCCGATGGTGAACGGGCTGCTGACGGACATCCTGCAGGATCACCCGGACATCACGTTCGTCGACGTGGCAAAGGATCCGAAAGCCGCCGCCGGCACCTGTGTACTGGAAACCGACTTCGGCGTGGTGGATGCCAGCCTAGAAACCCAGCTCGCCGCGGTGCGCTCAGGCCTGATCAATGCCTTCGTCGGCCATCGCCGGCCTGCGGGCGGCAGCGGCAAGGCGGACGCATCATGAACCAACAGGCCGATACCACCGATTACCTGGCCTCCGCGCTGGACGGCGCACTGGGTGAGGTAAACCCCATCCAGGCCCGCGGCCGGGTGCTGGAAGCCGTCGGCACGCTGGTCAAGGTCACCGGCATAGCCGCCCGCATCGGCGACGTCTGCGAGATCCGCGACCCGGAAAGCGATTCGCCCATACTCGGTGAGGTGGTCGGGATATCGCGCCAGGCGGCGCTGCTGATGCCATTCGGAGAACTGGAAGGCGTCTCCGCGGAGTCCGAGGTACTCAACCTGCGGCGCCCGCAATCGGTACCAGTTGGAGACGCCTTGCTCGGACGCATCCTGGACGGGTTCGGCCAGGCGATTGATGGCGGAACCCCGATCCAGGCAGAGCGGAATTATCCCGTGCGCGCCCCGGCCCCCAACGCGCTGACCCGCCGGCCCGTCAGCCAGGCGCTGCAGACAGGCGTACGCGCCATCGACGGCGTACTCACCTGTGGTGAAGGCCAGCGTGTCGGCATTTTCGCGCCAGCCGGCTCCGGCAAGAGCAGCCTGATGGGCATGATCGCCCGCGGCACCTCGGCCGCCGTCACCGTCATCGCGCTGGTGGGCGAGCGTGGCCGCGAAGTGGGCGAATTCATCCGCACCGTCATGACCCCGGATCAACGCCAACGCACCGTCTGCATCGTGGCCACCTCCGACCGCCCCTCGGTGGAACGCGCCAAGGCGCCCAACGTTGCCACCGCGGTGGCCGAATACTTCCGCGATCAGGGCATGTCGGTCCTGCTGCTGATGGATTCGGTTACCCGCTATGCCCGGGCACTACGGGAAATCGGCCTGGCCGCCGGCGAACCGCCCACCCGCCGGGGCTTCCCACCGTCGGTATTCACGGCGCTGCCGCGGCTGTTCGAGCGCGCGGGGCAAAGCGACCGCGGCGCCATCACCGCCTTCTACACCGTACTGGTGGACGATGACGAGGGTGGCGACCCGGTGGGCGAGGAGATGCGCGCCATTCTGGACGGCCACATTGTGCTGTCACCGAAACTCGTCGCCGCCAACCATTTCCCGGCCATCGACGTGATGGAAAGCCGCAGCCGGGTCATGGACAGCGTCGTCGAGGCCGACCACCGGCGCCTGGCGGGCGAGCTGGCACAACTGATCGCCAAGTATCAGGACGTGGAAATGCTGGTCCAGATCGGTGAATACCAGAAGGGCATGGATCCTCTGGCCGACCGTGCCATCGCCAGCCGCGACACCATCGGCGCGCTGCTGCGTCAGGACACCACGGAAATCTCCACCTTTGACGAGGCCGTTCAATGTCTGCGCACCACACTGCAACAGCCACAGGCCGGCTGACCGAACTGCTGCGCATCCGGCAACTGCGCCTGCGCACGGCCCACGCGCGGCTCATGCAACCGCTTGCCCGGATGGCGGAAATGGACCGACAGCTCGCCGCCATCGGCGACGAGCTTGAGCAGCTTCAGCAGGAACGCAAGGCCTGGGACCGGCACTGGCAGGACTGGCTCGCCAGCGACGGGCGCGTCTGCCGGGGCCAGGAGCACGGCCAGCGGCACGTGCAGCTCAAGGCGCTGGAAGAGGACATTCTCGAACGGCACAAGGAAATCAACGACCAGCGGGACGAGGTGATGGAGGAAGTGCGCGCGCTGCGTGCCGAGGTGCGTCAGCGGCAAAACGCCGTGGACCAGTTGGAGGAGCTGCTGCAGGAGTATCACCGGCAACGCCAGACACGACTCGCCGCGCTGGACGGCAGAAGCAGCGAGGAGACGGCGACCACACAATGGCGCGCCGAGCGCGGAGCCGACGCTTTCAGCGGCGCAACAGAAAACGATGCGAGGTAGCGACGATGGACAGCCCTGAGGCCGTGAAAGGCATCACGCCCCTGACCACCCCGTCACCGGCAGGAACGGCGCAGCGGCGGCCGGTCAGCGATCAGTCCCGCAGGCGCTTTGCCAACCTGCTCGAACCGGAACAGCCGAATGGGCGGCCGTACGGCCGGCACCGGCAAGACAACAACGACCCGGCTGCCGGCCCGCAACACCAGTCCGCGGAGGCTTCGGCGACCTGGTTCCACGCCGGGGCGCTGGCCGGGCCATCCCTGCTGGGTGCTGGTGGAGCACCGGAACAAGCAGTTCCCGGGGATCTGCGGCAGTTGCTGGAGGACGTCTGCAGCAGCCTGCACCTGGCAGCCGAACGGGCAGACTGCGGTCACATGCTGATCGGCCTTGGCTCGGCGTTGCCGGGGGCGACGGTGGAACTGCGGCGGGATGGCGCTTTCCTGCAGGTGCGATTGCGTGCAACCGACCCCGCGGTGCTGGCGCTGATGCGCCGGCAACGGGACACGCTCATGACCATGCTGCGGCAGGCCAGCAGCCTGGACGTGGATCTGGAAATCACCCCGGACGAGGGATGAACCCATGACGGCAAGGCGCGAAGAGGCGACCCGGCCACGCAGGGAACCGCAAACGCCGACAACGCAGATCGGCCCGCTGCAGGACCACCTGCCGCGCGTTGAACCGGCCGTCAAGCAGGCGCTGAACCGCTGGCTGGCGGAACGGGGATCAGTGCGTTTCGGTGCGCAGGAACACACCTTCGAACTGCACTGGAGCCCGCCTCCCGCGCGGCTGGCGCTGGGAGTCGAACTCGGCATCGGCGGCGACCGCTTTCTGATCGCCCTGAACGGTCTGACCGTGCTCGACCCCCTGCTCACCGGCGAGCCCTTCGACCAGTTGCCCACCGCGCTGCGCGAGCTGGTCATCGAGCGCCTGCTGGCAACGTTCATCACGGCACTGCCGGCCGAGCTTGCCGAGGCAGTGGACCTGGTGGCCGTGCACTGGTCCCGCAAGTCCATGCCCGCCTGGGAATGCCATCTGGGGTTCACATTGCTGCGCCCGGCGAGCGGCAGCCTCTCGCGCGGGCTGCTGGCGGCGGAAACACCGGATGCTCTGCTCTGGCTGCACGACCGGCTTCCGCGGGCGAAAACACCCCTGCGCCCCGGGCTGAACACGTTGCCCGTGCCGCTGCGCGCAGAACTCGGCGGCACGCATCTCGCCCGTGCCGAGCTTGCCGGGCTGGCCCCGGGTGACGTGGTCTGGATCGAAACGGGCTGCGTCACGCCGCGGGGGATCGCCGCCACGCTGCTTTCACCTGACCGGACCCGGCGCTGGCCCTGCCATGCCCGACACCACACCCTTCAGGTCGCCACCGAGGCGGCCGGCCACGCCGACGACACGGGGGAGAATCACATGTCCGCCAGCACCGAAGACCTGGAACTTCCCGTCACCTTTGACCTGGGCGAACTGCCGTTCGCCCTGCACGAGCTGGACAACATCCAGCCGGGCTACCTGATCGAACTTCCGCAGAACGTCACCGAAACGGATATCCGCCTGCGCGTGTCCGGTTCGCTGTTCGCGCGCGGCAGACTGGTGGTGGTTGGGCGCCGGCTCGGGGTGCAGATCACCCGCGTGTCCGGCACGGACGACTGAGCGGCCCCCGCCGCCCCCGGAGCCCGACTGGTCGAAAACGATGCAAGACATCCCCAACCCGATCGTACTGCTGCTCACGCTGATGATGCTGGGGCTCGCCCCCTTCATGGCAGTGATGGTCACCTCGTTCGCCAAGATCGTCATTGTGCTGAGCCTGGTACGCAACGCCCTGGGCATCCAGCAGGTGCCGCCGAACCTGATCCTGAACGGCCTCGCCCTGGTGCTCACCATGTTCATCATGGCGCCGGTGGGTACGGAGGTGGGCCGGATCGCGGAGGCGGCAATGGCCGATCAGGCGGATTTCCAGCCCGCCCAGTTCTTCGAGATTGCCGGCGAGGCGCGTGAACCGCTGCGCGAATTCCTGGCCGCCCATGCGCAACCAGCCCAGCAGGAGTTCTTCATGCGTTCGGCGCATGCCTTGTGGCCGGCCGAGCAGGCGGAAGAGCTGCACCCCGACGACCTGATGGTGCTGGTGCCCGCGTTTACCGTGAGCGAGCTTATTGCCGCCTTCAAGATCGGCATCCTGCTGTACCTCGCCTTTGTGGTCATCGACCTGTTGGTGGCCAACATCCTGATCGCCATGGGCATGATGATGTTCGCCCCGGTCGTGGTCTCGGTGCCGTTGAAGCTCCTGCTGTTCGTCATGGTGGACGGCTGGGGGCAACTGATTCACGGACTTGTACTGACTTATCAGTAAGGAAGAATCATGAGCCTGGACATGCTGGCCACCTACGTTCAACAGGCGCTGATGCTGGTGCTGGTGTTCTCCATCCCTACCGTGCTGGTGCCCGGCCTGGTCGGGCTGGTGATGGCGTTCCTGCAGGCGGTCACCCAGATCCAGGATCAGACCATCACGTTCAGCATCAAGCTGATGACGCTCATCATCGCGCTGGTGCTGTCCGCCGGCTGGCTGGGCAGCCAGCTTTACAACTATGCCAACCGCCTGCTGGCCACGATTCCGAATGTCAGTTGATGGATACCGACATCCTTACCGCGCTGGGCGACAGTTGGCGGGAAATGCTGCTGGTCATGGCGCTGCTGATGGCACGCATGCTGGTGGCGTTCTCGGTCATTCCGCTGTTCGTGGGGAACAGCATCCCGCGTTTCATCCAGGCCGCCTTCGTCGCCGCGCTCTCGCTGGCGCTGCTGCCGATGGCGCTGGCCGACGAGGCGCTGACCACGCTGCCGGCAGCGGCGATCCCGTTCTATGCGGCGAAGGAGGCCGCCATCGGCCTGGTGCTCGGGCTGCTGGCCTCGGTGGGGTTCTGGGCAATGTATGCCGCCGGCAGCATCATCGGTTACCAGGCGGCGCTGGGCATGGCCACCGCCCCGGATCCGTTCACCGGCCGGCCGGAATCACTGATGGCCACGTTGGTCATGCAGTTGTTCATCGCGCTGTTCCTGTTCACCGGCGGCATGATGGCGCTGATCGACATGCTGTTCCAGAGCTACCGGCTGTGGCCGCTCACCAGCATGACACCGCTGGTTGGCAACCTGGCACTCACGGAGGCTGCGGTGGGTGCATTGGTCGGCCTGTTCGCGATGGCGCTGAAGGTCGCGGCGCCGTTTGTCATCCTGATGCTGCTGCTGGAACTGGCGCTGGGCTTCCTGTCGCGTTTCGCGCCGCAGCTCAACGTGTTTCTGCTGGCCCTGCCGATCAAGGTCACCCTGCTGGCGCTGATGCTGCTGCTCTACAGCATGCTGATCTTCAGCCAGACCATCGCGCTGCCGGTGGCCGAGTTCCCGCCGGTACTGGAATCGATGCGGGAGGCGCTGGATGAGTGAACGCAGCACGGCGCAGACCAAGACCGAGCCGCCCACGCCGAAACGGCTTCGCGACGCGCGCCAGAAAGGGCAGGTGGCCCGAAGCCAGGATATTCCGGCCTGCGCGGTGGTCACCATGGCCGCCGTGCTGTTCAGCCTGGCGGGCGGGATGCTGGTTCAGGGAATCGCCGACATTCTCTCCGGTGCCGCCGGGGCGGATCTGCGGAGCATGAACGACCCGGGCGTGCTGTTCGCGCACGTCAGCGGCATCGCCTGGCAACTGGTGCTGCTTACGCTGCCGGTGGCGGGCATCCTGGTGGTGACCAGCCTGCTCGCCGTCTTCCTGCACGTCGGCCCGGTGTTTTCCCTGGATCCGGTCATGCCCCGGCTTTCGCGGGTCAGCCCGGTGACGGGCTTCAAGCGCATCTTCTCGCTGAACACGCTGATCCAGTTGCTGAAACTGATCATCAAGCTGGCCGTGCTGGCCGTGATCGTCTGGCTGGTGGGGCGCGCAGCACTGCCGGAGCTGCTGCGCGCCTACTGGATCCCGGCCCCCGGCCTGCTGCCGCTGGCCACGCATTTCTTCTCCATCCTGATCTGGTCGGCGGTACTGGTGTTCATCATCGTCGCCATCTTCGATCTCTGGTTCCAGCGCTGGAACTTCCTGCGCCAGAACCGGATGACCAGAACCGAGGTGAAACGCGAGCGCAAGGACACCGAGGGTGACCCACATATCCGCAGCAAGCGCCAGCAGTTACACGAGGAAATCGTCACCGAGAACATGATCGAGAACACCAGGAACGCGACTGCGGTGGTGGTCAACCCCACCCATGTGGCTGTCGCGCTGTACTACAAGGCCGGCGAATCCGACCTGCCGATCGTCATCGCCAAGGGCGAGGGGCACATCGCCCAGGCCATCCGTGCGGTGGCCGAACGGGAGGGCATCCCCGTCCTGCAGGACGTCAATCTGGCCCGGCGGCTCCAGTCGGACGCCCCGCTGAACCAGTACATCCCCGACGAATTCCTGGAACCGGTCGCCGCAGTGCTGCGCTGGGCACGGACTGTTCGGGAAGAATCAGACCGCTAGGGCCTGCTCACGCTTTCGCGCTCGCCAGGAGGGAATAGGTGCATGAAAGTCGCCACCGATGTTCGGCAATTCGTCTCGAATGGAGGCCTGGCCCGCCATCACGACCTGTGGCTGGTGATGCTGGTGGTGGCGGCCATCGGCCTGATGGTGCTGCCGTTGCCGCCGGTGGCCATCGACCTGCTGATCACGGTGAATCTCACCGTCTCCATTGTGCTGCTGATGGTCGCACTCTACATCGGCTCACCGCTGGGGCTTTCCACGCTGCCCTCGCTGCTGCTGTTCACCACGCTGTTCCGGCTGGCGCTGAATATCGCCTCCACCCGGCAGATCCTGACCAACGCCTACGCCGGCGACATCATCGACACCTTCGGCAATCTGGTGGTGGGGCGGGACATCATCGTCGGCGCGGTGGTGTTCCTGATCATCGCCATCGTCCAGTTCATCGTCATTGCCAAGGGTTCGGAGCGGGTGGCGGAAGTGGGGGCGCGCTTCACGCTGGATGCCATGCCGGGCAAGCAGATGAGCATCGACTCGGACCTGCGCGCCGGCATCATCGACAAGAACGAGGCACGGGAACGCCGCAGCCTGCTGGAGCGTGAAAGCCAGTTGTACGGGTCCATGGACGGGGCGATGAAGTTCGTCAAGGGCGACGCCATCGCCGGGCTCATCATTGCCGCGGTCAACATCATTGCCGGCATGGCCATTGGCACGCTGCGCCACGGCATGGACATGGACGGAGCGCTGCATACCTATTCGATACTGACGGTCGGCGATGCGCTGGTGTCACAAATACCCTCGCTGTTCGTGGCGATCACCGCCGGTATCATCATCACCCGTGTGTCCAAGGCGGAAACGCCGGACGGCAACAACCTGGGCAATGAAATCGCCAGTCAGATCCGCGCCCATCCGAAGGCCCTGCTGATAGCCGGCGCCGTGATCATGAGCTTGATCGTGGTTTCCGGCTTCCCGAAACTGCATTTCCTGGGGCTGGGTGCTGCCGTGGGGCTGCTGGGTTTCTCCTTGCTGCCCAGCCGGAAACGGCACGCATCGCCCGGGGTCACCCCGATTCCGGCGATGGGCGCCGAAGGAAGCAAGCACGTTCCGCAACTGCTTGACCTGTCCGACCACGCCCTGGCGGTGCCGGTGGTGGTTCAGGCGTTTTCCGGTATCGACCGCTGCCTGTTGCCGGAACGGCTAGACCGGGAGTTGAGCAAGGTGCGACGCCAGTTGAGTTATGACCTCGGAGTGCCGTTTCCCGGCATCATGGTGCGCGCCGCACCCCGCTATCCGGCAGGGCAGTACATGGTCTACGTGAACGAAATCCCGGTGGACCGCGGCGAACTGCGACCGGACCATCTGCTGGCCGCCGACACGGCGGAGCTGCTGTCGGAGGCCGGCATCGAGTGGGAGGAAGGCGGGATTCCCGTCCTCGGCCGGCCGGCTCTGTGGGTGCACAGGCAGCAGCAACCGCGGCTCGATCGTGCCCAGAAACGTTACCTGTCGCTGGAGCAGGTGTTCGCCACCCACCTCGGACGCATCATCCGGCGTCATGCCCATGAGTTCATCGGCATCCAGGAAACCCAGTTGCTGCTGAACCGCCTGGCGGAGCGAAATCCGGATCTGGACCGGGAACTGCAGCGCAACGTGTCCCTGCCGCGGATCACCGATGTACTTCGTCGTCTGGTCAAGGAGGACATCTCCATCCGCAACCTGAACCACATCGCCCACGCGCTGATCGAATGGGGGCCGCATGAGAAGGACCCGGTCCTGCTCACCGAATACGTCCGCACCGGCCTGTCCCGTTTCATCTCCTACCGCTTCTCGGCCGCCGACGGCACCCTGCCGGCAGTGGTGCTGCACCCGAAGGTGGAGGAAAAGCTGCGGGAGTCACGCCGGCAGACATCGGCGGGCACCGTGCTGATGCTGGACCCCAACGCCAGCCGCGAGCTGGTGGAAAAGATCAAGGCTTCCCTGGAACAGGACAGGCAGCTGACCAAGCAACCGCCGGTGCTGCTCACCTCGCTGGAGATCCGCCCGTACCTGCGCAAGCTCACGGAGACCGAGTTGGCACGGGTGCCGGTCCTGTCCTACCAGGAACTGGAGCCGGTGACCCGGATCACGCCGCTGGCCACGGTCGAGCTTTAGGGAAACATTGAGCAAGCCCAAGCGCGGACTCTACCCCTCCGGCAGGGCCACCCGTCTGCCCTCTCGCCGCAGCAGACCATCCTTCTGCAACCCGGCCAGGGCGCGGTACAGCGCTTCATGGGTGAGCCCGATCTCCGAGGCCAGGGTTTTCCAGGGCTGATTGATGTCGAGCGCATGCCCGTCCGGCGGCAGGTGCATGCGGATATAAGCCAGCACGCGCTCCCTGGCGCTGCGGTGACTGAGAATTTCCGCGCGGCTGCGGGCCTGGTGGACCAATCCTGCCAGATGCGCCGCCACACTGCTGGCAAACGCCGGGTCGCCGCCCATCGCACTGGCGATATCGGCCCTGGAGTACACCAGCAGTTCCGTGGCGCTCATCGCCAAGGCGTCGCAGTGATAACGCTCGGCGAACAGCGACGGCTCCGCCAGGGCCTCGCCGCTGCCGGCCCGATGCAGGGTCACCTCGCCGCCATGCCGATCGGTGCGGACAAGCCGGCATTGTCCGCGCACGATGACAAAAAACGCCGTCACCCGCTGGCCGCTGCGGAACAGGAACTCACCGGCCTGGCGTTGCACCCGGCCGGAAGGATGAAGACCTTGTCGCTGAAGCAGTTCGGCAATGCGCATCCCATCTCCGATATGATTTCAATCATATTCACCAGCATGCCCTTTCCTCACACTGGAGGAAACCAGCCGCCGCGGAGGAGAGGAAATGCGAGTGCCTACAACTGTTGCCGCCACCCTGTTGCTGATCACCGGCGCCGTCATGGCCGCCGGCAACCACGGACACCATCATGAACACCGGCAACCGTACGCCGGCATGGACCAGCGGCAGATCAGCGGGCTGTCCGCCGACGAGATCGGCGACCTGCGTCAGGGCCGCGGCATGCGCCTGGCGCTCCCGGCCGAGCTGAACGGCTACCCCGGCCCGATGCACACGCTGGAACTCCGCGGGCAACTGGGCCTGGACGACTCCCAGCATGCGCGGACCGAACAGTTATTCCGGCAGATGCTGGACGAGGCAAAGGCACTGGGCGAGCAGGTTATCGAGGCCGAGCGACGGCTACACCGGCAGTTCGCCGACGGCGCGGCCACAGCGGAATCCATGCGCGAAGCGGCGTTGCAATCAGCCGAACTCCGGGGAGAACTGCGCGCGGTGCACCTGCGTTATCACCTGCTCATGATGGACGTGCTGTCCGACGAGCAGGTGCAACGCTATGCAGAGCTGCGCGGGTACGCGGGAGACCGGCACCAGGGAAGGCACTGACCCGGTGCTCAGTCGAAGTGCAGCATCCGGGTCTCGCCGTGTTGCATCACCCGGAATTGCTCCTCGGCAATGTCCCGCCGGGCAAGTTCGGCCTGCAGTCGCGCCACGGGTTCGCGCATGGGCTCCTGGGTGAGGCGGAAAGTCCCCCAATGCATGGCCACGCTGTGGCGGGCGCCGATGTCTTCGTGGATCTGCACGGCCTCCTCGGGGGCCACGTGCACCGGTTTCATGAAGTGGCGGGACTCATAGGCGCCGATCGGCAGCAGCGCCAGATCCACCGGCGCGAAGCGTTCGCCGATGTCGGCGAAATCCCTCGAATACCCGGTATCCCCGGCAAAGAAGATCCGGCGGCCGTCGAGTTCCAGCATCCAGCCCGCCCACAGCGTCCGGTTGTGAAAGGGGCCTCTGCCGGAGAAGTGCTGGACCGGCACCGCCGTGAGGCGTGCCGGTCCGTGGTCCGCGGATTGCCACCAGTCCAGCTCGGTGATGCGCTCCGCGCCCCGGCGACGCAGCCACTGCCGCAGGCGCAGCGGCACGAAGAAGTGCGGCTGGTGTTCCGTCGCGAGACGCCGGACGGTGCGCTCATCCAGATGGTCGTAGTGGTCGTGGGAGATCATCACCAGGTCGATCGGTGGCAGATCCTCGAAGGCCAGCCCCGGCGGCATGACCCGTTTCGGCCCGAACCACTGAAGGGGTGCGGCACGGGGACTCAGGTGCGGATCGGTGAGAATGTTCAGCCCGCCAAGCTGGATGAGGAACGTGGCGTGGCCGACCCAGGTCAGTGTGGTTGCGCTACGGTTGGCCTGCAGGAAAGCCGGATCGTTCTCGGCCACGGGGAAGCGGACCGCCCTCGGCCAATGGGTGACGTAATCCCACACCCAGCGGGCGAGCTTCAGGGGCCCACGCGAGGCATGGGGGTAATTGTTCCTGAAGTGGCTTTGGCCGTGGTGACGTGGCCGTACCGCTGACTTGTCTGCTACGTTCGGCATGCATGGTCTGCTCAGGCTTCGGGTGGGGCCCTCACCCCGACCTCTGAACCAAAGTCCCGGGGTTCGATACCCAGGTCCGCGAATGTTCCGACAGCATCGCCCGGCACATTATCCTGCTGCATCAGGATAACCTGATCGCGGGTTAGCGGCGGCTCCGGCAGCACGGATGACAGGGCAGCCAGCAACTTCCAGATGGCGAACGGCACCGGCAGCAGCAGGCGACGGCGGCGTTGCTCCTCCAGCACGATTTGCAGCAGATCCCTGTAGCGGTAGGCACGCGCACCTCCCAGTTCGTAGACGCGGCCGCGCGCGGCGGGCATCTCCAGAGCCCGGGCCACGGCGGCGGCCACGTCCTCGACGTGCACGGGTTGCAGCCTCATATCACCGCCACCGAACAGCGGGATCACCGGCATCATGGTCAGCCACCGCAGCGCGCGCAGAAAGGCGTCCCCGGGCCCGAAAAGCACGCTGGGCCGCACGATCACCGCGTCCGGGAACGCCTTCCGGACTTCCCGCTCACCGAGGGCCCGGGCCCTCACATAAGCAGAGGCGGAATTGGTGCTGACACCTATGCCAGAGATGTGCACCAGCGTGGAGAGCCCAAGCTCCCTGGACAATCTTGCCAGGCGGGCGGCGCCATCCACGTGAATCATCTGGAAATCCTGGCCGCGGCTTTCCACGTACAGGCTCACCGCATTGATCGCTGCATCCGCGCCCTGCAGCGCCTCGACCACGGAATCCTCGTCCAGGATATCCGCCGTCACAAGGCTGGCATCGGCCGCGGCGCGCTCTGCCGGTCGCCGACTCGCCACACGCACCGCATGTCCGGCCTCCACAAGTTGCCGGGAGATTGATCGCCCGAGGAAACCTGTGCCGCCGAACACAACCACCGTTGCCATGGTTTTTTACTCCCTGGGCCTGCACCTTTAGTACAAGCGTAGCGCCGGCAGGCAGCGAAGGGCTCCCGGTCGTGACCCCGCTCCCATGATCTGCTCGCCCTCGGCCGGCCGAATCGACGTTACCTGGTCCGTGAACTAGAGTACGGGTCTTGGTACCAAGCCGCGCACCGCGGCCCGGGCCGTCACCAATCCACCCCGAGGACCCTGAATGAATAACACCCGGCAGCATCCCACCGGCGGCGAGATTCTGGTTCGAACCCTGCGCAAGCACGACGTTGACCGCATCTTCTGCGTACCCGGGGAAAGCTACCTCGCGGTGCTCGACGCGCTGGTGGATGCGCCGGAGATCCAGATCACCGTCTGTCGGCACGAGAGCGGAGCCGCCATGATGGCCGAGGCCTACGGCAAGTGCACCGGCAAGCCGGGCATCTGCTTCGTCACGCGCGGCCCGGGCGCCACCAACGCCATGGCCGGTGTGCATGTGGCCGATC
>JBJHBJ010000053.1:0-35030 GCA_050485425.1 Ectothiorhodospiraceae bacterium | reverse complement strand
CTGTTCGACGCCTATCTGGACCAGGTGATCGACGAAACGCCGGCACTGGCGGCAGCCAGGGACGCATTGCACACGGACCGGCGGCTGTTCCAGCAGGCATTCGAGAGCGTGATGCAGTACTGGCTGGAGGGCCGCGAGGGCGTCGTTCCGGTGCCGGAATCCTGGGAGCACTTCCAGGGCCGCATCACCGCCGGCCTGCAGCGGATGGTGGACGAACACGACAAGAACGACACCATCCATCTGTATACCTCCGGCGGCGTCATCGCGGTGGGGGTGGCACTCGCCCTGGAGCTATCCCCGCTGCACACCGTGATGCTGAACTGGCGTGTCTACAATGCGTCGCTCACCGAGCTGAGCTATGGCCGCCGGGGCTGGGCCCTGATGGGCTTCAACGCGGTGGATCACTTTGCCCTGACCGAACCCGCGCGCCTGCTGACATTCCGGTAGGGGAACGCCGATGAACATCCGTTATCAGGCCACGACAGGAATGATCGCGGTGCAGGCCACGGCGCCCTGCACCATGGTCACTCCATGGGCAAGCGCCGCCCCGCCGGCGCACCACGACAACCGAAAACACCCACTGGAGGCCTTCTCATGACCGGGAGACTGGAACGGAAAGTAGCAATCATCACGGGCGCAGGCAGCGGCATCGGCCGGGCAACCGCCCAACGCTTCGCGCAGGAAGGCGCACTGCTGATGCTGGCCGACCGCAATGCCGACGCCCTGGCGGAGACCGTTGCCAGCCTGGATGCGGATGCCACGCAGGTCCGCTCGCAACCCACTGACGTTGCGGTTGAAAGCGAAGTGGAAGCGCTGGTGAAGGCAACGATGGACGCGTTCGGCCGGGTGGACATCCTGTGCAACAACGCGGGCATCAGCAGCAGCCGGGAACCGGCCATGGAGCAGGATGCCGCGGAGTGGCAGCGCGTGCTCAACGTGAACCTGCTGGGCGTCGTCCACGGCATGAAGTACGCCGGACGCGTGATGGCCGAACAGCGCAGCGGGGCCATCGTCAATACCGCCTCGGTTGCGGGCATCCGCGCCGGTGCCGGCGGCAACGCCTACAGTGCCTCCAAGGCGGCGGTCATCAATGCCACCATGACGGCAGCGTGCGATCTGGGCGAATTCGGAGTCCGCGTGAACGCGGTCTGCCCCGGTCTCACCGAGACCGGGATGACCAAACCGGTGTTCGATTACGCCCGGAACCTGGGCAAGGAACAGAAGCTCGGCAGCCGCTGCGAGCTGCGCCGCTATGGCCGGCCGGAGGAACTGGCCGCCGCCATCCTGTTCCTCGCCAGTGACGACGCCAGCTACGTGACCGGCCAGGCACTGGCCGTCGACGGCGGCAATACCGCCTCGCTCAACCTGCCGGGAATGAAGGTCTAGGGCCTGTTAACCAGACCAGGCCGTGTCCCCGCAATACCGAACGGGGACGCGGAGTAACCACCGAGGAAGTCCGACATGTCCGATCGTCATTTCGCCCACTGGCCGGAAGACACACCGCGGGTCATCACTTTCCCGCGTACCAGCATCCATTACAACCTGGAAGTGAGCGCGACCCGCTTCCCGGAGAAACCCGCCATCATCTACTACGACAGCAAGCTCGGCTACGGCGAACTCAAGCGCCAGGCCGACGCCCTGAGCGGATGGCTGCAAGCCAAGGGCGTGTCCAAGGGCGACCGGGTGCTGCTGTACATGCAGAACAGTCCGCAGTTCGTCATCGGTTACTACGGCATCCTGGGCGCCGGAGCTGCCGTCGTCCCGGTCAATCCGATGAATCTGAAGGCGGAACTGGAACACTATGTGGAGGACAGCGGAGCAGCCGTGGCCATTGCCGGCCAGGAGCTTTACCCGAACATCGAGGGACTGATCGGCAACTCCGGCCTCAAGCATGTACTGGTCGGCGCCTACAGCGACTACATCAGCCAGGAAACCGACCTGACGCTGCCCGAGGTCGTGCAGGCACCCCGCCGCGACCTGCGGGGCAACGGCACGGAACTCTGGGCGGAAATCATGGAGCCCGGCGCGGCGCTGCCCGTGACACCTGTGGAGGTGCAGCCGGACGACCTGGCGCTGATCCCCTACACCTCGGGCAGCACGGGCAAGCCCAAGGGCTGCATGCACACGCACGGCTCGGTCATGGCGACACTCTGGGGCGGAATGCTCTGGAACGTGATGTTGCCGGACCACGTCTGCCTGTGCACCCTGCCCTATTTCCACGTCACCGGCATGCAGAGCTCCATGAACAGCCCGATTGCGGTGGGCGCCACCATGGCCATCATGAGCCGCTGGGACCGGGATGTGGCAGCGGAACTGATCCAGCGCTACCAGATCACCCACTGGCGGAACATCACCACCATGGTGGTGGACTTCATCAGCAACCCGAACCTGTCCAGCTACGACATATCCAGCCTGGTCGCCATCGGCGGCGGCGGAGCTGCCGTCCCGGCCGCCGTGGAGAAGAAACTGAAGGACCTCACGGGCCTGAGCTATATCGAGGGCTACGGCATGTCCGAGACCATCGCCCAGACACACGTCAACCCGCCGCACCGCCCGAAGCCGCAGTGCCTGGGAATCCCGGTGTTCAATGTCGATGCCCGCGTGCTGGAGCCCGGGACCACGAACGAACTGCCGCCGAACGAAGTCGGCGAGATCTGCATGCACGGCCCGCAGATCATGCAGGGCTACTGGAACAACCCGGAAGCCACGGCCGAAGCCTTCGTCGAGATCGACGGCAAACGCTTCCTGCGCAGCGGCGACCTGGGCTACGTGGACGACGAAGGCTACTACTTCATGGTCGACCGCCTGAAGCGCATGATCAATGCGTCCGGCTTCAAGGTCTGGCCGTCGGAAGTGGAATCCATGCTCTACGCCCACCCGGACATTCAGGAAGTCTGCGTCATTGCGTCTCCGGATGTAAAACGCGGGGAAACCGTCAAGGCCGTGATCGTCCTCCGTCCAGAAGCGAAAGGACGCATCACGGAGCAGGACATCATGGATTGGGCACGGGAACAGATGGCCGCTTACAAGTGTCCGAAAAAGATCCAGTTTACGGATCGCCTGCCACGGTCTGGCACTGGCAAGTTGCTGTGGAGGGAACTCCAGGAGGCCGAGCGCCAAGCCTGACTGCAGGCCGTAATCTGTATGTAGAAAATGCGTGCGCGTCGTCCTGCAGCATGATACTAATATGTTTTTTGTATCAGTCCATAAGAGCTCCGAGGAGGAGATAATGAGGAAAGAGAGAAAACTGCTGCCCAGCATGTCGATGACAGCGGTCGGTCTGGCCATGGGATTGGGAATCGGGGCCGCCCAGGCGGACATCAATCTGCCCGGCACGATGGTATGGTCCGCCTACCCCACCGGCACCACCGGCTACAGCCAGGCGGTGGGTATCGGAAGCGTGCTGCAGAGCAACTACGGCACCAACCTGCGCGTTATTCCCGGCCGGAATGACATCTCCCGTTTCGAGCCCCTGCGTCGTGGCCGTGCCCATTTCGTGGCCGGCGGCAGCGAGGCCATGAGTGCCCAGGAAGGCATCCGCGACTTCGGCGTGCTGAACTGGGGCCCGCAGCCTGTCCGTTCGGGCCTGTGGAACCTCTCCGACGGTTGCTCGTTCACCATGCAGGTGCATGCCGACAGCGACATGTACACCGTCGAGGACATTCGCGGCAAACGCGTGCCCTACGTGCAGGGTGCCCCGGCACCCAACGCCGGCTTCGAATACCTGATGAACTACGCCAACCTCACCTGGGACGATGTACAGGTCGTGGAGCTGGGCGGCTACATGAACATGATCGAGGCCTTCCTGGACAACCGCCTGGACGTGAAATGGAACGCCTGCAACTCGGCCACGCTCCATCGCGTGGCCAATGCCCCTCGCGGCGTGCGTTTCATCGAATTCCCGCATGACAACGAGGAAGCGGTGGCCCGCGTCTCCGCCCAGGCTCCCTGGTTCGTGCCGCATATCGCCACCAACGTGGTCGGCGTGGACCCCGGCGACGGACTGGAAGTGTTCAGCTCCCCCTATCCGCTGCTGACCACCTACGCCGAGCAGGATGCGGACATGGTCTACAACGTCACCAAGGCCATGCACCAGCATTTCGAGGACTACCAGGGCAGCGCTCCGGGCATGGAAGGCTGGGCCATGGACCGCCAGCCGGTGGAAACCTCGTTCGTGCCGTTCCACGAGGGCACGGTGCGTTACTTCAAGGAAATCGGGCTGTGGACTGAAGAGGCCCAGCGTAACCAGGACCAGCAGATCGCCCGCCAGGAACTGCTGATGGAAACCTGGGAGACATATCGTCAGGACGCCCCCACCGACCCGGCGGAATTCGCCAGGGGCTGGATGGCCGCCCGCTATCAGGCTCTGGTCGAGAACGACTTCGAGCCTCTGATGGAACGCTGGTAACCGGCCTCCGGTTTCAGCGAACCATGAGGACGGCGGGGCTTGCGCCCCGCCGTCCTGCTATCCGCCATTTGGGAAAACCCACGAACATTTCGCTATGCGGAACCGAATTCCAAAAATATTGACCGCCGCGATACTTCATGCCACATTCGTGCAACTCGTCGATACCGGCACTCTGCACTGACCGCCCGGCCGACGAGCCCGCATGCCCGCCCTCGAGAGCAGAACAACTCGCATGCGTTTCAACCAACTCGAACCAACCTCATATCCTGCGGAGGATATTCTCGACATGCGTACTTCTACCCGCGCACTTTCCAGCCTGGCCCTCAGCGCAGTCGCGACCGGCCTACTGGCAAGCAGTGTTCACGCCGCCGGCGTCGACCTGCCAAGGACCGTGGTCTGGTCCGCCTACCCAACCGGGACCAGCGGCTACAGCCAGGCCGTGGCCCTGGGCAGCGTGCTCCAGAACGAATACGGCACCAACCTGCGTGTCATTCCCGGCCGCAACGATATCTCCAGGCTTTCGCCGCTGCGCGGCAACCGCGTGCAGTTCGCGGCGGGCGGCTCCGAGGGCGTCTATGCCCAGGAAGGCATGCTGGACTTCAGCCACCAGGGCTGGGGCCCGCAGCCTCTGCGGATCGTGCTGTGGAATATCTCCGACGGCTGCTCGTTCACGCTGGCGACCGCCGAGGATGCCGGCATCGACAGCATCTCGGACATCCGCGGCAAGCGCGTGACCTACGTTCAGGGGGCGCCCTCGCTGAACAATGCCACCGCCGCACTGCTGTCCTACGGTGACCTCACCTGGGACGACGTGCAGCGCGTTGACGTCAGCGGCTACATGGGTTCGATCGAAGCAGTGATCGAAAACCGTGCCGACGCGGTGGGCGGCTCCTGCAACTCGGCACCGTTCCTGCGCATCGAATCCAGCCCCCGCGGCCTGAAGTTCGCCACCTTCCCGCACGATGACGCCGAAGCGGTGAAGCGGGTGACGGACCGGTTGCCCTGGTACGTACCGCATGTCGCCACCGACGGTCCGACCATCGACCCGGACGAAGGCATCGAAGTGTTCACCTCGCCCTATCCCATGCTCACCACGATGGCCGACCAGGAAGAAGCGCTGGTCTACAGCATGACCAAGGCCATGGTGGAGCACTATGAGGATTACAAGGACAACGCTCCCGGTGCGGTTGGCTGGGCACTGGAACGCCAGGGGCTGGAAACCGCCTTCGTCCCGTTCCATGATGGTGCCGTCCGCTACTTCAAGGAAATCGGCGTATGGACTGACGCCGCAGAGGAACGCCGGCAGGAAAACCTGCGGCGGCAGGAAGTACTGATGGAAGCCTGGGAGCAATACACCGCCGGTGCCCCCACCGATGAACAGGCTTTCCGGGAAGGCTGGATGGAACATCGCGCCAAGGTCCTGCGCGAAAACGACATGGTTCTGATCGCGGAACGCTGGTAATCAGCCAGTCGCCACGGCCCCGAAACGTCGGGGCCGTGTTCCGTTGATCGGAGATCACAATCAACACGACAACAGACGCATCGTCACAGCAGGTAGTCACGGACATGACCGACTCCACGAAAAAAACCCTCACCAAGGCTGAGGAAGAAGCCGCCCGGCTGGCCGCGGAGGAGCAGGCGGCACAGAAGTTCGCAGCACGCTATCGCGAACTGTCCCTGCCATGGCGCCTCCTGGTCACGCTGATGACCGTGGGCATCATCCTGCTGGCCATCAATCAGATCTTCAATCTGGGTTTCTTCATCGATCAGGTCATGCTGAGCGCCCGCTATCTCTATATCTATGCGGGCGTCATCCTGGCCATGGTGTTTATCTGCTTCCCGGCCGGCGGCTGGGCGCGAAAACGTGATGTGCCCTGGTACGACATCCTGATCGTGCTCGCCATCGCCGGCATCTTCAGCTACTTCGCCTGGAACGCCGAGCGCATCGTGCTGGAAGCCTGGGAGTATGCCGCGCCGCAACTGGCCATCTACCTGTCACTGGCCACCTGGTTGATCGTGCTGGAAGCCGGCCGGCGCACCGGCGGCATGCCCATCCTGGTGATCGTGCTGATCATCTCGCTGTATCCGCTGTACGCGGATCGCATGCCGGACGTGGTTTCCGGCGTCGCAATGAACCTGGAAGAGGCATCCGCCTTCCATATCTTCAGTGAAGAGAGCATGTTCGGCATCCCCATGCAGGTGGCCGCCATGCTGTTGTTCGGCTTCCTGCTGTTCGGCGTCGGCCTGCAGTACACCGGTGCCGGCCAGTTCTTCATCAACCTGGCCTTCTCGCTGCTGGGCAAGGCCCGGGGCGGCCCCGCCAAGGTGGCGATCTTCTCCAGCGGCCTGATGGGTTCCATGAGCGGCGGTCCGGTCACCAACGTGCTGACCACAGGCCCGCTGTCCATTCCGGCCATGCGCCGTATCGGCTTCTCCCGCGGCTATGCCGCAGGGGTTGAGGCCTGTGCCTCCACCGGCGGCGTGCTGATGCCGCCGATCATGGGTGCCACCGCCTTCGTGATGGCCAACTTCCTGGGCGTGAGCTATGTCATGGTGGCCATCGCGGCGATCATCCCGTCGCTGCTGTACTTCTTCGGGCTGTTCATGCAGATCGACGCCTATGCCGCCCGCCGCGGCCTGAAAGGGCTGCCGGAAGCCGAGCTGCCAAAACTGAGCCAGGTGCTGAAGGACGGCTGGTACTTCATTTTCGTGTTCGTCCTGCTGGTGTGGATGCTGATCTACCTGCAACGCGAGGCAACGGCGCCGTTCTACGCCACCGCACTGCTGCTGATCATCAACCAGTTCACCAAGCATCGCTGGGGCTTCAAGGAGTTTGCGGGCTACCTGAAAGGCGTCGGCATCATCCTGGCCGAGCTGGGCGGCATCCTGGCGGCCATCGGCCTGATCGTGGGCGCCCTGCAGGTGACCGGCATGGCCGGCACGCTGACCAACGACCTGGTCTACCTGGCCGGCAACAACGTCCTGGTGCTGCTCATCATGGGCGCGCTAACCAGTTTCGTGCTGGGCATCGGCATGACCGTGACCGCCGCCTACATCTTCCTGGCGATCATCCTGGCGCCGGCGCTGATCCGCTCCGGACTGGACCCGATGGCCTCGCACATGTTCATCATGTACTGGGGCATGCTCAGCTTCATCACGCCGCCGGTGGCGCTGGCTGCCTTCGTGGCCGCGTCCGTCGCCCAGGTCTCCGCCATGCGGGCCGGCTTCGAGGCGATGCGGCTGGGCACTATCATCTATTTCATCCCGTTCTTCTTCGTGTTCAACCCGGCGCTGCTGATGCAGGGCAGCTTCGGCGAGATCGCCACCGTGCTGATCACGGCACTGATCGGGGTCTGGTTGCTGTCCGCCGCGCTGCAGGGCTACCTGATCGGCATCGGCACACTGGGCACGGGACCGGTGAGCTGGCTCTCCCGGGCGCTGATCATGGCTTCCGGCCTGCTGCTCGCGGCGCCCGGCGGCGGCATGCTGGGCATTGCCCACGCCACGCTGATCCTGTCGGCCATCGCGCTGGTCACCCTGGGCGCCATCTTCGCCCTGGTGCAACGCAAGCGCGAAGGCGAGCCCATCCGGTTCATGATCTGACCACAAGCGGGCGGTTTCCGGGGGAGGCCGCCCGCTCCTTGCCAAAAGCAGAGGTATAACGATGATCGAGTTCAACGAGCGTACCCGGGCCTTGCAGCAGAAGCTGCGGGACTTCATGGACGAGCACATCTACCCCAACGAAGCGAAAATGGCCGAGCAGCATGCGGCCGGCGACCACTGGGGTCATCCGCCGCTGCTGGACGAACTGAAACAGAAGGCCAAGGACGCCGGGCTGTGGAACCTGTTCCTGCCCCACAGCGAGTACGGCGCCGGCCTGACCAACTTCGAGTACGCGCCCATGTGCGAGATCATGGGCCGCTCGCCGATCGCACCGGAGGTGTTCAACTGCTCCGCGCCGGACACCGGCAACATGGAAACCATCGAGCGCTACGGTACGCCGGAACAGAAGAAGGAATGGCTGGAACCGCTGCTGGCCGGCGAGATCCGCTCCTGCTTCTCGATGACCGAGCCGCGGGTGGCCTCCAGCGACGCCACGAATATCGAGTGTGAGATCCGCCGGGACGGCGACGAGTACGTGATCAACGGCCGGAAGTGGTGGTCCTCCGGCGCCATGGATCACCGCTGCAAGATCGCCATCGTCATGGGCAAGAGCGACCCCAATGCCGAGAAGCACAAGCAGCAGTCCATGATCCTGGTCCCGCTGGATACCCCCGGCGTGAAGATCGTGCGGCCGCTGACCGTGTTCGGCTATGACCACGCCCCGCACGGCCATGCCGAGATCGTATATGACAACGTACGCGTGCCGGCCAGCAACATGCTGCTGGGCGAAGGCCGCGGTTTCGAGATCGCCCAGGGCCGCCTCGGTCCCGGCCGCATCCATCACTGCATGCGCTCCATCGGCGTCGCCGAGCGCGCACTGGAGCTGATGGTGGCCCGCGCCAAGGAGCGCGTTGCCTTCGGCAAGCCGCTGATCGAGCGTGACTCCATCCGCCAGGACATCGCCAAGTCCCGCATGGAGATCGACCAGGCCCGGCTGCTGACGTTGAACGCGGCCCACATGATGGACACCGTGGGCAACAAGGTGGCGCGTCGCGAGATCGCCATGATCAAGGTGGTGGCACCGAACATGGCCTGCCGTGTGATCGACCGCGCCATCCAGGTGCACGGCGCCGCCGGCGTCTGCCAGGACACCTTCCTGGCCTCGGCCTATGCCCACCAGCGCACGCTGCGCCTGGCCGACGGCCCGGACGAGGTGCACATGGAGACGATCTGCAAGCTGGAACTGAAGAAGAGCGCCGGCTGATCGGCCGTCCTCGCAGAGATGCCCTGGTGGCTGTCTCTGCCTGACGAAAAGCCCCGCTCCGGCGGGGCTTTTTTTTTGCTGGTGGCACGTCCTTTTCCAGGAAACCCCGGTCAATGTCCGGCCGTTGGCCGGATCGGTGGCAATCGCCTGTGGCGATTACCCCCCTACGCCAGAATCGCCTCTTGAGGGCGCCACCGAGGCAAGGCCGTGGGTGGGGACATGTCTGCGGACTGTCGGCGAGAGGGACCTCGCCGACAAGCCCCCAGGGATGGGTTCACGGCGTGTCCGCAGACATGTCACCGCCCACGGCCGGAACAAGACCACGGAGCGGTGCGCATCGCTGCGCTCTGAGCACCCTACGGTCTTGACCAACAAGACGGTATCTACCCCGGGCCGCGCCATCCCGGAACACACCCCTTCGCAGCGGTTGCTGCCGTCGGGCGCACGCCCGCCCTCTCGGGCTTTTACAGACCGGGCCGTTTGGCGGTAAGTTGATGGCTGCCGACTGCCTGGCCAAACAGAGGTTGTCCATGTCCGCCACCGCCGCCACAACGGCCCTTCCCTCTCCCCAGCGTCCCGTGGTCTGGCTCACTGCCGCGGTCTTCGCCATCGGCCTGCTCTACCTGGCCAATACCATCAGCCTGAACCAGGCCGCCCTGTTCATGGTCGGCGGGGCGCTAGGCGTGGTGCTTTATCATGCGGCCTTCGGTTTCACGTCCGGCTGGCGCATCTTTATCACGGAACGGCGGGGGGCCGGACTCCGGGCGCAGATGATCATGCTGGCGGTGGCGGTGGTGCTGTTCTTCCCGGCACTGGGCGCCGGGAC
Source organism: Ectothiorhodospiraceae bacterium (assembly GCA_050485425.1). GTDB lineage: Bacteria > Pseudomonadota > Gammaproteobacteria > Nitrococcales > Aquisalimonadaceae > LSCE01. The sequence goes on along the minus strand of JBJHBJ010000053.1, from coordinate 24,929 downwards.
CCTGTTCGGCAGCCCGGTCAGCGGCTTCGTCGCACCGGTGGGCGTGTCGGTGGTGGTGGGATCCTTCCTGTTCGGGCTGGGCATGCAACTGGGCGGCGGCTGCGCGTCAGGCACCCTGTTCACCGCCGGCGGCGGGAACTCGCGCATGATGGTCACGCTGATCTTTTTCATTCTGGGATCGGTACTGGCCACGCATCACACCCACTGGTGGTTCGCACTACCGGCGCTGGAACCGGTCTCGCTGGTGCATACGCTGGGCATCTGGGGCGCCCTGGCGCTGAATCTCGGGTTGTTCGCGGCCATCTACGCGTTGACCCTGCACCTGGAAAAGCGCCGTCATGGTACCGTCGCGCGGGAATCGGCCGCGCCCAGGCAAGGATGGCTGCGCTTCCTCCAGGGGCCGTGGCCCCTGGTCTGGGGCGCGGTGGGGCTGGCGGTGCTGAACTTCATGACGCTCTGGCTGGCGGGGCGCCCGTGGGGCATCACCGGCGCGTTCGCCCTCTGGGGGGCAAAGATCTTCGAGACCGTGGGGATCAGCGTCAGCCACTGGCCCTACTGGCAGGGCTCGGCGGCGCTGGAGCAGAGTGTGTTTGCCGACGTCACCTCGGTCATGAATTTCGGCATAGTCGCCGGAGCGCTGATCGCCGCTGGCCTTGCCGGGCGGTTCGCACCCAGCCCCCGGATCCCCTTCCGGCCACTGCTGGCGGCCGTGATCGGCGGCCTGATGCTGGGCTACGGCGCCCGGCTGGCGTTCGGCTGCAACATCGGCGCCTACTTCAGCGGCGTCGCTTCCGGCAGCCTCCACGGCTGGGTCTGGCTGGTCTTCGGCTTCCTGGGCAATATGCTAGGGGTCCGGCTGCGACCATGGTTCTTCGACGCCGGCCAGAAAGCGGTGCCGTCCGGGGCCTGAAGCCGACGCTTCCCCGCACCCGTGCCCGGACGTCAGCCGTTCGGACGGCGCCGGGGCCGGGTCGATTGCTTGCATTAAGGAACAACCAGTCCATAATTGCACCATGAGCAGAGGCCGCCCGATCAAGTTCGATCCCGACCAAGCCGCGGAGGCCGCGATGCAGGTGTTCTGGGCCCGCGGCTACGAATCCGCATCCACCGCGGAACTGCTCCAGGCGATGGAGCTCTCCCGCAGCAGCCTTTATCAGGCCTTCGGTAACAAGGAGCAACTCTTCATCCGTTGCCTCCACCGCTACCGTGACGGCCTGTTGAAACGGCTCCGTGAACAGTTGGACGCTGCGCCCTCGGCGACGCAGTTCCTGCGCGAACTTTTCCTGGGAACAGCGGCGTCGGCGGGATCGGATCGCGCCCGTCTGGGCTGCCTTGTCTTCAACTCCGCCAGCGAACTGGGCAACCGGACAGACCCGGCTGCGCTGAGCGCCTCGGACAGCGTGGAGCGGATCGCGGCATTGTTCAGAACCGCCGTGGCGCGGGCCCAGCGCGAAGGCGATATCGACCCGGCAACGGACGCCCGGGCGCTGGCGGACTATCTCACCCTTGGCATGGCCGGGCTGAGAACGCTGATCAAGTCCGGGGTTTCCCCGGAGCGCGCCGCAGATGCCGCCCGGTTCGTTCTGCGGGGCCTGTAGATTTTTTTTGCTAATTTTTGGACCGTTCAGTCCGTTATTGATTCATCGAGCAGACCGACAGGAGAACATCATGTCAGCCAACTACGCCATCAAGATGGAACCCGAGACGCTGGATACCGCCGGTGAGCGGGCAAAGCCGCTGCTGGAAGGGGCCAAGGCCAAACTGGGGTTCGTGCCCAACATGTATGCGCACATGGCCAAGGTACCCGAGGTGCTGGACACGTATTTGCACGGCTACGCGCTGTTCCGCGAGAATTCCGGCTTCACCCCTCCCGAGCAGGAGGTCGTTTTCCTGACCATCAGCCGGGAGAACGGCTGCGGATACTGCATGGGCGCCCACAGCATGATCGCGGAGAAGGCCTCGAAGGTACCGGCCGATGTACTCGAGGCCATCCGCGCCGGCTCGGACATCCCTGACGACAGGCTTGCCGCCCTCAGCACGTTCACCCGGACGCTGTTCCATACCCGGGGCAAGCCCGGGCCGGACGATGTGCAGGCGTTCCTGGATGCCGGCTACGAGGAGCAGCACATCATGCAGATCATTCTGGCAATGGCCGTGAAAACCCTCAGCAACTACTCGAACCATCTCAACCATCCCGAACTGGACGGCGCCTTTGCCGGCCACGCCTGGAAAGGCTGACTCAGTCCGGTCCACGGCTCTCCGGTGGCCAAGTGGCCGCCGGAGAGCCGTGGACAGCATCCCGGAGGCTCCATGGAAACCAAGGCCGTGATATTCGATGCGTACGGAACCCTGCTGGATGTGCACTCGGTGCACCGGCAGACGGAATCGGCATTTCCCGGGCACGGCGAGGCCATCACCCGGCAGTGGCGGGCGAAACAACTCGAGTACACCTGGCTGAGAACCCTGATGGTGCGCTACGAGCCCTTTCACACGGTGACACGCGACGCGCTGCGTTATGCGATCCGCAGCCGCGGGCTGCCGGCGGATGAAACCGTGATCGAACGACTGATGCAGGCCTATGAAAGCCTGGACCTCTTCCCGGATGTCGCCGACGCGCTGGAGGCTCTCTCAGGTTACCGGCGTGCGGTGCTGACAAACGCAGATCCGGGCATGATCGAACCGGCGATCAGGGCCGCCGGGCTGGAAAGAGTCCTGGAGACGGTCATTTCCGTCGACCGGCTTCGCCTCTACAAGCCGGACCCCCGAACCTATGCGCTGGCGTGCAGCATGCTGGATCTCGCGCCGGAGGACATCCTGTTCGTCTCCTCCAACGCGTTTGATGTCGCCGGGGCCGCAAATTTCGGCCTGCGCGTTGCCTGGGTGAACCGCGGCGGTCTGGTCGCTGATGAGCTGGGCGTGTTTCCGTCCCAGACCGTGGAAACACTTAGAGCGATTCCGGAACTGGTGAGCTAGTCGTTAAGGAAACACTGACCGATGGCGCCCGGAGGCGCGTGGTGTCCGGAACACTGGCTCAACGTGCAGGTAGTTGGCTAGCCCGGTTTCTGGCATGTCCGAGACCGGATCAAGGCTATTTGCCGACCGTACCGCCGCAGATGCTGGCCGAACGCATCAGCCGCGGGGATGTTCTTCTGGTGGAGGGCACCAGCCGGTTCAGCACGGCGGTGAAATACCTGACTCAGTCGACCTGGTCGCATGCTGCCCTGTGTATCGACGGCGCCAACAGCTACGAGCCTGCAAAACCGGAGACAATCCGCCTGGTGGAGGCGGACGTCAATAAGGGCGTACGCGTCGTAGCGCTCAGCGAGTACATCGGCTCGCACACCCGTATCTGCCGGCCAGTCGGCCTCAGCGCGGAAGAGATCGACCAGGTTGTGGCCTTTGCGATGGCGCGCGTCGGCCACCGGTATGATCTGCGCAACATCCTGGACCTGGCGCGCTACCTGCTCCCTGTCCCTCCTGTACCGACACGTTTCCGGCGCCGCATGCTGGCGCTGGGCAGCGGAGACCCGACGCGGGCGATCTGTTCTTCACTGGTCGCACAGGCCTTCCAGAGCGTCAGATACCCGATACTGCCGGAAGTCGACCTGCTTCCGGTCGACGGTAACCAGTGCAATGACTGCGTGCGGGAGATCCTGCGAATCCGGCATCACTCGCTGTTCACGCCCCGGGACTTCGACGTCTCCCCCTATTTCGACATCGTCAAGCCGTTGGTCGCCTCCGGCTTCGACCCCCACCTCCTGGAGTGGGATCGCACCGCGGACCGCCTGCGACCGGTAAGGGTTATTGCGGATGCCCCATAGCCGGCACCGCGCGACACTGGAGCGCGGAGCCGAATCCGGCCACCGGGGAGCATGGCGATGAGAATACGGGCCTGTTGGACAACTGTTCCACTGATCATGGTGCTGGCGCTGGGACCGGGTTCGGCGGTCTCAGTGCCGCTCTCGGAGCCGCACCGCCTTCACCATGAGCCGTCCGCCTACTGGGCCGAGAGCCTGTCCGGAGGACCTCCGAAGGACGGCATCCCTTCGATCGACACGCCGGAATGGTGGACCGCGGAGGAGGGAGACGGCTTTCTCCGGGATGAGGACAGGATCATCGGCATCTACCGGAATGGGGAGGCTCGCGCCTATCCACAGCGGATCCTGGTCTGGCACGAGATCGTCAACGATGCCATCGGCGGCGAAGCGGTGAGCATCACGTACTGCCCGCTCACCGGCACCGCCCTGGGGTTTCTGCGCGGAGACAACGAACTCGGGGTTTCCGGGCGGCTGGTCAACAGCAATCTGATCATGTACGACCGCGAGTCCGACAGTTACTGGCCGCAGATCCTGGGAGCGGCGGTCCGGGGCCCGCACCAGGGACGGGGACTGGAGGAGGTGCGGGTGATCTGGACACGCTGGGAGAACTGGCGCACGCGGCACCCGGATACACGCGTGCTCTCGGACCGGACGGGCTTCGTCCGGAACTACCGCCATGACCCCTACGGTTCGTACGTGCCCCTTGGCGGGTACTACAAGCCGGACGCCGGCAGGATCTTTCCGGTGATGCACGAGGACGAACGCTTCCCACCGAAGCAGGAAGTGTTCGGCTTCCGCTTCCGCGGGGATGCGGTCGCGGTGGTCAAAGAGCATCTCCGGGCTGAGCGCGCGCTTGTCCACCAGGGCGAATCCGCCCGCTATCTGATCGTCCATGACCCCGGGCTGGATACCGCCTGGGTGTTCCGGGGCGAGGTGGATGGCATTCCTGACCACGAGGAGATCCGTTTCGAGCCCTCGGGCCCGCGACATCCCCTACTGAGCGGCCTGGAGCCCGTGAACGGCTTCGAGGCTATGTGGTTCGCGTGGCACGCGTTCTACCCGGAAACCGCGGTGCTGGGTGATGACGACCGGTTGTGATCTCTCGACTGATGGCTCAACGGCACACGGCAAGGCCGGGACACCATGCGAGTAGTCCAGCGCTTCCCAAGGGCGGTTGCCCTGCTCGTCGGCTGCCTGTACTGGCTATTCTACCTTTACGCGATCGATAACATCAGCCTGGCGGATGTATCCGTATGGCAGGTCGTGGCAGGCTCGGTGCCATGGCAGCAGGCGCTCCGCCCGCGTGCCATGCTGCTGTTCGAGGCCGTTGCCCTGATCCAGGCCGGGCCGGTGGTCTGGCTGGTGAGCCCGGTCAACCTGCTGATCGGGGCGACACTGTCCCTGCTACTGGCCGCAAACATCCATGGCGTACTGGCCATACGCTCGCAGCCCGCGCAGTGCCGGCCGGCAAGGCACGGCAGGGCCGGTGTCGTAGGCGGCGGCGCACCGGCCCTGCTGGCCGGCGGCGCGTGCTGCGCCCCGAGCCTGCTCCTGCTGCTGGGCGTTCCGGGCCTGGGTGTTTTTGCCGGCTATTTCGCCTGGCTGGTTCCGCTTTCGGGGGTATTACTCGCGGGCAACCGCTACTGGCAGCGGCGACAGGGCGCACCACCGCTGCTGCAGCGGCCCGGCAGGCCAGCGACCGGGCAGCACTGACGCGCCGCAGGCGGGGCCTGGTCAGATCAGCCAGTCGCGATAGGCGTCCGACGACAGCGCCATCCGCACGAGATCGGAACTATTTCGTGCGTCCATTTTCTCCAGTACATGGGCGCGGTGCACCTCGACCGTGCGGACGCTGACCTGCAGTTCGTAGGCGATCACCTTGCTGAGCTTCCCCTGCAGGATGCCTTCCATGACTTCGCGTTCCCTGGGAGTCAGTCGCGCCAGCCGTCGTTCCACATCCCTTCGCTCGGCGTGTTGCAGTCGGTTCTGGCGGTTCAGCTCCAGGGCCTTGCGGATCTTGTCCAGTAGCAGTTCGTCATCGAACGGTTTCTCGATGAAATCCAGCGCTCCGGCATTCATCGCCCGCACGGCAAGGGGGATGTCTCCATGGCCGGATATGAACACGATCGGCAGGCGTATCCGGCGCCGTTGCAGTTCCTGCTGCAGCTCCAGGCCATCCATCTCGGGCAGACGCACGTCCAGCAACAGGCAGCCGATATGCTCGTCGGTGATGAAATCCAGTAGTTGTCCGGGTGTCTCGAACGTTCGGACACGAAGCCGTTCCGTCGCCAACAGAAAACCAACCGCCTCACGCACGTCGGCGTCGTCATCGACAAAGTAGACAGACTCCTGAACCATGCTCGCTACTTCCCGTTGGTTGGCTGCACAGGCAGCATCAGCTCGAAGATGGCTCCGGCGTCCGTGCCGGCGTTGCGCGCGGTAAGCCGTCCCTGGTGGGCTTCGGTGATCGAGCGCGCGATGGCGAGCCCGAGCCCGACACCGCCACGCCGATGGCTCACCATCGGATCGAACAGGGAATCGATCTGTCCCTGCGGTATACCCGGCCCGCTATCGGCCACGATCAGCGCCATCGACCGGCCTTCGTCCTTCAACCGGGTCGATACCTCGATCCAGCGCGGCAGTCCGTCGTCCTGCGCCGCCACCACTTCCATCGCATTCTGCAGGAGGTTCACGATGACCTGTTGAATCTCCAGGTCATCCACCAGCAGCGGGGGCGAGGCCAGCACCAGGTTCAGCCGCAGATCGATGCGCGCCCGCTGGATATCCGGGCGCACGAGTTCCACGGCCTCTCGCACCAGGGCGTTGCCGTCACAGGCCTGGCGGTCGTTCTCGCCGGTTTCGAGGAAATGGCGTGTGCGACGGACGATTCCGGACGCCCGTTGCCCTCCCTCGACCACACGCCGTAGCGGCTGCTCCAGCATTTCCGGCGGCTCGCCGCGTTGCAGCAGCCGGAGTGCCGCCTGGGCGTAACTGTTGACCGCGCAGAGCGGCTGGTTGATTTCATGGGCAATACCCGCCGCCATGGTGCTGACAGCATTCATCCTCCCGATGCGCGCCAGCGTCCGCAGGTGCTCGCGAGCGCGCTGCTCCGCAGCCGCCCGTTCGTACCGGACCGCGGCCAGCAACAGACCCATCAGCTGCAACAGCGACAGCTGCACGTACAGGGAAGCGAGATCGGGCATCATGTCGGAGGCCTGGGCGAACGGCCCTTTCCCGGCCGCGGTACAGGCGACGGCCACAACGGCCGAGGAGGACGTAGCCAGCGCCACTGCCCAGGGCGGAAGCCTGAACGCCAGAAAAAGAATCAGTGGAAACACCGCATACGACAGTGGCAGCGCCAGGTGCATGGGAAGGCCACCGGCAAAAACCAGGTAGGTGACCAGTGGTGCCCCGAGGCCCAGCAGAGCGGGCCCGGCAAGTTTGCGCCACGAACGGACGGGCCACTGCAGTCCGATAAGAACGGGGGCGAACAGCACCACACCCATCGTATCCGCCAGCCAGCACAGCCCCATTGTCTGGCCGAATGCGGAGGAGACGCCAACCATCATCAGCGTCCCGCTCAGTCCGCTGATGAACGCACTGACCCCTGCTCCCACGACCAGCAGCAACAACACGTCGCGCACCCGCTCCATGGCTGCAGTGAAGTCGCAGCGGCGCAGCACGAAAACGCCGACGGCGGCTCCGCCAGCCGCTCCCGCCGACAGGATCAGACCATCCAGGGGTGCCGCGCCGAAACTCAGATGCGCCACCAGCCCCGCCAGCACGAGGGTCGGCACCATGCGATAGCCAAAGCGATAGACCATGGCCAGCCCTATCCCGGTGGCCGGCCAGAGCAGCGGGACAGGAGGGGCATCCAGCATGAACTGGGTGGCCCACGTGGTCAGCACCACGTAGATGCAGAACGTCGCCACGTGCGGCAGGACCGCCCGCGCCCACGGTCCGCTGGCGGTCACCGCCTGCCTGTGCTGAACGACAGCCATTCCGTTTCCCCCGTTGGCTCCCCAGATGTTTTCCGGAGCACATCCGGAACCGGCAATCTGCCGATCACGTATAGTGCCCGTCGCTGATCCCGTCCCCCGGAGAGAGCGATGACCTCCCCCGGTCCTCCCGAGGGGATATCGTGCGGTCGAGCAGTTCGGATAATGCGCGTGCTCCACCAATATAGTGTCCCCCGATCCAGATCTGGGGAACAGCGATCGGCGTGCGTGTACCGACCAGGGGCTTCACCCGCCCCAGCATTTCGTACAAGGCCCTGGGTTCGCTGACCACGTCATGGGTGGCATAGCGGATACCCGCGGCATCCAGGTAGCCGCAGGCCCGACGGCAATGCGGGCACCCGTGCTTCAGGTAAACGTGGTTGCCGGCAACGGCGTTCCTGGAGACATGGGCGCCGATCACCGCCTGCGCGAACGATCCGCGGTTAAGCGCCGTTCCCTGACTGATCACCCTGCCCTCCACCATCACAATGGGAGCATGCCAACCGCCCCGTAGCAGAGGCCTCCACCACTCCGGGAGCCAGTCCCTGATCTCCAGTTGCACCGGGACGCCCGCAAGCTCGCGATCCAATGTATCCCGCAGTATGTCCTCGGTCAGCGCACACTCCCCGCATGCGATCCTGACCGAGAACGGCCCCCAGGATCCGGCCCAGCGGTAAAGGGTGACGCGTATAGCCGTGCTCATGGCTTTGTCCTCTTCCGGGCCGGCAAGGCCTGCCCCTGCATTTTCCTGTTTCAATTGGAGCAGACAACGGGCCTGGCGTGATCGGTATTTGTGCGTAGCCGGCGCCCGCACGCACCAATCGAAGCGTTCGTTACGTAAAATTGCGCATGGGCTCCCCGGTCCGCTCTGACTAACTTGACCATAGACAAACGCGAATTTCCGGGGGGCGGACCATGCAGCAGCACATTCTTCATTCGTTGATCGAGGAGCACATCCACCTGCTCGACCAACTGCGGGATCTGGTGAATCGCCTGACAGTGGACAGCTACCGCTACCGGGATACGGTGCTCGCCAGCGGCTGCATCGGCTCGCATATCCGGCACATCGTCGACCACTACACCATGCTGCTGCAGGACCGACGGTTTCTGGACTACGACGCGCGCGAACGCTTGACGGATATCGAGCTATGTCCCCTGGCGGCGGAACGTGCCCTGACTCATCTACCGCTCAGCCTGGAAGGGCTAACACAAGGCGATGCCGATCCCTCGCGCCTGGTATCCGTTCACTACCACCCCGACACACGCGATCCAGGCGACCCGGTTCATCTGTGGAGCACGCTTGGGCGCGAACTGACGTTTGTGTTCAGCCATACGCTTCACCACATGGCCCTGATCGGGGTGCTGGCGAAACAACAGGGGGTGAGGGTTCCCGGCTGGTTCGGGGTCGCACGGGCCACACGCGCCTATCGCACCGGTGCGGCGGAACAGAGCCCGGTTCACTCCCCGGCGGCGGCACCCCGGACAGCCTGATTCTCAACGAACACACCAGAGGAGAGCGCAAGATGGCAGATCCCAGCACACCCGGCGAGGCACCACTCGACCCCCTGGCAACGCGTGCGCACTGGCTGCTGCGATGCGCGATCGCCGCGGTGTTCGTCTACCACGGCGTCGACAAGTTCATGGGCGGAGGAATTGCCGAATTCTCGTCCGCAATGGCGCTGCCCTGGTTTATCGCATTGCTGGTTGCCCTCACGGAAATCGCCGCAGGTCTCCTCGTGCTGCTTGGCGGCTTCCTGGGGGCATGGATAACACGCCTGGGAGCACTGTTGGTCGTCCCGATCATGCTGGGTGCGATCTTCATTGCCCACTGGGGCCAGTGGCACTTCATGGCGACACCGACACACCCGCTGGGCGGTATGCAGTTCCAGGTGACGCTGCTGCTCGTTGCACTCTACCTGCTGATTCGCGGCAACCGCGCCTGATCCGGAGAACAATCATGTCGACGACTGACCAGGAACAGCGAGAGCAAGTCCTCCAGACCCTGTCCAGGGGCATTGTGTACACGGCCCCCCTGTTGATCGCGGTGGCTGGCTTCGCCTCGGTACACGCCATCCTCTCGGACGCGGTGGGAACAAGCGGCTACCAGATGGCCGCCGTTGGAGAGGCTGAAGGAGAGGCTGAAGGAGAGGCTGAAGGAGAGGCTGAAGGAGAGGCTGAAGGAGAGGCTGAAGGAGAGGCTGAGGGAGAAGCCGAGGGATAGTCCCCATAATGACGGATGCGAATTGGGCCGGGCGGTTTCCCTGAAGGGACACCGCCCGCCACCATCACCTCGTCACCGGTTGAACAGGCCGCCCGCCTCCAGCGGACGGTTTCGATCCTGCGACCATTCCACCACCGAACCGTCATACAGGGCGACGTCCTCCATGCCGGCAATCTCGCTCAGGGCAAACCACCCCATCGCAGCCCAGTGCCCGGTATTGCAGAAGGTAATGGTCTGCCGGTCCGGGCTGACCCGCGCCTGGTCCATCAATTGCCGAACGGTTTCCGTCTCCACCATGAACGCCGTGCCATCCCGGGTCAGTGTCTGCTGTTCCAGGTTCAACGCACCGGGAATCGTTCCCATGCCGCTGGCGGCGGGATGCTTGTCGCGCCCGGCGTACTGCTCCCCCGGACGATTGTCGACAAGCTGGATTCCCGCATCGGGGGCACGGCCGACATCGTCCGCGTCGGCCACGAGGTGCGGCCGCAGGCTGGGGCGGAATAGCCGCGGCTCCGGTTCATGCCAGCCGCCTTGTGTCGGCTTGCCGGCTTCGGTCCAGGCCCGGAAACCGCCGTTGAGTATCGACACGCGGTCGTGGCCCAGCACCTTGAACGTCCAGTAAACGCGGGCCGCGCTGCCGAAGTCCGTGGACCCGACACCGGCCGGCACAATGACCACGTCGGTATCGTTATCAATGCCCAGACCACTGATCAGCTCTGCCAGGCTTTGCTCCGGTGGCAGCATTCCGGGCACACCGTTCCGCTCTTCACGCCACCCGGCCTCCGTGTAACTGGCATACACCGAGCCGGGGATATGGGCCTGTTCGAAATCGGAACGGTCGCTGCCGTCGATGGCACTCCGAACGTCGACAACGGCGAGATCGGCCTTGCCCAGTTCCCTCTCCAGCCAGTCCACGGAAACCAGGGGCTGCATCTCCCGCGCGCCCAGCAATGCGGGCAGCACTGCCAGCATCAGGCTTGCGGCAATCAGTACGCGACTAAACATGATCTTCACCTGCCTGCTGATAAGGAAACACTGATTAATCGATGAAAGTGCGGCTACACCATGGGTTTTGCAATACCCGGACGGGTGACGGAACGGAATCATGCGAAGCTCCGTGACAATGCATGTGATTGCCACGGAGTGATTCGTCGGCCTAGGCCTCTCCCTCTCCCTCGCCTTCGCCCTCTCCTTCTCCTTCACCCTCGGCCTCTGCCACCACCGACATTTCCGCGACTTCATCCGCGTGATATCCCGTGGTGGTTACCGATTCCGAGGCAATGGCGGAACCCGCTCCATAGGCAACAACAACCATCAGCGGAGCGGTGTACAGCAGGCCTCTGGACAGGCTGCTTTTCAGTACGCTTCGCTCGTCTCGATTATCAGACATCGGATTTCCTCCTGTATTGATATCCCGCAGCTCGTGCGGGCCGCGTTCACAGTAACGCCAGTGAAGTATCGTTTCCGGGCTGGGAGGTCGATATACGCATTAAAACGTAGGTGGTCGGACGTGGCCGGGTGCTAGTGTTTCGAGGGAAAGAGTGAGGAACTCGCGCCGCTATCGAGACCGGTGTCCGCTCGCCGGGATACGCGCCAACCATCAGGCTCCGGGAGGCCCATTGCGATGACCACCAGGGAAAAGCATCCCCGTTACTGGCTCGCCGGCAAGCGCGAACCCGATCAGGATATCTTCTTCAGGGAAGCACTCGCCTCCGACTGGATACCCGGCGGCGGTGATCAATGGGATACGTGCTGGTATACCGGCATGCCTGCCCCGGAAGTCTTTGAACGGATGACGGCGGGGAAAACCATCAACCACATTCCCGGCAACAACAGCCTCACCGTGAAGAGCAATCTCTACAGGACGTTGCTGGAGGCCAGCCAGCGCATGGCCAGGTGCAGTGGCGCGGACTCGGACCTCACCCGTCGCCTGGACTTCTTCCCCCGCACTTACTGCATGCCGGACGATTATCACGCCCTCCAGGACGCAGCGCTGGACGACCCCGCACTGCGCTGGATCCTGAAGCCGAAGAACTCGGCGCGTGGCAAGGGCATATCACTGGTCCGGGATGTCAGCGCCGTGCCCACGGAGACATCGTGGATGGTGCAACAGTACATGGACCGGCCTCATACGTTCGACGGCCATAAATACGTACTCCGGCTCTACGTGCTGGTGACGTCGCTGGATCCGCTCCTGGTCTATGTCTACCGGGAAGGGTCGGCGAAACTGGCTTCCGAACCCTACGCACCCGACGACCCTGACAACATCTACGCACACCTGACCAACCCCGACATCAACGCGACCAACAGCAGCAACCCGTCACCCGTGGTGTTCATCAGCCTGGAGAACTACCGCCGCTGGCTCAGGGAGCAGGGTCACGACGACGAGAGGCTGTTCTCGCGTATCCATGACCTGCTGGCCCTGACACTCATCGCCGCCCGTGAGCGAATGCTGGAACGAACCAGGGCAGTACAGGCAGACACCTCCGGTTGTTACGAGCTGCTGGGGATTGACTGCCTGGTGGACGAAGACCTGCAGCCCAGGATCCTCGAATGCAACCTGAGCCCCTCGCTGGAGGTATGCGCGGCTCCGCAGGATGGCGGCGACGTGGAAGCCAGGAACAAGCGCCAGTTGGTGGTGGACATGGTTGCCCTGCTGGGGATCAATGATGCCGCGCCGCCCGATGCGACCGGATCCGCCGAGGAGCGGATCCGCGCCCGGGCAGCCGGCGAACTGGAGCGCGCGGGAGGCTTCGAACGCATTCATCCCACTGCCGACGTTGAGCGTTTCCTGCCGTACTTCCCGTTCCCGCGCCTCTCCGACATGGTACTTGCCGATGCTGTCACGGGCGGCCAGGTGCAACGCCCCAGAGCCGTACGGGACAACGCGCTGGAGATCATCGACGACAGCGGCCTGGCACTGTATGCCGGAAGGGACGCCTCCCTCTATCGCCCCAACCCCACGGCGGCATGGATCTGGCTGAAGGCCAGCGACGGCGAGAGCCCCGACGACATTGCCACGGAACTGCTGTCGGCCCAGCCGGCGAAGTACGCAACGGACCAGGAAGCGGCCTGGCGCATCCGCGAGACCGTGTGGAACACCATCGCGGACTGGGCGACCAGGGGCCTGCTGATCCAGCGTTTCGAGCGGACGCATTCGCGGGACCGGGACGAAGCGAATGGAAGCGACGCCCCCCGGCCGGCTTCCTCGCCGCCGCCCTTGAGGGTCCGGATCGGACGTTTCACCGTAGCCATCCACGCCGGGCAAGGTGCCCACCGCGCCGCTCTGGAACGGGCTTTCGCATCCTGTCGCCGATCCGGCTTCGCCGATGACGGTCCGGCCGAGTACCCGTTGCACGTTGTGCGGTCCCGACGGGGATATGCGATCAGTGATGCCAATCGTCTTATTGCCATGGATGTGCCGTTGAACCGACTGCCGTCAGCCGTCACGGAAGCGCTGGTCAGGACCTGCCAGGACATCGGCAGCGTCGGCGTCATCAAGGGTTTCCTGGTCTCCCGGCCGTCAGGTGCAGGAGCCGGCCGGGCCATGCTGTTCGCCGGCGACGACCCGGCCTTCACCTCCGACGTGGCCGCACACTTCGCCACACTGACGGGCGGCACGGTCACCCGCGGCCTGGGAGTTCCGGAAGCGGATGACGCCCCGGTGCTGTCCCTTGGCCTGCCCGTGCTCATGGAGGACGTGGTCACGACCAGCAGCCCTCCCGATGATGACGCGTCAGCCTCGGAAGGAACGACCGGCGGGGAATGCCACCTGGACGGCATCGTGATCTGCGAGCGATCCCGCCGGGCGGATTCGGAGAACAGGCTCGACCGACTGGACGGGGGCGACGGATTCGCCCGCCTGCTGCCGCACTGTGTGATCGGCGACGTTTCCAGGCCCGCCGCGGCCGACGTGGGCAAGCTGTGGAACTGGCTGCGCAGGCACACCATTCTCTGCGCCCGCGGCGGTGATGATGCCGACGCGATTGCCGGCCTGCTGAACGAGCACGTCAAGCAGGACCGATCGCCCCTGCCGAAGACCGGCAGCAACCCCGCGGAAATTACTTAAGCGTTTACTCCGATTTCCCAGAGTCTCCGGCGGCGCATGATGCAGTCATGGGCAGGCGAACAGAAACCGCCAACCCGTAACCCTGACATCCATCATCGCAGGCTTGATCGAGCAAGCCGAGGAGACTGAAATGAAACTGCGCGACATCACGATGGCGGGCCTGCTGGTCGCAGCCGCACCGATGGCATTCGCCGAGTCCACCAACGTCACCCACGTCTATGCGGATGAAGAGACACTCGTTTCACTCGGGGTCACGGTGCCCCAGGTGGGCCCGAGCCGGCTGGTGGAACGCGAGGTGATACCCGGCGTCTCCGCCGTGGAGCAGACCGCGGCGGACTGGGGATACATCCAGCTGCCGACACGGGTCACCCGCGTGCTGAAAGTCGAGACCGACGAGGACGCCCATGCCTACAATGCGGAGAATGCCCGCTTGATCGGCCTCGGCTATCCAATGCGGCTTCGGATCATCATCGGCAAGTCCGGCTGAAGCATGGAGGCAGGCTCTGTCGGAGCCACAGGAAAACGCCGCGGATGCTGGAAACAGCCGCGGCGTTCCTTTTTCCCCGAACATCAGAACCGGCTCTGCACTCCGAGCTGGACAGCATGGCTATCGCGGGCCCGCTGCCCGGACGCGTCGAAGAAATCTTCCGTCCGCGCCCAGCCAGCCGTCGCGTGGACCTGGGTGGAGGAGGTCAGATCGAAGGCGGCCCGTGCATCGAGGAACACCACATCCTCATCCAGATCCGAGCCGGTCGGATTGACCACCGTGCCGGCGGCACGCTCATAGTTGAGGAAGCCCACGGCACCAAGAAACTCCCATCGGCTCAGCCGGTAGCGTCCCCGGGCCGCGGCAAGCAGTACGTGATCACCCGACTCCGCGCTCGTGCCTGATCCGCTGATGTTCAATCCTCCGAACAACGGCCCCCCGATCGTCGTGCGTGAACGATTGTGCTCGGGACTGTTGTGGATCAGGCTGGAAAAAGTGTCAAAACCGCTCGCCACAAAGCCACCTCGGAGATTCGCCGCCACCTGTCCTTCAACGCTGAAGGCAGGTGTTACCTGACGGGCGAGCCGCACGAATCCGCCGTAGGTGTCGCCGGAATACAGCGTCGTTCGCGTGTTCCCCAGATAATGCCCGCCAATGGTATAGGTGGTCTCTCCAATCGTCCCCTGGAGCCACGGCGAGGCAAAAATCAACCCACGGAGGATAAAGGCATTCTCGCCCTCCTCCGCCGCTGTGGACCGGGCCCCACTGCCGCCGGCCTCCTCGTGCGCGAAAACTATCCCGCTGCGCGCGTTGGCCCAGGGACTGCCGAGAAATGCCAGGTTGAACTGGTTGCCGTCCAGTTCACGCGCTGTCCCCAGTGGCGCGGCCCGACGATCGTAGCTGACTGACACTGTCACCCCGCCGATCTGCGTCAGGTAGCTCAAGCGATCCCGGCGCGCGTCACTGGTGGTGAAGTCGAAATTCCAGTTGGATATCTGTCGACCGACCTGGAAGACACCCACCTGCGTTGCCAACCGAAGGTAACCGTAATCCAGCTCGACATTCCGGTTACCCCTATTGGCCGCCGTAAATGGCCGCTCGTCCTGCCCCCCTCCGGGAGCGCCCGATGCGTCCCCCTGAAAGCGGTCATTGAAAAGATTGATTCGTGCATGTCCTTGAACACCCTCTCCCGCATCGATCACCGTGGAGAGGCGAATTCTCTGGTCGAACCCTGACAATACCTGGTTCGCTCCCCCATCGCGAACCGCATAACCTCTGAAGTCAACATCGCCTCCGAATTCCATGTCAATTGCAGAAGCACTTGCTCCGGACAAACACCCAGCAAGCGCCAGCGACGAGCCAAGGAGCTTTTTCCTGATCACGGCATAAACCCTCTTCTCAAGCATCATTTCTAAACCAGGAAAGCATGGAAAGATTAAAGCCGTCGCACTTTTACCGAACACAGCTCGGCACTCAGCGTCCCGGACTTCCGTCACGTTGATCGCGACGAACGCTCCGAGACAACAGCATCACTTTCTTGACATGCTTCCTGATCAACCGGCCGACACCGAAACAATGCCGGCTCGTTTAAAGTTACTTCCACGACCAGGAAATCTAATTGGGATTTACACCTAAGTAGTCACAAAAAAACCAAGAAAACGGCGATACGTACTTATGCTTATGTAATTATTTATAGGTATTAAAACGATGTTATTTAATCTCCTTCAGATCCAGCATTGACCCATGATTCACCGTAATCAATTTCAGGGAATGACACGGTGGGTCCTGGAGGGATGAATCGATCTGGCGGGCCGCAGTGCCCATGGAGGTATCAAATGATTCGCAGCACACTGATCGCGGCCGTCCTGGGAGCCCTGACGACTGCCGGGCTGGCCCATGCCGGCGACACGCCGTTCGAGGAACGCTTCCATCACGAACTGGTTGGCGTAGCCGCCGCCGTTCCGAAGGTCGGCCCCAGCCACATTGTTCGCACTGAACTGGCCCGCACGCCGACAGCCAGCGAGCGCACCGCTGCGGAGTGGGGTTATATCACCCTGGACAGGGTCGTTGTCAGCCGCTACCAGATCGTTGCCAATCCCGGCAGGCACATGGTCGACCCGTTTCATGAGGCACTCATCGGCGTCAACGCTGCGGTGCCGGTACTCGGCCTGAAGATGGCTCCGGCGGTGGAGGACGAGGACACGGCAACCGCCCGCAGCCGCTGATCCCGGCCATGCGGATAGCACTCACTTTCGTCACTCTGGCAGCAATGGCGGGAGATGCACGACAGCGGGAGGCGTCGTGCTTCCCCGCCATGGGTGACAGGACCTGTAACTTAGCCTTACCGTGAGCGCCCGCCACGCGCGCGTGGCGGGCGCTGGTACGGCTCAGGCAGGAAGGCGCCGTTCACGAGCCGCATTCACGAAAAAGCCCTTCGGATTCCGAAGGGCTTTTTTTGTCCGGGGGAACACTCCCCACGTCGCAGGACGGCTACCGCGTGGGGTCTTCGCCAACCTGCACCAGCATCTTGCCGAAGTTCTTGCCGGTGAGCAGACCCTGAAAGGCGCCGACGGCCTTGTCCAGCCCCTGCACGATATCCTCCCGGTACTTGATCCTGCCGCTCTTCACCAGCGGTGCGATGTCCGTCATGAACTCCTTGAAGCGGTCGGCATGGTCGAACTGGATGAAGCCGCGCACCGACAACCGCTTGGTGAGGATGACGCGCATGAAGCCCGGCAGATTGTCCACACCTTGCGGGGCGCCGGAAGCGTTGTACTGGGAAATCACGCCGCAGACGGGCATGCGGGCGAAGTCGTTGAACAGCGGCAGAACGGCTTCCTGCACCTTGCCGCCGACGTTTTCCCAGTAGATGTCCACGCCGTCGGGGCAAGCCGCGGCCAGGTCGTCCTTCAGGGTGTCGGACTGATGGGACACGCAGGCATCGAAGCCGAGTTCGTTGACCACGAAGTCGCACTTCTCCTTCGCGCCGGCAACGCCGACCACACGCAGGCCCCAGTGCTTGGACAACTGCCCGACCATCTGGCCGACGGCGCCGCTGGCCGCGGAGACGACAATGGTCTCGCCCGCCTTGGGGCGACCGTGCTCCACCATGCCGGCAAACGCGGTGAAGCCGGGCATGCCGAGGATACCCACGGCGGTGCTGATCGGCGCATCGTTCGGGTCCAGCCGCCGCAATCCCTTGGGATCGACCGCCGCATGGGACTGCCAGCCGATGTGGCCGAGAACGAATTCACCGCCCTTCCAGTCCGGGTGCTTCGACTCCACCACCTCGCAGACCGTGCCGCCTTCCATCACCTTCCCTATCTCGACGGACTGGGCGTAGGACTTGGCCGCGCTCATACGGCTGCGCATGTACGGGTCCAGCGACAGATAGATGGTCCGCAACAGCACCTGGCCATCACGCGGCTCGGGCATGGGTGCGGTTTCCAGTTTCAGGTGGGACTCGTCGGGCATGCCTTCGGGGCGCTGTGCCAGGATGATGCGTTGACGTTCTGCCATGGAAATCTCCTCCAGCTAGTAGTCACGAACGACGGGAGTCGTCGCGTGTTCGGTAAACCCTGGCGTTGGGGCTTCGTTCCGGCCAGGGGTTGATTCTCTCCCGCGGACACGCCGCGAACCCGCCTTGTTGGGGTTCGCTTTGCTCACCCCAACCTACACATACTACGACGGCTCCAGCATGGGCCGGTGCGCAAGCCAAGAGCTTGCACACCCTACGTTCTGGCCGTTCAGTGCCTTGTTGAGGTTCGCTTTGCTCACCCCCAACCTACGCGGGCTGTGCCGGGGAATGGTGCGCACCACGTTGTGGTGCACACCCTACGCCCCGCGTGTGCGCGAGCGTCCAGGGCAGACGTAGGGGGGTAATCGCCGCAGGCGATTGCCACCAATCCGGCCGCGTGGCCGGCAGGCACGGAGCACAACAGGAATGCTCCACCTCGGGCTTGCGCCCGATGGTAGCAACCGCTGCGCGGTTACTACCCTACGTCTGTTCACTCCAACCTAGGCATGTCACCACCCCTGGCCGGATCGAAGCCCCCAACCCAACCGTCGTTTCGGTAATCAACCCAGCTTCTGCGCTTCCCGCCAGCCGGCTTCGGCCAGTTTCGCGGCGCGGTCGCCCATGGTGATGGCGTCGGCGTTGGCGGCGTTGCCGTCCAGCGCGCGCTTGTACACGCCCTGCACGATCGCGGCCAGGCGGAACAGCGAGAAGGCCTTGTAGAACGGCCATGCCTCAATGCCGCCGGGCCGGCCGGCAGCTTCCGCATAGCGGGCCACGAATTCCTCCTCGGTGGGCATGCCCAGCGCCTTCAGGTCCAGGCCGATCAGGCCGCGCATGCCCTTCTGCCCGGCTTCAAGGCTGTAGGGAATGCAGCAGTAGGCCAGGTCCGACAGCGGATGACCCAGCGTGGCCAGCTCCCAGTCCAGCACGGCCACCACCTCCTCCCGCTCCGGGTGCAGCATCAGGTTGCCGACCCGGAAGTCGCCGTGGGCGATCGTAGTCTCGTCGGCGTCGGGCAGGTTATTCGGCAACCAGGCCATGAGTTTTTCCATGGCCGGGTTATCGCCCGTACGGGAGGCCTCGTACTGCTTGCTCCAGCGACTGATCTGGCGACTGATGTAATTGCCGGGACGACCGAACTCCTCCAGGCCCACCGCCTTGTAGTCCACGCGGTGCAGCTTTGCCATGGTATCGGCAGTGGCGTTCATGATGTCGCGCCGCTGCTGCGGGCTCAGCCCCTCGGCGGTGGGGTCGCTGTACACCCGACCTTCCACGAAGCGCATGATGTAGAAAGCGGTACCGATGACCTCCGTGTCCTCGCACAGATGCAGCGCATCCGGAACAGGGACATCGGTATCGCGCAACGCACGAATCACCTGGTACTCGCGCTCCACCATGTGAGCCGAGGGTAACAGTTTGCCCGGCGGCTTCTTGCGCAGCACATAGCGGCGACCGCCCGACTCCAGCAGAAAGGTCGGATTGCTCTGTCCACCCTGGAACTGTTTCACGGCAATGCCGCCATCGAAATCCTGCGGCAACACCTGCCTCAGATAATCGGAAAGTTTCTGCTCGTCGAAGCGGTGTGCCTCCAGCACGTCGACCAGCTGAACGGTACTCTCGGTCATGAGAACTCCATCATGCAGTTGACTCCCGTCCGGCATGGTGCACTACGGAAGCCATCGAGGAAACAGTGTCGACCCGCCTCAGGAGACCATTTCGCCGCCGTCGGCAACGATGGTCTGACCGGTAACGTAGGCGCCCGCCTTCGAACCCAGGAACAGCGCGACGCCGGCAATGTCCTCCGGCTCGCCGATGCGACGCAGCGGCGTGCGGCTCTCGACCCGCTGCAGCCGCTCCTTGTCTTCCCACAACGCCTTGGCGAAATCGGTTTTCACCAGACCGGGCGCTATGGCATTGACGCGGATGTTGGACGGGCCCCATTCCAGCGCCAGGTTGCGTGCCAGCCCGGCTTCGGCCGCCTTGGACATGCCGTAGGTGCCGATGGTGAGGCTGCCGCGCAGACCGGCGATGCTGGACAGCAGGATCACGGAACCGTCCTTGCGCTCGGCCATCTGGGGCAGCACCATGTTGCAGAGCAGCCAGGTGCTCTTCACGTTGGTGTCCATGATCTTGTCGAAGGCGTCCTCGGTGATCTCGGCCATGGAGCCGTAAACCGGATTGGTGGCCGCATTGCAGACCAGGATATCGATGCGGCCCCAGGCCTGCATGGTCTGGTCAACCAGCGCCTGCAGTTCCTCCTTGCGGCCGATGTGACAGGGAATGGCCAGTGCTTCGCCGCCCTCGGCCTTGATGGCCTCGGCCACCTCCTGGCAGGGCTCCGGCTTGCGACTGGAGATGACGACCCTGGCGCCGTGCCGGGCATACACCTCGGCAATGGAGCGGCCGATGCCGCGGCTGGAACCGGTGATGACGGCAACCTTGCCTTTCAGATCGAACATGATGATGTGTCCTCCCTTGCTTCGGGCCGCATGACGGCCCGAGTAATGAACGAGACCGAGAGCCGGCTGGAGCCGGCATACTCCTCACAACGCACAGGCGACAAGGAAAACCTGATGAACCGCCCGGTAAAACGTGTACTGCTGACCAACGACGACGGTGTCGAAGCCCCTGGTCTTGAAATCCTGGAACGGATCGCCTCCGTGATCGCGGAGGAGGTCTGGGTGGTCGCGCCGGAACGCGACCAGAGTGGCACGGCCCACAGCATCACGCTGCACGAACCGATCCGCGTGCGGCAGCTCGCGGATCGGCGCTTCGCCGTCGGCGGAACACCGAGTGACGCCGTCATCATGGCCTGCCATCACCTGATGACGGACGCCTTGCCGGATCTCGTACTCTCCGGCGTCAACCGCGGTGCCAATATTGCCGACTCGGTGGCCTATTCCGGCACCATCGGCGCGGCGACCACGGCACTCGTGATGGGAGTTCCGGCCATGGCACTGAGCCAGGGCTTTCGTGCCGGCGACCCGGTGTTCTGGGAAACCGCCGAACGCCACGGCCCCGGACTGGTGGAAGCGCTGCTGGACGCACCCGACCGTGACCACGTCTGCTTCAACATCAACTTCCCGGCGGTCGCGCCGGATGATGTCGTCGGCACGCGCGTGGTCGGCCAGGGACGAGGCTCGATACGCGGCGTCAACCTGGTCGAACGCACCGACACCCGCGGCCATCCCTATTTCTGGTTCAGCTTCCGCCACGACTACAGCGGGCTGGAACAGCCTGGAACGGATGTGGACGCCCTGCGCCAGGGCGCGGTGGCGGTGTCGCCACTGCGCCTGGAGCGGGATCATGACGGGCTGCGGGATCTCCTCGCCCGTCGCCTGGAGGGGTGACCCTCCGGCCAGGCCCCCTGCCCTCACGGCAGGTGCAGAGCCACGGTTTCCGCAACGCAGGCGGGGCGATCCGACCCCTTGACCGTGATTTCCGCCGAGGAAATCACCTGGATCTGCCCATCGTCCCGCCGGGTGACCGACTTCAGCGCCAGGCGCAGTTGTACCTGGTCGCCGGCGCGCACCGGGCCGGTAAAACGCAAACGATTAAGACCATAGTTGATGCTGGCCCTGACGTTCTTCACCTGCATCACCTGCTTGCTCAGCATTGGCAGCAGAGACAACGTAAGATAGCCATGGGCGATGGTGGTGCCGTAGGGGGACTCCTTCTCCGCGCGCTCGGTGTCGATGTGAATCCACTGATGATCACCGGTAGCGTCAGCAAACAGGTTGATCCGCTCCTGGTCCACTGTCACCCACTCGCTCACGCCTATTTCCTGCCCTTCCAGCTCGAACAGGGCATCCACGTTCTCGATTACTCGCACGGAAACTCCTCCCGGTTAACGGTTCGAAACATGCCGTCCGGCCACCGCATCACGGAAGCTCCACGCGGCACATCCCTTGGCTACACTATCTGAACATTCCGGACAATGCTGATTATTGTTTCGCTTGGCGGAACAGGGTTTCAAAAATTTGCTTCGCCAGCTAAGTACCCTATACTGATTCCCGCCCCGAGGAAAGGGCCCGGATTTCGTTATGTTGCATTGCAATACAAGGACTTGTCCGCGTGCGCCCGCACGCGCTTTTTTATAATCTTGAGGAGGAGCTCATGTCGCAGGTCGTGACTTACGCTCGCGAAGGATCCGTTGGCGTCATTACCGTCAACAACCCCCCCGTCAATGCCCTCAGCCAGGCCGTTCGGCAAGGGCTGAAGGATTGTCTGGCGGAAGGCCAGGCCGATGCCGAGGCGAAGATTCTCCTGGTTCTCGGCGCTGGCCGAACCTTCATTGCCGGCGCTGACATTCGCGAGTTCGGCAAGCCCCCTCAGGAACCGAACCTGCCGGCCGTCATCGATACGATGGAGCAATCGGACAAGGTGGTGGTTGCAGCCATCCACGGTACCGCACTCGGCGGCGGGCTGGAAGTCTGCCTGGGCACGCACTACCGCGTGGCCGTGCCGAGCGGCAAGGTCGGCCTTCCCGAAGTCAAGCTGGGCCTGCTGCCCGGTGCCGGCGGCACCCAGCGCCTGCCGCGCCTCACCGGCCCCGCCGCCGCGCTGGAAATCATGACCTCCGGCCGGTTCGTCTCGGCCAAGGAAGCGCTGAAACTGGGCATCATCGACGCCATCGCGGAACAGGAAGATGTCCGCGAGGCCGGCCTGGCCTACGCCAACAAGCTGGCCGCCGAGGGCGCCAAGCCGCGCCGCGTGAGCGAACTCACCGACAAGCTGGCCGGCGCGAAAAGCGACCGCTCGGTGTTCGAGCAGGCACGCGCCACGCTGGAAAAGACCCACCGTGGCCAGTTTTCCCCCTTCCGCATCGTGGATTGCGTGGAGGCCGCCGTCGACCTGCCCTTCGCCGACGGCATGAAGAAGGAGCGGGAACTGTTCAAGCAGTGCATGGAATCGCCGCAGCGTGCCGGCCTGATTCACGCCTTCTTCGCCGAGCGCGAGGCCGCCAAGCTGCCGGACGTACCCAAGGACACTCCGCGCCGTGACGTGAAGTCGGTGGGCGTGATCGGCGCCGGCACCATGGGTGGCGGCATCGCCATGAACTTCGTCAACGTCGGCATTCCGGTGAAGATCCTGGAAGTGAAGCAGGAGGCGCTGGACAAGGGCCTGGCCGTTATCCGCCGCAACTACGAGAACACGGCCAGGAAAGGCCGCATCTCGGCAGACGACGTGGAAAAGCGCATGAGCCTGATCCAGGGCACGCTGTCCTACGACGACCTCTCCGACGTGGACCTGGTCATCGAGGCCGTGTTCGAAAGCATGGACATCAAAAAGAAGGTGTTCGGGGAACTGGACCGGGTGTGCAAGCCCGGCGCCATCCTGGCCACCAACACCTCGACGCTGGACGTGGACGAGATCGCCTCCAGCACCAAGCGCCCCGAGGACGTCGTGGGCATGCACTTCTTCAGCCCGGCCAACGTCATGAAACTGCTGGAGAACGTGCGCGGCGAGAAAACCGCCAAGGACGTCATCGCCACGGTGATGGATCTGTCCAAGCGCATCAAGAAGGTCGGCGTGTGCGTGGGCGTATGCCACGGCTTCGTCGGTAACCGCATGCTGCACAAGCGCCAGGCCGAGGCCATGGCCCTGGTGAACGAGGGTGCCACTCCCTGGCAGGTGGACAAGGTCATCTACGACTTCGGCTTCCCCATGGGGCCGTTCGCCATGTCCGACCTGGCGGGCCTGGACGTCGGGTACCGGATCCGCGAGGAGCTGCGCAAGGCCGGCGACCCCAAGGCACAGAACCCCACCTGGACCGACAAGCTGGTTGAACAGGGCCGCCATGGCCAGAAGACAAGCGCCGGCGTCTACCTCTACGAGGAGGGCAATCGCAAGGGCAAGCCCGACCCCGAAGTGGAGAAGCTGATCGACGAGTACCGCAAGGAACAGGGCATCACCCCGCGCGAGGTGAGCGACCAGGAGATTCTCGAGCGCAACCTCTACATCATGATCAACGAGGGTGCCAAGATCCTGGAGGAAGGCATCGCCCTGCGCTCCAGCGACATCGACGTGATCTATCTGTACGGCTACGGCTTCCCGGCCTACCGCGGCGGCCCGATGTTCTATGCCGACAGCGTCGGCGTGAAAACCGTCTACGACAAGATCGTGGAATTCCACAAGCAATACGGTGACGACTGGAAGCCAGCTCCCCTGCTGGAGAAGCTGGCCCGTGAAGGCGGCAAGTTCGGCGACCTGTAATCACCCGGTCGGCCGCCCCGCCGGGGCGGTCGCCTGACACCCCGATCAATGGAGTACACCCATGTCTGAAGCAGTTATCGTATCCACCGCCCGCACCGGTCTCGGCAAGTCGTACCGGGGCGCCCTGAACGCCACCCACAGCGTGGACATGGCCGGTCATGTGATCAGTCATGCCGTCCAGCGTGCCGGCGTCGATCCGGCCGAAGTCGAGGACGTGATCCTCGGCGCCACGTTCCACGAGGGCGCGCAGGGCAAGAACATGGCCCGCCTCGCGGCGATCCGCGCCGGCCTGCC
Source organism: Ectothiorhodospiraceae bacterium (assembly GCA_050485425.1). GTDB lineage: Bacteria > Pseudomonadota > Gammaproteobacteria > Nitrococcales > Aquisalimonadaceae > LSCE01. Next base: position 309 of record JBJHBJ010000053.1, on the reverse strand, counting down.
GGTAACCACGGCCGGCCTGTCCATCAACCGTTTCTGCAGCTCCGGCCTGCAGGCCATCGCACTTGCCTCGCAGCGCGTGGTCATGGAAAAGGTGCCGGTCATGGTGGCCGGCGGCGTCGAATCCATCAGCCTGGTGCAGAACGACAAGCTGAATGCCTTCCACGCAACCAACGAATGGCTGATGCAGAACAAGCCCGAGCTGTATCTCTCGATGATCGAGACGGCCGATATCGTGGCCCAGCGCTACAACATCAGCCGCGAGGCGCAGGACGAGTACGCGCTGATCAGCCAGCAGCGCACCGCCGCCGC
>JBJHBJ010000052.1:0-36158 GCA_050485425.1 Ectothiorhodospiraceae bacterium | reverse complement strand
ACTCATACCGGCTCAAGGACAAGCTCAAGGCCGGACTCGTCCGGCCCGAGGAGCCCGTTACTGAAACCCAGCAGGTGGGGAATTTTCAGTGACCACAACTGGGGAAATCTGGATGACCGTTGACACCACCACCACCGGCAGCACGTGCAGCCGGCCGAACATGACCGGCGCCGTCACCGTCAGGGTGCCGCGCGGCGTCGAGCGGCCGCCACGCACGCTGTCGAACGCTCCGTCGATCTCGGCCAGGCCCGCCCGGCATCGCTCCAGAAAAAGCGCGCCCTCCTCGGTCAGCCGAACGCTGCGCGTCGTGCGCATCAACAGCTGAACGCCAAGGCTCGCCTCCAGCGCCGCGATGGTCCGCGTCACGGTGGTGGGCGACATGTTCAGCCGCCGCCCCGCTTCGGCAAAGCTCGACTGCTCCGCGACACAGATGAAAGTCCTCAGCGTTCGCAGCCTGTCCACCGCACCTCCTCTCTATCACTTATTCGCCGCCGGGAATTATTGTCGAAAACCGCAATTATGAAGTGCTATTTTGGCGGATTCTCTCACTTTGAAGCGATAGGCAGAATGCGAATGACGGAATGAAGCCGTCGTCCGCAGGAGGACCATCGCCATGAAGCTCTACCATTACCCGCTCTCAGGGCACGCGCATCGCGCCGCCCTGTTTCTCTCTCTCGCCGGAGTCGAGCATGAACTGATCGAGGTCGATCTGGCTGCCGGTGCCCACAAGCAACCGGAATTCCTCGCGCTCAACGCCTTCGGTGAAGTACCCGTGGTCGACGACGACGGCATCATCATCGCCGACTCGCTCGCGATCCTGGTCTACGTGGCGAGGAAGATCGGCCCTTCCCACTGGCTGCCGACCGATCCGGCCGACGAGGCACGGATCCAGCGGTGGCTCTCGGTCGCGGCCGGCAAGATCGCCTACGGCGCCTGCGCCGCCCGGCTCATTACCGTCTTCGGTGCATCCTTCCGCGCCGACGAAGTGATCCAGCGCGCCCACGCCACACTCGCCGTCATGGAGAGCACGCTGGAAGGCCAGCGCTGGATCGCCGGAACGGCAGAGCCCACCATCGCCGACATCGCGCTCTACAGCTACGTCGAACGGGCCCCCGAGGGGAATGTGGATCTCTCCGGCTACCCCAGAGTCCTGGCCTGGCTGCGCCAGATCGAAGCCCTTCCCGGCTTCGTCCCCTTTCAGCGCACCCGTGCCGGGCTCGAGGCCTGAACCATCCCGTTTTCATCAGGAGCCATTACCATGCGTTTCGACACGCTACGTCTCGACCATATCGGCATCCGCGTCACCGATCTCCCCATCGCGGAAGCCTTCTACGCCAAGCTGGGTTTCCTGCGCGATCCCGAAGAGTTCTCCCCCGAGGCCAAGGCCTGCGGGCTCGTGCACCCTACCGGCCTGCGCATCCACTTGATCTACAACGGCGAGCCCACCGCCGAAGGCAACGTGCTTCTGGACGCACCGATCAAACGGCCGGGCTATACCCACGCCGCCTTCATCGTCGAGAGCATGGACGAAATGGTGGCATGGCTGGCGCGCGAAGAGATCGAGATCACCGAAGGGCCGGTCATGATGGGCCACGGGCGCCGCAACGTCTGCTTCATCCGTGACCCGGACCTGAATGTGCTGGAGTTCAATGAAATCCTGCAGTAGCAGCACCGGATCTGCGGCAAGGCATGCTATGCGCTGCATGGGCCTCGGATGACCCATGCAGCCGCGAATTGCCAATCGCCTCGGAATGACTGCCAGCACTTCTCCCGCAAGTGCCGGACGCGGGTCACCGGCATTCAAGCGGGTGTCCCATCAGGATCCCGATTCAGCTCCGGGCTGAGTATCCATTCCGCGCTGTCGTTCCAGACATCCATCCGGGTGATCTTGCCTCGACGCACCTCGAACCGGTCCAGGTACCGGTTACCGGCGAAAGGGCGGCCATCCGGCCATTCCCCGTACAGGGTGCCGTTGGAATAGACCACGGTATGGTCGGGGTATTCAGCGTAGTCGAACCGGCCAAGGGCCTTCTTTACCCAGGCGTAGCGGCCCCCGTTGAACGCGGTAATGGCCGCCGGATCCGACATCTGGCGCCCCCCGGTGAAGGTAATGCGCACGTCCGGGGCCATGAAGGTGGCGGCCCGTTCCGGATCCGGAGCCATGGATGCCTCCAGAAAATTCCTGACAATGGTCACAGCGTCGCTCTGCTTCGTCATGAATGCCTCTCCTGTTGATGACGTGCCCCGCTTCGGACAGTGTCCGGTAAAGGTGCAGTTTTCGGCATAAAGCCCTCTTTTGGTGCCATTTTTTTCGGAAACCCCCGATTCGGAGCGCCCCCAGCCCTGGCATCCATTTTGCTAGCAACTTTCATGCAAACGCTAGCAACTGGAGCAAGGGCAATGTCTTTCAAGCAATCTATCAAGCGGTGGCTGGTGCCACTGGGCAGTGCGGTGGTGTTTTCGATCGCCGGGGTGGTGCAGGCCGCGGACCCGATCAAGGTCGGCCTGGTGGCGGCACTGTCCGGCCAGTCGGCCCAGTCGGGTGAGGCCATTACCCGGGGCCTGACCATCGCCATCGACGAGATCAACGCCAATGGCGGCATCCTCGGCCGCCCGGTCGAACTGCTGCGGCGCGACGATGAGAGCAACCCGTCCCGGGGACTGCTCGCTGCCCGCGAGCTGGTTCAACGGGAACGGGTCGCGGTGCTGTTTGGCGGTCTGGACACGCCGGTATCCCTGGCGATCGTGCCGGTGGCCAATCAGATGAAGTTTCCGTTCGTGGGGGTCTGGGCGGCAGGCACACCGATCACCCAGAACGGGGCCGAAGAAAACTACGTGTTCCGGGTGTCGGCGGTGGATGAGCTGGTGGACGAGGCCCTGGTGCAGTACGGAATCGACAACTACGACATGAAACGCCCGGGCATGATCCTGATCAACAACCCCTGGGGCGAATCCAACGAACTGGGCTTCCGCAAGGCGCTCGATGCGCGCGGCATGGAATGGGCCGGTATCGAGCGCTTCGAGACCAACGACACCGATGTCGTACCCCAGCTCAGCCGGCTGCGCAGCCAGGGTGCCGATGCCCTGCTGATGGTTGCCAATGTAGCGCCTTCGGCCCAGGTGGTGCGTTCTCTTGATCGCATGGGCTGGGACGTTCCCATCCTGTCCCACTGGGGGCCGGCCGGCGGCCGCTTCACCGAGCTGGCGGGCAGCAGCGGCGAGAAGGTCCACTTCATCCAGACCTTTACCTTTGTCGAGGGCGAGGAGGACACCCGCGGCGCCCAGGTACTGGCAGCCCTGAAGCAGCGCTTCCCGGAAATCCGGGACCTGGCCGACGTGACGCCGGCGGTAGGCATCGCCAACGCCTATGACGCGATGCATCTTGCCGCCCTCGCGATTGAGCAGGCGGGCAACACCGACGGCCCGGCAGTCCGTCAGGGCTTCTATGACATCCGCAACTATGACGGACTGATCAAGTTCTACGATCAGCCCTTCACACCCCAGCAGCATGACGCCCTTGGCCCCGACGACTACGTCTTCACCCACTTCGTCGAAGGCAAGATCCTGCCCCTGGATCCCTGAGCGGTTTCGTTACCTGCGGGAAGACCTGTAGCCGCCGGCCGGGCACCTGGCCCGGCCGGCAGGAGGAACTCCAATGATCACAGCCAGTATCATCAGCGGCCTGGCCATGGGCAGCATGTACGCCCTCCTCGCCCTCGGTTTCCACATCACCTTCATCGTTTCCCGCACGGTGAACTTCGCCCAGGGCAGCGCCATGATGGTAGGTGCCGTGCTGGGCTACGTCTTCTGCATCCGCTGGGGGCTTCCCTGGGTTGTGGCTGCCGCCATGACCCTGGCGCTGTGCGCGCTTTACGGCCTCGCCATCGAGCGCTTCCTGGTGCGCCCGTTCCACAGTCGCGGCTCCGAGGCCTGGCTGATGGCCACCGTGGCCGGCGGCCTGCTGGTGGATAACATCGTGATGTTCACCTTCGGCAAGGAACCCCGCCGCTTTCTGGTGCCGGCAGTGGAGCAGCGCCTGGAGATCCTCGGAACCGGCGTCGACCTGATGCAGCTGATCATTCCGGCGGTGGCCGCGCTGATCATGGTGGCCCTGGTGCTGATCAGTCGCTATACGCGCGTCGGCAAGATTCTCGGCGCCTCGGTACAGAATCCGAGAGCGGCCCGGATGATGGGTATTCCGGTGACCCGGGTAGTGGCTGTTTCCTTTGCAATCTCCACCGTCTTTGCCGGTATCGCCGGCCTGCTGATCGCCCCCCTGGTCAGCGTCCATTCGGACATGGGCACCCTGTTCGGCCTCAAGGCCTTTGCGGTGGCCATCCTGGGTGGTATCGCCAGTGCCAATGGCGTGGTGCTGGCCGGCTTGCTGTTCGGCCTTGCAGAAGCCCTGATCATCCTGCAACTGGGCTCCACCGTCTCCCAGATGGTCACCTTCGGCCTGGTCATCGTGGCGCTGGCGCTACGGCCCAACGGACTCTTCGGCACCCGCAGCCTGGTGAAAGTATGACCCCGAGAACCCTGTTTGTACCGGCCGCACTGGCCGTTCTGGGCCTGACAGGCGCAGCCCTGGCGTTCACACTCGACAGCTACTCGCTGCTGGTGATGACGCTGATCGCCCTCACCGCCATTGTCTGTGTCGGTCTCAATATCCTGCTCGGGCTCAGCGGCCAGATCTCCTTCGGCCATGTGGCCTTCTACGGCATTGGCGCTTATGCATCAGCGCTGCTGACCATGGCCGGGGTGCCCTTCGCCCTGGCACTGATCATGGCGGCGCTGATCACCGGGGCAATCGGCGCGCTTCTGGCATTGCCGGCCGTGCGGGTCAGCGGCCCCTATCTCGCCATGGTAACGATCGCGTTCGGGTTCATGGTCCACCACGGCATGATGGAATGGCGGTCACTGACCGGCGGGGCCAACGGGCTGATGGGGATACCGTCGCCGGAACTGGGCAACCTGGCACCGGACACCGGCCTGGCGCTGATCGCGGTTGCCCTGATGGTGGCATCCTTCGCCTTCTACCACCGGCTGTTCCGTAGCGGCTGGGGCCGGGCCATCCGCTCGGTGAAAGCCAGCGAGATCGCGGCACGCTCGTTGGGATTCAACCCGCTGGCCACCAAGACCCTGGCCTTCACCCTGTCCGCGGGTCTGGCGGGGCTGGCCGGTGCCATGCTCTCACCCCTGATGATGTTCATCAGCCCGGAGTCCTTTCCCTTCACCCAGTCAATCCTGTTTGTGCTGGCGGTGATTGTCGGCGGCGCCGGCACCGTGTTCGGCCCGCTGCTGGGGGCGGTGCTCATCGTGCTGATACCGGAGCTGTTGTCTGCGATGGCGGAAGCGAGGCTTCTGCTGTTCGCCGGGGTGCTGCTGGGCGTGTTGTGGATTGCGCCCCGGGGCGTCCTCGGCGTGCTGCAGAAACGCTGGGCGGCGCCGCCCGCGGAGATGCCGCCGGCCCGTCCGGACCTGGCATTGCTGGGCCGCGCCCTGAGCTGCGATACCGTCGCCCCCGCGGGGCTGCAGGTCAAGGACATCGGCATCCGTTTCGGCGGTGTGCAGGCGGCGGACAAGGTGAGCTTTACCGCCCCACCAGGGGAGATCACCAGCATCATCGGCCCCAACGGCGCGGGCAAGACCACGGTGCTGAACATGGTCAGCGGCTTCTACCGTCCGGATACCGGCTCGATCGGCCTGGGCACCGAACTGGCGGGACAGCCAGCCTGGAAGATTGCCCGGGCCGGGGTCGCCCGCACCTATCAGACCACCCAGCTCTTCTCCGAAATGTCGGTACTGGAGAACCTGCTGGTGGCGATGCAGCAGGGCCGTTTGCAGGACGGCTGGCGCGGTGAGCAACCGGAGCAGAAGGCCCTGGCCCTGCAGTTGCTTGCGCTGGTGGGCTACCGGGGTTCCGTCAACACCCCGGCGGAGGATCTGCCCCATGTCGACCGCCGCCTGGTGGAAATCGCCCGCGCCCTGGCCATGGCGCCCCGGGTACTGCTGCTGGATGAACCTGCGGCCGGCCTCAGCCGGGCCGACACCAACAAGGTCTCCGCCCTGCTCCGGACCATTGCCGGCTTTGGTATCGCGGTGATTCTGGTGGAACACGACATGACCATGGTGATGTCGGTGTCCGACCGCATCCTGGTGCTGGATTCCGGCCATCCGATTGCCTGTGGAGAGCCCGAGGCGGTGCGCAACAATCCGGATGTGGTGCGGGCCTACCTGGGCAGCACCGACTACCAGGCCCCGCCCCGATCGCAGCCTTGGGACGGCAGCCGCGACGCTACCCTGTTCGTCAAGGATCTGGTGATCGACTATGGCGCCGCCCCGGTCGTCGACGGCATCAGCCTGGTGGTCAACCCCGGAGAACTGATTGCCATCCTCGGTGCCAACGGCGCCGGCAAATCCAGCATCCTGCAGACCATCGCCGGCCTGCACCCGGCCTCCGCTGGTCGCGTGGTGCTCAACAACGAGAACATCGAGAACCTGGATGCCAGCCGGATCGCCGCCCGGGGGCTGGCCCTGGTGCCGGAAGGGCGTCAGGTGTTCCCGGAACTGTCGGTGCGGGACAACCTGCTGATGGGCGCCTACACCCGCAGCGACCAACAGACAGCGGCAGCGGATATCGACCGGATTCTGCAACGTTTCCCGCGACTGAAAGACCGGATCGATTCACCGGCCGGATTGCTGTCCGGTGGCGAGCAGCAAATGGTGGCCATCGGTCGCGGGCTGATGGCGAAGCCATCCATCCTGCTGCTCGATGAGCCATCCCTGGGGCTGGCGCCGGCCATGGTGGCGGAACTCTACGACGCCCTCGCAGCGCTGCGGGATGAAGGCGTCACCCTGCTGCTGGTGGACCAGATGGCAAACCTCGCCCTGCAGGTGGCCGACCGGGCCTACGTGCTGGAAACCGGCAAAGTCGTCCATTCCGGCTCGGCGGAGGCGCTGCGCAACAACCCGGAACTGGAAGCAGCTTATCTCGGGGAGTCGGTGGCATGACCAAGCTCCAACTGACCAACCTCAGGCTGCCCGAGGCACCCGATCAGCTCACCGGGCTGAAAATCCAGGAAGGCTGTTTCGTCGAGCAGTTCACCGGCCATGGGCCGGTTGCCGAGCGGGATCTGGAGGGGCACCTGGTATTGCCGGGCCTGATCGAAACCCACATCCATCTCGACAAGGCCTGCATCATGCACCGCTGCCAGCTTCGGGAAGGCACGCTGGCGGAAGCCATCAGCGAGACCGCCAAAGCCAAGGCGGGGTTCACCGAAGCGGACGTGTACGAACGGGGCGCCCGCATCCTGCGCCAGGCCATCACGCAAGGCACCACCCACATGCGCACCCATGTTGAGCTTGATCCCGGCATCGGTCTCACCGGATTCAACGCCATCCGCCGACTGCAACGGGATTTCGCCTGGGCCGTCACGCTGGAGATCTGCGTGTTTCCCCAGGAAGGCTTGCTCAACAATCCGGGCACCGAAGACCTGCTGTGCCATGCCCTGGAGAACGGCGCCGACCTCCTCGGCGGCTGTCCCTACATGGACGATGACCCGGCCGGTCAGATCCGCCGGCTGTTCGAACTGGCCGTTGCCTACGACTGCGACCTGGACCTGCACCTGGACTTCGACCTGAACCCGGACGGCCTGACCGTGCCGGAAGTCATTCGCTGTACGCTGGAGCACGGCTGGCAGCACAGGGTCACCATCGGCCACGTCACCAAGTTGTCGGCATTACCGCCCGAACAGTTCGGGCCGCTGGCGGCAGCCATGGCCGAGGCCGGCGTTCAGGTCACCGCATTGCCGGCCACCGACCTGTTCCTGACCGGCCGCGAGGCCAGCCACGACATCCCCCGGGGGGTCGCTCCCCTGCACCGTCTGCATGCCTGCGGCGTGACCTGCTCCCTGTCCACCAACAACGTGGGCAACCCATTCACGCCCTTCGGCGATGTATCGCTGATCCGTCAGGCCAACCTGTTCGCGAATGTGAGCCACCTGGCGACCCCGGCGGAACTGGCCCGCTGTCTGGCCTGGATCTCCGAGGAATCGGCACGGATACTGCGGCTGCGGGACTACGGCCTGAACGCGGGCTGCCGGGCGGATTTCATTGTGCTGGACGCGCAGACACCGGCCTCGGTCGTCGCCGAACTGTGTCAGCCGCTGATGGCCTTCAAGGGGGGGATCCAAACCTTCGAACGCACGCCTGCCCGACTGCTGTCGCCGGCGACCCGCTGAACGGAATCAGTCCGTTTCCTGGGCGGTCGACTGCAGGTCGGCGAGAACCCGCTTCAGGTCCACCTCCTGCTCCTCATCGTCAGCAAGGGCCAGCTCCGACTCCAGGTGATCCAGGTGATGGGTCATCTGGCGCATGGCCTCCTCCCGATCACCGCTCTCCAGGGCCCTGAGAATGGCCAGGTGCTCGTCGTGCTGGCAACTGGGTTCATCGTTGCGCTGGTACAGCGCCACAATCAGCGAGCTGCGGACCATCAGATTATCCAGAATCTCCGCCAGCACCCGGTTGTCGCTGATCTTTGCCAGCAAACGGTGGAAGTCACTCAGTTCCTTGACGATCGCCCGCCGGTCACTGGCCTGGGTGGCTTTCGCCTCGACCCGGACATGGGCCGCCACCGCCCGTGCGTGACGGCGCATCTGCTCCGGGCTGATGTTTTCGACAATGGCCCGCTCAATAGCCCGCCTGGCCACAAAGATCTCCCGCGCTTCCCGTGCCGAGGGCCGGGTGACATGGGCGCCGCGATTGGGCTCGATGGTGACGATTTTCTGCAGTGCCAGGCGCTGCAGAGCGGCCTGAACATGGTTCCGGTTGGCGTTGAGGGATTCGACAATCTGGGCCTCCACCAGACGGGTGCCCGGTGGCAGCAGATGCTGCGCGATGGCCTTCGACAGGGATTCGATGATGCGCTGGACTTCTTTCTGCTTGGCGGTGGTGGTTCGGCTGCCCATCCGGTCCCTGAAGTTCCTTGCTTGAGAGGTCTCGCCGGCCGGCATCCGTTGGTGCCGGGGCCCTGCATTGATCGCTAGCAATCAATGCATTATCGGGCTCCCCGGTCAACAACGCAAACCCTTGCACCGATTCCAGCAGCTCCGCAGCTTCACGGGAACCACACGCTGGAAACCCGTGGAGACCGCTACTGAACAATATCGGGCCTCCCGCTCGATCACCAAGGCTTTCGGGACAGTTTATGGGTGTCCTCTATGGCATCGGCTCTCCCGCGTATCGACGTCGAGCGACCAACCGGCGAATACCTTGCGCTGATAGGTTCCGACGATCTCCGCGAGGACGGACACGGCAAGCGCCGACGCTTCGCGCATCGAGGGGATCAAGCCAACGGGGCCGCGGATGCGCTCAATCTGGCCCTCGGCGATGCCAGCCGCACGGAGTCGTTCACAGCGCCGGGCATGGGTGGTCTTGCCGCCAACCGCGCCGATGTAAAAGGCTGGGCCCTTGAGGGCCTGGGCAAGAAGCGCCTCCTCCCAATCGATATCATGGAAGGCGAGGAGAAAGGCCGTCCACGGATCATCGTTCAGAGCCGGAAGCGTCGATGGCGCCGTGAGCGTCGTCACTTGGCCGATTCCCTGGCGCTGGGCGTCTTGGGTTTCGGCACCGTCGCGGAGCTGCGGCTCGGTCTCGATACCGCTCGCCATCGCAAGTCGGGCAAGCGCCACGCTGTCGGCCCCGCGTCCGGCGATGCGCAGGCGGAGCTTGGGCGTGTAGTGGAAGGACACCACGTTTGTCCCTGCCCTATGCCCCAACCCGAGATCGCCGGATGGCGAGAGACTAAGCGTCACTGGCTGGCGCGAGGCAAGCCGATCATGGCACGCACGCAGGACATCGGCTTCTGCATCGGGCAGTACACAAATCTCGATCGCCCCACCGCAAGGTAGCGGCATATCAATGAACGGCGAGCCCTTACCGTATCGCAGGCGCTCGATCCGCCCCGAGCGGAGAGAATTCCGGGCGTGATTTACCACATCCGCGTCGATGCACCCGCCGGAGAGATAGCCGCAGCTCTCGCCTGCGGCGGACACGGCCATCAGGGCGCCCGGCGCGCGCACGGCGCCGCCTTGCGTGGAGGTCACGACGACGAGCGCGACTGCCCCCGTCCTGCGCCAGGCGAGCCATTGTCCGAGAACGTCCTGAGCGTGTTCCAGATACATTTTGGGCCTCAATGGTGTGACTTCGCTTTAGGCATGATCGGCCAACGGCAGGTGGCGGACCCGTTGCTGGGTGGCGGCAAACAGTGCATTGGCCAGCGCAGGCGCAAGAGGGGGGATGCCCGGCTCACCGACACCGCCCAAAGGAGAGCCGATTTCGACGATGCTCACCGACACCGATGGCTCCTCCCCGATGCGCAGCAGTGGATAGTCATGGAAATTCGACTGTTCGGCGCGACCTTCATTGATCGTGACCTTCTGCCTCAGTGCCGCGCCGAGCGCATCGATGACAGAGCCCTGCATCTGCGCCTCTACCTGGCCCGGATTGATCGCACGTCCGCAGTCGATAGCCACGTGGACCCGCTCCACATCGATGCCGTCGTCGTCGACACGGGCCTCGACCACCTGGCTGACGTAAGAGCCGTAGCTCTCGACTACCGCCAGGCCCCGAGCAATCCCCTCCGGAGCCGGCTCGTCCCATCGCGACATCTCGGCGACCCGGTCGAGAACGGCGAGCATTCTTGTCTGCCCCGCACAATGGCTGCGACGAAATGTCAGCGGATCACGGCCCGCTGCCGCGGCGCATTCATCCATGAAGCTTTCGAAGAAGAAGCCGTTGAAGGTGTGGGCAATCGCCCGCCAGGGGCAGAGGGGGATCGGCAGATTGACCACGGCGTGCTCCACCACGAAGTTCGGGATGACATAGCGCATGTCCGACAGCCCGCCGAGCGAGAAGGGATCGAAGTTGGCGAGGTTACCCGTCGCCTGCGCCATTCGCTCGGGGTCGAAGCCGTAGTCGCGGCCCATCTGCGGTCCGGCGAGCCGGATACGCATGGCGGTGATATTGCCGTCATCGTCCAAGGTTGCGCGGAAGCGACACATCATGGTTTGGCGGTACTGGCCCTGCCGAACGTCGTCCTCACGCGTCCAGAGCACCTTGACCGGCCGACCGTTGACGGCGCGGCTCGCGAGCGCGGCCTGAAGGGCGATCTCACCATGCGTCTTGCGACCGAAGCCGCCGCCCAGATAGGTGGTATTGATGAAAAGCTGTTCAGCCCGCACTTGCATGACGTTCTCGAGCGTCATGCGAACGACGTCCTGGCCCTGCGTGCCGATCCACAGCTCCGTGCGCTCCTCGGTGGATTCGGCCGTGCAGTTGATCGGCTCCATGCACACATGGGTGAGAAGCGGCACCGAGTATTCGGCCTCGACGACCTGACCGTCGGTCGACAACGCCGCCTCGGCATTGCCACGCAGCGTCGTGACCGGCACATCGGTTCGGTCCAGCCCCTCGCGGAGCATCTCGTTTATCTCATCGGTGGAAAGCGTATCCGCAGGTGTTTCGGTGAAGGTGATGTCCAGGGCGTCAGCAGCCTGCTTGGCCTGCCACCAGGAATCGGCCACGACCACCGCGCCGCGCGGCACGCGAACCACAGCCACCACCCCAGGCATCCCGGAGACGCTGCTCTCGTCGAACGACTCGATGTCAGCGGAAAAGACCGGAGCGAGCCGGACGGCGCCATACAGCATGCCGTCGCGCTCAACGTCCACCGCGTATAACGCCCTCCCTGTTACCTTCAGCGGTGTATCAAGGCGCGGTACCGAGCGCCCGGTCAGCGTTCGTTCGTCGTCGGGACGCAGGGTCGGCTCCTCCGGCACTGGCAGCGCTATGGCGTCTTCGACCAGATCACCGAAGGGAAGGCTACGCCCGGATGCGGCGTGGACGATGAAGCCGTTCTCGGCCTGCAACGTCGCGGATTCCACGCCGAGCTGCATGGCTGCAGCCTGGGTCAGCATCTCCCGCGCCTGGGCAGCCGCGCGGCGCAACGGGTCATGCCATAAGCGGATGCCGAACGAGCCCACGGAACGCATCTGGCCGGACGGAATCCTGTAGTCGGGTGCCGGCTGGGTTGGCATCTCGACAATGATGCTCGACCAGTCGGCCCCGAGTTCCTCGGCAAGTATCTGAGCCTGTCCCGTGTGCGTTCCTTGCCCCATTTCACTGGTGGGCAACACGAAAGTAACCTGACCGCTGGTGTCGATACGGATATAGGCTTGCGAGAAACCCACCGCCTCGCTTGCCTCGCTCTGCTGTCCCGATGCCGGCAGCCAAAGGGGAACGACTAGAGCGGCGCCGGTCGCGACAGCGCCGGCCAGGAAGGCTCGACGGGTAAGGAAGAAATGTTGCGATTTCATTGTTCCACCTGCGAGTTGGGTAAGTGCGGGTTAAGGAAATACTGATCTCGTCAGGCCTCGGAGGCACGGTGAATGGCCGCCCGGATGCGCAAATGGGTACCGCAGCGACACAGATTGCCGCGCATCGCCTCATCGATCTCCGCATCGGAAGGGCTCGGATTGCGCGCCAGTAGTGCGGCCGCGCTCATGATCTGCCCCGACTGGCAGTAACCGCACTGCGGTACGTCCAGCTCCACCCAGGCCTGCTGGACGGGATGCGAGCCGTCCTCGGACAGCCCCTCGATGGTCGTGAGGGATCTACCTTCCGCTGCAGATAACGGGAAGACACAGGAACGCACCGGCTCGCCATCAACATGGACCGTGCACGCACCGCATTGTGCGGCGCCGCAACCGAACTTGGTGCCGGTGAGCTTCAGTTGTTCCCGGATCACCCAGAGAAGCGGTGTATCCGGCGCGGCGGTGACTTCTATTGCGCGCCCGTTGACCGTGAATGCTGTCATGGATTCTTTCCTCAGCCTGACCTCTGACTTCGTTATGGGATGTGCCGGCGCCTCCACTCAGTCAGCTTCGACACAAAGGCATCATGGATTACGGCTGCGTTGGTCTTGGCTCTTTAACAGTTCGGCAGTGGGAGAATTTGCCACTCCCCGCACAAAACTTGCCGGATCCTGCAAAGCCCGTGTTGTCTCAACGCCGCCCTGCCGCGTTCGAACACTCGTATCTCGATGCGAACTGGTTGCACGTTACTTCGGCTTTGTCTTATGAGTGTGCCGCACTGGTATCAGATCGTCGCAGTGCTATGGCGTACTGTGAAATGCATCTTCACAAGCCATATTCGGTACAATCTGGTGGCCCCCGATGCTTGGCAGCGGTGTCCTTTTCAAAGTCAGCGACCGCTGAAGAGACTTTTCTACAATTTGGCATTAATACGGCATACTTAAGCGACAAATTGATCGTATTAATAATGCGTATTAATGATATTCTTCCAGTGCACTTACCTGATTCCAGTCGACCCCGGCCCTGAGGGCCACTTTGGCCGTAGCCTCTCGTCTCACCGGAAGCGCTTCAAGCCAGCCGAGATCAGCACGCTCCCGCGCTCTATGCCGCGACCGATCCAGCAGCGCAGAGCGGGGCCTACGGCGGCCCCATCAACGACCAAGCGGGCGTGGGGGTAAGCGAAGGCCACACTACGATCCCCCCGAAATGGCTTCGCAACGCTACAATGAGGTAGCCAAGAGAACAGGCCAGGGTATCGACTGACGAGAGTTTCAGCTTTACGGCGGGGGTTGGGGTCATGCAAGAGGCTACACATGTAATCGTCGTTGACGACAATAACGATATTCGGGATACGGTTCGGGAGTATCTCGAGCACCATGGTTACAAGGTCAGCGTAGCTGAAAGTGGTTCGGCCCTGCGACGCGTCCTTGAGCGCAAGACCGTCGACCTGATCATCCTGGATGTGATGATGCCCGGCGAGGACGGCATCTCGTTGTGCAAGGAAGTTCGGGCTTCCAGAGACATTCCCATTATATTTCTGACTGCGATGTCCGAAGATGCAGATCGCATTATCGGTCTTGAGCTCGGCGCAGATGATTATTTGGTGAAGCCATTTAATCCGCGTGAGCTTCTTGCCCGGATTAGAGCCGTGCTTCGTCGTGCCTCCAGCCCCGCTCCGGCGCGCACAATTCTCGATCGCAGGATCGTCCGCATCGATCATTGGAAGCTTGATTTGGGTCGCCAGGAGATCTTTGGCGACGATGGCGTTGGTATTCCGCTAAGTGCAGCGGAATTCCGCCTGCTTAAGGTCTTCATCGAGCGGCCCGGGTTGATACTTAGCCGGGAACAGCTCCTTGATCTGACGGTTGGAAGGACAGCCGATATCTTCGACCGCAGCATTGACAACCAGGTCAGCCGTCTCCGGAAGAAGATCGAGGAGAATCCCAAGAGCCCGACGATCATCAAAACCCATTGGGGCGGTGGCTACAGCCTGTGCGCCGAGGTCGCGCCCGAATGACTCGTCTTTGGCGAAGGAGCCTCGCCACGCAAATCATCGGTCTGACGCTCGTGGCGTTGATCGTCTCGCAGGTACTCACCTTCCTCATTTCCCTGGATGAGTACACCAAGAAGTTCGATGCTGGGGCGAAAGCCGAGTTTATCAGCCGAGCAGCCTCGGTGACCCGCCTGATGGAATCGCTATCCCCTCAGTTGAGGGAGCAGGCTCTGCGCGCGAGTGAAGGGAGCTATTTGAGGTACTGGCTGACCGACAACGAGCCAGTGGATCCGAATGACTGGAGATTGCAGGCCCTCGATCGGCTCTCCCTGCCACTGGACCGCTCCGTCGATCCAGGCGGAACATTGGGATGGGCCGGGTCTGCTACACCGCAATTGCCGAGTGCGAACAGAATGGCCACTGCAAACGCGGCTGACCCATGGATGACTCCAAAGCCTTATTTATGGTCGATGCCGCAACCAGCAAAGGTGCTCCAGTTCTCAGGCAGCCAGGGGTATGGGTTCAGTACGCAGCTGGAGGACGGACGCTGGTTAAATGCGGCCTTTTATCAGCACGACAAAGGAAACTTGTGGACGTCCCGGTCACTGATGTCGCTCGGGCTTACCGCTCTCATGCTCGCCTTGATCAGCATCTTTATCGCGAGTCGCATCGCACGACCACTACGAGATCTGGCAACCGCCGCTGAAGCCTTGGGTCGAGGACAAAACCTACCACCATTACTCGAAGACGGGCCCGATGAGATCAAGCGGACGGCTCAATCCTTCAATAAAATGCAAAGCCGCCTCCATCGTTTTGTAGAGGACCGGACGAAGATGCTGGCGGCCATTGGCCATGATCTGCGTACACCACTAACTTCACTTCGGCTAAGAGCAGAATTCGTCAACGATGAAGATATCCAGCGCAAGATGATAGCGACGATTGACGAGCTGCAGTCGATGACGGAAGCCGCGATTTCGTTTGCGCGTGGAGAATCGATTAAAGAGGAGACTCGCGCCATAGACCTGGAAGCGCTGGTTGGAAGCATTTGTAATGATCAATCTGATCTGGGGCATCCGGTCACGCATGTCGAGGGCGTGAAGGTGAAATACCGCTGTCGGCCCGACAGCCTACGTCGCGCCATCAGAAACCTGGTTGAGAACGCGGTGCGGTATGGGGGAGAGGCGAAAGTGTCTCTTCGGGACACCACCTCAACGATTGATATCGTCGTCGAGGACCGTGGTCCCGGAATTCCTGACAACATGGTAGAGAAGGTTTTTGCCCCCTTCGTCCGGCTTGAAACATCTCGAAGCAGACAGACAGGGGGTAGCGGACTCGGTCTTTCGATTGTACGAGCGGTCTCTCGGCAGCATGGGGGAGATATCTCGTTTTCCAACACCGAAACCGGTATGCAAGCCATCCTCTCACTCCCGAAAGAAGGTTGTGTAAACGCAACGCCAGTGCGTAAAGAGCGCGGCTGGTCGCTCAAAAAGACTTCAGGTTCTGCGCAACGCGCTCATTTACCGAAATAGCTTGACCCCACACGCTCTATCTGACGACAGCCTTGGCCACGCGATGGCCAGGGCTGAGTCGTCGTTGCCGGTTCCATTTTTTATTCGGCCCGGTTTGATTGGTACATTCTTCGACAAAATATCGAAAAATCTGGCACATCGTGGGTACAACTGTGGCCTAACATCTTCGTGTTTTCTGCAGGGCGATGGTGACTGTTATAGAGCAGTGGAGGGCGCCTTTCCCACGACAACCTCGTCGTGTAACTTCCAGCCTATGGAGCCAATTCCGTCTGCCTTCATTCCGCCGCGCTTCGGTTCGCCGACCAACCGCCAGAAACCGCGCGACAGTGCTGCCCCATGCAGCAATTACCCGAACTCTGTCGCGCGGCTACAGGGATGTTTGCCCGGCAAACGCCCGTCACATCGGGACTCAGGCCGAACAGTCCCGATAGTGACGCTTGAGCCAGGTCTTGGCATCCACAGTCTCAATGCCTCTTGCGTGGTTATAGGTCTTTGATTTTTCCCACCACATGCCTGTACCGAGAGCAAACGCCTTGCGGTAGCGAAGCATGACATCATCCGGCGCTTGGGAAAGCTGGTCATCGAGCTCTTCCAGGGACAGTTCAATGCGCGTGACAGCCTTCCCGGTCTGCTCTTCGACGATGGTAGCCAACTGGTCGTATGAGAGGGTGTCCCCCGCTACGAAGACCACTTCGTTGCTGATGCGAGGCTCTTCCAAATAGACCTCGGTCGTCAGCCGGCCAATATCCTCGGGAGTCGTCACGGTGACACGCGTATCCCAGCTTCCGAGAGCGCGGACGGTGTTGGTTTCAAGGTCAACGACACCGAAATCAGGCTCGAACAGAAAGCTCGTGAACATGCCTGTCGAGACGATGACCCATTCGGTGGCTTCCTGCGAGCGCAGCAGTTTCCTGACCTCGTATTGCTCGTCGAAGACAGGCTGGCCACTCCCTTTGCCAACAATTTCGTAATCGACCCCGAACTGCCAGGGAAAGTACCTGCTGACCCCAGCCTTCAACACCGCCTGCGTGATCTTGGTCTGCGTGCCGGCCCCTGCTACGAACCCCGTACAACAGATGACCGTTTGGAAGCCTGCGAACAACTCGGCAAGGCTCTCCTCGGTGCCTTCAGCCAAGTCAACGTGCAGTATCTCGACCCCAAGCCTGTCGAGCTCACCCGTCACTTTCTGCTTGTATGCATCCTCCGATGTAGTGAAGCCAGGCTCCACAAGAACGCTGATGGTGCCCGGATTGAGCCGGGCGGCAAGATTCTTGATCACTTGCCTACCGAGTTGGCCAGCTCCGAGAATAAGGACTTTTTCAACACTGGGGTTTTCATTGATGGGCATGTGCATCTCCTGAGATCAATGAGATCTCCACGTTTCGATGGAATCGGATAACGCAATCGCATGTCATCCGAAAAGATTCACATGCAGGATAAGAGCTAACGCCTGAATTTTTAACAGCGATTTCTGAAAAACAAAATTCTACAAGAAGAAACAATCCACGATTTTTATGCCCGCTCCTGGAAATGATTTCTGCCGGCAATGAAATTATGGAAACGCTGTATGATTGGCTATTCTGGTCGTCATCGTATTGCTACGGAGTTGCCCCATGCAGACGACTCATTCCCCGAGACTCCACAGGGCATCCGCAGCCAGGGAGCGCAATACATGGATCGACTACAAGCCATGCAGATATTTGCCCGAGTCGTCGAGATGCACGGCTTCAGCAAGGCCGCGGAAAATCTGGCCCTGCCCCCCTCGACGGTCACTCGCGCCATCAAGGAGCTGGAAAATCACCTCGGTGTGAGACTGCTCCAGCGAACCACACGGCATTTGAACCTCACTCCCGACGGCAGCCTCTACTACGAACACTGCCGCCGCCTGCTGGCCGAACTGGAAGCCGTCGAGGCAGGCTTTCGCGGCAACGCTGAACGGCTCAGCGGCAAGCTACGAGTTGGCATGACAGCCTCGATGGCCAAGCTGCTCGTGCTGCCCGCCATCAAGCCATTCCAGGCCAGACACCCCGATATGGAATTGACCCTGATCCTGAGCGACCGGACCGTGGAGCTGGTGCCGGAGGGCATCGATTGCGTGATTCGCGCCGGGGTACCCCAAGATTCTCCCACACTGGTGGCGCGTCGCTTTGCCAGTTTCGAATGGGTGATATGTGCCTCGCCCGAGTACCTCGAAGAACACGGCGAGCCGCACTCACTGGAGGATTTGCAGCGCCATCAGGCTGTCGGCTTTCTCTCCGGGGATCAGGGCCGCTCCATGGATTGGCGCTTCGTGGTCAACGGTGAAGAGCAAGGCGTACGGATGACCGAGAACCTGATCGTCAACGACACCGAGACCTACATCGCCTGTGGCCTGGAAGGCTTGGGTCTGATACGTGCGGCAAATTACATGGTGCTGCCGCACCTACGCAGTGGCCAATTGCAGCGCGTGTTGGGCCATATCCAGGCACCAACCGTGCCGATATCGGTCATGTATCCGCACAACCGCCACTTGTCGCCCAACGTGCGGGTATTCGTTGATTGGGTCGGCGAACTCATGCAACGCGCCGAGCGTCAGTGGCAAGTCGGGAACCTTCAGTGAGGGGCGCTGGCTCAACCCTTCGGGCCCGGCACACCGAGGCGCAGCCCTAGACCAGGGCGTCGTCGCTCCGCCAGTTGGGCGGGACCAGGCCATGGCGGCGCATGCGCCGGTAGATGGTGGGGCGCGAGACACCCAGCTCCCGCGCGACGGCGCTGACGTTCCAGTGACGTCGCCGCAGGGCATCTTCCAGGGCAATGGCACTGCCTGAACGGCTCGCATCGCCGGATCGCGCAACTGCCGGGGACGCTGCGGGGCCGCGGGGCGCCGTGACAGTCTCGGGCTCCGGCAGATCACTGGCCTTGATCTGCTCGCCCGTGGCGGTTGCCAGCGCAAAGGCCAGGGCATTCATCAGTTGGCGGATATTGCCCGGCCAGGGCCTGGCAAGGAGCGCGCTCACGGCGTCGCCCCGTAATCGCGGCGCGTCCGGTCGGTCCCGGGTGAGCACGGTGTAGACACAGTCAATGACGTACTCCCGATCGGTACGCTCGCGCAACGGAGGGAGCCACAGGGTGGCGCCGTTGAGGCGGTAGTAGAGGTCCTCCCGGAACCGGCCCGCAGCGATAAGTCGGCGCAAATCCTGGTGGGTGGCCGCCACCACACGCAGGTCCACCGGCACGGGGCGGTCGGCTCCCAGAGGCTGGATTTCCTGCTCGGCGAGCACCCGTAGCAACCGGGTCTGCAAGTGCAGTGGCATATCGCCGATCTCATCCAGGAACAAGGTGCCGCCATCGGCCTGCTGGACCAGCCCCTGCCGCCCCTTCTGGCGCCCGCCGGTGAACGCGCCTCCCTGGTAGCCGAACAGCTCGCTCTCGATCAGCGACTCCGGGATCGCCGCGCAGTTCATGGCGACGAAAGCCCCCTGCCTGCGACGACTGGACTCATGCAGACCCCGCGCCAGGCGCTCCTTGCCCGTGCCCGTCTCACCGGTGATCAGCACATTGATGGGTTCGTCGCGCAGGCGCTTGGCCGTCGCCAGCGTCTTGCGCATGGCAGGATCGTCCGCCGCCAGCCAGTCCAGTGCCGGGACTGCCTCCTCGGCCTGGATGACACGGCCCGCGCGCAGGCGGGACAACGAGCGGCTGGGCTGGATCAGGGTGGCGAACACGGCCTCGTCGGTGGGTCGGGTCCGGAACGCCCGGATCTGGTCCTCGCTGCGGTAGGGCAAGTCCCAGAGGTCACGTAGCTCGCAGTCAAGCACGTCCGTGATCCGGGGGGACCCGGCACCGCGCGGGAGGCGCTCCAGGAGCGCCCGCCCCGGCGTATTGGCCGCCAGGATGCTGCCGTCCTCTTCCATGGCAATCAGGTAACGGCCGCTCACCCGCACGAATTCCCGCGACGAATCACAGCGCAGGATGTAGCTGTTACGGAAGCGGCGCAGGAAGTAGGCGTCCTCGATCATGCGGGCGTACAGCGTGACAAGGTGCTGGCCGAACGTCTGGCTTTCCGGCCCCATGGGAGAATCCAGCGCCGAGATGTTCAGCACAGCGAGGCGGTTGCCATCCGGATCCCGGATCGGCGCCGCGGTGCAGGTCAGCCCGATATGGGTTGCATCGAAATGATCGGTGCGGTGGCAACTGAGAGAGACATCCTCCCGCAGGCAGGTGCCCACGGCGCAGGTCCCCGCATAGTCCTCGCTCCAGTCCGAGCCGAGATAGAGCCCCGCCTCCCGCAGCCGCGCATCCCGGCGTTTGTCACCGAGATACTGCACGGCAATGCCACGATCATCGGTGAGCAGCAGCACGTAATCCAGCTGCGCCGCCTGCTGGTAGAGCTGGTCGACGCCGGCGCGGGCCACGCTCAGCAACTCGTCGGCCCGGTCCTGGTGCTCACGCAGCACCTGACTGGTCACGATGCGCGCGGGCCGTGGTCGCGTCGGGTCAAGGCCGTACTCGGCGATGCAGCGTTGCCAGGAACGGCCGATAACGGGCGAGTTGGGCGCCTGGGCCAGCGGCTTGTGCGTCCCTTCCGCATAACGAAGTACGGAGTCGATGTGCTCGCGCTGATCGCGGCGCAACCCCATGGTGTCTCCTCCCGGGCGCCGGTGACCGGCCGCCCTTGGTATCGGCGACCATGCCGGCCACCTTTATAAAGGCAAAAAAACACACCCCAGCGAGCCTGTCAAATGGGTGTAACGTCAGGGGGATCAGAGCGTTACACCTGTAACGCTGCTTCGTGTCACCTGTAACACCGGCTTCCGCCGCAGGACCCACCGTCGCCCCTGCCGATGACCAGAAAACCCAGTCATGACAGGATCTTGCGGACTTTTCCGGATGCCTGTCCCCTTCTGGCACGAGAACTGCTCTCTGCTTGGGTGAAGGCCCGACCCACAGGGCCATTCAACCTGACGTGGAAGACTCCGGGCATGTTGCCCGTCAGTCTTCGAACCACGCGTGATACTGGAGGAGACCGGAATGTCGGCAACACAGAACACACCGAACCAGCAGATTTCCGACTGGCTCGTGGACTTCAACGCCGCGCTGCAGCGGCAGGACTTCGACGCCGCAGTCAAATTGTTCCAGGACGACTGCTACTGGCGGGACCTGGTCAGCTTTACCTGGAACCTGAAGACCGCCGAGGGGCGCAACGAGGTCCACGCCATGCTTGCGGCGACAGTGCCGGAGGCGCAACCGGCGGACTGGACCCTGGACGGTGATGCCACCGAGGCGGACGGTGTCGTGGAGGGCTGGTTTACGTTCCGCACCGGCGTCGCGGACGGCCGCGGCATCATCCGGTTGCAGAACGGCAAGTGCTGGACGCTGTTCACCAGCATGACCGCGCTGCGGGACCACCCGGAACCCAGGCAACACCTCCGGCCCAAGGGTGCCGAGCACGGAGCATCCAAAGAGCGCATGACCTGGCGGGAGGCGCGGGAACGGGAGCAGGAGGAACTGGGCTATACGCGTCAACCGTACTGCGTGATCATCGGCGGCGGCCAGGGCGGCATCGGGCTGGCGGCACGGCTGCGCCAGATGAACGTGCCCACCATCGTGGTCGAGAAGAATGCCCGTGCGGGCGACTCCTGGCGCAACCGCTACAAGTCCCTGTGCCTGCATGATCCGGTCTGGTACGACCACCTGCCATACCTGCCCTTCCCGGACAACTGGCCGGTATTCTCGCCCAAGGACAAGATCGGCGACTGGCTGGAGATGTACACCAGGGTCATGGAACTCAACTACTGGGCCTCCACCGAGTGCGAAAGCGCCAGCTACGACGAAGCCGCCGGCGAGTGGAATGTGAACGTCAACCGCAACGGCGAACGGGTCACCCTGCGGCCGAAACAGCTGGTGCTCGCCACGGGCATGTCCGGCATGCCGAATATCCCCAGCTACCCCGGCGCCGAATCCTTCAAAGGCGAGCAACAGCACTCCAGCCAGCACCCCGGGCCGGATGCATACCGTGGCAAGAAGTGCATCGTCGTGGGCTCGAACAACTCGGCCCATGACATCTGCGCCGCGCTGTGGGAGAACGACGCCGACGTGACCATGCTGCAGCGCTCTTCGACCCACGTGGTCAAATCCGACTCCCTGATGGATGTGGTCCTGGGGCCGCTGTATTCCGAGGATGCGGTGGCGAACGGGATTACCCATGACAAGGCGGACATGATCTTCGCCTCGATACCGTACAAGGTGCTGCCGCAGTTGCAGAAGCCCGCGTTCGACGAGATCCGGGAACGGGATGCGGCGTTCTACAACAAGCTGGAAGACGCCGGGTTCATGCTGGATTTCGGGTCGGACGACTCCGGGCTGTTCCTGAAGTACCTGCGCCGGGGCTCGGGGTACTACATCGACGTGGGCGCCTGCGATCTGGTTGCCAACGGCGAGATCAAGCTGCACAGCGGCGTCAGCATCGAGCGGATCAATCCGAACTCCGTGACCCTCACGGACGGCACGGAGCTGCCCGCGGACCTCATTGTCTACGCAACCGGTTACGGCTCCATGAACGGCTGGGCCGCCCGCATCATTTCCCAGGACGTCGCCGACAAGGTGGGCAAATGCTGGGGCCTGGGCTCCGACACCCCGAAGGACCCCGGCCCCTGGGAGGGCGAACTACGCAACATGTGGAAACCCACGCAGCAGGAAGCGCTGTGGTTTCACGGCGGGAACCTGCACCAGTCACGGCACTACTCGCATTACCTCGCCTTGCAGCTCAAGGCGCGCCAGGAAGGCATTCCCACGCCGGTCTACGGACTGCAGGAAGTGCATCACCTCTCGTGATCCGAGATGGGGAGGGCCGGCATCACTCTACGCCGGCCCTCCCTGCTCACCGCATTTATTCCTGGTTAACTCGCCTGAAGAACACAGTAGATGAAAGCCTGCTCCCGACCGGCGGGCGTGACATGCAGCTCCCGCGTACTCAGCACCAACCGAAAACCTGCACCGAAAGCCGCCTGCAGGGACTCCGGGGAATAACGCCGGACCTCAAGCCCGCTGCAACGGCTGGGGCCATCCTCAGCGAACGTGGAGATCACAACATGCCCCCGCGGCTTGAGCGCATGGCGGACCCGTTCCACATAGCGCTGCTGATCCTGCCCGGAGGTGAGAAAGTGGAACGCCGCACGATCATGCCAGACGTCGATGCTCCCCTCGGGCAACTCCACCTCCAGCACGTCGGCCACCAGCCACCGGACGTCACGCGCCGCTAAACCGAGCCTCTCCCGGGCCCTTTCAAGCGCAGCCCCGGAGACATCCAGCACCGCAACGTTCCGATAGCCTGCCGACAACAGATCATCAACGAGGGTCGAGGCACCGCCGCCGACATCGAGAATGGCCGCTTCCTGGCCAGGGGCAACGCGCCGTATCAGCTCCAGCGAATGCTCCGAATGGGGCTGATACCAGCTGACCTCCTCCGGATCCTTCGACCGGAACACCTCCTCCCAATGCGACTTCCGGTCCATGTGGCCTCCACAAGCTCAACTGGTCTGTGGCGCTACGGGAGCCCTGTGGATCCCAACGCCTGATGCATTCCGGCAGCCGTGGGCCTCGCCTTTGCCGCGCCGAAATTCCGCCCGCAGTTCCCGGCACCGCCCGGCTGCCACACGAAAAGAAAAATAAGTTCTGGCTCGCGGCGCCAAAGCGTGGCATTATGCCTTCGATTGGTAAGCAAGCGTCATAGTTCCAGTAGCGCTCGAATTCTTTCGGCAGCCCTGTAATTTTTCCTTGTTTTACCCGTTACAAGATCTGGGTAACACCAGGAACATTGCAATGCGCACTAGCGCGAGAGGATTCCATCATGGCAACTGGCACAGTTAAGTGGTTCAACGACTCCAAAGGCTTCGGCTTCATTTCCCCGTCCGATGGCAGTGACGACGTCTTTGCCCACTTCTCCGAGATTCAGTCGGAAGGCTTCAAGTCCCTGCAGGAAGGTCAGGCCGTCTCTTTTGAGGTGACCCAGGGCAAGAAAGGCCTTCAGGCTTCGAACATCAAACTCGCCTGACCTGACGGTCACGCGTTTTCGAACCTCTCCGGTTCGACAGCAAGGCCCGCCCAGGCGGGCCTTGTTGCGTTTGGACTTCACCGATGCACGTAAGCGTGGCTGACAAGGCCAGCGGGCATCGACGCCTGGAAAACGTCCAGGATCAATCCGCCCCGGTCAGCGCGGCGTCCAGTCCCGCTCGCGCAGAGTGGCTTCCTCTTGGGGGCCCAGCGGCGCGCCGTCCATCAGCGCCGTCAGCGCCCGCTGCATGGGCCCCTCGGGGGCGGTGGCAGGCCGCAACATCGCCTCGTCTCCGTCCGCAGGCATGGCGACGGCGGTCATCTGCACCTGCCAGTCGTTGTCCTCGCGACACACCACCGCTTCGTTGGCGCGGCTGCCGTCGTCGAGCCGCACCAGGCGACACGGGGCGCCCGCCACGCCCTGGAAGCTGAAGCGCGGCGTGACCGTCACCCCCGCCACCTGCCGCGCCTCGCCGCTGGGCAGCTCCGACACCGCCGCATGCAGCGCGCTGCCCTCGCTCACCAGCCCCGGGCCGAGCAGGGCCAGCGGCTCGGCAACGCGCGGCGACGACCCCGGCCAGAGCTGGCCGATGACAACCCCGACCACCAGCGCCACGGACGCGGCGGCGGCCATGGGCCAACGCTGTCGCACAACGGTTGGAAAAGGAATCACGCCGCCTCGAGCCCCTGGCTCATGGTCGGCATCGGCTTGCCGGCGAGCCCTGGCGAGCAGGTCGTCCACGCCCTGGGGCAAGGGCGCGTCCTTGTCGGCCCGGAGCTGCCCGCGCAGTGCCGCGTCCGCGTCCCGCAACTGCTGGAAACGGGCGGCCAGCGCCGGTTCACGGGCCATCCGCTCCCGCAGGCGCTGTTCATCAGCGCTCGACAGCTCGCCATCAAGCAGCGCGGAGAGCCATTCATCATCGGTCTGCGGTCGAATCGTGTCAGTCATGATCCTGCCCTTGTCGGTCAGTGCGGGTTACGCCCCGTCATCCAGTTGCCTCACCAGCGCTGCCCGGGCGCGGGCGAGACGGCTCATCACGGTCCCGGCCGGGATATCCAGCAGCTCCGCCGCCTCCCGATAGGAGAACCCCTCCACCGCAACCAGGAGCAGGACCTCCCGCTGCTCCGGGGCCAGCCGCTCCATCGCCGCGGTGACGTCGTCCAGCGCGCCGCCGGGCTCACGGGCGGGCAGCGTAGCCGGCGGCGGGGCCTGGTCACGGATCCGCTCCGCCGCATCACGGCGCACATCCCGGGCCCGCACCTCGTCGATCCAGAGGTTGCGGCAGACGCGGAACAGCCACTTCAGCAGGTCCTGCCCGCCGGGCCGGTTGCGGGTCATCGCCCGCTCCACGGTGTTCTGCAAGAGGTCATCGGCGTCGGCGGGGCTGCCGGTCAGGCTGCGGGCGTAGCGCCGCAACCGCGGCATGGCCGCCACCAGTTCATCGATGTCCTCGTGCTTCGCGTCTCCTTTACCCGACAACGTTTCAGACCCTCCGTTTATTCCCGACCAGCGTATACAAACGGCGACAGCCCTTGCCGGCGGCCACCGCCTTGGTGTATGCCTGAAACATGGCGCATGTTACTGAATTTCGGCAACGAACATTGCGATGGCCGCCGACTCCCCGGTGGGCGGTCCTGCCGATGATGCTGTTGCTGCTGGGGCCGGGCGCCAGCAGCGCCGGCATGCCGGAGAGCATCGAGTCGCAGGTGCAGGAACGGATCGAGAGCAGGGTTGCCGACCAGGTGGAATCCCGGGTGGAAGAGAGGGTGCGCGACCGCGTGGACGAGGCCGTGGGGCGACGCGTACTCTCCGCCGTCGAGCCATCGCCGGCCGGTCTCTCCGGGCCCGGATCGCAGCAGCCACCGCAGACGCTTTTCGAGGCCGCCGTCAACAATGCCGGCGAACGCGTGGAACGCGGTGCCTGGGTCGCGCTGCTGCCCGAGGAGCAGGTGGATGAACTGCGTGACTGGGGCTTTACGATTCAACGGCAGCATCATTTACCGGCCCTCGGCCTGGCGCTGGTACGGGTCGAGGCCGACGGCGAGCGGGCCCTGGTGGACGTGGCCCGGGAGCTCTCCCGCCGGCTGCCCGAGGCCGTGCTGGACTACAACCATCTCTACACCCCCAACAGCGTCGAGACCGATGCCGACACCTGCGAGCGCGGGCCCATGGGGCCAAGCCCCCTGCCCGGCTTCGAGGACGGCGCATGGGGGCAACGCCCCCGCGTCGGCCTGATCGACAGCGCCCTGGACGAAAATCATCCCGCGTTCCGGCAGGCACGGATTACCTCCCGGGACTTCGTTGACACTGATTCGAAGCGGCCGAGAGGTCATGGCACCGCCGTCGCCTCCATTCTGGTCGGCGGCGAGGATGCCCGGCCAGGGGTGCTGCCCACGGCATCGCTGCACGCCGCGTCGGTCCTGTTCGAGGCCCGCAACGGCACCGTGGCCGCCAGCGTCGAGGGGGTGCTGCGTGCGCTGGACTGGCTGCATGGCGAGGGGGTGCCGGTGATCAACGTCAGCCTCACCGGGCCGGCCAATGCCCTGCTTCAGCGCGGTGTCGAGAGCGTGTCGGAGGCCGGGCGCACCGTGGTCGCTGCGGTCGGCAACAACGGCCCCGATGGCGCGCCGCTGTATCCGGCCGCCTACGAATCGGTGGTCGGCGTGACCGCGGTGGACGCCTGCAGAAACGCCTTCATGTTCGCCAATCGCGGCGAACATGTCGCCTTCAGCGCACTGGGGGTGGATGTCCCCGTGGCGACCGAAGGCGGCGGCTACGCCACCGACACCGGCACATCGCTGGCCGCCCCCTACGTCGCCGGGGTGATCGCCGCGCTCAAGCATGGCGGCGCCTCCACCGACGACGCCGTGGCAGCGCTGCGCGGTGCCGCCGTGGACCTGGGCGACACGGGAACGGACCCGGTCTACGGCCACGGTCTCATCGGCCCGTCGCTGCATCTCGTCCTGGGGCATCTGCCGGCGTCAGAAGGCCACGTCCAGCATCAGTGACACCAGATGCCGGGAGAAATCCAGCGCCGGCAGGTTGGAGCGGTTGTCCGCATATTCCCAGCTCGCCTTCACCGTCGTTCGCTCGCCGGTGGGAATCTCCACCATGCCCTCCAGGCTCCAGCGCTCGTCCCGGCGCCGCTCGCCGATCTCCGGGTCCGTTGCGTCGTAGCGGCGGTCCTCAAAGCGCGTCCGCAGGCGCGTCACCAACTGCCGCTCGGCCACGTCCAGACGCCGCACGAGCTGGACTGAATAGCGATTGCCCGCGTAGCTGAAGCGGTCCGCCGCCGCGATTTCGCGATCCCGCCGGTAGCCGAACACGAGATAGGTCCGCAGTCCGTCGAGAAAGACAAAGGCATCGCCGGCGTAAGCGTGGGCGTCGGCGTCGCGCTCGGGATTGTCGGCGAAGTCCTTGTCCGTATAGGCGTAGGACGCGCGTAGAAAAAGGCGCTCACCGAACAGGCGCGAGACATAGGGCGACACCTGCCGGAAGACCAGGAACCCGCTGTCATCCACCGAGGCGTGGACGTAGTTGCCGAGCACGCCCACGGTGGCGACGTCGGTGTCGTGGCTTGCGTCCAGGGACAGCCGGTGCAGGCGCAGATTGAAGTCGGACAGTTCCGCGTACAGCGACTGGGAGAGATCGTAGCCGGCGGTGACGCGAGTGCGCTCGTCGGCGGCGTTCCAGTCGTAACCGAGGCCGAGCTCCAGCTCCGCAAGAAAGTCGTCGGCACCACTGCGCTCATCCACTTCCAGCAACGCCACGTTGCTGTCATAGGCGCCGCCAATGCCGAAGCGTCCGGACCAAGGCGATACCGTCGAGCCGCCGTCCCCGGCCGCCGCGTCACTCCCACCCTGCCCGGCATCCTGGGCCACGGCGGTGGGCGCACCGCAGCACAACAGGATGACAATCCCCGCCAGTCGCATCACTGTGTTGCGGGCAAGCATCGCATGCATCCTCCCATCGAATCCGGTCACTGGGTTGACATACGCGGGCCAAATACACCGAAAGCCGCCGACGGCGCGTGCGCCGTCGGCGGTGTCTGGCCTCCCGCGATCAAGGAAACACGGAAGTATTCACGCCGTTAACGGCCGAGGTTGGAGCGCACGCTGCCGTCCACCTCGCTGGCAACCTCGGAGCGGGCTTCGCGGCGAAGTTCGCTGCCGAGCGATTCCCGCACCTCGGCGCTGACCGCATCACGCACCTCGGTGGAGACCTCCGAGGAAATCGCGCCACGGACGTCATTGCCAACCTCCGCCGACACACCCTGGCGGGCTTCCGCGCTCACCGATGCGCCGACCCCATCCCGGGTCTCGCGCTCGATGCTCTCACGCGTCTCGCCGGCGGTTTCGGTCGCGGCACGGGCCGTGGCGCGACCAGTGGCGGACGCCTCGGCAGCTGTCTCACTGCCCGCCTCCACTGCCGTGTCGGCGGTATCGAGCCCGGCTTCAGCGCCGCCTTCGATAGCGCCCTGGCCGCTGGCTGAGGCCTCGCCGTCGACGCTGGAAGCGCCATCCGCGCTGGCACTGCCACCGTTGCCGGCACCGGCCGCGGCACGGTTCTGGCCGTCGGCACGGGCGCCGGCGGCAACGCTGCCGCGCTCGCCCAGCCGGGTCTCCAGCTCGACGTCGGCACTGTTCTGCTGCTGGGCGCCGGCCTCAACCCGGGCGTCATCCGCCAGCGCCGGGGTGGCGAAGGCGACGAACACCAGTACGGAACCGATGGTACGAATCTGCGACATCATAGATAACACCTCCTGTTTTGCTCGTTACGCCCAAAGGCACCCTGTTAACGAACGGGAGGCGGAATTTATTCCATCGGTGTGGGGACGGAGGGTGATGTCAGGCGCGGGGCAGCAAACCAGGGAACAGAGCGCCAGCATCTGGCCTGCCGCAGATTAAGCAGGCGCTTGATCATCGAAATCCCTCTGGAAAAACGGCTTAGTTCCCTCGCTCGTGCTCGAGAAGCACGAACGTTCCCTCAACAAATTGCAACGCCAGGTCTTCTTCCCGCCCGAAGTTCAGTATTGTGCTACTGACCCTGCTACTGTCCTTCGGCACGGTCACTAAGTCCGTTTCTCTCAGCATCTTCCCACGTCACCACTCCAATGCTCTGGCGGGCGCGTGAGGACAAGCCTTCGACGACGGTTTTCGCCGACTCCTGCTGCAGACGCCCAAGCAACGGACCGGAGATCTCCTCTGCCAGCGCCTTCTGGTGCGGCGCCCAGCGCTGCTCCACCATCTCTTCAATCAAGGCGTTCATATCCGTCTCAGCGCCTGCATTGGCCACCAGGAAAACGACCAGAAAAAACGATGCGGCTCCGTGCTTCATTTCACTCGATCCGTCATGACACAGGGAGCGCTATGATGCCACATGACATGTTTCAGCGAACATAGCGCGAAGCAAGCGCAGCCCAGGCTGTTTCGACAGGCTGCAATATCCCAACCCTGAATCCCCTCGCTCAGAAACGCTCATCAAGAATGGCCGGAAGCACCAGTTCGCGGACGAAGGACGCGCTGGAGAGGTCCAGTAACGTTCGCACCAGCTTCACCACGTCATGTACCGGCACCAGGTGTCCCTCGCCTCGTCCGGCGGCTTCTTCCTGCGGAACGGAGAGCCCGTCATCCGTGTTCAGATAGCCCAGTTGCAGACAGGTCACCGCCAGTCGCTGATCCCTGAACCCCTCCCGCAGCGTATCGGCAATGCCGGTCAGTGCGAACTTGGAAGCCCCGAACGCCACCTCCGGGCGCCCACTCTGGCGGAGCCCGGAGGTGGAACCGGTCAGCAGTAACTGCGGTTTTCGCGACTGGAGCAAGCGGGGGATCAAGCGCTTGAGCAGCAGGATGGCTCCCGTGATATTCACATTGACCAGGTCCAGAACGCTCTGGTCGGAGGTCTCCAGAAAAGCGTAATCATCGCTAAACGCCTCGGCTTCCCAGATACCCAGGTTGTAGATGATTGCATCCAGCGCCGGTGGGGCCTGCTGTTCGATGTGGTCCACCGCCAGCCGCGGCTCAGCCATGTCCGCCTCGATCCACCGCAGGCTGACGGATGCCGGCACCTCGACGGGGCCCGGCCGCGTCCGGGACACGCCGATAATGCTGTCGCCCTCGCGCCCTAGCCCCTCGACGAAAGCCCGGCCCAATCCCTTGCTCGCTCCGACCACCAGGATATTCACGCGTCAGTCACACCTTTCGATTACGTTGGGGTTCGCTTCGCTCACCGCCAACTTACGGGAGTCCTGTCAAAAAAACACCAGTGAGCGTAGGTTGGCGGTGAGCGATGTGAACCCCAACATCCCCCTGGCAGCGGATACAGCGGAATAGCGCCGAAAGAATTGCTGGGCGCGCTGCCCGGCTTGTGGCAGTGTCACGCATACCGTCTTCCGAACCATTCAACCGGAGCGCCCTGTGCGCAACAGCTCGGCCTTTCTTGTCAGTGTGATCGTGCCCCTGCTCGCGCTGGGCTTGGCCCTGTTGGTGGAGGATGGCACGTACCGTGTCGCCGGTGTGCCCCTCATGCCAGCGCTGGCCCTGTTCGGCTTTGCTGTGCAGTGGCTGGTGTTCGTGCCGTCCTTCCTGCGCCAGACCGAGCATTACTACGACCTCGCCGGCGCACTGACCTATGCCAGCGTGATCCTGCTGGCAGCCGGCTTCGCCAGTCCGGACGCGCGCGGCTGGGTGATCACGGCGCTGGTGCTGATCTGGTGCAGCCGTCTGGGCAGCTTCCTGTTCCTGCGCGTGAAGCGCAGCGGCAAGGATGGCCGCTTTGACGACCTCAAGCCCTCCTGGGCCCGTTTCCTCATGGCCTGGACCCTCCAGGGACTCTGGGTCTTCGTGACACTGCTGGCCGCATTGATTGCGGTGACCAGCCCGGCATCCTCGGGGTGGGATGTTTGGGCCACGCTGGGGCTCTTGATCTGGGCTGGCGGCTTTGCCATCGAGGCCGTAGCGGATCACCAGAAGACTGCCTTCAAGGCCGACCCGGCCAACCAGGGGCAGTTCATCCAGCAGGGACTGTGGGCGTGGTCGCGCCATCCGAACTACTTCGGCGAGATCGTGCTGTGGACAGGTATCGCGGTCATGGCAACGCCGACCCTGACCGGATGGCAATGGCTGGGCTGGGTTTCGCCGCTGTTCGTCTGCTGGCTGCTCGTGAAAGTCAGCGGCATTCCGATGCTGGAGCAGCGAGCCGATGAGAAATGGGGCGGCCAGGCCGAATACGAGGCCTACAAGGCGGCCACGCCGGTCCTGTTGCCCCGGCCACCGCGACGTTCTGCGCGATGATCGACTCCATCCTCGCCTGGGCCGGCGAGCACCGTGAGCAGGCCGTCTTCCTCGTGCCGCTGCTGGCCTTCATGGAAACCTGCGTCGGCGTGGGCCTGTTCGTCCCCAGCTTGATGATCGTAGTCGTCGCTTCGGTCTTCTACGCCAATGACTGGGCCAATATCTGGCTCATGGCTGCCATGGCGATGGTGGGCTCGTCGCTGGGCGATCACGTGGGCTATTACGCGGGTCGCGGCATCGGCCATCGCATCCATGGCTGGCGCATCATCCAGCGCAACGCGAAGCGCTGGGAACGTACGGAGACCATGGTGCGTGGCTACGGCGTTTTTGCAATCTTCATCGGCCGTTTCATCCCGGCTATCCGTAGCCTGGTCCCCGCCATGATGGGCGTAACGCGATTCGACCGCCTGCGCTATACCCTGTACGACGTGGCGGCATGCAGCCTGTGGGCGCTGGGCCTGGTCGCCATCGTGCACGGCGCCCATACACTGTTCCTGCCTTCCTGAGCCACCTGCGGCGCCAATTAACCGCCCCGGGTATCGCGGAGGCTCCAGGGGAACCCTGCGGGACCCCATCGTCTGGTGCATCCCGACACCGGCATCCGTAACATTTGCCCATCCAAACGTATCGTAGTTAAACTTCGGCCAACCATGGACTGATTCAACGTGCTTAAGGAGAGAGCGCAATGCCGCATATTGCTACGTTTCCCGGAAAAACCTCCGACGCCTGGCTGGAAGACTTCAACGGCCACGCAATCCCCAATGCTCGCCGCGACGCTGCCTATGTGAAGGACGACGGCCTCGCCTGCTACCCTTCCCTGGACAACGAATCCGAGTTGTTCATAACCGGGTTACGCCGCGAGCACGTCATTGCGCTGCACGAAGCCAACGTTGACGGCAACGGCGACGCCTTGATGGGCGCCGTCGACGTGCTCGGGGCCGGCTCCGCCGGCGTCTTCACCGGGGCGCACGGCATGGGTACCCAGTACATCCATCGGGTCGACGGCCTGCAGCGCCTGCTCGACCAATACCGCGCCGCGGACCGCATTACCCGCCACCGTCTGAAACCGCAGATCGAACGCGCGTTCGCCACTGTCAGCCATCAATACGCCCGCGAAATCCAGCGCGCCGCCAGCTACCGCTCACGCCGCCCTTCCAGAAACCCGTACCTCACGCCGCAACGCGCCATGAACATCGCCGCCGATAACCCGAGGGGTATCGACCTGAAAGACAACCGCGACATCCGACGCATGAGCCGGTTTCTGCAGAATGCCAGGTATATTGGGGGCGTGGGGACCGTGGCGGCGGTCGGTATCGTGGGATACGAGGCTTACCATAACGCCCAGAATGGTGAGCCGTGGGTGGAAGAAGCTGTGTTTGCAGGGGCGCAGATCGGTGGCGCCGCGATGGGCGGGGCCATCTTCTTGGGCTTAGCGGCTGGTGGACCAGTTGGGTGGGTTATACTCGGAGCAGGGGCCGCCGGCATTGTAGGATCGGCTGCGGCAGGGGGCGCCATCCGAAGAATTCAGTCCCGATTCTTCAACTAGTCAGATGCCTCCGAGATTGCTTGAATCCGCTCTCGAAATCGCGTACACCGGCTATCTCCTATTTGCCGGTTACGTGATTGCAAGTGGGTTCTTGTTCCTGATCGGTTGGCTTCCTCTGCGAAAAATTGGGCGCCGCCTTCGCGATGAGAACGCCAGTTATGACGAATTCGTACGCGAACACCTTATATACAAGTCAGCGGCGATCGCTCTATTCAGCTTTCTATTGATCCCGTGCATCGCCGCCGGCGTTATCCATCGCAGCTTGTGGGGCAGAGCTTTCCGCAATCTCTACCCCTCAGAAGCTGAAGAAATCGCAAACACGTTCCTGATGTCCAAATGGGAACTACGTTATTCCAAAGTAATGCTCTTCAAGTCGTGGGTGGTCCTGCTTGGCCTCATCACTATGGCTGTTGTAGAAGCATCCTTGTGGCTCCTCGGAATATGAGCCCCCGCTTTAAACGCGTGACAACAGGAGACCGAAGCCGATTTTATTCCGGTATCAGTTTTGGGTGTCCTCTGCCCGCCCGGCCCCACACCTACCCGAGAAGGGTCGAGGAACGGTCCGAGTCGACAAAATATGGAGCAACGGAACCGCAGCCTCCAGGTCACGGGTGTCGCGTATTCCCTTACCCACCCCGCCCCTTAGTCAACCAAACAAGGCGTCTAGGATACCGGTCAGAACGGCCCCGAGCAGGACCAGGATCAGGATAGCTGGGATAGCCGCAATAGCCCACTTGACCATGAAGATGACCATAGACCAGAAAGGCATCTTGATATCGACGACCGTGACCTGATTCTTTTGACTATCCATCTGTTATCTCCCCTCTCCGTTTGTGGCGCCCAACGCTGCCATTATTCCGCCCGGTGACACACTGCCTCCACGCGATTGCCTTCGGGATCCAGAAGAAACGCGCCGAAGTAGTGCTCGTGGTAATGCGGACGAAGACCCGGGGCACCGTCATCCTTTCCACCGTGCGCTAGACCGGCCGCATGAAACGTGCGGACGGTCGCTCGGCTCATCGCCTTGAAACACCAGTGGCGGCGCGGATCTTCGCTCGCGCCGGGAGATGAAAACACCGTAAGGTACGTATGGGTTTCGTCGGCCGCGCTGCAGCGAACCCCGAAGCCAAGAGCATCTTCCTTGTCATAAATCTTTTCAGCACCCAGGGCATTCATGATTGCATCGTAAAAAGGTTTACAGAAATCAAGATTTTTCACTGTAATAGACACATGGTCGAGCAGAAACATTCCCTTCTCCATTTACACAGAACGTTCGACATGAGCGACGGCTGGAGGCCGCAGGCCGGAAGCCGTCCGCTCGATGGAGGGGTAATCGGCCCCGGTCTACAGGGATCCGATGTTTGCCAGGGTTGCCATGCGAGCTTGAACGTCCGCATCGCCCTTGACAGCGGTAAGCCATTCTTCCACCGCACCGCAGACGTCGCTGCAGAAGGCATCCACCTGCAACTGAAGCGTATTGTTGACCTGGTTGTTATGGACAAACAGCCCCGGGCGAGGTGCTGTGAAGTGGAACCGCTCCAGCGCCTGCTGCGCACGTTGATCATCGATGCCGAACTCCCCCTGATGCAAGAACGCGCAACGGAGGGCGTAGCAATCATATCCACATAGGAAGGTGTGCAACTTCCCACTTGCACCGACGGGCGCCTGGTAGCGCTTGAGGAGGAACTTGTCGAACCACGCCACGAAGCGCGCCTGCGACCGTGCCGTTGGATTCTCGAGCCGACCGCAGATGTCGGGCATAGTAAGCGCGAGGGAAAGTGCCGCGTACCAGTTTCCGGTAGCGACTGCCATCTTGGTTGCATCGATGAAACGCTGCATCGTGGGTCTCCTGGCCGCTAACGCGGAGGTAAAGGGCCGCGTTGGCGGAATACGCGGAATACGGTACATCCATCTTCTAACCCCAACCCAATCGTCTACCCCCGCCAAAGCAGCGCTGCACCACCGCTCTCTTGACGCTGCACGATTTCGGGCTAGGATAACTGTACATTCATACATCTATACGGATCATGACCCGACCGAGACGGACCTTGGTAAGCCTTGATGACACCCCCTACTACCACTGCGTGTGTCGTTGTGTTCGGCGCGCGTTCCTCTGTGGGCGAGACTTCGCCAGCGGCGAGGACTACGAGCACCGAAGGCAATGGATCATCGATCGCCTGCGGACCCTGAGCCAGGTATTCACCATCGACATCTGCGCCTATGCGGTCATGTCGAATCACTACCACCTCGTGCTGCGCATCAACCGCGATCAGGCACAGGCACTAAATGACAACGAGGTCATCGAACGCTGGAACACCCTGTTCAACCTGCCACTGCTGGTGGAGCGCTACCGTTCGGGGCTGATGGAAAGCGACGCGGAACGCACCCGCGTCCAGGAATTCATCGCCACCTGGCGCGAGCGCCTCATGGATCTCTCCTGGTTCATGCGCTGCCTCAATGAGCACATCGCGCGGCAGGCGAACGAAGAGGACGGCTGCAAGGGCCGGTTCTGGGAAGGGCGCTACAAGAGCCAGGCGCTGCTGGATGAAGAAGCTCTGCTCACCTGCATGAGCTACGTGGGCCTGAACCCCATCCGCGCCGGCCTGGCGGAAACGCCGGAGACATCCGACTACACTTCCATACGGGACCGGATTGAGACATTCCACAGCAGCAAGAAAACAGCCAACCCGCTGCCGCTGCTGCCCTTCAAGGAAACGGAGTACCTGAAGGCACCAGACCACCTGCCCTTCTCCTTCACGGACTACCTGCAACTCGTCGACTGGAGCGGTCGCGCCGTGCGCAAGGACAAACGCGGTTCCATCCCGGAAAATCTGCCCCCCATTCTCACCCGGCTGGGCATAGATCCTGAGGCCTATCTGAAAACCGTCCGCCGCGGCCAGCGCTTCGGCATTGCCATCGGCACCATGCACTCCCTGCGCCGTCTCGCCGAGCACCTCCACCAGCGATACATCCGCGGCAGCGGCGAAGCCCGCAGACTCTTTCCGCAAGCAACATAGCAGCCAAGTATTTCTCATCGGATCTAAAGGGCGCCGGCCAGGCCGGCGACTGCCCGTGGGCCCGTTTTCCGCACCATTACCTCATTGGAACGTGCGGTGACTGCTTCCAGAGGACGTATGCCGCGAGATACAGAGGCTGGAAACCGGGGAACGGAGCGCCGACATCCAACCTGCCGCGGGTTATCCAGTTTGCAGTTTGTGGGTGTCCTCTAGTGCAGTGCAGTTTGTGGGTGTCCTCTAGTGATGGTAGTGGTCGATGGGCAGGTAGCCGATCTCGTCGATGATCAGCAGCCGCGGGACGGTGTAGGCCTTGAGTTTGTCCTCGAGCTTGCCCTCGTGCAGCGCCTTGGTCAGGGTGGCGATCATCGCCGCGGCGGT
>JBJHBJ010000051.1:0-36366 GCA_050485425.1 Ectothiorhodospiraceae bacterium | reverse complement strand
GGGTGATCAACGACATGAACGCGCAGATCGCCAGCGCCGCCGAGGAGCAGACGGCGGTGAGCGGTGACATCTCGCAGAGCGTGGAGCGCATCCGCGGGGTGTCGGACGAATCGGCGCAGGGCGCGGAACAGACGTCGCGGGCGAGCGAGGATCTGGCGCGGTTGTCGGAGCGGCTGAACAAGCTGGTGAATCAGTTCCGGATTTAGGGAAGTGCGTCGGGGCAGGGTTGTTGGGGTTCGCTCCGCTCACCCCAACCTACGGTTCATGCCTTGAGGGCTGTCCGGCCTGCGGCCGGATCGGTGGCAATCGCCTTGCGGCGATTACCCCCCTACGGCCAGACACGACCGTCGTAGGGGAGTAACCGCGCAGCGGTTGCTACCGTCGGGCGCAAGCCCGAAGAACCGTTTCGCGCGGACTATCGTAGGTTGGGGTGAGCGGAGCGAACCCCAACAAACCAAACCCACCGAATTCCTCAATACCGGAACGTCACAACCCCGCGCACCTCCGCGGGATACCCCGCCCGGTCGCTGAACGTCGGCTCGGCCGCCAGCGCCTCCACGCCCACATCCAGCCAGCGCGTCACTTGTACGCCGGTCTGCAGGCCCACCACCAGATCCAGGTTCCGCTTGTCATCGGTACCGCGCACCCGGGCCATGCCGACCCGTCCGCCCAGGTAGAATCGCCGCCCGATATAACGGCTGAAACGGTAGAACGCGCCGCTGGACTGCAACCGGGCTGTCCGCCCGTCGCCGATTTCCGGGTTGTCGTAGGACAGTGATCGCTCGATCCCCAGCTCGAACAGCCAGCGGCCTTCCACATCGGTATCCACCAGCGCGCTGTACGTGATCTGGATCGCGCCGGACATGCCCGCCTCGTTGCCCTCGCCGTACCACTGCGGCCCGTAGGCCAGGCCGATGCCCCAGCGGGCACGCACGTCCTCTGGCGTCACCCGCGGCTCCACCCGTTCCACCAGATCGCCGTTGTCGTCCTCATCGGCAGCCATGGCGGCGAACGGCAGAAACAGCAGCAATAGCAGGCAGATCAGCCTTGGCACCATGAAACCTCCAGCACGGGAATGGACCGATTGTCCGGGAGCCGGCAGTCGCGGGCAAGCCGTGGCCGGGAATTGATCCTCCCTCTCTTGTACAGGCATGGTCGTTTGACGTGTAATGCCCGGATCGACCCCCGCCCTACACGAGGAACTCACAGCGATGGACCTGGAAAACGCACGGATTGCCGTGATCGGCCTGGGCTATGTCGGCCTGCCGCTGGCCGTGGAATTCGGCAAGCGCTATCCCACTGTCGGCTTCGATATCAGCGTCAAGCGCATCACCGAACTGAGCCAGGGGCGAGACCGGACGCTGGAGGTGGATGCCGAGACACTGCGTCAGTCGCAGCAACTGAGCTTCACCGACCAGCTCGACGCCATCGCCGACTGCAACGTGTTCATCGTTACCGTTCCCACGCCTATCGACCGCAACAAGCGCCCGGATCTCCGGCCGCTCATTTCCGCCAGCACCACCGTCGGCAAGGTGCTGAAAAAGGGCGACGTGGTCATCTATGAATCCACCGTCTACCCCGGCGCCACCGAGGAGGACTGTGTTCCGGTTCTGGAACGGGAATCCGGCCTGGACTTCAACCGTGATTTTTACGCCGGTTACAGCCCGGAGCGCATCAACCCCGGCGACAAGGCCCATACGGTGCGGGACATCGTCAAGGTGACTTCCGGTTCCACGCCCCAGGTGGCGGATTTCGTCGACGCGCTCTATGCCAGCGTCATCACCGCAGGCACCCATCGGGCCGCGAGCATTCGCGTTGCCGAGGCGGCGAAAGTGATCGAGAACACCCAGCGGGACGTGAACATCGCGCTGGTCAACGAACTGGCCGTACTGTTCAATCGCCTGGGCATCGACACCCAGGCGGTGCTGGAAGCCGCCGGCACCAAATGGAACTTCCTGCCGTTCCGGCCGGGGCTGGTGGGCGGGCATTGCATCGGCGTGGATCCGTACTACCTCACCCACAAGGCCCAGGAAATCGGCCACCACCCGGAAATGATCCTGGCCGGCCGGCGGCTGAACGACGCCATGGGCGGCTACGTGGCCGCCCAGGTCGCAAAGCTGATGGCTACCCGCCGCATGCACGTGGCCGGCGGTCGCATCCTGGTGCTGGGCCTGGCGTTCAAGGAGAACTGCCCGGACCTGCGCAACACCCGGGTGGTAGACATCATTACGGAGTTGAAAACCTACAACGCCAGGGTAGATGTGCACGACCCCTGGGTGGATCCGGAGGAAGCCTGGGAGGAATACCAGTTGAGCCTGTTGCCGGGTATGCCCCAGCAAGGCAGCTACGATGCCGTCATCCTCGCCGTGGCGCACCACCAGTTCTGGGAGATGGGCGTGGAAACCGTGCGCCGGGCATTGAAGCCGGACGGTGTGCTCTACGACATCAAGCACCTGTTCCCCAGCGACCAGGTGGATGCGCGGCTGTGATTGCGGCGGGGTTGGGGATGTTGGGGTTCGCTGGCGCTCACCCCAACCTACGATCCTCCTCTCCGGCGGGGTGGATGCCGGGGCGTGCGGGTCGTAGGGGGGTAATCGCCGCAGGCGATTGCCACCGATCCGGCCGTAAGGCCGGACCTCTCCGGAACATGGCCCCCGTCACCAGGATGTGTGGCGTAGTAGACCGTAGGGTGCTCAGAGCGCAGCGATGCGCACCATTGGCGTGATCGGTGCGCATCGCCTCCGGCTCTGAGCACCCTACGCTTGAGCGGAACCGGCGTAGATACTCCGTATCCCCCCGAACATTGCTTTCCGCCGTTCAATGCTATGATTCGCCGCAACACAACCCACTCACCGCAAGGACGTTTTCATGAAGATCCTGGTTACCGGCGCCGCCGGCTTCATTGGCAACGCGGTCTCGATGCACCTGCTGGAACGGGGCGACGAGGTGGTCGGCCTGGACAACCTGAACGACTACTATGACGTCAGCCTCAAGGAAGCCCGGCTGGAGAGGCTGAAGCCCTACGACAAGTTCCGCTTCGTGAAGCTGGACGTGGCGGATCGCCCCGGCATGGAAGCGCTGTTCGCCGCGGAGAAGTTCGAGCGGGTTATCCATCTGGCGGCCCAGGCCGGCGTGCGCTACTCCATCGAGAACCCCCACGCCTACGTCGACAGCAACCTGGTCGGCTTCATGAACATCCTGGAAGGCTGCCGGCACAACCAGGTGCAGCACCTGGTGTACGCCTCCTCCAGTTCGGTCTACGGCGCCAACAAGAGCATGCCGTTCTCCATCCACGACAACGTCGACCACCCGCTGTCCATGTACGCCGCCACCAAGAAAGCCAATGAGCTGATGGCGCACACGTACTCGCAGCTCTACAGCCTGCCCACCACCGGTCTGCGCTTCTTCACCGTGTACGGCCCCTGGGGCCGGCCGGACATGGCGCTTTTCCTGTTCACCAGGGCGATCCTGCAGGGCAGGCCCATCGACGTCTTCAACTACGGCAAGCACCGCCGGGACTTCACCTACATCGACGACATCGTCGAAGGCGTGGTCCGCACCTGCGACCACGTCGCCGGGCCGAACCCGGACTGGAACGGCGAAAAGCCCGACCCGGGCACCAGCATGGCCCCGTACCGCCTGTACAACATCGGCAACAGCCAGCCGGTGGAACTGATGACCTACATCGAAGTGCTGGAAGAATGTCTCGGGAAAAAGGCGGAGAAGAACCTGTTGCCGCTCCAGCCCGGCGACGTGCCGGACACCTACGCCGACGTCGACGACCTCATCGCCGACGTCGACTACCGCCCGGCCACCCCCGTGCAGGAAGGCGTGCGCCGCTTCGTCGACTGGTACCGCGGCTACGCCCCCGAACTGTTCCGGTAGTCCCCGTAGGGTGTGCACCACAACGTGGTGCGCACCATTCCCGTCATTGCCCGATGCGCAGACCTTGCTGTCTGCACATCCTGCATGGCTGTTCCTGTAGGGTGCTCAGAGCCGAAGGCGATGGGCACCGGACGCCTGGTGGCTTATCGGCTGGATCATCGGTATCCGTATTCGGCCTTGCGGCCGACGGTAGCAACCGCTGCGCGGTTACTCCCCTACGGGTGATCACTGTCGTGTAGATACCGTCTTGCTGGTTAAGACCGTAGGGTGCTCAGAGCGCAGCGATGCGCACCATTGGCGTGATCGGTGCGCATCGCCTCCGGCTCTGAGCACCCTACGCTTGAGCGGAACCGGTGTAGGGGGGTAATCGCCGGAGGCGATTGCCACCGATCCGGCCGAAAGGCCGGAAACCCACTCCCCCGGCGGATACGCGACCGCACCCCCCATTCGGGTTATCGACACCCCGCCGGAATTGCCCGAAGCTAGCTCCCTTAACCGTAGCGCCTAACGCTTCTATACTCGGTTCAAGGAGACTGGTCATTCGCATCAACCCAGCGCGCAAAGCCATGGCAGGAAAGGCAGACCCGGCGTCCGGGTGGGCGAACGCCGAGCGGCGGTGGTATGCGGTGCACTGCAAGCCCCGTCAGGACGCCCGCGCCGAACAGCAACTCCGCAACCAGGGCTATGAAACCTTCCGCCCGCTGGTGAAGGTCCGCAGCCACCGCGCTGAAGGCGTGCGGGACTCGGTCGAGTCCATGTTCCCCCGCTACCTGTTCATCCGCCTGGATACGGTCACGGAGAACTGGGCGCCGATCCGCTCCACCCGCGGCGTGGCGGGCTTGGTGCGCTGGGGCGATCACGTGCCCACCGTGCCGGACGAAGTCATCGAACACCTCCAGGCCACCATGGACACCGACGGCTGCCTGGACCTCACCGGCAGGAGCCCATACCAGCCCAACGATCGGGTACGCATCACCGAAGGCCCGTTCGCCGGCTACCAGGCCCTGTACGTGGCCAATACCGGCCAGGAACGCGTGATCGTGCTGCTGAACATCCTGCAGCAATCCCAGCAGATCACGCTCCCCGTCCACGCCATCACCCGCGAATGAACCTGCCACCCGCGTAGGTTGCGGGTGAGCCAACGGCGAACCCCAACAACCCAAAACGCGCAGCCCCCACCAGTTGCCCCAATCGCCTCCAGACCGGAACATATCCCGACAACCCGGCTTACCAACGCAGGCGCTCACCACTCATATGACAACCCTGAAAACACTCGTCGGCCTGCTTTTCATGCCCATTCCCATCGCGCTGGGTGTCACCCTGCTTGGTTTGCTGCTCCTGCTGCTGGGGCGCCGGCTGATCGGGGCGGGCATGCTGGTTCTGGCGCCGTTGCTGGTGGCGCTGGCCTCCTGGGGGCCGGTTGCCGACACCCTGCTGGGCCGCCTGGAGCGTGCGCATCCTCCGTTACTGGACGCTTCGCCGTATACGGATGTGGCGGCCATCGTGGTGCTGGGCTCGGGCTACTACCCCAACGACCGCCTGCCGATCACCTCGCAGATGTCAGACACCAGCCTGGTGCGCCTGGCGGAGGGCGTCCGCCTGTATCGGCAACTGCAGGACGTGCCGCTGCTGGTGGCCGGCGGTTCCCGGGACGACGCGTTGCCCATCGCCGACGGCTATTCCCGCGCCGCCCGCGCACTGGGCGTGCCTGAGGATGACGTGCTGGAGATGGATTGGCCGGTGGACACGGCGCAGGAAGCCTACGGCACCGTTCAGATGGTTGGGCAGGGCGCCACCGTCATCGTGGTAACGTCCGCCTCGCACATGCGCCGCTCTATCCGCCATTTTCGGCATGTGGGCCTGAACCCCATCCCCGCGCCCACGCGCCACAAGGCCGGCATGCCCGGCGACGCCAGCCTGCAGTACTGGATCCCCGGTTCCGTCCACCTGCGCAAGACCGAACGCGCCCTGTATGAATACATGGGCCTGATCGCCTACCGGCTGGAC
Organism: Ectothiorhodospiraceae bacterium; assembly: GCA_050485425.1. GTDB lineage: Bacteria > Pseudomonadota > Gammaproteobacteria > Nitrococcales > Aquisalimonadaceae > LSCE01. The sequence continues at coordinate 30,474 of JBJHBJ010000051.1, read as the reverse complement.
CACCGCTAGCCGCGGTTCGGCCTACGGCCGACGGTAGCAACCGCTGTGCGGTTACTCCCCTACTGAGGTCGGATGCCGCGTAGGGTGTGCAAGCTTTAGCTTGCGCACCGGCCGATGCCTGCAAACGGTGCGCACCACGTTGTGGTGCACACCCTACGTCACTTGCCCGCGGAAAGAAAAAAATCCAGGCGCTGTGCGCCGTCATGCGAAAGTACCTCACCGGCATCTGGGCCTGCCTGAAGCACCACACCTCCTTCGAGGCCGAAAAACTCTTCCCCTCACAGCCTCTCAAGGCTTGACGGGGAACGGAGTATCTACGATACAGGTCGCGTAGGTTGCGGGTGAGCCAAGGGCGAACCCCAACACCAAAAAACAAATCAGGATCGTAGGGTGCTCAGAGCGCAGCGATGCGCACCATTGGCGTAATCGGTGCGCATCGCCTCCGGCTCTGAGCACCCTACGCCTGAGCGGAACCGGCGTAGGGTGGATAGAGGCGAGCCCGATATCCACCAACCCGTAGGGTGGTAATCGCCGCCAGGCGATTGCCACCGATCCGGCCGCAGGCCGGAAAGGCTCCCAACTTGTACTACCTGTCATAACAGGCATTTACCGCTCCGCCCCCCGGTGGGGCCACCCCTCCGCGGTGCGCACTACGGTGGAGCGATTCCGCTGTCTCGCCGACCCGCCGTCTTTCTCCCCGATATCAGTCAAAAGCATTCAAATTCATGGGCCTGGAGCTTTTCTCCCGCTTTCTGGCACGCCGAATGCACCTATCAAGGCAGTGGATATAACCCGTTAGTACAAGTTGCCGACCGCCCCGACTCCGGCACCTGTACTGCGGCAACTGCGAGAGGGAGGTAAGCCATGAGCGTTCAGCCCAAGCCAGCCGAGCCGACGGCGGAGCCGGTCACCGCACCGGTCTCCGTGGCCATGCCGGAACAACAACGGCCAAAACGTCGGCGACGCCTGCCTGGACAACTGAACCGCTATCTGGTCCGCACCGCCGCGCTGGTCGTTGCGGGCATCCTCTGGCATATCGCCTCCAGCACCGGCTTCCGCTTCTTCATCAGCTTCGAGAGCGTGCCCGGGCCGCTGGTGGTGGGGGCGCAGTTCGGGGCCCTGCTCGGCAGCGGCGAGTTCTACCTGCACATCTGGCACAGCCTGCAGCGCATCTTCATGGGCTATGTGCTGGCGGTGATCCTCGGCATATCGCTGGGCGTGATGATGGGGCGCTCGCGCTTCGCGGAGGACATCATCCTCCCGTACATCGAGATCCTCCGCCCGATCCCGGCGGTGGCCTGGATTCCGCTGGCGATCCTGATGATGCCCACGGAAACCGCCAGCATCGTCTTCATTACCTTCCTCGGCGCCCTGTTCCCCATCGTGCTGAACACGGTGCATGGGGTGGAGCAGACGCCGAAGGTGCTGATCCGCGCTGCGCGCAGTCTCGGGGCCAGCAATGCGGCCATCCTTCGCCACGTCATCCTTCCCGGCGCCCTGCCCAGCATTGTCGCCGGCCTGGCCATCGGCATGGGCGTGTCCTGGTTCTCGCTGCTGGCCGGCGAGATCATCAGCGGCCAGTACGGCATCGGCTACTTCACCTGGAACGCCTACACGCTGATCGAGTACCCCAAGATCATCATCGGCATGCTCGCCATCGGTCTGCTGGGCACCGGCTGCACGCTGCTGGTCCGCCAGGTCTGCAAGCCCCTGCTGCGCTGGCAGCAGCAGGGCATGCGCTGAACGCAAGGCACAACGGGAATCCAAACGGGAGAACACCGCCATGTCATCGGCAGCAACGGTCAACCAGGCCGCGGTACTGGAACTGAACCAGAACTTCCGCGCGCAGAAGGCGAGCGGCAAGGGACGCATCAACGTGCGCGGCGTCGAGGTCACGTTCGATACCGCCAACGGCCCGCTCGCCGCGGTGGAAGGCGCGGATCTGGACATCCAGCCCGGCGAGTTCGTCTGCCTGCTGGGGCCGTCCGGTTGCGGCAAGTCCACGCTGCTGAACGCCGTGGCCGGTTTTGTCCAGCCCAGCGGCGGCGAGATCCTGCTGGACGGCAAACCCGTCACCGCGCCCGGCCCGGATCGCGGCATGGTGTTCCAGCAGCATTCGCTGTTTCCCTGGAAAACGGTGCGCGAGAACGTCGCTTTCGGCCCGCTGATGGCCGGCGCCGGCAGCCGCGAGGCGGACAGCGTCGCCCGCACCTTCCTGGCACTGGTCGGGCTTACCCGTTACGTCGACGCCTATCCGGCGACGCTCTCCGGCGGCATGCAGCAGCGCGTCGGCATTGCCCGGGCCCTGGCCAACTACCCCAGCGTGCTGCTGATGGACGAACCCTTCGGCGCACTGGATGCGCAGACCCGCACGATGATGCAGGAGAACCTGCTGGAGATCTGGAGCGAATTCCGCAACACCGTGCTGTTTGTCACCCATGACATCGACGAAGCCGTTTTCTTGTCCGACCGCGTCGTTGTCATGAGCGCGAGCCCCGGCCGGTTGATCGCCGACATCCGCGTGGACCTGCCGCGGCCACGTACGCAGGACCTGCTCACAACCCCGGAATTCATGGCAATGAAGCGGGAGTGCCTGAGCCTGATTCGGCAGGAAACCACCCGCGCTTTCGCCCAGCAGAACGCAGCGCACTGAAACACGGCCCGTCGGCCCCCACCAGGGCAGGGCGGCACGCAGTTCAACTGGACATGCCCTGTCATAACAAGTTGAGGAACGCACCGTGAACAGCAACGAGATGAAACTCACACCGGGCCAGATGCCGCAGCCCCTGTATGTGCAGATCCGCGACACGCTGCGCCAGCGCATCCTCGGCGGCCAGTACGCCCCGCACGAGCGGCTGCCGTCGGAAAGCGCGCTGATGAGCACCTTCGGCGTCAGCCGCATCACCATCCGCCAGGCGCTGCGGGACCTGCACAACGAAGGCCTGGTGTTCAGCGCCCAGGGCAAGGGCACCTACGTGAGTAAACCCAAGGCCGTGCAGAACGTGCAGCGCCTGCAGGGCTTCGGCGAGGCCATGGCGGCCCAGGGGTACGAAACCACCGCCCGCCTGCTCAGCATCCAGGAGCGCCGTCCGCCCAAGGCCGTGGTGCCGGCGCTGCAACTGCAGCCGGGTGAAGACGTGGTGGAGGTCAAGCGCGTGCGCTACCTGAACCGCGAACCCGTCTCGGTGGACACCAGCTACTTCCCGCTGGATGTGGGCCGGCCGCTGTTCGGCCGCGACCTCAGCGGCGACATCTTTCCCATGCTGGAGAACCTGTTCGGCATCCCGCTCGGCGAGGCGGACATCGGCATCGAGGCCACGCTCTCCGACGACGAGACCCAGCATCAACTGAACCTCAAGGCCGGCGAGCCGGTGCTGCGGGTGGAACGGCTGACCTTCGACAGCAAGGGCCGACCGATCGATTTCGAATACCTCTGCTTCCGCGGGGATTCGTTCAAGTACCACTTCCGCGTTGGGCGGAACTAGGAGGCATCATGAACGTACAGGACATCCCGGTCATCGACACCGACGTACTGGTCATCGGCGGCGGCACCGCCGGCCCCATGGCCGCGGTCACCGTCAAGGAGCAGGACCCGAAACTGAAGGTGCTGTTGCTGGAGAAAGCCAACGTCAAGCGCTCCGGCGCCATCAGCATGGGCATGGACGGCCTGAACAACGCCGTCGTCCCCGGTCACGCCACGCCCGAGCAGTACGTGAAGGAAATCACCATCGCCAACGACGGCATTGTCCACCAGCCGGCGCTGATGGCCTATGCCCAGCGCTCGTTCCCGATGATCGAGAAGCTGGACTCCTGGGGCGTGCACTTCCAGAAGGACGAAACCGGCGACTACGACATGAAGAAGGTCCACCACCTGGGCACCTACGTGCTGCCCATGCCGGAGGGCCACAACGTCAAGAAGATCCTCTACCGCCGGCTGCGCCGCGCCCGGGTGGACATCGAGAACCGCTTCCAGGCCACCCGCCTGCTGAAGGACAGCCAGGGCCGCATCGCCGGCATGATCGGCGTCAACACCCGCACCGCGGAACCCATCATCATCCGCGCCAAGGCGGTGATCATGGCCACCGGCGCCGCCGGCCGCATCGGCCTGCCCACCTCGGGCTACCTGTTCGGCACCTACGAGAACCCGTCCAACAACGGCGACGGCCATGCCATGGCGTATCACGCCGGGGCCGACCTGGCCAACCTTGAGTGCTTCCAGATCAACCCGCTGCTGAAGGACTACAACGGCCCGGCCTGCGCCTACGTCACCGGCCCGCTGGGCGGCTTCACCGCCAATGCCTTCGGCGAGCGCTTCATCGAGTGCGACTACTGGTCCGGCCAGATGATGCTGGAGTTCTTCAAGGAGCTGGAATCCGGCACCGGCCCGGTGTTCCTCAAGCTGGACCACCTGGCCGAGGAGACCATCCAGGAAATCGAAACCGTGCTGCACACCAACGAACGGCCCACCCGCGGCCGTTTCCATGACGGCCGCCAGGTGGACTACCGCAAGCGCATGGTGGAGATGCACATCTCCGAAGTGGGCTTCTGCAGCGGCCACTCTGCCTCCGGCGTGTGGGTGGACGAGCACGGCGCCACCACGGTGCCCGGCCTCTACGGCGCCGGCGACATGGCCTCCGTGGCGCACTCGTACATGCTGGGTGCCTTCGTCTACGGCCAGATCTGCGGCGAGAGTGCCGCCGCCTTCGCCAGGGAGCGCGGCGAGGTGGAGCTGGACGAAGCTTTCATCGCCACCGAGCTGGAACGCATCCGCGCGCCGCTGGGCGTGGAAAACGGCATCCCGCCGGCGCAGATGGAATACAAGGTCCGCCGCCTGGTGAACGACTACCTGCAGCCGCCCAAGGTGACGAAAAAGATGGAAATCGGCCTGGAGCGCATCCTCGCCGTGCGCGAGGACGTCCCCCGGCTCTGCGCCGAAGACCCCCACGAACTGCTCCGCGCCATGGAAGTGCAGTCCATCATCGACTGCGCCGAGATGGCCGCACGCGCCTCGCTGTACCGCACCGAATCCCGCTGGGGGCTGTACCACTACCGCGTCGACTACCCGGAACGCAGCGACAGCGACTGGTTCTGCCACAGCCGGCTGTACAAGGACGAGAACGGCAACATGGCCAGCGGTACCCGGCCGGTGGCGCCGTACATCGTCGACCCCGGCGAGGACATCGACGCCTACAGCAAGCTGCGCGTCAAGAAAGCCGCCAACGCCTGAAAACCGCCCAGCGGAAGGAGAACCACCATGCCCATTACCACGCATCGCACCAACGCCCCGGTGACCATCGACGAGGACAAGTGCATCGCCGACAAGGGCTGCACCGTCTGCATCGACGTCTGCCCCCTGGACGTGCTGTGGATCAACAAGGACACCGGCAAGGCATTCATGAAGTACGACGAATGCTGGTACTGCATGCCCTGCGAGGCCGACTGCCCCACCGACGCGGTGAAGGTCGACATCCCCTACCTGCTGCGCTGAGGTGAGCCATGAAAACCTACGACGACCCGGAACTGCAGGACCTGGCGGAGAAGCTGACCTCCGACGACCCCGGCATCCGCCGCGTGGCCGTGCTGCATCTGGTGGATTCCGGTGAACCGGAGGCTGCGGAACTGCTGGTGCTGGCGCTGAAGGACCCGGACCCGGCTGTGCGCCAGGAGGCCGCCAAGGTGGTGGACGAGTTCGACGCCGAGGACATTGCTGATGCGTTGATCGACGCGCTCGGTGACCAGGACGAGGTGGTGCGCAACGGCGCCGCCCATGCCCTGGCGGACCTCAAGGACCCGGCCGTGGCACCCACGCTGCTCCAGGCGCTGCAGGCCAGCACCGACCCCTTCGTCACCGCCGCCATCCTGCGGGCGCTGAAGCCGCTGCGGGTGGCGGAAGCACGGCAGCCGGCCCTGGAACTGCTGCAGCATGACGACCCCCAGGTCCGCCGCGAGGCGGTGGGGGCGCTGGGCTGGCTGCGCGAGGAAAGCAACCTGCAGGCGCTGATGGATCGCGCCACCGCCGACAGCGATCCGGACGTGCGCCGCGCCGCCACCAGCGCGCTGCTGTACGCCAGCGGCAAGGCGGTGGGCCCGACGCTGGTCCGCATTCTCGGCGATGCCCACTGGCAGGTGCGGGCGGAAGCCGCCCAGGGAATCGGCAAGCTGGATTACGACGACGGCACGCAGCCGCTGATCGAAGCCACCCGCGACGAACTCTGGCAGGTGCGGGAAAAGGCCGCCGAGGCGCTGGGCAAGCTGCAGGCCGTGGCCGCCATTCCCGCGCTGGGGGTCTGCACGCGTGACGCCATGGCTAACCTGCGCAAGGCCGCCATCTGCGCGCTGGGGGAAATCGGCCACGGCGATGGGCGCACCTTTATCGACGCGGCGCTGGACGATCCCGACCCGGACGTCCGCAAGCTGGCCCGCTGGGCGCAGTCCCGGCTGGAAGCCGCTGCCTGAACGCACCGTGGACAACGCCGGCCATCCATTGCCCCGTCAGCCTGGCGGGGGGATGGCCCGGCCGGACCGGAGAACCGTCATGACCTATGTGGTAACCGACAACTGCATCCGCTGCAAATACACCGATTGCGTCGAGGTGTGCCCGGCGGACTGCTTCCACGAAGGGCCGAACTTCCTGGTGATCGACCCGGTGGAATGCATCGACTGCACGCTGTGTGTGCCGGAATGCCCGGCCGAGGCGATCTACGCGGAAGAGGACCTGCCCGAGGAACAACAGCACTTCCTGGCGCTGAATGCGGAACTGGCCGCCGAATGGCCGGTGATCACCGAGGCGAAGGAACCGCTGCCGGAGGCCGAGGACTGGCTGGACAAGCCGGACAAGCTTCAGTACCTGGCCCGCGATCCCGAACTGCGGGAAGTGCGGTGAACCACCGCCGGAGCGTCGGATTCATTCGCGCCAACTTGTCATAACAAGCTGGCGCGGCCCATGCCGTGAGAGGAGGGCCTGTCATGTCCGCATTGCAAACGCCGGTGGCACCGCCGGAGGAAGTACGCCTTTGCGCCGGCCGCAGCCGGGTCGAGTTGCGCTGGCCGGACGGCCACGTCAGCCGCCTTCCCAGCACCGCGCTGCGGTTGGCCTGTGCCTGCTCGGCCTGCAACCTGGCGCGGCAGCAGGGCAGGGCGGTGTCGGGGAACGACGCCGTCACCATCGACGGCATCGAGCCCATGGGCGCCAGCGGCCTGCAGTTCTTCTTCTCCGACGGCCACAGCCGCGGCCATTTCCCCTGGCGCTACCTGCGCGAACTGGGAGCCGCGCAGTGAACGGCGCCCTGGCCAGCGCCGCGCCGCTGGAGCGCCTGCGGCTGCTTTATCCCGGCCTGGCGCTGTGCGCCGTGCTGGCCATGGCCGCCAGCTTCATCGCCACGCATTACGACGCCCCGGCGCTGCTGTTCGCGCTGCTGCTGGGCTTCGGTTTCGCCGCCCAGGCGCAGGACAAGCGCCTGCAGCCGGGCGTGGAGTTCTCGGCGCGCAACATCTTGCGCGTGGGCGTTGCGCTGCTGGGTGCGAGAATAGGCCTGGCCGATGTGCAGGAGGTGGGAACGCTGTCGGTGGCCGTGGTGGTGCTCTCCGTACCGCTGGTCATTGTGGCCGGGCTGCTGCTGGGGCGCTGGCTTCGGCTGCCGGCCATGCACAGCCTGGTGGGCGGCGTTGCGGTGGCCATTTGCGGTGTCTCCGCCGCCGTGGCGGTGGCCGCGGTGATTCCCGCCGGCCGCCTGGAAGAACGCCGCCTGCTGGGTGTGGTGATCGGGGTGACCGCGCTGGGCACGCTGTCCATGATCGCCTACCCGCCGTTGACCGCGCTGCTGGGTTTCGGCGAAGCGCACAGCGGCCTGCTGCTGGGCGCCAGCATTCACGACGTGGCCCAGGCCGCCGCCGCCGGCTACCTGGTGTCCGACACTGCCGGCGACGTGGCCACGCTGACCAAGCTGCTGCGGGTGGCGATGCTGGCGCCGGTGGTGCTGGTAATCGGTTACCTGCTGCGCCGGGGCGACCCCGGGCGCACCGAATTCCCGCTGTTCCTGCTGGGCTTCGTGGCGCTGCTGGCGCTGAACAGCCTGGGCCTGATCGCGGAGCCCCTGCGCGAGCTGCTGGTGAAGACCTCGCACTGGTGCCTGCTGCTCACCATGGCGGCGCTGGGCATGCGCACCTCGGTGGTAGCGCTGGTGGGGCTGGGCTGGCGGCCGCTGGCGCATCTGCTGCTGCTCAGCCTGCTGCTGGTGCTGGGCGTGGCCGCCCTGCTGGCTGCACTGCCCGCGCTGTGGTGAGAGGAATTTTTCAATTGTCCATCAACAGGAGGTAAACACGATGGCTGCCATAGGCGAAGAGAAGGTGCTGAGTGTGCATCACTGGAACGACACGCTGTTCAGCTTCCGCACCACGCGGGACGAATCCCTGCGGTTCGAGAACGGCCATTTCGTCATGATCGGCCTGAAAGTCGGGGACAAGCCGCTGATGCGGGCGTACAGCATCGTCAGCGCCAACCATGACGATTACCTGGAGTTCCTCAGCATCAAGGTTCCGGACGGGCCGCTCACCTCGCGCCTGCAGCACCTGAAGGAAGGGGACAGCCTGTTCGTCAGCCGCAAGCCGGTCGGCACGCTGGTCATGCACGACCTGCTGCCCGGCCGTAACCTCTACCTGCTGGGCACCGGCACCGGCCTGGCGCCGTTCATGAGCATCATCAAGGACCCGGAAGCCTACGAGCGCTTCGAGAAGGTCGTGCTGGTGCACGGCGTGCGCTTCGTCAGCGAACTGGCCTACCACGACTACATCCGCTACGAACTGCCGCAGCACGAATACCTGGGCGAGGAAATCCGCGAGAAGCTGATCTACTACCCCACGGTCACCCGCGAGGACTTCCTGCACCAGGGCCGCATCACCGACCTGATCGAAACCGGTCAGCTCTGCGACGACATCGGCCTGCCGCAACTCAACCCGGAAACCGACCGCGTCATGCTCTGCGGCAGCCCGGCCATGCTGAAGGACCTGACCGCCATCCTCAACGCCCGCGGCTTCGAGGCCTCCCCCCAACAAGGCCAGCCAGGCCACTTCGTCATCGAACGCGCCTTCGTCGAGAAATAACCCCGCACCAACAAAAAATCCCCGACCGCACCCGGTCGGGGATCACCCCTATCCCTCCCGTAGGGTGCTCAGAGCCGAAGGCGATGCGCACCGCCTGGGCACCCTCAGCGCTTTCCAGCAAATGTGAGCGGTAGTATGCTCATCCATTAAGAGGTAATGGAGCGGTGGAGCATGGCAACAATCCTCCCCCTGGATCGAATGTCCAAAGCCGAGAAGCTGCGCGCCCTTGAGGAGCTATGGGAAGACCTGAGCAGAAACCCCGAGGCGGTGCCAGCACCGGGTTGGCATGGCGACGAACTGCGGCGCAGGGAGAAGCGTGCCCAGGACGGCACGGCATCCTTTGTTGACTGGGAAACGGTAAAGGAGCGTTTGCGCACAAGGACGCGATGAAAATCGAAATACTTGATGAGGCGGAGGAAGATCTTGCCCGTGGCTTCGCCTTCTACGAACAACAACAACCCGGTCTTGGCCAGTATTTCCTGAATGCCCTGTCTTCGGATATCGATTTACTCCAGCGTTACTCGGGCCTTCATGCAGAATATTTCGGCTTCTTGAGACTCCTTTCTCGTCGTTTTCCTTACGCAGTCTACTATCGCGTGCACGGTGACGCCGTACGAGTGTATGCGATATTGGACTGCCGCCAATCTCCTGGCGTAATCGTTGGGCGGCTGGGTGACGCATGACCGAACGGCGTCGCCTGAAAACCCCGCGCAGCAAACGAAACCCCGCGTTCGGCATCTGGTCGGGCCGTACCGATGAAGACGTGGCCGACCATGTGCGCCAATTGCGTGAAAGGCGAAGGAACCTGCCATGATGTTGCTGGTCGACATGGACGTCCTGATACGGAACCTGCCGGGCAACGAGTACGTAGGTTGGGGTGAGCAAAGCGAACCCCAACAGCGCCGCACCACCCCAGGCGATGCGGCGCCACACCTCACTGGCCGCAGTCAATACCCCAGACCAGCCACCAAATCCCCACCACTATCACTGGCATACGCCTCCGCATCCGCCCGCTTCATGAACGCCACCAGATCCCCCTGGCCGTCATCCACCAGATACGCCATCTTGCCGAACAGCTTCAGGCCGGTCGCACGGTCGAACACATAGGTGCTGTAAATCTCCGCACCGTTCCCTTCGGCTTCGCGCTTGGCATCCATCATCGCTGCAATGGAGTCGTACTCCACGATCCCCTCATCCGCGAACCAGATCTTCGCTGCCGGCAGCTCCGCGTTGTCCGGCACCGGGCTCACCATCGTGGCCACCTGCTCCTCGTAATCCACGCCGATGTTCTCGTAGGCCGCGCGCACGAAGCGGTCATCCACCCAGCGGTCGAAATCCAGGTCCGGCACATCGCGCTCCACCTGCAGCAACTCGTGGTGGTACTTCAGCGCATCCACCCATTCCGGCTTGATGGAGGCGTCCATGGTGGTAATGCCGCCGTTGCTGAAATACAGGTACAGCACTTCCTTCTCGATGCTGGTCCACTCGGACACCTTCACCGCCGCCCGCATCGGGTCGTCCCGAATCCACTGCTGCGCCTCCAGCACGGCGTTCATCACACCCTGCACCACTTCAGGATGTTCGTCCGCGAAGGACTTCAGCACCACAATGCCGTGGAAGGTGGGGATGTCCACCTCGCTGCCGTCGAAGATCTTCCGGCCGGTACCGCGGAACTCCATTACCTCCGACCAGGGCGTGAAGTTGGCATGCGCATCAATACGCCGCGCCTCGATGTTCGCCAGACCCACCGGCGGGCTCTGGTCCCGCAGCGCCACGCTGTCGCTCACGCCCGCATCCCTCAGCGCCTTCAGCGTCATGCCCCAGGCCGCGCTGCCGAACGGCGTGGAAAGCTGCTTGCCGGCCAGGTCTTCCAGCGACTGCGCATCGGAACTCACCGGCACCACAATGGCGTTGCCGGACCCCTTCAGGTTGTACCCGGTAAGTCCGATGAAGCGCGTCTCCGCCCGGCCCTGGGCCTGGAATGCCGCACCGTTGGTAATCAGCGGGTAATCGCCCATCACGCCGAACTCCAGCCGCCCGGCAATCATCTGGTTGGTAATGGGCGGCCCGGAAGAATAGTCGCTGAAGGAAATGCGGTACCGCACACCTTCGTAATCCCCATCCGTCGGCAGATGCTTCTCAAGCAGGTTGAGCCGCTGAAGCACAATGCCTCCGGACACCGTATTGGTTACCATGCTCTGGTGCCCGATCCGCACGTCAATCGTCTGCGCCGCGCTCGCACCCGCGAGCCCCAGCAATGCCAGTCCCACGGCAAGGTTCCTGAGTTTCATGACAGATTCCCCATGTGTCTCCGTTAATGTGTGCTTGTACTAATGGACGGCCGTCACACGAGGAAAAGTGCAGTTTCCATACCATGCCGCTGAACGGTATGGCCTGCATGACCCGAAGAACATCACCCAAACGGAGACGAATCGCCGCCTCGCCGCATCCTGGTGCGAAAATCACCCCCCATGCACCACACTGGCCAGGCCATCTAGAACAACTAGAACAAGTAACCCACTGGCACTAATGAAGATTTCCAAACGCAACGCCTCGTAGGGTGCGCACCGCAAAACGGTGCGCACCAACCCGAACCCCCCAACCGCCCCCACTGCCCGTAGGGTGCTCAGAGCCGAAGGCGATGCGCACCGCAACACCCCCCAACCGGCAACATGTCACACAAATACCACTCCAGCCTTGCCAGGCACCGCCCTCTAAGGCAAAGTCCAGCCCCGGGACAGATAGCCGGCTCACAAACAACCAGCACCGCAGGGTGCGCACCGCGACCCCGCGTGCGGTGACCGAAACCACCGGTCAACGGTTCACCGAGCAACCAGGGCCAGTTCAGCCCGTAGGATGGATGGAGCAACGATATCCACCAACAACCCACAACCGGCGCCGTAGCCGCCCTGAAACACCATGCGGCCAGACGCTGTACGTCCTAGACTGTGTCACAGTTGTAGGAATCGACTGATACTTGGCCTCAGAAGGGTGTGAGAGACTCTCACCCCAAACACAGCGCCTCGCTCAACGAGCCCGCTGCAAAACAAAGCGGCGCCAGCCGAGCGCTGTAGCCGAGCGCTGTAGGAACTCAGTCAGATCCAAGGGAGGGGGTTGTGATGCGGGCGCATCGCGATCGGGGTCGGCTTAGCGGCTGATCAGCTAGACATATGAGGCCAATGGGGAGCCGTTAAGCCCTAGGGCGGTAGCGTGCGCTACGGCCTATTGACAATAAACAGCGTCAAACTGGTTAGCTGCTACCGTTGACGATCAGTAAGAGCTTACAACTTAGCATGATTTCAAAGATTGCCGCGCTGGTGACTGGTGAAAATCTAAAGGCCCAATTGTTGCGAGGAGGAGTTGTTAGTGTCGGAATTAAGATGATTCATGTTCTGTTGGCGTTTACCCTATCTGTCATCTTGGCTCGAAAACTAGGTCCGGCAGGTTATGGTGTCTACTCATTCGCGATAGCTATCATTATGTTGATCGCTATACCTGCACAATCAGGTGTCCCGCAGCTAACGGTAAGGGAGACCGCGAAAGCACAAACCAGAAAAGACTGGAATCTACTATGTGGGCTTTGGAGATGGGGTGATCGTTTCGTAATTTCTTTATCTCTTGTTGTTATTGTCATTGTAATGTTGCTGGTTTATGTCAGCTCCTTGTCTCAAGATGAGCGTTGGAAGACTGTTTTTTTTGGGTTGATTCTGATTCCGCTGATAGCTCTGACGAACGTTCGTGGCGCTGCAATAAGGGGGCTAAAAAATGTGATTCTCGGTCAGCTTCCAGAGTATGTGCTAAGGCCACTTTTTTTAATTTGTGGTGTGGTTTTGGGGTTTTACGCTTTTCCGGAGATGATGGTAGATAATCCTCAAAACGTTATGATAATCCATGCTGCTGCTGCTGGGGTATCTCTTGTAACTACAAGCTGCCTTTTGTGGCTGCTGCGCCCTGCGGAAATTGATACTGTTGATGTTCCATCATTTGAAAGAGAGTATTGGCGTCGCGCCATTCTGCCTCTGACTCTCGTGGCCGGGTTTCATTTTTTTAATTCGAACATCGACTTGATAATGCTCGGAGTTTTCAGGGATAGCGAAGAAGTTGGCGTGTATAGAGTCGTCACAAGTGTAGGGCTTTTCGTAATATTTGGCCTGCAGGCAATCGTGCTTGTTATGCAGCCGCATATAGCTAAACTATATGCCGAACGCGATATCGTTAACCTTCAGAAAATCGTAACAATATCCTCTCGGGTTGTTTTTGTTTCAGCTATTCTTCCTTCTGTACTATTTGTTGTCGTAGGAGAGGATGTATTGGGGCTGGTGTTTGGTGAGGATTACAAGCAGGGAAGCAACGCCCTAATATTTCTAGTTATTGCTCAACTGGTGAACGCCGGCGTAGGTGCGGTCGGGATGCTTTTAGATATGACGGGGCACGAAAGAGACACCATGCACGGTGTAGCGATTGCGGCCGCGATAAATTTTTTCCTAAATCTTCTTCTTATTCCTATGTATGGAATGGAAGGCGCGGCGATCGCAAGTGGCGTTTCCATGATTTCGTGGAATTTAATGCTTCGTAGGAAAGTAAAAAAAAGACTGGGAGTAGAAAGCTCGGTGATCAGTCGTTGAAGGATTTGTATTGATAAGCTTTACGTTACCTTTCGGGAGTATCTGCGGGAAATCATTATGGTTGATTTGAAAAATCCGTTCAAATTTATAAAAAATTTAAAGAATATTGTGGAATATAAGACGCGGATGAAGAGAGTGACCGCGGCTAATCCTCGACATTCAGATATATATGTAGTGGAATTTCCAAAATCCGGGATTACTTGGCTATCCGTGTTGCTGGCGAATGCGGCTTTAAAAGAGAGTGGTAGAAGTGAGGTGGCCAACTTTTTTAACTCAAGAATGTTCGTTCCAGACATCCATGTATCTCGGCAGATTGCTGATCCTGTGTATTGCACTCCCTCCTCAAGGTTAATAAAATCCCACTCCGAACTAAACTATAATTACGGGTTTGTTATTTATCTGGTGAGGCACCCCGTTAACGTTCTGAGGAGTTATTTTCGATACCAGAAAGAGGTCTCTGGCTTCAAGGGAAGCTTTGAGGGGTTTTGCGATTCGAATCTAGGCGTTTCTGCTTGGAAACGACATGTGACATCTTGGCTCCGCGGGCCGGTAATAGAGAACCGTAGGCTGTATCTTTTAAAGTATGAGGATCTCCTGAAAGATCCGACAGAAGAACTCAAAGAATTGAGTAGCACGTTTGGTTGGAGTCTGAGCGAAGAATCAATTAAATACGCTGTTTCTCATTCATCCGCTTCCTTGATGAGACGCCAAGAGCAAAGTTATAAAAAGCGGAATCCCAGATACACAATGACGTTCGTGAAAGGTGGGAGAGACGAAAGTGAGCTTAAGGGCATGGACGACTTTATAGAAAAAGAATGTGCCGAAGAGCTTAAGGTGCTCGGTTACCTGTAGGCGTCGTACATGCATTTGCGAATGAAAGCAATCGAGCCATTCTTCGAAGGAAAAAGTTCTTTTAGCTTCAGGAATTCCGTTGGGATTTTTTTTCTTGGTTTTGTTGGGTTTTCAAGTTTCTGGTATGGCTTGGGGGAGCAGGTTTTTAGGATTCCGGTTTACTTTCCTGAGCCTTTCTTTTTCCTGGCATTGCTACTTTCGGTCTATTCAAAAACTCTCCTGGGAGGAAATGTTACAATTGGCCGCGCTACCGTGTTGAGCCTTCTTGGTCTGATTGCGTTATGGATGCTGTTAGTTTTTATTGCTATTTTTGAAAGTTCGGTTTTTTACACACTATCTTCGGCACGCCCCTGGCTTTACGCAATATTAGCAGGTTTTTTGGCAAGAGAGGTTAAGCAATGTGATCCGAGATATTTGTTCTTTCTTTGTGTAGGAGCGGTGTCGGGAGATCTTCTCTCTAGTGCCTATATTTTTTCTGAGCTGCCGACTATAAATGGTGCAAGAGGTATATTTAGTATTAATATACTGGCGACGTTTCTGATGGTAGCATTATCCGTCGCTTTGGGAAGAAGGTTTTATATCGCTATAGCTATTGTGCTAGGAGGTCTTGCCATCCCGCTTTCGGGTTTTCGTGTTGTGGCGTTCTCAGTTTTTTTGGGTTTTTTTTTGACGATGACGGTTCTGTTTGGAAAGGATAGGAAGTTATTTTTTCTGACAATTTCTAGCATTATTCCGCCTGCCGTCTTTTCAGTTTTTTTGATTTACCTATTAGAAAGGTATGCGATTGATGTGCATGACTTCGCAAGATTTCGAATTTCTGAAAGGTTGATCAGTCTGCTTAAAGGTGATTTCCATGCTAGCCAGGATGGCGAAAGAATAGAAAAAATTCTTCACTATCTGCGTTGGGATAACATGGATTTTTTTCCGTCAGGCTTCGTTATGAGATCGAGAGGTGTTGGCGACTTTAATGATGTTCCGTGGCTTAATTTCACTGTAACCTTTGGGGCCCCTATCGGGGTGTTAGTGTTGTTAATAATATTCTTCTTTGGGATTATATTTGCTGTTAATTTTTTCAGAACTAAAAAAGGTTTCTCCAGCTTTAACGCTGTCTCCGTTGCGTCGATTCCTTTTTTTGCATTTCTGTTGATTGTTAATGGAAGATTTGCGTATGTTTTGTATGAGAGCGTGATGATCGGGGTTGTGATTGGCTCTTGGTTTTGGGGGGTAAGGAAAAGAAGTTGGAAGGCCAAGCAGCGTCGTGAATATTTCTAATTACTCTCTTCAGTTGGGAATGCTTTAAATATGAACGCTAATGACAAAATCTCATTGTCTCGTAGGATTGCGAATTTTACTCGACAACAAATAGAAGGAGTCTCGAGAAATAGTTGCGCAATTTCTGAATACCCAAAGCTGAGTGTTATTACTGCGTCTTTCAACCAGGCGGAGTTTTTGGAGAGAACGATACTGTCCGTTCTAAATCAGAATTACCCCAATGTGGAGCATATTATTATCGATGGTGGTTCGACTGACGGTACGCTTGATATTTTAAAAAAGTATGGCGATAGAATTGCTTTCTGGGTGAGTGAAAGTGATGCTGGGCAGACCAATGCCATTAATAAGGGAATTTCAATGGCGACAGGGGATTTTATTGGGTTTCAGAATTCTGATGATATATATCTTCCTGGAGCGTTTAGTTGGATAGCGGATACCGCTAAGGCTAACCCATCCGCCTCCATTTTATATGGTAACTTCTTGCATATCGACAAGGATGACAATGTGCTGGATGAAGTCCTGTTGGGCTGCGCGAGGCTATGGATCCAGGTCTTCTTAGGGCCACAGATACATAATCAAGCTGCGTTTTGGCGTCGTGACTTATGCCAAGAATTGGGGCTCTTGGATGAAAGTTATGATTTTGATATGGATTACGAATATTTCTCGCGCCTATTGGCGGGAGGGTATAAGGCTGCCCACATACAGGAGTACTTAGGTGCTTTTCGCCACCATGGTGCCGCAAAGACTTCGAATCTGCAAAGCATCTCCAAAAAAGAATTATATCAGGTATCTGAACTGTACCGTAATCGCTCCCCCATTCTCAGATATATCCCGAGAAAACTTGGTCGTTTTATGGCGAAATTTTATAAGGCGACTAAGCACATGACGGAAGGGCGTGTAGATTATTTGTTTAGACAGAAGTTTGTGTTCAAGTGATCTTCGAGGATTCTATGAGAAAAAAAGATTTCTATATCAATAGTAAATGCGCTGATGTCTTCTTTAAGACGGGGAAGGAGGGTCAGCACTTTTATGGGTACTATGGTATATCACCTTGGAATGTCGCAGGTGACAAGCTGTTAAGCCATCGTTTGGACTCGCAAAATGAATATTTAACAGAGAATGACATTGTTGATATCGGTTTTTTTGATTTTGAAGGCTCTGGACAATATCAAAAAGTTTCTCAAACAACCGCATGCAACTGGCAGCAGGGCTCGATGCTTCAATGGCTTCCTGCTTCCAATGATAAAATTATATTTAATGTAAGAAGTAGAGATGGATTCTCTGCTGAAATATGGTCGCTGGCTGATAAGAGAGTTGTTCGCGACATCAAAGTCCCAGTCAGTGAGATAGATCCAACAGGAAGGTTCGCGTTCATCCTGCCTGTAGCTAGGTTAAGTCATACACGAAAATCCTACTCTTATGCAGGGGAGTTTCCATCACGATGGAAAGAGGGAGTCGTCAAAGAAGATGGTCTGAAGATTGTTAGTTTATCATCCGGAGAGCAAGAGATGGTGGTCTCCACAGAAATGTTGGCTGAGATAGAACCAACTAAGAGTTCGCTCGAGGCTCACCATTGGCTCGACCATCCACTAATATCACCTGACGGAAAGAAGTTTCTTTTCTATCATCGGTGGCTAACTAGGAGTGGTAATTTTTTTACTCGCCTATACTCGGGAAAATTCGGTGCTCACGATCTGCATCTTTACCCGGATTCTGGAATGTACTCCCATGCCGCATGGCTTGATAGTGATTCCTTTGTGGTTTTTGGACGAAAGCCAGGCAGTGATCCTAGGGAAAGAACCGGAAATGCTATCAAAGAGATGCTTCTTAAGGGTGCAATAAAAGGGTATTCATTGGTTAGAAACCATTCAATTCTAAAAAAACTCAGAAAGCGCATTTTGCAGGATAGATACTTCGTTTTTCGTGTTGGATCTGATGTGCCAGAAAAAGTACTTTCTGGACCATACATGACTGAAGATGGCCATCCATCCTTCTGTCCGGCTGATAATAATCTAATGGTGACAGACACCTACCCTGATTCTAAAGGTTATAGACATCTGCTGTTGGTGAATTTGAAATCTTCCGATGTAACTAGGATTGCTAGTTTTCGTGCGCCGCAACACCATACTGAGTCTTCGCCTGACCGATGTGATCTACATCCAAGATGGGATCCCTCCGGTCGATTTATTTCTGTTGACTCGATGCACGAAGGGAAGAGACAACAATATGTTTTGCGATTGAATAATCGTTGATTATATGAACTCAAAAAGGAACGGGAAGCCTAGGGTGGCAATAATCTCCGAAAAGGTTATGCCATACCGGTGCGCGCTATATCGCAAGCTAGCGGAATTTGAGGACATTTATTTAGATGTCATATTTCTAGACCGCTGGGGCCTTGAGGAGCGCTACGATCCAACCATGGGGGCACGTTATTCTTGGGGGGAATCGGTTCTACAGGGATTTAACTACCAGTTCGTTGAGAATAAATCAGGAGTGAAGGTCACATACACTGGCGCTGATAAGACGGAGAAAGAGGCCCGGCTAGGGACGTTTGGGGCGATTATATATTATTTTAGAACGTTTTTCGGGTTGGTGAACTTTGGGTTGCCTAGGCTGATAAGGTCTGGTCGTTACGATGTAGTAATAATTGAAAATTACAGCTCTATCTCTAGTCTTCTCGGTGCGCTTTATGCTCGCCTTGGCGGGGCCCTTGTTTTTCTTCGCGGCGAGGCAGTTAGAAGAAGGAATCAATCTCGATTTCTGTTGATGCTTAAGAAAATCTACTTAGGCGTTATTTTTAAGATTTATGATGGGTTTATGTATAGTTGCTCTGCGAATAAGAGCTACTATTTGTATTATGGTGCTAAGAGTGAGTTTCTATATTTTGTTCCCAGCGCCGTTGATTCGAGCTTCTTTTCCCCGGAGCAACGGACAAATTTTTTCTCCGGTCGAGCTAGTCTAGGAATTCCTCAAGACGACGTGGTTTTTTTGGGTGTTGGTCGAATGGTTCCAAGAAAGAACTGGTCAGAGGCCATCGAGGCATTCGCCATTTTTTTGAATTCTTTTCCAGGCGGCACGTTGGTGCTTGTTGGAGATGGGCCGGAAAGGGATGATTTGTCATTCAAGATAGGCGGTAAAATCGAAGGAAAGGTGATTTTTGCCGGATTTAAAAATCAAAATGAAATTCTGGACTACTATGAGGCTGCGGATATTGTTGTCCAAAGCTCAAGTTACGATCCAAGCCCTAAGGTTCTGAATGAAGCGTTGGCGTTTGGGTTGCCAATGATTGTCTCTGATGCGGTTGGAACGGCAGGAGATGTTTGTATAGATAAGAATAATGGTATTGTTTATCCGGCGGGAGATGTTAAAGGGCTAGCGGAAGCAATGTTGAATTTGGCAAAAAACCCTGATATGCGACGTCAATATTCCGAAAGCTCTTTACGCCTCAGAGATGAGTGGTCGCTGCAGGCTGGGGCAGAGAATATTGTAAAGGCTGTTAAGCAGAGGCTGGGTTAGGCGTTATCTTATATCCTATTTCTGATCGTTGGCGGAGCTCTTTATGAAAGTTGCACTGATTACCGGAGTGACTGGGCAAGATGGATCTTATCTTGCAGAAATTTTAATTCAGAAAGGGTATGAGGTTCACGGAATTAAGCGAAGAGCTTCGTCGATTAATACAGACCGTATCGATCATCTGTATCAGGATCCTCATGAATTGAATCGCAGCCTTTTTCTGCATTATGGTGATCTTTCTGACAGTGCGAATGTTACGAGAATAATTAAAGAAACCTGTCCGGACGAGGTTTATAATCTGGCTGCTCAATCTCATGTGTCTGTCAGCTTTGAGTCGCCAGAGTATACGGCCGATGTTGATGCTGTCGGTGCGTTAAGAATACTGGAGGCCATCAGGCTCCTCGGGTTAGATAAGAAAACCCGGTTTTATCAAGCATCCACATCTGAACTTTATGGCATGGTCCAAGAGAGTCCTCAACGTGAGACAACCCCGTTCTACCCGCGCTCACCGTACGCTGTTGCTAAACTATATGCTTACTGGATTACCGTGAATTACAGAGAGTCTTATGGGATGTATGCCTGTAATGGTGTGCTCTTCAACCATGAGTCGCCTAGGCGTGGGGAAACTTTCGTTACTCGAAAGATTACTCGAGGTTTGTCTAATATAGCTCAGGGGCTTGAGCAGTGCTTGTACCTCGGCAATATGAATGCTCTCAGGGACTGGGGGCACGCACGAGACTACGTGGAGATGCAGTGGCTGATGCTACAGCAGGATGCCCCGGAAGATTTCGTTATTGCCACGGGTAAACAGTATTCCGTCCGTGACTTCGTGAGAATGTCCGCTAAGGAGCTCGGGTTGGATGTGGAATTTCGTGGTGAAGGCGTCGATGAGTATGGTGTCGTCGCCGGGATCGCAGGGGATAATGCGCCAGGTGTGAAGGTCGGGGATACGATTATTCGCGTGGACCCACGCTACTTTCGGCCCGCTGAGGTGGAGACGCTGTTGGGAGACCCGACCAAGGCCCGGGAAAAGCTCGGATGGGAGCCCCGTACGACGGTCGAGGAGATGGTTTCGGAGATGGTCGCTCACGACCTTGAGCAGGCGAAGCGCCACGCCTTACTGAAACGTCATGGCTACGATGTGTCTGTGACCAGGGAGGGATGATGGTCGATAGGGGCAAGAATGTCTTCGTTGCCGGCCATAGAGGTATGGTTGGCTCTGCGATTGTTCGCGAGCTGGAGCGGCAAGGGTTTGAGCGGATCATTACGCAGGAGCGTGCGCAGCTGGATCTGAGCCAACAGGGGCAGGTGAACGAGTTCTTCGCAGATTGCCGCATAGACGCGGTCTATGTTGCGGCTGCCAAGGTCGGCGGGATTCAAGCTAACAATACCTATCCGGCGGAATTCATCTACGAGAACCTGATTCTCGAATGCAACGTAATCCACGCTGCACATGTTTCGGGGGTCCAGCGGCTGCTGTTCCTCGGCTCATCATGTATCTACCCCAAGCACGCCCCGCAACCGATGGCCGAAGAGGCTCTGCTGGAAGGAAAGCTGGAGCCAACGAATGAACCGTATGCCATCGCGAAGATCGCCGGTATCAAGCTTTGCGAGTCGTACGCGCGACAGTTTGGGCGAGACTACCGCAGCGTAATGCCCACCAATCTCTATGGCCCCAACGACAATTTTCATCCGGAAAACTCCCATGTAGTGCCAGCCTTGATAAGGCGCTTCCACGAAGCGAAGGAAAGTGGGGCGACTGAAGTGGTTATTTGGGGAACCGGATCGCCGAAGCGGGAGTTCCTACATGTAGATGACATGGCTGCTGCCAGCGTGCACGTCATGGAGTTGCCGCGAGATGTTTACGAACGCTACACCGAGCCGATGTTGTCCCACATCAATGTGGGAACTGGACAGGACTGCACGATTCGGGAGTTGGCTGAGACCGTTGCCAGTGTTGTCGGATTCCAGGGTGAGCTCAGATTCGATACGTCAAAACCGGATGGTGCGCCGAGAAAACTGTTGGACGTCTCTCGCCTGCGGGATATGGGCTGGGCGGCGCAAATCCCGCTGGAACAGGGCCTGACAGATGCGTACCAGTGGTATTTGGATAACCTCGGCCTGTTGCGGGGCTAGCCGGTGCATCTGGAGAGCGGGGCGTTCCGGGAGGTCGTCGAGCGGGCGCCACTGGTGTCCATCGACCTTGTGGTGACCGATTTCGAGGGGCGTGTGCTGCTGGGCTTGCGTCGCAACCGGCCAGCACAAGGATACTGGTTCGTGCCCGGCGGCAGGATATACAAGTCGGAATCGCTGGATGAGGCATTTGCGAGAGTTGCGGCGTCTGAGCTTGGTAGAACACTGCAGCGAAAGGACAGCGACCTCATTGGTGTTTACGAGCACCATTATCAGGATTCCGTCTTTGGCGAGCAGGTTAGCACGCACTACGTGGTGATTGCGTACGCATTGAGATGGGAAGGGCCCTTGCAGCAATTTCCCGATGGTCAGCATGAGACGTTCCGCTGGTGGCTTGCGACTGAAGCCCAGGCTCATCCCAAGGTTCACCCTTACACGAAGATGTACCTGTCGGCGGGCGAGTAAGTTGCGTCCTAGCGACAGACAAGCGAGCTATTGGATAGGTACGTGAAGAAAGTCAGTATTATAACGGTTAGCTACAACAGCGCTTCAACCATTCGCGACACGATCGAATCTGTCCTGGCCCAGGATTATCCCGACGTCGAGTACATCATCGTCGACGGCGCGTCACGCGATGGAACGATGGATATCGTGAGAGAGTACGAAGATCGGATAGCGACCGTTATTTCCGAGCCCGACAAGGGCATATACGATGCCATGAACAAGGGCATTGACGCCGCCACGGGAGACGTGGTTGGTATACTCAATTCCGATGATTTCTATGTTGGCGAGACTTCCATCAGCCAACTGATTGGCCGGATGGAGGGGAAGCAGGCGGATTGCGTTTTCGCTGATCTAGTCTTCGTTGACCCCAAGGATACGAACCGCGTTGTGCGTTACTACGATTCCGGCAACTTCCGGCCGGAACGTCTGCGCTACGGCTGGATGCCTGCTCACCCGACATTCATGGTCAAGCGCGAGTTGTACCAGAAGCATGGTGGGTATGCGCTGGACTACGAAGTGGCGGCCGACTACGAAATGATGGTTCGTCTGCTGCATACGGCGAAAGCGAGTTATGCGTACCTTCCGGCGGTGGTTATCAAGATGCGGGCCGGTGGGGTCAGCACGAGCGGCTTGCGCGCAAGCTGGGTGTTAAATACGGAGATTGTGCGCGCGTGCAATGAGAATGACCTTCCGACGAGTCTGCCAAGGGTGCTGCTGAAGGTTCCCGCAAAGCTGTTCGAACTCGTTCGTAAACCGAAGTCCGCAAATGTCTAGAGTGCCCAGTTCCAAGCGCGTGGCAGTTTCGGGTGCCACGGGGTTCGTTGGTTCTGCTTTGATCGGCATTCTCTCCGCTGGGCAACGAGAGCCTGTCGCGCTCACACGCCGGCCGGTGCAGTGGCCTGGCGTCCTGGTTCATGACGTGGGGGACTACTCCGATCCGGCGCTAATGCGGGGCGCGTTATCGGATGTCGATACCATCGTGCATCTTGCTGCCAGAGTGCACGTTATGGCGGAAACGGGTAATGCAGATGCCTTGGCGGAGTATCGCTCGCTCAATGTGCATGCAACGCGCGAGTTGGCCCGCGCGGCTGCCGGCAACGGTATTCGCCGGTTCATCTTCATGAGTAGCATTAAAGTTCTGGGAGAGGAAACGGATCAAGAGGTCTACTCGGCATCGAGCACACCTGGGCCTGGCGATCCGTATGGTGTCAGCAAAATGGAGGCCGAACAGGCGCTTTGGAAAGTGTCGGGTGAGACAGGCATGGAGGTGGTCGTGATCCGCCCACCGCTTGTCTACGGCCCAGGCGTAAAAGCCAACTTTGCCCGCTTGATGGGCATGGTGCACAAGGGGGTACCGCTGCCGCTGGGGGCGGTTCATAACCGTCGCAGCATGATCGGACTGGATAACCTCGTGGATCTCATCATCCGTTGCATTGATGCGCCGGAGGCCGCTGGGCAGACCTTCCTGGCTTCTGATGGGCGTGATCTCTCCACGCCCGAACTGATTCGGTTGATTGCGAACGCCATGGGGAAAAGCCCGCGACTGATTCCGGTGCCTGAGTCCGCCTTGCGCCTGCTCGGCGCGCTTACCGGCAAACGTGCGGAAGTGGACCGGCTGTGCGGTTCCCTGCAGGTGGATATTTCCCTCACCCGGGAAACGCTGGGCTGGGAGCCGCCGGTTTCCGTGGAAGAGGGTATTCAGAAGACGGTGGATGCCTTCCTTGCTCAACAGCGTGGGACTTCGGAAAGGGCATGATCTGGCTGCTGATTGGCCTCGTATTCATTTTGTCTGCTGCGATGACTGGCGGCCTGCGCCGGTACGCCCTGAAACGTGCCTTGCTGGACATCCCCAATGCCCGCAGTTCGCACACGGTGCCTACACCCAGAGGGGGCGGATTGGCCATCGTGGTGGTCACGCTGCTGGCGTTGCCGCTGTTCTGGCTGGCGGATGCAGTTGGCTTTTCGGTGGTGGCTGCACTTTGGGTGGGCGGCGTGCTGGTGGCCGGAATTGGTGGGCTGGATGACCTGGGGCACGTACCGGCGCGCTGGCGGATGCTGGTGCATGTGCTGGCGGCAGTGGTCGTTGTTGCCTTTGTGGGTAGTCTGCCGCCGCTGGACTTTGCGGGGGTTGTGCTTCAACCCGGCTACTTGGGCCTGCTGGCAGCGGTGCTGTTCATTGTCTGGACGCTGAACCTCTACAACTTCATGGACGGCATCGACGGCATTGCCGGTGTTGAGGCGGTGACCGTGTGCCTGGGCATGGCGGGGCTGTTGTACCTGGCCGGGGAATGGGAACTGGCCGCGTTGGTACTGGTTTATGGAGCGGCTGCCCTGGGCTTCCTGGCCTGGAACTGGCCACCGGCGAAGATCTTCATGGGGGACGCCGGCAGCGGTTTTCTCGGATTTTCGTTAGCGGCGCTAGCCGTGGCGTGTTGGGCGGAGGCCGCGTTTCCCATCTGGGCCTGGCTGATCATGCTGGGCGTGTTCATCGTTGATGCGACGGTGACGCTGATTCGGCGGGTGCTCCGTGGCGAACGTTTCTATGAGGCGCACCGTAGCCACGCCTATCAGTATGCGTCCCGCCGTTATCAGAGCCATCTGGTGGTGACGCTCGCCACCGGCGCCTTGAATCTGTTCTGGCTGCTGCCCTGGGCGTGGCTTTCGCTGGTATTTCCCGAATACGGCTTTGTGATTCTGGCTGCGGCCTGGGGGCCGTTGGTGGTGCTGGCGCTGCGCTTCCACGCCGGGCTGCCGGAACCGGTACGTGCCGAGGCAGGGCTCCCGAACGGTCACGGTACCTGAGCCACTCCTTCCCCTGAGTACTACGAAAACTGTTGCGCTGCTGCTACGTTTGTTGTGCGGCGCGAAAATAATGAATTGACATCAACGCGAGACTGGAACGACATGAGCAAGGACTCCGATCTGCCCACACGCCGTGACGCGGATTTCCCCGCCGAGTACCGCTATGCGGACGACGAGATCAGCCTCTATGACCTCTGGATTGTGCTGTTGCGGCGCTTCTGGTGGATTGTCGGCGTCACGCTGCTGTGCCTGGTCGGGGGCGTGGTGTACTGGCAGAGCCAGGAGGTGACTGAGCGTTATCTCACCACGTTCGAGATCGGTTCCATCGTCGAGATTGATGTCACCGGTGACATCCAGTTGGAGCTGGTGGAGCCCCGCTCGGCGGTGGTGACGCGGCTTCGGGAATCCGTTTGGCCGGCGCTGCGCCAGGAGGTTTCCCAGGAGAGCGGCACCCCCCTGGAGGACGTGCCTTCCGTGCGCTTCCGCAGCCCCGGTTCGGATGACCCTGGCGCTTTCGTGTTCCTGGAAACCGACACGTCGCCGGACGACCACGAGCTGGTGGAACGACTTCACCGCCAGCTCTACGACGCAACACTGGAAGCCCACCGGGATATCGCCGGCCCGGCGCGGCGGCTGTTCGAGACACGGCTGGGTGCGCTGGAACGCGCCCTGGACGAAGCCCGGCGTGAACTGGCCTACGAGCTGCGCGGCAAGCTGGCGGAGGCGCAGGTGGCGGTGGAAGACCTGCAGCAGGAGCGGGATCGGTTGCGGGCGGCGGGCAAGCGCCTGGAAGGTGAGCAGAAGCTGCTGGAGATTCAGTTTGAATTCATGCAGGGCTGGGTGCAGGACGTGCGCAGCCGGCCCGGTAGCGCTGGAGAGTCTGGCGGGGATTCCGCCCTGATCGGTTTGCTGACCGGCAGTGCGGCCGAGTCCGCCCGGGCGGATCTGCTGGAAATCGAGCGGCGGTTGCAGGTGGAACTGCCGGATCGCCTGGCGTCTCTGGAGGAGTCGCTGCGGGACACGGGACGGAAGCTGGCTGCGGCGCAAGAGGCCGTGGGGGAGCTCGAGTTTCGGATGGATGTGCTGAATCGGGAGGGCGACGCGGATGCGGATCACGCCACCCAGCCGGACTTCGAGCAACCGGAAACGGCTTCCCTGCGGGTGGAACTGGACCGGCTGGAGGCGACCCGCGCCCGCCGTGTGGCGAGCGCGCAGGAGGAGATCGACCGGCTGCTGGCCACCGGCGAGCGCATGCAACCGACCCGAGCTATGGGGGTTGCTGTGCGGGCAGACACCGGCGGCCGTGGCGGGGCGCTGATTCTTGCGCTATCACTGGTATTGGGTGGCATGCTCGGTGTGTTCGCGGCGTTTCTTGTGGAATTCCACAGCAATGCTTTGCGGCGCATGCGTCAGCAAAGGGAAGAAGGCTGATAAGGGGTCACTGCCGTGAACATTAGCCAGAAGCTGGTCGAGCTCCCCCGCACCGCCAAGCAGGCGGTGATGATGGCCACGGACGCGCTGATTCTGCCGGTGATTGTCTGGGCCGCCTTTGCGCTGCGCATGGGCGAGCCCTGGCCGACCGAACTCACCCGCCACCTGTGGCTGCTGCTCGCCGTGCCGGCCATGGCCATTCCCTGCTTCGCGATGATGGGCCTGTACCGGGCGGTGGTGCGATACATGGGGCCACAGGCGGTGGTGGCGGTGGTCAAGGGCGTGACGTTGAGCGCACTCGCCTTCGTGGCGCTGGTGGCCCTGCTGCGCCTTGGCAGTGTGCCGCGCACCACGTACTTCCTCTACTGGATGCTGGGGCTGCTTGCCGTCGGCGGCACCCGTTTCATTGCCCGCGCCTGGTTCCAGTCCTGGGTGCGGCAGTTCAGGGACCGTGAGCGTGTTGCCATCTACGGCGCAGGGGAGGCCGGTGTGCAGCTTGCGCGCGCGCTCCAGGGGGCGCCGGAATACCAGCCGCTGGTCTTTGTCGACGACGACCCGTCCATTCAGGGCACGGTGATTCACGGCCTGCGGGTGCACGGGCCTGATGACCTGCCGGGTCTGATCGACCGTTACCGCCTTACCGAGGTGTTGCTGGCCGTTCCCTCGGCTACGCGGGCGCGGCGGCGCGAAATTGTCGGCGAGCTGGAACGGCTTTCCGTGCATGTGAAGACCATGCCCTCCATGGGAGACATCATCTCCGGCGTCGCCCGCCTGGACGAGATTCGTGAGGTGGACATCGACGACCTGCTGGGCCGCGATTCCGTCATGCCGGATGCGGGGCTGATGGACCGCTGCATCAAGGGCAAGCACGTGATGGTGACGGGGGCGGGTGGTTCCATTGGTTCCGAGCTGTGCCGGCAGATCATCCAGCGCCGGCCGCGCACGCTGGTGCTGTTCGAGCAGAACGAGTACGCGCTGTACCGCATCGAGCGGGAGCTGCGGGCCATGGTGCGGGCCGAGAAACTGAAGGTGAAGGTGGTGGGCCTGCTGGGCTCGGTGATGCACCAGCGCCGGCTGGAGCGGGTGATGAAGGCCTTCAGCGTGGACACCGTGTACCACGCCGCCGCCTACAAGCACGTGCCCATTGTGGAAGAGAATGTGCTGGAGGGCGTGCAGAATAATGCCATCGGCACGTTGCGCACCGCCGAGGCTGCGCTCAAGGTCGGCGTGGAGTCCTTCGTGCTGATCTCCACCGACAAGGCCGTGCGGCCCACCAACGTGATGGGTGCCACCAAGCGTTTCGCCGAGCTGATTCTGCAGGCCCTGGCGGCCAGCGCGAAAACGGAAACCTGCTTCAGCATGGTGCGCTTCGGCAACGTGCTGGGTTCCTCGGGCTCGGTGGTGCCCCTGTTCCGCCAGCAGATCGCCGCCGGCGGCCCGGTGACCGTCACGCACCCGGAAATCACCCGGTATTTCATGACCATTCCCGAGGCGGCTGCCCTGGTGATCCAGGCGGGGGCCATGGCCGAGGGCGGCGACGTCTTCGTGCTGGACATGGGCGAACCGGTGAAGATCCTGGACCTGGCCCGGAAGATGATCCACCTCAGCGGGCTGGATATCCGCGACGAGGACAACCCGGACGGCGACGTCGAAATCACGTTCACCGGCCTGCGCCCCGGCGAGAAGCTCTACGAGGAACTGCTGCTGGGCGAGAACGTCACCGGCACCGCCCACCCCATGATCATGCGCGCCAACGAAACGTTCTATCCCATCGAGGAGCTGAACGGCCTGATCGACCGCCTGGTGAACGCCAGCACCGAGTTCGACTGCGAGGAAGCACGCCGGGTGCTGCAGGACGTGGTGGACGGCTACGGCGTGAAGGGCCGCACCAACGACCTCCTCTGGCGCCAGATCCACGATAGCCTCACCACGCCGCCACAGAACCTGCCTTCAGCCCCGGCAAAGATCGCCGACCATCCGACCCGCATGCACTAGCGGTCGCGCCAACACCCGCAGACCGGAGCCTTAAAGTCGGACGCTTTGAGTTCAAATAATTATCAGCAGCTGATAATATTTGTTGTATGAGTTCAAGGGACGAACGAGATGCTCCAGGGCTGGAGGTGTTGCTCTCGCTGAACGGCGAGAGCTACCACTTGGGCAGTGGGTACTGGACGAACAGAATCTATGGCGAAGGCGATTATGAAAGTCGGCATCATGTCCCGCGAGCGTTACATTCAGCGGACTTTGGCGATTGCCCGCGGCACATACAAACCCGGTGCTGGCGAACCGAAGGTCTGGTTCGAATCCATGAAATCGCTGGCTGAGGTGTTAAGCGAGCCGAATCAGCGGTTGCTTACGTTGATTGAGGAGCATAAGCCACAGTCCCTGCACGAACTGGAAAGGCTCAGCGGTCGCAAAGCGGGGAACCTTTCCCGTACCTTGCGGACCTTGGAATCCCACGGGTTGGTGACATTGCAGAAGCGTAACCGGCGCCTGATTCCCTCAGTTCGCGCTACACGGTTTCAGGTGCAACTGGATGTGAGAGCCTCAGCTACCCCGGCTGAACAGCGTGGATAGGGCGTAGGCGGGAGAGAGATCAGGAACGCAGTGTGACAGCGTTGGTCATTTTCTCCCCCAAACCTACGGTATGTCCCTCAAAGCGTTACTGTGCGCAAGCTTCCCCAATGCGGTCAATCAGCCCTTCACGCTCTTCCATGGCTCGGCCCAGCCTTTCGGCTTTTTCCTGATCGCCCGCCTGCATTGCCGCCACCTGTTGTTCGTAGATCTGGTAGGCCGACACGGCCTCGAAGAACACATCCTCATCCGAGGCATCCTCGAACGCCTGCTCGAAGCAGGCACAGTCCAGATTGCCCCCGAAATCCTGCGTACTGATGGCACCGCACTGGTTCTGGAAGAGAGATCGCGCATGGTCGATCTGGCCGCCTTCCTGCGCCATTTCGAAAGCTGCTTGGTTGTCGTCGTCCGCGAAGAATTCTTCCTTTGTGGGAATCTCGCTCGCGATGGCGGCCTTCGTCATTAGAAATACAGCCCCCACGGCTGCCAGCAGTGTCTTTTTCATCACAATTTCTCCCTGTAGTGGTGTTTTATCCCTGAGCTTCCGACGGTTTCGAACTGGAGCGGGAAGGATGGAGGACGCTATTGAACAGGATCAGAGCACTACCCCAGAGCAGGAGATAGATGCCCAGAATCTGGTGCAGCAGGTTGCCGCCGAGCAGCCAATTCACGGCAAGTAGTGCTCCGGCCATGGCTGTCGCCCAGCCCAGCGCTGCGAGAGCTCTGCGCTGGGTTTTACCGGAAGCGGGCAGGTTCCCCTTGAAGACAATGAGCAGGAAAGCCCCGAGGCCGCCAAATAGCAGCGCGCCCGCAAGCAGGTAGTCCTCCAGCATGATGTACCCGCCGCCAAGGATATAGAGCAGCAGCAGGTACGACCCGATCAACATGGCCACGACAGCCACCCCTTTGAGAAGACGAAACAGCGCGTTTTTCATGACAACTCCTTGTCGTCGTTGATGAATGAAACCACAAAAAAACCGTAGGTTGGGGTAAGCAAAGCGAACCCCAACATCCCACTTCCGGGAAACAGATCGGCCCCCCCAATAAACCCCAACATCACCGCCGTTCCCCAAACGAGCCCGCCTCCGCTTCCGGCTCCACCGCCCAATCGCGCGGCAACATGCCGTTTTCAATGAACCGATGAACGCTGGAGAACGGCCAATCCGCCGGTCGTTGAACGTAGTGATGCTTCACCGGGTTGTAATGGATGTAATCCACATGGCGGCGAAAATCCTCCTCGTCCCGGATCAAATGCTCCCAAAACCGGCGTTGCCAGATGCCGCGTTCGCCCTTGTGGCGGCGGCTCGAACGCCGTGATTCGGCAGGCGGTAATTGCCGGGAAAATCCGGCCTTGATCAGCGCCCACCGTGTCGAGAAATCCTCATCCCCGGGTGGCAGCGTCCAGAGTGCATGCAGGTGATCAGGAAGTACCACCAGCGCATCAATCTGAAACGGATGGCGCACCTTCACCCGCCGCAACGCAGCACGGAGCGCGCCGATGTGTTCCACCAGCAACCCCGAAGAACGGTCCGCAAGATTAACGGTGTTGGTGGCCAATTAAAGTAACCCTCTACTGGCCATCAGAACTGACCCACCCTTGGGGTGGCCACAGGCCACGAGTCGACCGTACCGTCCACAGCCACACGGGTTGTCGGGGGCGGAGATTTGA
>JBJHBJ010000050.1:0-37307 GCA_050485425.1 Ectothiorhodospiraceae bacterium | reverse complement strand
CGTGAGCTGCGCGAGCAGCGTGTGGCATCGCAGTCGGAGCTGGATGCCGCCAGCACCGAGGCCCAGGCCCAGGCGGCGCGCGTGGAACTCGCCAGATCTCAGGTCATGCAGCGGGAAGCGGCCGTGCGCAGCGCCGAGATCCGCCTTTCCTACACCACGGTTCGCGCCATCTGGCAGGGCCCGGACGCGGTCCGCGTGGTCGGCGAACGCTACGCCGACGAAGGCACGCTGCTGCAGGCGAATTCGCCGATTCTTTCCCTGGTATCGCTGAACCCCCTGCGCGCCGTGGTATTCAGCACCGAAGCGGACTATGCCCGGCTGCGCATCGGCCAGGAAGTCTCCGTGCGCAGCGATGCGCTGCCGGGGCGTACCTTCGACGGCGAAATCCAGCGTCTGGCACCGGTGTTCCGGGAAGCCTCCCGCCAGGCGCGCGTCGAGATCCGCGTACCGAATCCTGATGGAATGCTGAAGCCCGGCATGTTCGTGCAGGCCCGTGTGCTGGTGGACGCTCGCGACGACGCCACCATCGTTCCCACCGACGCGCTGGTGGAACGCGACGGCCGCACGGGCGTTTTCCTGATCGACGAGGACAACCGCGCCCGTTTCCAGGAAGTGGACACCGGCATCGAGGAAGACGATTTCGTCGAGATACGCAGGCCGGCGATTTCAGGCCAGGTGGTTACACTGGGCCAGCACCTGCTCAGCGACGGCCTGCGCGTCAGCGTCACCGACGATGAGGATGCCCTGAGCAACGTCGGGGCCCGCCGATGAATGTCGCCCGTTTCACGGTCGACCGGCCGGTGCTCACCGCCATGGTGACGCTGATCGTGGTCACCCTGGGCCTGATGGCGCTGGCCCGACTGCCCATCGACCTGTTGCCGGACGTCACCTACCCCACGATCACCGTCACCACCAGCTACCAGAACGCCGGGCCGGAAGAAGTGGAGCAATTGGTGACACGGCCGGTGGAGGAAGCCGTCTCGGCGGTTCCCGGTGTCGAGGAAGTCAGCTCCACGTCCACCGAGGGCAACAGCAACGTCCGGGTGTCCTTCAGTTGGGGCACCAACCTCGACGAGGCCACCAACGAAATCCGCGACCGCCTCGACCGCATCGCCAATGCGCTGCCGGACGACGCGGACCGGCCCCAGGTGCGCAAGTTCGACACCGCCAGTTCCCCCATCCTGCTGCTTGGCGCCTCCAGCCAGCTCGACCCGATCGAGGCCCGGCAGATCATCGACGACCGTATCCGCCCGCGCCTGGAACGTGTCCCCGGCGTGGCGGCCGTGGATGTCTGGGGCGGTCTGGAACGCGAGATCCGCGTGGAAGTGGACATGGACCGCCTGCTGGCCTTCGGTCTCGGGCTGGATGCCATCCAGCAGTCCATCCGCGATGCCAATGTGATCGTACCCGCCGGCGAGATCCAGCGCGGCCGTTTCGATATCCGGCTGCGCACGCCCGCCGAATTCCGCTCACTGGACGAGCTGCGCGCCACCGTGCTGGACGTGCGCGACGGCGCGCCGATCTATCTGCATCAGGTGGCCGGCGTGCGGGACACCCACCAGCGCATCACGCGGCTGATCCGCATCAACGAAGACCCCGGCGTGCGACTGGCGATCCGCAAGCAGTCGGATGCCAACACCGTGCAGGTGGCCGACGCCGTCAAGCGTGAACTGGACACCCTCAACCGGGACTTCCCCCAGTTCAACCTGGTCACTGCCATCGACAACGCGCGCTTCATCGAACGCTCCATCGAGAACGTCAGCCGCTCCATTCTCTACGGCGGCAGCCTGGCCGTGCTGGTGCTGCTGTTCTTTCTGCGCAACCTGCGCAGCACGCTGGTGGCGGCCACCGCCATCCCGGTATCGGTCATTGCCACCTTCATGCTGATCTACTTCGGCGGCTTCACGCTGAACCTGATGACGCTGGGTGGCCTGGCGCTGGGCGTCGGCCTGATGGTGGACAACGCCATCGTCGTCATCGAGAACATCACGCGCCACCAACAGGAATACGGCGACAACGCCCGCCGCTCCGCGGTCCGCGGTACCGGCGAAGTCTCTCCCGCCATCATCGCCAGCACGCTCACCACCATGGCTATCTTCCTGCCCATGTTCTTCGCCCAGGAACTGGGCGGGGTGCTGTTCCGGCAGCTCGCCTTCGTGGTGGCCTTCGCCCTGTTCTGCTCGCTGCTGGTCGCGCTCACCCTGGTGCCCACGCTGATGGGCCTGATGAAGCCGCAGCAGCGGCCAGCCACCGGCCTGGTGCGCTGGCTGAGCGACGTCTGTGGCAATCTCGTGCAGCACCTGGAGAACGCCCAGCTCCGGGCACTGAAGTGGACGCTGTCCCACCGCGCCTTCGCCATTGCCGTGGCCGGCCTCACCTTCATGGCGGCCATCGCGCTGGTCCCGCGCCTGGGCACCGAGTTCATGCCCCCCACGGACGAGGGCGAGCTGCGCGTTTCCATCGAGATGGAGCCCGGCACCCGCCTGGAAGTCCTCGACCGGCGCGTCCGCCAGGTGGAGCGCCTGCTGGAGGAGCATGTACCGGAAGCCGGCAACACCATCGTCAGTGTCGGCGCCTCCGGATTCCGTGCCTCCTCGCCGGCAAGCGCGTCCATCCAGATCCAGCTGGTCGATCTGGCCAATCGCAGCCGCTCCACCGAACAGATCGCCGCCGAACTGCGCCCCGCCCTGGCCAACATGCCAGGCACCACCATCCGGGTCCGCGCCAGCCAGGGCATGATCATGCGCGGTCTCGGCACCGAGGAAGGCGAACGGCTGGCGGTGGAAATCCGCGGCTTCGAGCTGGACGTGCTGGACAGCCTGGGCCGCGACGTGGAGCGGCTGCTGCGGGAAGTGGACGGCATCACCGACGTGCGCATGGGGCGCGAAGAAGGCATGCCGCAGCAGGTCATGCGTATCGACCGCGCGCGGGCGGCGGACCAGGGCGTGAGCGTGGCGCAGGTGGCAAGGGCCGTGGAGACCGCCATCGCCGGCAGCAGTGCCGGCCAGTTCCGCGACAGCGGGACGGAACATCGCATCTGGGTCCAGCTCAGGGATGCCGAGCAGATGGGTCTGGACGACATCCTCAACCTGACGCTGCCCGGCGCCAACGGCGAGGCGGTGGCGCTGCGCAACCTGGTGCGCTTCGAGCCCAGTACCGGCCCGATCCAGATTTTCCGCAAGGAACAGCAGCGGCTGAATACGGTGTCGGCCAACATCGCCGGCCGCGACCTGGGCTCGGTGGTGACGGACGCCCAGGCCAGGCTGGCCGAGCTGCCCCTGCCGCGCAACGTCGATATCACCTTCGCCGGTGATTTCGAGGAGCAGCAGGCCGCCTTCTCGGAACTGTTCATCAACCTGATGCTGGCCGTGGCCCTGGTGTACATGGTCATGGCCAGCCTGTACGAATCGTTCCGCGATCCGCTGATCGTCATGTGCGCGGTGCCGCTGGCTGCCATCGGTGTCATTGCGACACTGCTGCTTACCGGCACGACGCTGAACGTGCAATCGTTCATCGGCTGCATCATGCTCGTGGGCATCGCGGTGAACAACGCCATCCTGCTTGTGGACCAGAGCGCACGCCTGCACCGGGTGGAGGGTCATGCGGTACACGAGGCGGTGATCGAAGCCTCCCGCCGCCGGCTGCGCCCGATCCTGATGACCTCCCTGACCACCATACTGGCCCTGATGCCGCTGGCGCTGGGCTGGGGCGAAGGCGGCGAGGCGCAGGCACCGATGGCCCGCGCCGTGATCGGCGGCCTGGTCAGTTCCACCGTGATTACCTTGCTGATCATTCCTGCGCTGTACACGCTGTTCCACAGGGACGCAGCGCAGACCCAGCCCCAGGGAGCCACCCCGTGAGAGGACATGCACGACTGCTGGTTGCCGCCTTGCTGCTCTGGCCAGCCGCCGGCTGGTCGCAGCAGGCCGGAATCGGCGCCGCCCCGACCGACGACGAACTGGCCGCCACCCGGGAGGAGGACCGCATCCGCCAGCTTCAGCCGGAGGTGCCCGGCGCGGGTCGGGGACCCACCGGGCTTGATCTGGATCTGCCCATGGGCTGGGATCCGGGCACCGATCCCGACCCGGTGGAACCGCTCAGCATCACCGTGGAGAACGCGGTGTTCCTCAGCCTGCGCAACAACCAGGCGCTGAGTGTGGAGCAGCTCCAGCCGCTGATCACCGGCACCTTCGAGGCCATCGAGCGCGCACAGTTCGACCCCACCGTCTTTGCTGAACTGGCCGTCGGCCGGGACCGCGTGGTGCGCCAGCCCGAAGAAGTCCAGCAGCAGCCGTTCGAACTGCGCGGCGAACGGGACTCACTGGACCTGGGCATCCGCCAGGTCCTGCCCACCGGCACCGAACTGCAGCTCAGCCTGGGCGGCGTGCGCCAGGAAACCAACCGGGCGCCGGAGCAGTTCGAGACCCGTGCCGCGCTGAGCCTGACCCAGGCCCTGCTGCGCGGCGCCAGCATCGAATCCAACCTGGCGAGACTGCGCCAGAGCCAGTTGGACACGCAGGCCTCCATGTACGAACTGCGCGGCTTCGCCGAAGCACTGGTCTCGGACGTCGAGACCGCCTACTGGAACTACGTGCTTGCCGCCGAGCGCATGAACATCTTTGAGGAAGCACTGGACGTGGCCGAACAACAGCTTTCGGACACGCTCCGCCGCATCGACGTGGGCCAGCTTGCCGAAACCGAGGAAGCGGCGGCCCGCGCCGAGGTGGCCCTGCGGCGCCAGGGCCTGATCGACGCCCGCAGCACGCGGGAACAGCGCCGGTTGCAACTGCTGCGGCTGATGAACCCCCGGGACAGCAACTGGGACCGCCAGGTGGAAACGCTGGACCAACCGGTGATGCCGGAGATGCCCCGGGACGAAGCGCGCGCCTATCTGGAGCTGGCCCAGCGCATGCGCCCGGACCTGAACGAAGCGCGGCTGCGCGTGCAGCGCGGCGAGCTGGAGGTGGTGCGTACCCGCAACGGTGTACTTCCGCGACTGGATCTGTTCGTCACGCTCGGCAAATCCGGCTACGCCGACTCCTTCGGCGGTGCCGGCCGCGACATCGACGGGCCCGGCTACGATCTTCAGGCCGGCCTGCGCATGGAGGCGCCACTGGGCAACCGCGGGCCCCGCGCCGAGCGGCGCCAGGCCGAATTGAGCCGGCAGCAGGCTGTGGAAAGCGTGGCCAACCTCGCCCAGTTGGCCGCGCTGGACGTACGCGTGGCCTGGCTGGAAGTGGACCGCACGCGCGAGCTGATCAGCGCCACCGG
This sequence comes from Ectothiorhodospiraceae bacterium, assembly GCA_050485425.1. Lineage (GTDB taxonomy): Bacteria > Pseudomonadota > Gammaproteobacteria > Nitrococcales > Aquisalimonadaceae > LSCE01. The sequence goes on along the minus strand of JBJHBJ010000050.1, from coordinate 32,036 downwards.
GGCCACCCGGGAACTGCAGGAGGAAGTGCTGCGCGCCGAGCAGGCCCGTTTCCGGGTGGGCGCATCCACCGCGCTGAACGTGGCGCAAGCACAGCGTGACCTGGTGGAGAGCCAGCTGGAGGAAGTGGAAGCCACCATCGCCTACCGGCTGGCGCTGATCGACCTGTACTGGCAGAGCGGCACGCTGCTGATGCGTCGTGGGATTGCGGCCCCAGGGGATCAGGAGGTGGTGTTGCGCTGAAGGGTTGGCTTGTTGGGGTTGGCTTGTTGGGGTTCGCCTTTGGCTCACCCCCAAACCTACCCGCCAGCTGTGAACCGTAGGTTGGGGTGAGCCAAAGGCGAACCCCAACAAGACGGCTCCACCCTATCGGGATTCGCGCTCCCGCCGTTCCATGCGTTCCAGCCGCTCGCTGAGTTCGCGCAGCAGATTCAGCATCTCCTCGCGCTCGGCGTGTGCCCTGGCTTCCGTTTCCGAACGCTTGGCGTCTTCCAACTCGTAATGCCGTTCCTGCATGGTGCTGACGATGATACCGATGAACAGGTTCAGCACGGTGAAGGCGGTGACCAGGATGAAGGTCACGAAGTACAGCCAGGCGTACGGGTACTGCTGCATGACCGGGCGCGCAATCTCCTGCGACCAGCTCTCCAGCGTCATGATCTGGAACAGCGAGAACATGGTCCGCCCCAGGTGGCCGAAGTTCACCGGGAAGCTCTCGCCGAACAGCTTCGTGCCCATGACCGCGAACACGTAGAACACCAGCAACAGCAGCAGCGCAATCCAGGCAATGCTGGGAATCGCCTTGAGCAGCGATTCGATGATTTCCCGCAGACGGCGGATCTTGGTCAGCAGGCGCAGCACACGCAGGATACGCAGCGCCCGCAGGATGGAGAAGGGACCGGAATCCGGCACCAGCGCGATGGCCACGATAAAGAAATCGAAAACGTTCCAGGGCTCGCGGAAGAAACGCGGCCCGAAGGCGAACAGTTTCAACCCGATCTCGACCACGAACACGGCCAGAATGGCCTGCTCGATCGGGTTCAGCAGCCAACCCGCCTGGCGCTGGATGACGTCGAAGGTCTCCAACCCCAGCGTGACGGCGTTGATGACGATCAGTCCAATGATCAGGTTCTGGAGGCGCTGGCTTTCCACCCAGTCGCCAACCCGCTGTCGCAGGCTGCGTTGTGCAACATTTTCCATGGACCCGGACACTTGCCTCTTTGATCTGTTGCCTGGAGAGGGCACTCTCGAATCCCGGCATTATACGGCCTTCGCCCCGGCGAAGCGCCTCCTTAACCGAAAACCAGCCGCGTGGAAACGAACAGCAGCATGCCCACAAGGGCTCCCACCAGCGTGCCGTTGACGCGGATGAACTGCAGATCCCGCCCGATGGCCAGTTCCAGCCGGTCGCTCAGGCTGTCGGTGTTCCAGTCCCGCACCACATCGGCGATGAAACCACCAATGGTTTCCCGGAACGGCAGGATGATCTCGCGCAGCAACAGCGTCATGCGTTCATCCAGGCGCTCGCGGGCCTCGGGGTCGTCCAGCAACGTCTGACCGAAGCGCTGCAGGCCATTCACCAGGGAATGCCGGAAGCGCGAGTGCGGGTCGCGCACGCCTCCCAGCGCACTCATCCGCAGGTCCTCCCAGGCGGTCTCCAGCAACTGCTGCAACTCGGGGCTGGCCAGCAGGCCGTCACGGAACCCCTCCAGCCGCTCGCGGATCACCGGTGACTCGTCCAGGTGAATCACCAGATTCCAGGCAACCCGGTCGAACTCCGCCCGTGCCGGGTGGCCAGCCTGGGACAGGTCGCCCAGCCACTCTTCCACGCCCTGGATGATGGCCTCGGCCAGCCGCCGGTCGAAGCGGCGGGGGATCCACCAGCTACTGCGCTCCTCCACCTTCTGGTAGATCACGTGCTTGTTGCGCAGCAGCAGTTCCCGGGCAAGCCGCAGGCTGCGATCGAACAACTGCTGGTGCTGCCCCGTCTCCATCAGGCTGCGCAGGAAGCGCTCGGCGAGCGGCACCGGGTCCACCCGGCCCACCTGATCGCGGAAGGTATCGCGATAGAAGGCGCGCACTTCCCGGTCGTTGAAGGCATTCAGCACGTCCGGCGCCATCGCCAGCATGCGGTCCGCCATCAACTCGCTGTTCTCACGCCGGGACAGCCAGCCGCCGACCCGTTCCGCGGGATTGGATTCGCGCAGGCGGCCCTGGACCACCTCGGGGTCGAGAAAATGCCGGGCCACGAAACGGCCCAGCCCCTGCCCGATCCGGTCCTTGTTCCGGGGCAGGATTGCCGTATGGGGAATCGGCAACCCCCAGGGTCGCCGGAACAGCGCTGTCACCGCGAACCAGTCGGCAATCCCACCGATCAGCCCGGCCTCGGCGCCGGCGCGGATCAGCAGCATCCAGAAACCGGGCGCGTCGACAAACTGCGTGGCCAGGTAGACCAGTGCCGCCACCACCAGACAGGCGGACGCGAAACGTTGATGTCGCCGCAGCGCCAGCCGCTGGGCACGCTCCAGATCCGCATCCCGCCGCGCCGTGGAATCATTCATCATCGCGCTGGTCTGAGGCTATCTGAAGGAAGACTGTGATGCGGTCGATTGATCGCAAGCGCGCCACCCCTGATGATGAAGCTGTCAACGGCCCCCACAAGGTAACACCTCAAGCTCTCCATGCGATCACATTCCGTGTTGAAGATACTGCTGATCGGCACTGTGCTCGGCATTGCCGCCTGTGGCAAACCGGCCGTCCAGGAGAGCAGGGACGCCAGCCAGGCCGCCCGCCTGGAGGCGGATGCCGCCTATATGCCCGACGGTACCCGGCTGCCGCTGCGACGCTGGACCCCGGAAGGCGAACCGGTGGCGGTCGTCGTGGCGCTGCACGGCTTCAATGACTACAGCAAATCCTTCGATCCGCTGGGAAACAAGCTCTCGCAGAACGGCATTCTTACCTACGCCTACGATCAACGCGGTTTCGGCGGAACCGAACAGCGCGGCATCTGGGCCGGAGCGGACCGCCTGATCGAAGATGCACGCACGATGACCGGCTTGCTCCGCGAGGCGCACCCGGACCTGCCGCTGTATATCCTGGGCAAGAGCATGGGCGGGGCGGTCACGCTTGCCGGGCTCGCCCGCGAGCCGCTGCCGGACGTGGACGGCGCGGTGATGGTGGCGCCAGCCGTCTGGGCGCGCAGCACCATGCCCTGGTACCAGCGCGCCGCCCTGTGGGTGGGCAACAAGGTCGCCCCCGGGCGCAAGGTGACCGGCCGCGGGTTGGGCATCCGGCCCACCGACAACATACCGATGCTGCGGGAGTGGGGCCGCGACCCGATGGTCATCCGCGAGACCCGCATCGATGCCGTGCACGGACTCGCCAATCTGATGGACGAGGCGCTGGCCGCCACCGACAAGCTCTCGGTGCCCAGCCTGATCCTCTACGGCGAACACGACCAGGTCGTACCCCGCCGCCCCACCTGCCGGATGCTCTCCCGGTTACCGGACAACGGCATCTGGCGTTTCGCGCTCTACCCCGACGGCTACCACATGCTGACCCGCGACCTGCAGGCCCATGTAGTGCTGGAGGACATCTCCTCCTGGCTGTTGGACCGGAACGGCGAGTTGCCCTCCGGTCTCGAACAGGCGACCGAGGCCCGGACCACTCGTTTCTGTGAGCAACAGCGGTTGCCGGAGGACGAGGAGCGCCAGGACACCTATCCGGTGCTGGCCGGCTGATCAGGCGTTACTGACCCAGGGCATGGCCGGCCGGGCGTCCGGCGGGAACCCGAGCAGTTCCCGGACGACACCGCTGTCCCCCGCCGCCTGGACGGCGGCGGCCAGTTGCCGCGCCCCGTCAAACCGGGTCTCCCGCACCACCTCCGACAGCGCCGGTATCAGCCGCGGGGACATGGTGAACTGCCGGTACCCCAGGCCGAGCAGGATGGACAGGACGCCGGGCAGCTGCTGGAGCAGGCCGCAGAGCTGCACCTGATCCATATGCCCTTTCGCGCTGTCTGCCACCAACCCCAGAAACCGGAACAGATGCGGCGAGTACGGATCCAGATAACCCGCCACCTCCGGAATGTCGCGATCGGCGCCGAACAGACACTGCATGAGATCGTTGCACCCGATGGAGACCCGCGTACCGTCACGGCGCCACTCCGGCATGGCCAGCGCAGCGGCCGGCGTTTCGGCCATGGCGCCAATGGGGATGCTGTCCGGCAGCCACATGCGGATGCGGTTCTTCCAGTGCCTGAACTCGTCGGGGCTGGCCACATAAGGCATCAGCACGCGCAGTTCGTGCTCCGCCGAGACGCGCGCCAGCGCAGCCAGTTGCGCTTCCAGCACCGCGGACACCGGGCGGATGCCGAACAGCCGTGATCCCTGCAGGCCGAGCAGGCCGGTCATGCCCTGCATTTCACCCAGCCATGGCGGCTTCTTGTCCACCGAGATGTCCAGCAGGCGGAAGGTGACCGGAAGGGGCGCCGCGGCGCGGCAGATCGCGGCGAAGGCCTTTTCGTAATAGGCCACGTCGGGCATGCGGCCGTGCGGCGGCGTCAGGTATTCGGTGCGGACCATGCCCACGGCCGTCGCACCCACCCGAACGGCGTCTTCCGCCCCAGGAACCCCGGTGATACTGGCTTTCAGTTCCACTGCCTCGCCATCGGCGGTCCGCACCGGCCTGCCCGGCTCGGTCACTGCCGAACCGGGCCCCTGACCGGTCGCGGCCTCGTCGGCCTCGGCCAGCCGCAGCGTACCGTCGTTGCCATCCAGCATGAGCCGCATGCCGGCACGCAGTTCCTGGGCCTGGCGGCGACTGACGATAATGGTGGGAATACCCAGGCTCTGTAGCTGGGTCATGGGATGGGAGAGCGGTGCGCCGCCGGCAACGATGAGGCCGGCAGGCGCATATTCCAGCGCCATGACACCGTCGTAGTCCATCAGCAGAATGCCGGGCTCGCCGGAAGACTCGACCCGCTTGGTCAGCGTGCCCTGCACGCGGCCGGGCACGAACGGCATGGCCTGGATGATCATGACCCCAGTGTATTCCTGCCGTGGCTAGTCCGCCATCCCGGCGGTCGTCGGGACGTAATCCACCGGCAGGAACATGAGCATGCGTACCTCCAGAGCGGCCCTGGGCGGGTCCACCAGCGCGAGGTCCCGAAGCTCGCCCAGCGCCTTGGGTTCATCCGGCTCCAGTTCCAGTCGCAGCACATCGGCACCGGCGAAGAACAGCCGCAAGGCTCTGACGCTGGCATCCAGCCGTTCGTCATCGAAGGCGGCGGCGGACCATTCCATCTCTGCCAGGATGTTGGCCGCCAGCGTCTCCGGGCGCATGCCCTGGCTTGCAGCCGCGCGTCCCAGCACGCGGCCGACCAGCCCGTCATCATGATAGGTGGCCTGAAAACGTTCCAGGGCAACACTATCGGCGATGCGCCAGTCCATGATCGGCACGCCTTCCGGTACCACCTGAGGCCAGGCTCCCTGCAGTTGCAGTTCACCGATCTCGTCGAACCCCAGCCTCAGTTCCTCCAGTTCCAGCCGCCGCCGCTCGGGCAGGTAGCGATAATGGAGGAAGGCCGACCCGTTGAGGCTTTTGTAGTCATGTGCTCGCAGCCAATCGGCATGGGGCAGCGCACTGCGGCTCACGTCCTGCTCGATACCCCGGAGTTCCAGCATCAGTTCATGGGGAACCGGGTTGTCCCGGTCGATCCGGTGAATCACCAGGCTGGCCACCCGCACCGGCGGCTCCTCGGGGCTGACCCGAATTTCCAGCTGCTCCACCTGCGCCGAGCGGCGGAACGGGCTGACCCGGACACGTTCATAGTTCACCTGGACCGCCCCGGGCAGCAGCGCGATCTGCCGCTCGATGGCCAATTCCACCCGGTGGTTAATCCACACCTGGAAAGCAACATACGCCAGTAGTGTCAGGATCAGCAGGCCGGCCAGCCACCAGCCGTGTGCCCGCAGCCGCATCATCCCCCCAGGAACAGCAGACAGAGATGGATCAGCACCAGGGCGAACAAGCCGGCCAGCACGTCATCCAGCATGATCCCCAGGCCGCCGTGCACGTGCCGGTCCAGCCAGCGTATCGGCCAGGGCTTGAGGATGTCGAACAGGCGGAACAGCACAAAGCCCAGCAACACCCAGCCGAGGCCTGCCGGCACCGCAATCATCGCGACCAGGAAACCGGCGATTTCATCCCAGACGATGGCTGGATGGTCATGTACACCGAAGTCGCGCGCCGCGCGATCGCAGATCCACACGCCCACGGCGAATATGGCCGCTGTCGCCAGCAGGTACCAGACCAGCGGCAGCGCGCTCAGAACGAGGAACACCGGGATGGCCGCCACCGTCCCCATGGTTCCGGGGGCCTTCGGCGACAGGCCACTGCCGAAGCCCAGCGCGAGAAAGTGGACCGGGTTGGCGAGATCTGCCTTGCCCTCAAGTAAGCGCTGATTGGTTCTCACATTCGTACTCAAGTCCGGTTTTCGGGCGTGGCTGGAGGGCCGGGTTCACAGGCCCGACCTTACACCAGGGCTACTCAGGAAGTGAAATGGCTGTAGCCGGGCACCTCGAGGTAGGCGGGGGTGCCATCAGCGCGCACCAGGCGCAGGCTGGATCCGGGTTCCACCGTACCGACACGGGTCAGCCGCACGCCTGTGCGACTGGCAATGGCATCCAGGCGATGCGTCTGGGTGCGGGGCACGGTGAAACAGAGTTCATAGTCGTCCCCGCCGCTCACCGCTGCCCGCCAGAGTTCACCGCCGGCGGCATAGGTGCGCGCCGGTTCCGACAGCGGCAGCCGGTCCACGTCCACCACTGCGCCCAGGTGACTGGCCCGGAGGATGTGCCCCAGATCCTGCGCCAAGCCGTCGGACAGGTCGATGGCAGCGCTGGCGCAGCCCCGAAGCGCCAGGCCCAGGCTGACGCGCGGGGTGGGCTGATGCAGTCGCGCCGCCAGCCAGACGCTGTCAGCATCGAGTGCGGCCCGCTTTTCCTGCCACAACCGAAGTCCCAGTGCTGCGTCACCCAGTGTGCCGCTGACGTAGACGGCATCGCCGGCGCGTGCGCCGCCGCGGCGCAGGATCTTCCCCCGGGGTACGAAACCGGCCGCCTGCACGGAGATGCTCAAGGGGCCGCGGGAGACGTCGCCGCCCACCAGGGCGACGGTATGGTAGCGCGCCAGATCACCGAACCCCTGGGCAAACGCCTTCAGCCAGCGCCGGTCGACCTGCGGCAAGGTGATGGACAAGGTCGCCCAGGCCGGCGTGGCACCCATGGCGGCCAGATCGCTGAGATTCACAGCCAGCGCCTTGTGTCCCAGGGAGGCGGCCGGCGCATCCTCGGGAAAGTGCACGCCGGACACCATGGTGTCCACGCAAAGCGCCAGCGCTTCTCCCGCGCGTGGCTGCAGCAGCGCGGCGTCATCCCCCACGCCCAGCAGCACATCATCCCGCCGGCTGCCGAGCCCGGTGAAGTAATCGCGGATGAGATCGAATTCGGAAGCCGCCATGAAGCCTCCCGGCCAAAAACATAATTGTAGGATGCGCGGAACCGAAGACGATGGATGCCGGTTGGTGGCTTCGTTCCGGCCGGGACCGGAATCCTGTCTGCGGACACGCCGTGAACCCATCCCTGGGGGCTTGTCGATGAGGTCCCTCTCATCGACAGTCCGCAGACAGGATTCCGGTCCCGGCCTTGCCTGGATGGCCGCCGCGAGAGACTGCTTGGACGCGGAGCGGGCTCAGTCAGTCAATAGGCTGCCTAAACCAGCTTCGGGATTCACCCCGAGGATCCACCAGGCTCAGGCTGGGGGCGGGAGGCTTCCCTCCGGACTGTCGGCCGGAGGGACCCGGCCGACAAGCCCCCATGGATGGGTTCACGGCGTGTCCGAAGGGAAGCCTCCCGCCCCCAGCCGGAACCGAGCCACCAACCGGTGCCCATCGCCTTCGGCTCTGAGCGCTCTACAGGAAGACGTTTAGCGATTGCGGGTTTGCATTTCCGCGGCGCGGAAGCGATTGGCGCGGGCCACCTTGTCGAGGACGCCGTTGATGTACTTGAAGCCGTCCTCTCCGCCGAACAGCTTGGCCAGCTCCACGTACTCGTTGATCACCACCCGGTAAGGTACCTGCAGCCGCTCGTTGAGCTCGAAGGCACCCATGCGCAGAATCACCCGCTCCACCGGGTCCAGGCTCTGCATCGCGCGGTCCAGGTGCGGCACGATCTGGGCGTCCCAGTCCTCCAGCCGGTCCAGCACACCGTACAGCAGCTCGCGGAACAGCCCCTTGTCCACCTGCGCCATGTCCGTGGCCTCCTCCAGCTCCGTGTCCGGCTCGACGGCCGGCGGTTTGCCGGGGATTTCTTCAGGCTCCTCGGGCAGGAACTGTAGCTCGATCTCGCCAGGCGACTGGCCGGTGGCCTGCCACTGGTACAACGCCTGTAACGCCCGATGGCGCGCCAGCGTCAGGCGGCGGCCTGCCTGCGGATTTTTCGGATTGCGGGACATCGGCGGAACGGTACCTCGGTAAGGAAACACTGATCAATTCCCACGTTCGCGCTCGAGACCGATTTTCGTTCGTGGCCAGGAGCAAGGCGCCGCAGGTAGTGGTTCTACCTGTGGTGGCTTGCGACACCGCCACGGGCGAAAATCGGCCGAGCCCTTCGGGTTACAGTTGGATTTTTCGCGCTGCGTTGTTGCGGCGCTTGACCGTGGAACCACCACGGCGCTGCGCACCGCGCCTAGCATCGCGAAAAATCCAAATGTAACGCGAGCGCGGGAATTAATCAGTGTTTCCGTAAGGGAAACAGCGCCTACTGGCCCAGTTTGTCCAGCAGATCGACCATCTCCAGCGCGGACAGCGCGGCCTCGGCGCCCTTGTTGCCGGCCTTGGTGCCGGCACGCTCGATGGCCTGCTCGATGGTGTCCACCGTGAGCACGCCGAATGCCACCGGCACATCGTGCTCCATGGATGCCTGGGCCAGACCCTTGGTGCACTCGCCGGCCACGTATTCGAAGTGCGGCGTGCCACCCCGGATCACCGCGCCGAGCGCCACCACCGCATCGTAGTTGCCGGTGCGCGCGAGGCGGTCCACCACCAGCGGCAGTTCCCAGGCGCCGGGCGCGCGAACCACGGTGATCTGCTCGTCCTTCACGCCGTGCCGTTGCAGCGCATCGATGGCGCCGCCCAGCAGGCTCTCAACCACGAAGCTGTTGAAACGCGCCACGACGATGGCGTAACGGCCATTGGTGTGGGTAAAGGTACCTTCAATCGTTTTCATGCTGTTATCCAATTCGTTCTCTGTGCCTAACGCGAGCGCGGGGATTGTTCAGCGCTTCCCTTGTCCTGATCCACGTATTCTACGACTTCCATGCCGAAGCCCGAGAGCGCATGCATGCGCTTGGGCGAGCTGAGCACACGCATCCTGGCCACCCCCAGGTCGGTGAGTATCTGCGCGCCCAGACCGTAGGTCCGCAGCTCCGCCGTGTCGTGGCCGCCCTGGTCCGGTTTGCCGCCGGCGGCCAGGTGCTGGTAATCGCGCATGCGGGCGAGGATGGCGTTGTCGTCCTCGTTGTTGCGCAGCACCAGCACCACGCCGGCACCGGCCTCGGCAACCTGTTTCAGCGCGGCACGCAGCGGCCAGCCGCACAACGGGCCGGTGCTGGCGAACAGATCGCCCAGCGAGTTCTGCAGATGCACGCGCACCAGTGCCGGCTGCTCCGGGTCCACATGTCCCATGACCAGCGCGAAGTGCAGGCGGTTATCGACATTGTCCTGGTAGGCATACAGGTGGAAGTTGCCGAACTCCGTGGGCAGCTCGCAATCCGCCACCCGCTCCACGGTCCGCTCGTTGCGGATGCGGTAGGCGATCAGGTCCGCCACCGTGCCGATCTTCAGGCCATGAACGCGGGCGAACTCCACCAGATCGTCGCGGCGCGCCATGGTGCCGTCCTCGTTGAGGATTTCGACGATGACCGACGACGGTTCGAACCCGGCCAGACGGGCGAGATCGCAGCCGGCCTCGGTATGGCCGGCACGGGTCAGCACGCCACCGGGCTGGGCCATCAACGGGAAGATATGGCCGGGCTGCACCAGATCCTGCGGGCGCGCGTCCGGTGCGACCGCAGCCTGCACGGTGCGCGCCCGATCCGCGGCGCTGATACCGGTGGTGACGCCGGTGGCCGCCTCGATGGAGACGGTGAAATTGGTGGAATGATGGGCGTCGGTGTCATTGACCATCAGCGGCAGGCGAAGCTGCTCGCAGCGCTGACGGGTCATCGTCATGCAGATCAGGCCGCGGCCGTAGCGCGCCATGAAGTTGATGTCGTCCGGGCGTACCATGCTGGACGCCATGACCAGGTCGCCTTCGTTCTCCCGGTCCTCATCGTCCATGATGATCACCATGCGCCCCTGACGCATGTCCTCGATGATCTCGTCTATGGTGTTCATGGCCATATGCAGTCGCTCTATGTTCTCGGGTGCCCGCCGGGCATGCTCAGTCCGTCCGGAATCCGTGTCGTGCCAGGAATTCCCGGGTAATGCCGCCCTCGCCCCCGACGGCGGCAGCATCGCCACCCAGCATCAGGCGTTCCAGGTAGCGGGCGATCACGTCCACTTCCAGATTCACCTGCCGCCCCGGACGATACTCCCCCATGATGGTGGCGTCCATGGTGTGCGGGACGATGTTGACGTGGAAACGGGGGCCGTCGACACCGTTCACCGTCAGGCTGACGCCGTCGATGCAGATGGACCCCTTCTCCGCGATATAGCGGGCCAGCCGGTCCGGCGCCTGAAACAGGAAACGCCAGCTACGACCGTCCCGTTGACGCTCCAGCACCTCGCCCATGCCATCCACGTGACCGCTGACCAGATGGCCGCCCAGCGGTGTGCTCAGCGTCAACGCCTTTTCCAGGTTCACCTGGCTGCCCTTCGCCAGTCCGCCCAGGCTGCTGCGCTCCATGGTTTCGCGGGAAACGTCCGCGACAAAGCTGTCGGCGCCCAGTTGCACGGCCGTGAGGCAGACACCGTTGACCGCGATGCTGTCTCCCAGCGCGACGTCGTCCATGGGCAGTCTGCCGGTGGCGACGGTCAGCCGCACGTCGTCACCCCGGGATTCGCTGTCGCGAATGCTGCCCAGTGCCTGAATGATGCCGGTGAACATCAGTCCGCCTCCTTCGTGGGTTGCAGAATCAGCCGCAGATCATTGCCCATGGCGCGCACGTCCTGCAGCCGAAGCGGCCGCCGCTGATCCATGCGATCCAGCCCCGGCAGGCTCAACAGGGGTCGGGCGGCGTGCCCCATCAGATGCATGGCCTGGTACAGCCAGAGTTCATCCACCAGATCTTCCGCCAGGAAGGCACCGGCCAGCGTCGGGCCGGCCTCCACCAGCACCTCGTTGATCTGGCTGGCCGCCAGCAGCTCCAGCACCCGCTGCAACGGGATGCGGCCATCCCGTGCGATGGATTCCACTCTTGCGCCGCGGCGCATCAGCGCCTCCGCCAGCGCGGCATCGCGGGAGGCGGTATAGATCACCACGGGCCCGCCCCCCTGCAACATCTGCGCATCCGGACTGATCCGCAGGCGGCTGTCCAGCACGACACGCAGCGGAGCCGGGACGGCGCCGGCGCCCGGCACGTCCCGCACGGTGAGCGCCGGGTCATCGGCCAGCACCGTCCCTGCGCCGGTGATCACGGCACAACTGCGAGCCCGCAAGCGGTGGACGTCGGCGCGGGATTCCGGACCGGTGATCCAGCGGCTTTCGCCGCTGGCCATGGCGGTACGGCCGTCCAGGCTGGCGGCGAGCTTGATCCGGACGTAGGGCATGCCGGAGGTCATCCGGCGGCAGAAGCCGGCATTCAGCCCTTGCGCCTGGTCCTGCATCAGCCCGGATGCCGTCTGGATACCGGCCGCCTGCAGGTGCCGCATGCCCCGGCCGGCGACCCGCGGGTTCGGATCCTCCATGGCAGCGACCACACGCGCCACGCCGGCCCGGGCCAGCGCCTCGGCGCACGGCGGCGTCCGGCCGTGATGGGAGCAGGGTTCCAGCGTCACGTAGGCGGTGGCGCCGCGCGCCCGCTCGCCGGCCTGCCGGAGCGCATGCACTTCCGCGTGGGGCTGGCCGGCACGCTCATGCCAGCCCTCGCCCACCACATCTCCCTGGTTCACCAGCACGCAGCCGACGCGCGGATTGGGGCGCGTGGTCCACTGCCCCCGCTCAGCGAGCTGCAGGGCCCTGGCCATGTGGCGATGGTCTTCGGGGCTGAAAGGAAACACTGCTCTACTCCCTGCGGCCGTCACCCGGGGTTCTCCACTCAGGAACGGTCGCCGGAACCGGGAGCCTGTTTCTCCAGCCCTTCGATCACTTCACGGAAGGCGCTGACATCCTCGAAACTGCGGTAGACGGAGGCGAACCGCACGAAGGCCACCTGATCCAGCTCGCGCAATTCTTCCATCACCCATTCGCCCAACTGGCGGGTGGGCACCTCGCGCTCGCCCTGGGAACGCAGCCGCTTCGTGATGCGATGCAGGGCTGCCTCCACCCGGTCGGTATCCACCGGGCGCTTCTCCAGTGCACGCAACATGCCGGTGCGCAGCTTGCGCTCGTCGAAGGGTTCCCGCGTGCCGTCCTGCTTTACCATGCGCGGCAGCATCAGTTCCGCCACCTCAAAGGTGGTGAAGCGCTCGCCGCAGCTGGTGCATTCGCGGCGGCGGCGCACCTGGTCTCCTTCCCTGCCCAGGCGGGAGTCGATGACCCGGGTATCCTGCGCCTGACAGAACGGACAACGCATGAGCGCCCCCTTGGGACGAGGGTGAACCGGCGGCTAGAGCCGGTTCTCCTCGTAGACGGGCAAGCGCTTGCAGATATCCAGCACCTGCTGCTTTACCCGCTGAATGGTGTCCTGATTGCCGATATCGTCCAGCACATCGCAGATCCAGTGGGCGAGCTGCCGGGAGTCCTCCACGGTGAAACCGCGCGTGGTGATGGCCGGCGTGCCGATGCGCAGGCCGGAGGTGACGAACGGCGACTGCGGATCGTTCGGCACGGTGTTCTTGTTCACCGTGATGTTTGCGCTGCCCAGCGCGGCGTCCGCGTCCTTCCCGGTGATGCCCTGCTTGACCAGGCTGATCAGGAACAGATGATTATCGGTGCCGTCGGAAACCACGTCGAAACCGCGCTCCTGGATGACCTTGGCCATGGCGCGGGCGTTGTCCAGCACCTTCTGCTGGTAGTCCTTGAAGCCGGGTTCCAGCGCTTCCTTGAAGGCGACCGCCTTGGCGGCGATCACGTGCATCAGCGGGCCGCCCTGGGTGCCGGGGAAGACCAGGGAGTTGAACTTCCTGGTCAGTTCCGGGTTCTCGCGGGCCAGGATCAGGCCACCACGCGGGCCGCGCAGGGTCTTGTGCGTGGTAGTGGTGCAGACGTCGGCGTAGGGCAGCGGGCTGGGGTACACGCCCGCCGCAACCAGGCCGGCGACATGCGCCATGTCCACCATCAGGTAGGCACCCACCTTGTCGGCAATCTCGCGGAAGCGCTTCCAGTCCACCACGCGGGAATAGGCGGAGAAACCGGCCACGATCATGCGCGGGCGATGCTCCTGCGCCAGCCGGTCCACCTGTTCATAGTCGATCTCGCCTGTATCGGCGTTCAGACCGTACTGCACGGCGTTGAAGAGCTTGCCGGAAAAGTTCACCCTGGCGCCGTGGGTGAGGTGGCCGCCGTGGTCCAGGCTCATGCCCAGGATGGTGTCCCCGGCATCGCACAACGCCAGATAGACCGCCGCATTGGCCTGGGAGCCGGAATGCGGCTGCACGTTGGCATAGGCGGCACCGAAGAGTTCGCAGGCCCGGTCGATGGCCAGCCGCTCGGCTTCGTCCACGTATTCGCATCCGCCGTAATACCGCTTGCCGGGATAACCCTCGGCATACTTGTTCGTCAGCACCGTCCCCTGCGCCTGCATCACGCGCGGGCTGGCGTAGTTCTCGGAGGCGATGAGCTCGATGTGCTCTTCCTGCCGGCGCGTCTCCTGCTGGATCGCGTCCCAGAGTTCCGGATCAAAACTGGCAATGGTCATGTCGCTGGCGAACATGCGGCTTCCTCAGCGTGGTCGGAAATGGATTCGGTCGGGGGAGGCACGCGGTGGTCGACGCAGCCGTGCATCCGGCCTCCCCGAGGTAAGTCATACCGGCCGTCGGCCGGTCTGCCAAGGGCGCATAGCATACATGATTTGCACCACGCAATGCACTCCCGGCGGCCGCAGCGCGCGGGCTCGGGAGCTTTGGGGTTCGCAATCAGGCTATTCCGCCTCCGACGTGGAGCAATCCTTGCCTCAGATGCGGGGATGCTCTAAAAGTGCGGGCATTGCGCAAGGGTCTGGGGAAACGCTGACCGATGAAAAGAACGCCGACAATCATGGTGGGGTGGCGCGAATGGGTAGGGCTTCCTGCCCTTGGCGTCGAGGCGATCAAGGTCAAGGTGGATACCGGGGCCCTGACCTCCGCCCTGCATGCCATCCACGTGCGCGTGTACCGGGAGGCCGGCCGTGAGCGTGTACGCTTCGACCTGCATCCACTGCAGCGTGACAGCCGGGTCACTGTCCATTGCGAAGCCGATCTGCTGGAATGGCGGGAGGTTCGCAGTTCCAACGGTGAAACCGAATTCAGGCCGGTAATCCGCACGCCGCTGGAACTGGGCGGACAACAGTGGCCGATCGACGTGACACTGACCAATCGCGACAGCATGGGCTTTCGCATGCTGCTTGGTCGCCGGGCCATGCGCCGCCGGCTGCTGGTCAACCCGGGCGCGTCCTATCTGTTCGGCGACCATCACCCGCAAGCCGTTGATCACTGAACCGGAGCCTGCATGTCGGAACCGTTGAATATCACCATCCTGTCACGCAACCGTCGACTTTATTCCACCAGCCGGCTGGTGGAGGCAGCAGAGCAGCGCGGACATGCGGTCCAGGTGATCGACCCGCTGCGCTGCTACATGAACATCAGCGCCCACCGGCCGGAGATCCACTACAAGGGCGAGAAGCTGCCGCAGCCGGATGCCGTCATTCCCCGCATCGGCGCCTCCATCACCTTCTATGGCACCGCCGTGGTCCGGCAGTTCGAGATGATGGGCACCTTCTGCGTCAACGAGTCCGTGGCCATCAGCCGCGCCCGTGATAAGCTGCGCTCCCTGCAACTGCTCTCGCGCAAGGGCATCGGGCTGCCGGTCACCGGCTTCGGTTATTCACCGGACGACAATACCGACCTGATCAACATGGTCGGCGGCGCACCGCTGGTAATCAAGCTGCTGGAGGGAACCCAGGGCAAGGGCGTGGTACTGGCGGAGACGAACAAGGCGGCCGAAAGCGTGATCGACGCGTTCCGGGGCCTGCGCGCCTATTTCCTGACCCAGGAATTCATCAGCGAGGCCAACGGCGCGGACATCCGCTGCTTCGTGGTGGGCGACAAGGTGGTTGGCGCCATGATGCGGCAGGCCAAGGAGGGGGAGTTCCGCTCCAACCTGCACCGGGGCGGCTCGGTGAAGCAGGTGCGCATCACGCCGGAAGAGCGCTCCACGGCCGTGCGGGCGGCGAAGATCATGGGACTGAACGTGTCCGGAGTGGACATCATGCGCTCCAACCACGGGCCGGTGGTCCTGGAGGTGAACTCCTCCCCCGGGCTCGAAGGCATCGAGACGGCCACCGGCAAGGACATCGCCGGCACTATCATCCAGTTCATCGAAAAGCACGGACGATTCGGCAAGACCGGTACGCGCGGCAAGGGCTGACGCGGCCACGATCCGCCGCTCCAGTGGAGACGGATCGCTCGGTGGCATTCGTGTTCTCCCGCCATACCGTAAGTGCGCGACGTCCATCACACCTTGCTCGTCACTCATGTCGACTTGATGCGCAGTTCATGCATTTATTCGCCAAAAACGGCGAGTCTCCGCAATAACAACAAAGCGTCAAAAATGGCGAATAATAGGCCATACATGCTATTATGTCGCCATAGGTGACGATTTATGAAGATCACAAACACATTGACTGACGACACTGTGGCGCAGGAGCTTGGTTCGCGCGTGGCCAGAGAGCGTCTGGCTCTCAACAAGGATCAGGCGACGGTGGCAGCGGGGGCAGGCATCTCCAAGCGTTCACTGGAGCGCCTGGAAGCCGGCCACCCTGGTCAGCTGGTCACCCTGCTGCGCGTCCTGCGCTACCTGGGGCGCCTGGAAGACCTGGAGCACGTTCTCCAGCATCCGGAGCTCTCCCCAATGGAGATTCTTGCCTCGAAACGCCCGGAGCCTCGAAAACGCGCAACGGCACGAAAGCGCTCGCAGGCAAAACCCGGGATGAAGCCATGGAAATGGGGAGATGAGCAGTGACCGTTCTCGCGGAAGTGATCCTGTGGGGAACGCGCATTGGCGCGGTCGCTCAGCCTGACGACGACCCCTTCGGGGTATTCGAGTACGACCCCGAGTTCATCGCCAGCGGCATTGAAGTCTCCCCGATCAAGATGCCGCTACAACCAGGTCCCTACCGTTTCACAAACCTCCCGCTGGAGACCTTTCACGGACTACCCGGCTTGCTTGCGGACTCCCTCCCGGACAAGTTCGGCAATGCACTCATCGACACCTGGCTTGCCCGTCAGGGCCGCACGCCGGACTCATTTACCGCCGTGGAGCGGCTTTGCTACATCGGCAAGCGCGGCATGGGGGCGCTTGAATTCGAGCCGGCCGTAGAGAGCCGGAATGACCGCGCAGCCCAGGTCGATGTGGGGAAACTCGTGGAGCTCGCTTCGCGCATCCTCGCGCAGCGCCAGGGAACCGAAGGGTCTCTCGACCTTGGCGCGGCGGAAGGGACCATGCGCGATATTCTCCGTGTCGGCACGTCCGCCGGCGGGGCCAGGGCAAAGGCCGTCGTCGCGTGGAACCCCGACACGCAGGAGGTCCGATCCGGCCAGCTCGACGCCCCGCCTGGTTTCGAGCACTGGCTGCTGAAGTTTGACGGAGTGTCCGCCAACAAGGACAAGGAGCTTGCCGACCCCCAAGGGTTCGGCGTAATCGAATACGGCTATTCGATCATGGCGAGAGAGGCCGGAATCAAAATGGCTGACTGTCAGCTGCTTGAGGAGGGAGGGCGCAGACACTTCATGACCAGGCGCTTCGACCGGGCAGAGAACAGGAAACTCCACATGCAGTCCTTGTGCGGCCTCGCCCACTATGATTTCAACAACCCTACGGCGCATAGCTACGAGGAGGCGCTAACCGTAATCCGCCAGTTGGGGCTTGCACAAACGGACGTCGAAGAGCAGTTCCGTCGCATGGTTTTCAATATCGTCGCCCGGAACCACGACGATCACGTGAAGAACATCGCCTTTCTGATGTCCAGGACCGGGGAATGGAGTCTTGCCCCGGCCTTTGACGTGATGTACGCCTATAACCCGGCCGGCACCTGGACCTCTCAGCACCAGATGTCCGTCAATGGCAAGCGCAGGGATCATACCCGCCAGGATCTGATCGCCTGCGCCCGGGCCTTCTCTATCCCTCCGCGGAAGGCGAACGCCATTATCGAGGACGTTCGCGCTGCGGTTTCCCGATGGCCGCAGCTGTGCCGTGAGCTGGACGTGGAGCCGGAATTGGCGAGTATGGTTAACAATACGTTGCGGGTCCGGGAGTTCGGACCGGCCAGACGTGCTGCGTCTCCCTGAATGCGCGCAGGCGACCCCCTCATCCAGTTACGGGCGATTCGGCAAGACCGGTACGCGAGGCAAGGGGTGAAACAGGCGCGACCGCCGGCTTCACCCCTCTCGACGCCTAGAAGCTGTAGATCATGCCCAGCGCCACCCCCCGCGCCGTCTCATCGGCGGCGCCGGCCCGGCTGAGGGTACTTGCCTCGCGCCACGGGGCCAGTGTCTGCGTGGTGTCGTTGCTGATCTGTGCCACGTTCAGATAGAACGTCAGGTTCTGTACATAGCGGTAGTCCACACCGACCGCCAGCAGGTCCGCGTCGAAGTCGCTGTCGTCCGCATCCAGCAAATAGTACTGGGCCTTCAGGAATATCTGCGGCGTCAGGCGATAGCGCACGCCCACCCCGTAGGCATTATCGTCCGGGTCGGACGCGGTCTGCGCCAGCGCGGTGAAGCGGAAATCCGCCAGATCGTAGTAGCCGGAGAGGCGGATGATGTCACGCTCGGCGTCGGCATCCTCGAAATTCCAGCGCTCATAGCCAAGTGAGACGAACAACGCCCCCTGCAGATAGCTCAGTGCCGCGCTGAAAGCGTCGTTTTTGTTGCCATCCTCGGCGTCGCTGTTGCTCTGGGTCTCCACCGAGTAGTGAAGGTCCGCCGTCAATCCGCCGAAGGATGGTGTGCGGTACGCGATGCTGTTCTTGAAACGCTCGTCGAACCCCTGGTTGCCGGCGTAGTTGCCCCGCACCAGGTTCCGGGAATCGCCAAGCTGGTTGCCGAACAGGTCCACACGCCGGGAGGCGACCTTTACCGGCGTGTCGAAATAGCCGGCCCGCACCATGCCCCAGTCGCCGATCAGCGCGCCGAAGCTGTCACGGCTGGTCAGCGACGTGTTGTTGTTGCTGTCCAGGTCCACCTGCCCTTCGATCTGGATCATCCCGCGCAGCGCATCGCTGAAATCGTGCGTGGCACGAAAGCCGATCCGGCTGGCGTTGCTGGAGAGATTCAGCGCGCTGTAGTCGTCCCCGTCATCCAGGTGGCTCGCTGCCAGGTGTGCCTGGCCGTAGACACGGACCTCGGCTGCCTGTGCCCCACCCGCGATCAACAGACCTGCCGCCGCAACCGGCAGCAACCGTCCCCAGCTAGTCATAAAGCCACTCCTTTCTCGTTGTGAGGGCACATTGTTCACTGGGCGTAGGGGAAAAACAGTTGCTCACCTCTCACTTTGAACGACGCGATGGCCTGCTGCCCCTCCTCGGACGTCAGCCACTCATGCCACTTGCTGGCCAAATCGAACTTGACCGACGGATGCCGCTCCGGATTCACAAGAATGCTGCCGTAAGGGTTGAACAGCGTATCGTCGCCTTCGTGGAGCATGACCAGCTCCTGGCGATTACGGAAACTGAGCCAACTGCTGCGATCGGCCAGTACATAGGCGTTCATGCCGGCCGCGGTGTTTATGGTGGGCCCCATGCCGCTGCCCAACTCGCGGTACCAGCGGCCGGACGGCGCGATCCCCGCCTCTTCCCAGAGCTGGCGCTCCTTGCGATACGTACCGCTGTCGTCGCCCCGCGACGCAAAAGCCGACTGGCTTTCCGCAATCCGCCGGAGCGCCTCCAGGATCGAATCCGCCCCGGCCACCCCGGCCGGGTCGGAGGACGGTCCGATCAGGATGAAGTCGTTGTACATCACATCCCGGCGGTCAACGCCATAGCTCTCGTCAACGAAGCGTTCCTCGCCGAGGCGGTCGTGCACCAGCAGGGCATCGGCATCCCCACGCCGGCCGATGGCCAGCGCCTGGCCGGTGCCTACCGCCACCACCCGGACCTGGATACCGGTAGCCTCGCGGAACAGCGGCACGATATGGGCGAACAGGCCCGATTGCTCTGTCGAGGTGGTGGAAGCCAGGGTAATGTGCCGGTCCGAGGCTGAAACCGAACCGCCCGCGAGAAGCGCCGCGCACGTCAGTGCCGCGGCCAGAAGACCATTGCGCATGAGCGCCCTCCTCCGGTGCTTGCTTGCCAGCCTTTTCGAGAGACCTACCAGACCAGCTCGCCATGCAGGAACGCCTGCCCCTGCGGCGACGCCGGGCCCTTGAAGAACTGCGCGGCCGGGGCATGCTCCAGTACGCTGCCCTGGAACAGGAACACCACATCGTTGGCCAGGCGATGGGCTTGCCCCAGATCATGCGTGCTCATGACGATCTGCGTGCCGTTGTGATGGAAGTCCATGACCGCATCTTCCACCGCCTTGGTGGCGGCCGGGTCCAGCGCGGAGGTGGGCTCGTCCAGAAAAAGGATTTCCGGTTTCAGCGCCCAGGCCCTGGCCAATGCCAGCCGCTGCTGCTCCCCGCCGGACAACACGCGCGCCGCACGGCCGGCCAGATGGCCCAGGCCGAAGTGCTCCAGCGCCTCCAGCGCAGCGGCACGGCGCGCACGCCGGCCGACTCCTCGAAGGGACAGCGCGTACTCGATATTCGCCTGGGCCGACCGGCGCAGCAGCACCGGTCGTTGGAAGACCATGGCCTGGCGCAGCCGGGCGGCTTCCGCCCGCTGGATGTCGTCCCCTGCCCACCGCACATGCCCGTCGCTCGGCATCAGCAGCCCGTGGCAAAGGCGCATCAGCAGACTCTTGCCCGCGCCGTTTGGTCCGAGAATGATGGTGCGGCTGCCCACCGGCAGCCGCAGGGTGACATCGCGCAACAGGGTCTGTCCGCGATGGCGGAAGCTCACCCGCTCCAGTTCCAGCGACACCAGGGCCGCCTGCCCCCGCAAGGCACTCATCCCGCCCGCCTCCTGGCGCTTTCACCCACCAGATAGGCGGCACCGTTGACCATGGCCACCAGAAGCATCAGGACCAGTCCCAGCCCCAGCGCCAACGGCAGATCACCGCGGCTGGTCTCCAGCGCGATGGCAGTGGTCATCACCCGCGTCACACCGTCGATGTTGCCGCCCACGATCAGCACAGCGCCAACCTCGGCACTGGCGCGTCCGAATCCGGCCAGCACGGCTGTCAGCAGACTGAAACGGCCATCCCAGAGCAGCGTGGGAATGGCGCGCCCGCGGCTGGTGCCCAGTGAGCGCAGTTGCTCCTCGTACTCCTGCCAGAGGTCCTCGACCACCTGCCGGCAGAGCGCGGCGATGATGGGCAGCACCAGCAGGCACTGGGCGATCACCATGGCGGTGGGCGTGAACAGCAGGCCCAGCGGCCCCAGCGGGCCGGCCCGGGAAAGCATCAGGTACACCATCAGGCCGGCCACCACCGGCGGCAGCCCCATGAAGGCGTTGAGCAACGTGATGATCAGCCCCCGGCCGGGAAAGTGCCACAAGGCCAGCGCTGCCCCAAGCGGCAGGCCGATGATTGCCGCAACCACCACGGCTGTCAGGCTGACCTGCAGTGAAAGCAGGATGATACCTACGAGCGTGGGATCCAGGCTGGCAATCAGTTGCAGGGCTGTCAGGAACGCGTTGTCGCCGGACGCCATCACTCCTCCTGTTATTTCCGGCTATCGTGTGCTTATCTTTCATGGATTGCACACTGTTCCGTAATTCAGACAGTCTTATACAGCGAAACCAACAATGAACCCTTCCCTGATGACCACCAATGAAGTGGCTGCCTATCTTCGCCTCAAGGAGCGTAAGATCTACGATCTGGTCGGCCAGGGGCTGATTCCCTGCACCAAGGTCACGGGCAAGCTGCTGTTCCCGCGCCAGGCCATCGACCTCTGGCTGATGAACCATCTGGAGGGTGACCAGCGCTCCAGCCAGCCGATCCCCACTGTCCTGGCCGGCAGTCAGGATCCGCTACTGGAATGGGCACTCCGGGAAGCCAATACCGACATGGCACTGCTCTGCCACGGCAGCGGCGACGGGATCAAACGCCTGCTGGACAACCGTGCGATGATGGCCGGCATGCATCTGCTCAGCGACGACGGCGCACATTACAACGAGCCGTTGCAACTCGGCATGGGCGGCATGCGGGATCTGGTCATCATTCACTGGGCGTGGCGGACACAGGGGCTGCTGGTGCGGCCCGGCAACCCGTGCGGAATCGACAGCCTGGCGGACCTGGCCAGGCCGGGCATCCACGTCGGCCACAGGCAGCCGGATGCCGGGGCGGAGACGCTGTTCCGGCACCTGCTGCAGCGGGCCGGCATCGCACGCACCGCACTGGATCTGCTCCCGCACCCGGCGCTGACCGAGGACGATCTTGCGCTGGATGTGCGTGAGGGGCGCGCGGACGCGGGACTGGGCGTGGAAGCTGCAGCGCGGCGGCACGGGCTGGACTTCGTACCGTTGCACAGTGAACGGTTCGACCTGGCCATGCGCCGGCAAAGCTATTTCGAGCCCCCCATTCAACAGCTACTGGCGTTTACCCGCAGCCAAAGGTTCCGGGAGCGGTCAGAGGCCATGGGAGGTTACGATATTTCCGAACTGGGCAAGGTTGTCTACAACGCCTGAGCCGGGATCGCTGCTCGCCAGCGTATGCCTGGACCTGCCGGCAGGGGACGGAAGCGCGGCGCCATCGGGCTACCCCGCCGGCAGACGATCAGCCGCCCGGATGACACAGAGCCTATTGGCGCACTGCCCCCACACCGTAACAACGTGTCACGGCACACGCGTTTCATCCGCGAGACAGCGTACGGCCAACTCGCATGACACTCTCTACGCAAGTCTTCAGGGAAACCGGTTTTTTTTCGAATGGCACGGCACATGCAGAACGCCGGAAGGACGGGCAACGCCCGAGCTTTGCCGACATAACCGTTCCATTCGGAGGAGAAACCATGATCTACGAACAGCCCGGCGCGAGCGGCGCCAAAGTCAGCTTCCGCAGTCGCTACGAGAACTACATCAACGGCGAATGGACTCCGCCCGTGCGCGGGGGCTATTTCGAGAACACCAGCCCGGTGAACGGCAGGCCGTTCTGCGAGATTGCCCGCTCCACCGCCGACGACATCGACAAGGCGCTGGACGCCGCACATGCAGCCAAAGGCACCTGGAACAGAACCTCGGCCACCGAGCGTGCCGGCATCCTGAACCGGATTGCCGACCGCATGGAGCAGAACCTGGAAATGCTGGCGGTGGCCGAAACCTGGGACAACGGCAAACCGGTGCGCGAGGCACTGGCGGCGGACATTCCCCTGGCCATCGACCATTTCCGCTATTTCGCCGGCGCCATCCGGGCCCAGGAAGGCAGCGTCTGCCAGTTGGACGACAATACGGTGGCCTATCATTTCCACGAACCGCTGGGAGTGGTGGGGCAGATCATCCCCTGGAACTTTCCCATCCTCATGGCCACGTGGAAACTGGCACCCGCCCTGGCCGCCGGAAACTGCGTGGTGATCAAGCCGGCGGAGCAGACCCCGGCCTCGATCATGGTGCTGATGGAACTGATCGGCGACCTGTTGCCGCCCGGCGTGGTCAACGTGGTCAACGGTTTCGGGGTGGAAGCCGGCAAACCGCTGGCAAGCAGCCCGCGTATCGCCAAGATCGCCTTCACCGGCGAGACCACCACCGGCCGCCTGATCATGCAGTACGCCACCGAGAACCTGATCCCCGTGACCCTGGAGCTGGGCGGGAAATCACCCAACATCTTCTTCGCCGACTGCTTCGCCGGCGATGACGGCTTCCGCCAGAAGTCGCTGGAGGGTTTCGCGATGTTCGCGCTCAACCAGGGCGAGGTCTGCACATGCCCGTCTCGGGCACTGGTCCAGGATTCCTTCTACGGCGAATTCATGGAAGCGGCGGTGGCCCGGGTGCAGAAGATCCGCCAGGGCAATCCGCTGGACACCGACACCATGATCGGCGCCCAGGCCTCGCGCGACCAACTGGAGAAAATCCTCTCCTACCTGGACATCGGCCGGCAGGAAGGCGCCAGAGTGCTCACCGGAGGCGGGCGCTTCGAGGCGGAGGGTGACCTCGCCGGCGGCTACTACGTGCAGCCGACGATCTTCGAGGGCCACAACCGCATGCGCATCTTCCAGGAGGAAATCTTCGGCCCGGTGGTTGCCGTAACCCGGTTCGAGGACGCCGGCAACGCGCTGGATATCGCCAACGACACGCTGTACGGCCTCGGCGCCGGCGTCTGGTCCCGGGACGGCACCACGGCCTACCGGATGGGGCGTGGCATCCAGGCCGGACGGGTATGGACCAACTGCTACCATCTGTACCCGGCCCACGCGGCCTTCGGTGGCTACAAGCAGTCCGGCATCGGCCGCGAAAACCATCGCATGATGCTGGACCACTACCAGCAGACCAAGAACCTGCTGGTGAGCTACGACCCCGAGCCCATGGGATTCTTCTGAGTCCGGGACGACCGCGTGCCGCCGCAGCGCGGCGGCACGCCGGGAGGCAACATGAACGACGTGCAAAGAGTCTCCGCCACCCCTGACGCGCTGGCCGTCATCCAGCGGCTGGCGTCCATTCACGGGCCGCTGGTGTTCCATCAGTCCGGGGGCTGCTGTGACGGCAGTGCACCGATGTGCTATCCCCGTGAGGAATTCCGGATCGGCCAGCAGGACGTCTACCTGGGCAGCATCGGCGGCCATCCCTTCTATATCGGTGGTGCCCAGTATGTCTACTGGGAACACACGCATCTGACTATCGACGTGGTGGATGGCCGCGGCAGCGGATTCTCGCTGGAGGCGCCCGAGGGCATCCGCTTCCTGACCCGTTCCCGGTTGTACACGGACGACGAATGCCAGGCGCTGGAACGCCTGGGCCCGCCGCCGCGGGGACCGCAGGAGTAAAACCAGGCGGGCGACGGCAATGGCGCCCGGCCTGCCATGGACCACAAGCTCCTGCCGACTGGCACGCCCGCGGCCGGCCGTTGTAATCTGGCGGCTCGTGCAGCGGTCATCCATCAGCGCCGCACGATAACAACAAACAATCGAGACCACTCGGGAAGACAACAACGCGTGCTGCTGATCCCCTTCGACCGCAAGCTGGACTGGCGCCGGCCGCCGCTGGCGACGCTGGGCCTGATACTCGCCAACATCCTCGTCTACATCATCTTCCAGACGGGCGATTACGACCGGCTGGCAGACGCCACCGACTTCTACCAGGAATCGGGCCTCAAGGACATCGAACTCACCGAATACCAGGCGGCGCTGCAGGCGCGGGGGGAGCAGGACGCCCTGTTGCGACGGGATAGCGAGGATGTCGCCGCCGACGAAGCGCTGTGGACCATCATCAGCGACTCTGCGTTCATGCAGCGGATCAGCAACCGCACCCTGCTCCCCCCGGATCACGCGCAGTACCCCGACTGGCGCGCCAAACGGGCGGAGTTCGAGTCCCGCATGGACCGCGTCGTGTTCTGGTCATACGGTCTCAAGCCCGCCGAACCGAACCTGCCCAGCCTGTTCACCCACATGTTCCTGCACGGCGGTGGCGGGCACCTGATCGGCAACATGCTGTTCCTGCTCGCCGTGGGCTTCCTGGTGGAAGGGGTTCTGGGCGCGCGTCTGATGCTCGCCACTTACCTGCTGGCGGGCATACTGGCCGGGGCGGCGGACTTCGTGGTGGCCGCCGACCGCTTCATCCCGGGCGTCGGCGCCTCCGGCGCCATCGCCGGCCTGATGGGCATGTACTGCGTGCTGTTCGGCTGGACGCGGGTGCAGTTCTTCTATTTCGTCTGGGTGTACTTCAACGTGACCCGTGCTCCGGCGCTGGTGCTGCTGCCGCTGTGGCTGGGTTACGAGCTGGTTTCCTGGCTGTGGCTCTCGGACGGAAGCAACATCAACTACGCTGCACATGCCGCCGGGCTCACCGCCGGTGCCGCCATCGCTTTCGGCCTGCGACAGTTCTGGCCGCAGAGCCTCGACTTCGGCTTCATCACCGAACAGGTGGATGCCCGCGACCGGGAGCGGCTGTTGCAGGAAGCCGACGCCCACTTGCGGGCGCTGGAATTCGAGCATGCCCGCCCGCTGATCGAGGACCTGCTGGAGGATGCACCGGAGGACATGGGCCTGCTGAAGCGCTTGCACCGTTGCCTGCGACTGAAGCCCGACTCCGAGGCCTACCACCGGACCAGCCAGCAGATCCTGGAACACGCCAGGAACCCGGGCAGCGATCCGGCGCTGGTCCTGGAAACCTTCCGGGACTACACCCAGCGCGCCCGGCCGAAACCCCGCATCAACGGCCATCTGCTGCAGATGCTGGGCCTGTACTTCGCACGCCAGGGGGAGGTCCGCGAGGCGGAGAAGCTGACCCGTGCCGCTCTGCGCAACAAGCTGCCGGAGGCGCCGGCCATGCTGGTGGCATTGGCGGAAGCGCATCTGCGCGCCGGTCACCCGGAACGCGCACAGAACCCGCTTCAGACCCTGGCCCGCGACTACCCCTCGCATAGCGAGTCGGAGTATGCCCGCAACCTGCTGCGCCAGACGAACGGCGGCGTACCGCCGGGCGGTTAATGTCCCGTAACAGCAGTTCGCAGCGTTTCTGCGGCCCTGAGACGCGCTGGTCAGCCCCCCTCAGGCGATCGATCGTGCCAGGGACTCCACTTCCGAGGCATACGGGCTGTCCGGATGGTATTTCTGCAGATAGCCCAGCAGCTTTCTTGCCTGCTCGGGTTTACCCGCGTCATCCAGGAACATGCGCGCGGCCAGCAGGTAGGCCTTGGGTACCAGCGGATGGTTCGGAAAACGCTGGTGGAAACCGTTCAGCAGTTGCAGGGCCTCGCGCAACCGCCCCCGCTGCCGCAGTTCCCGCGCGATGGCATCATGCGCGTCCGGCGCATCCAGCTGGAACTGAGGATCGGCCTGCAGGCAGTCCAGATAGACATCGGTAGCCTCCTGCGCACGGCCGCTCCTGACCATGCCCCGGATGGCCGCCGGGGCTTCCTGTCGCAGGATGAGGGCATCGCCGGTCAGGCGCGCAAGGCGCAGCAACCGCTGCTTGTATTCCGGATTGCCGGGATCGCGATCCAGCAGCGAACGCAGCTCAACCAGCGCCGCCTTGTAGTTCTGCGCCTCCATCAGTTCCTCGAACAATGCCAGTTCGGGGTCGGAGCCATCCAGCGAGACGTCAATGGGGTAATCCAGTTCCTCATGGTACTGGAACACGGTGTAGCCCAGCATATGGAACGTCATCAGCAGGAAGTAGTTGCCGACGAACACCGCACCGCTGAGATACAGCATGGGGTGGAAATCGGGCGGTATCAGGAACGCCAGGAAATGCGAAGCGGTAGCCGTGGCGATCTGCACGCAGAGCAGCAGCCCGAACAACCCCAGATAGGGCCAGCCAATGCCCAGGGCCACCTGGCTGAGGCGGATCGGGTTCACCGCGGCGAAGAAACTGCGTTCGATGGCCAGCACGATCACGCTGGCCGGCACCAGCAACGTCACTGCAAACAGCAGCAGCAGGAAGACGAAGGGATGCACGCTCCCCACAACACCCACGGCCAGGAACAGGCAGATGATCACGGCCAGTTGCTTCAACGGCAGCGCATAGCCCTCGCCGCTCAAAGCGTCCCGGAGTTCTGGCGGCTCCATTTCGCCGGAGGCCGTGTACATCAGGCTCTCGTAGCCGTACTTCAGCAGCATGAAGAGCATCGCCAGCGAGCAGATGGCCGCCAGGAAAGCGAATCCCAGTACCAGCGGCACGACGCCCAGCGCCACCGTGATGCCCAGCATGTCCAGCGCAGGACGCCGCAAAGGATAACGGAAGAACTCCGGCAGCCGGTGCCAGTATGGAATGATCTGATTGGATGCCATGAAAAAACAGTCCCTGTGTGCGGCCCTGCCGCGCGTTGGTCGATTGCCGGCTTCAGCCGCTGACGCGTCCCCCTGCGTCAGCCGCCTTCCGTGCCGGCGCCACTTTTTCACGCACTATATAATGTGGAAACCTTCCGGCGGAATCCGTGACCGACAACTGTCCTCTTTTGCCCGCCGAACGCTGTCATACGCACCGGATACGGCACGCCGGGCCAGGCTGTTTGGCGTGACACCCCTTCCTTCGCCATAATGTGGCACCTTCTGACAGCAGCCGCAGGCAGAGAACGGCCTGCCCGACGCTGTATACGGCAACAGCATCCCGACGGAGCACCAATGGCCCAGTACATCTACACCATGAACCGCGTGGGCAAGATCGTCCCGCCCAAGCGGGAAATCCTGAAGAACATCTCGCTGTCGTTCTTCCCCGGCGCCAAGATCGGCGTGCTGGGCCTGAACGGCTCCGGCAAATCCACCCTGCTGCGGATCATGGCCGGCATCGACACCGAGATCGAGGGTGAGGCCCGTCCTCAGCCAGGCATCAACATCGGCTACCTGCCGCAGGAACCGCAACTGGATCCCGACAAGGACGTGCGCGGCAACGTCGAGGAAGGCGTAGCCGAGACCAAGGCGCTGCTGGACCAGTTCAACGAGGTCTCCGCCCAGATGGCCGATCCGGACGCCGACTTCGAAAAGCTGATGGAGGAGCAGGCCAAGCTGCAGGACAAGATCGAGGCCGCCGGCGCCTGGGATCTCGACCGCAAGCTGGAACAGGCCGCCGACGCGCTGCGGCTGCCACCCTGGGATGCGGACGTGACCAAGCTCTCCGGCGGCGAACGCCGCCGCGTCGCGTTGTGCCGTTTGCTGCTCTCCAACCCGGACATGCTGCTGCTGGACGAGCCCACCAACCACCTGGACGCCGAAAGCGTGGCCTGGCTGGAACGGTTCCTGGCGGAGTTCCCGGGCACCGTGGTGGCGGTGACCCACGACCGCTACTTCCTCGACAATGTGGCCGGCTGGATCCTGGAGTTGGACCGCGGTCAGGGCATTCCCTGGGAAGGCAACTATTCCTCCTGGCTGGAACAGAAGGAGAAGCGGCTGGAGCAGGAGAAGAAACAGCAGGCCTCCCACGAGCGCGCCATCAAGGCCGAGCTGGAGTGGGTGCGGGCAAACCCGAAGGGTCGCCAGGCCAAGAGCAAGGCGCGTCTGGCGCGCTTCGACGAACTGCAGTCAAAGGAATTCCAGAAGCGCAACGAAACGCAGGAACTCTACATTCCGCCCGGCCCGCGCCTGGGCGACAAGGTGGTGGAATTCCACGGCGTCAGCAAGGCCTTCGGCGAGAACCTGCTGTACGAGAACCTGGACTTCGCGCTGCCCCCCGGCGGCATCGTCGGCGTCATCGGCCCCAACGGCGCGGGCAAGACCACGCTGTTCCGGCTGATGATGGGCCAGGAGCAGCCGGACGGCGGCGAGGTCGTGGTCGGCGAGACGGTGGAACTGGCCTGCGTCGACCAGAGCCGGGACTCGCTGGACGACAGCAAGACCGTCTGGCAGGAGATCTCCGACGGCCTGGACGTCATCCAGGTGGGCAGCTACGAAACCAACTCCCGTGCCTACGTGGGCCGTTTCAACTTCAAGGGCTCGGACCAGCAGAAATACATTGGCGACCTGTCGGGCGGTGAGCGGAACCGCGTCCACCTGGCCAAGTTGCTGAAGAGCGGTGGCAACGTGCTGCTGCTGGACGAACCCACCAACGACCTGGACGTGGAAACGCTGCGTGCGCTGGAAGAAGCACTGCTCACCTTCCCCGGCTGCGCGGTGGTGATCTCGCACGACCGCTGGTTCCTCGACCGCATCGCCACCCACATCCTGGCCTTCGAGGGCGACAGCCAGGTGACCTTCTTCAACGGCAACTACTCGGACTACGAGGCCGACCGCAAGAAGCGCCTGGGCGACGAAGCGCTCAACCCGCACCGCATCAAGTACAAGCGGCTGGCCGGCTGATCCGGGCATTCGGGTGCGCAACGTCCCCGGCGTTGTAACGCCCGACCTCTGGGACAACGGTAGGGTGGTGCGCATGGCCGCAGGCCTTGCGCACCACCCTCTTGCCAAAGCCAAAACCATATCCACCACCCTCCGCCC
This sequence comes from Ectothiorhodospiraceae bacterium, assembly GCA_050485425.1. Lineage (GTDB taxonomy): Bacteria > Pseudomonadota > Gammaproteobacteria > Nitrococcales > Aquisalimonadaceae > LSCE01. The sequence continues at coordinate 2,504 of JBJHBJ010000050.1, read as the reverse complement.
CTGTTCAGCTCCCGTTCGGTTTCCCTGCTGCAGCATGACGCCCATGATTCATGGAACGAGGAGTCGTCATGCACAGCTACCGCTACCTGAGAATCACCGCCACCGTGGCCGCGGCAGCACTGCTCGCCGGCTGCATGAGCGACGATCGCGGCAAACGCTCCACCCGCTACTACAACACCGTTTCCATTGACGCCAGCGTGCTGGACGACCACTGGAAGAGCTACGCCACCTACGTGCCCCACGGCACCAGTCGCGTGGAAATCCGGCTGCACCACCTCAGCCAGGACGCCGACCTGTTCGTCACCGGCCCACGCAGCTCGGAAACCTGCGACTCGCTGAACCGGGGCCGGCGGGCGGAAACCTGCGTGTTCTACAATCCCACGCCCGGGGAGTGGCTGATCGACGTGATCGGCTGGGACTACGGGCGCACCCATTACACGCTCACCACCACACTGAGCCCGTCACACAAGGAAGCAAGCCTCTGGCAGATCGACGCCGGCGTGCTGTCGATGCAGGCCAACATGGCTACCCACGACTCGGTTGTGGACGACGTGAAACAGGCCAACACGTTGCTCGGCGCCCTTCATGCAGCGCTGACAACGGCCGCGACGCTGGAATACGGGGAATACGATTTCATCGTGCTTCGAGAGGGCGAAGCCCTGGGACAGCTCAGCCTGGCGATAGAGGGGGATGAGTATCAGCGCCGCGGACACGTCAAGCTGGCGGTACGGGAAGCCGAAACCGGCGAGCGCCAGTTGCTTGTCAGCCGTGCAGAGCATCCGCTTGTGCTGGCAGACCACACGGCGGCCCCGCAACAGGGTATTGCCAGCCTCCACCTCGGTGACCGCCGGCTGGAGTTGCGTCTTGGCATGGATACCGGCACCGGCGCCGAGATGCAGTTGATCGCGGAACCGGGGCCGGTGGTTCGCGAAATGGGCTGGCAGAAGGTCGCCGACAATGGGCTGGCGCTGGAAGAGGAGGAGTGACGGACGGGGATGCACCCGGCAGGGAATGCAATCCGTTTACATCCGCTTCTCCGGCCTGCAGCCGGATCGGTGGCAATCGCCTGCGGCGATTACCACCCTACGCCAAGTTCCCCCAAGGATTCGCCTCGCCGTAGATACCGTCTTGTTGGTCAAGATCGTAGTGTGCTCAGAGCGCAGCGATGCGCACCGGTCACGCCAATGGTGCGCATCGCTGCGCTCTGAGCACCCTACGCTTGAGCGGAACCGGCGTAGGGGAGTAACCGCGCCAGCGGTTGCTACCGTCGGGCGCAAGCCCGCTGTTGCGAAACCCATCTCGACCATTGCACCAAATTCAGTAGCCTGCTAATTACTAACCTTTAAGGTTAGTATTGCCGGATAACTCACCACACCGACAACGAGCACACCATGACAGCAGACATCCTGATCGCCGGCCGACTACCGGCCAATGTCTTACCCCAGCTGGAACAACATTTTCAGCTTCACATCCTGCCGCCGGAGAAGAACGCGGCCGATGCCATGGTGCGGGCGGTCGGAACTCGGGTGCGCGGCATCGCCACCAATGCCGCCCAGGGGCTGCCGCTCCAGATGCTTGAGCAATTGCCGGCACTGGAGATTGTCGCCTCATCCGGCGTGGGCACCGACGCGCTGAACCTGGAGGCGGCGAAGGCCCGCAATATTCGCATCGCCACCACCCCGGACGTGCTGACCAACGACGTCGCCGACGCCGGCATCGCCTTGATGCTGGCCGTGTCCCGCAAACTGTGCATGGCGGAGCGCAACGTGCGCGCCGGTCAGTGGCTGAAAGGGCTGGGACTGGGTCATCGTGTCACCGGGAAGAAACTGGGGATTCTCGGCCTGGGCAAGATCGGCCGCGCGGTCGCAAGACGCGCCGAAGCATTCGACATGGACATCGGCTACCACCAGCGCACCCCGAATACGGATGTGCCCTACCGGTACCACGATTCGCTGCTGTCCCTGGCAAGGGACAGCGACTTCCTGATGATCATCGTACCCGGCGGCGCAGCGACCGACGGCATGGTGAACCGGGATGTGCTGGACGCCCTGGGACCTGAAGGCACCTTGATCAACATCGGCCGCGGCACCACGGTGGACGAACCGGAACTGGTCCGTGCCCTCGCCGAGGGTCGCATCCGCGGCGCCGCGCTGGACGTGCTGGCGAACGAACCGCATGTCCCCGAGGCACTGCTGACCATGGACAACGTCGTGCTGCAGCCGCATTTCGCCAGCGGCACCGAGGAATGCCGAGCGGAGATGGGACAACTGGTGGTGGACAACCTGCGTGCGCATTTCGAGGGCAGACCGCTGCTGACGCCGGTGTAGACAGCGTCCGGCAGTGAAGCAATAGGGGAATGGTGCGCACCACGTTGTGGTGCACACCCTACGCCAAAACCACCTATTGGGGCTGCTGCCACCACGGTAAGGCTGTGGGCGGGGATATGCCTGCGGACTGTCGATCGCAGGGATGCGATCGTCAAGCCCCCAGGGATGGGTTCACGG
>JBJHBJ010000049.1:0-37686 GCA_050485425.1 Ectothiorhodospiraceae bacterium | reverse complement strand
CGAGGAGCAGACGGCGGTGAGCGGTGACATCTCGCAGAGCGTGGAGCGCATCCGCGGGGTGTCGGACGAATCGGCGCAGGGCGCGGAGCAGACGTCGCGTGCGAGCGAGGATCTGGCGCGGTTGTCGGAGCGGCTGAACAAGCTGGTGAATCAGTTCCGGATTTAGGGAAGTGCGTCGGGGTTGGGTTTGTTGGGGCTCGCTGGCGCTCACCCCAACCTACGGTTCATGCCTTGAGGGCTGTCCGGCCTGCGGCCGGACCGGTGGCAATCGCCTTGCGGCGATTACCCCCCTACGGCCAGACACGACCGTTGTAGGGGAGTAACCGCGCAGCGGTTGCTACCGTCGGGCGCAAGCCCGAAGAACCGTTTCGCGCGGACTATCGTAGGTTGGGGTGAGCGGAGCGAACCCCAACAATTTCAACCCCGGAATTTCCCCTCGGCCGAACGGAAGTATGGATGCGATCGTCAGGCCCCCAGGGAGGAGTTCACGGCGTGTCCGCAGACATGCCCCACCCCCAATCTGGCCAACGGCCGGACAATGCGGAGTCCCAAGCCCAGGCCGCCGCCGGAACGAAGCCCGCAAACCCAACGGTGCGCATCGCTGCGCTCTGAGCACCCTACGAGGTTCTGTCAGGCGTTGCCGCTCAGGGCGACCAGGATCGCCACCAGGCAGGCAACCACGACGATCGTGAGCGCGGCCCGAAGTGTGCGGAACCAGGCCGGCAGGGTCAGCCGCATGTCCAGCAGGAAGCAGGCCGGGAAGCAGATGATCAGCACACCCAGCGTGAAGCGATCCGGCAGCAGCAGGGCGACCCAGGCGAGCAGCGCCGGAAACACGCTCAGCGCCAGCAGGCTATGCTGGTTGTCCGGCTTCTGCAGTATCCAGCCCCACTGAATACCTCCCAGAAAGGAGAGAATCACGGCGCCGTACAGCGTGGCGGCGCCCACCGTCCACCGGCCTACCGGGCTGTCACCGATGATCCACGCCGCGAGGGCGCCGAGCAGGAAGGGGATGGCGCCTGCGGCGCCCAGGTAGATGGCGGTCTTGCGGGTATCTCTGGGCAGATGTCGTCGCATGCGTCGGCTGTTCCTTGATGGCCCCGGGCGCCGCAGGAATGATCCCGACGATTCCCGTCGCGTCCTGTACCGCCGGATGCTCGCCCCCAAGGGCGCGCGATTCATGCCGAGGCGCTCCCTCAGGGCTCCCGGCGGGCGCTCATGCTCAGCGAAACGGAGTCCGAAAAGCGTAGCGCATGCGGCTTGTCCACTTCCACCTGCGCCCAGTGCACGGCGCGATGCTCCAGCACCGCGGCGAGAATGTCATGAACCAGTTTCTCCAGCAGCAGGAAGCGGTTGTTCTCCACCAGATCGATGATCTGCTTGGTGATCGTGCGGTAGTTCAGCGCCTCCTCCGGCCGGTCCGAACGGGCTGCGCGCAGGGCGTCATAGTCCACGGTGATGTTCACGACCACGTCCTGGCGCTTCTCCTGTTCTTCCTTGTTGAACCCCACGTAGGTTCTGAGCCGCAGCGCCTTGATGCGGATGCGCGACAGCTCCAGAGCGGAAATCGTGGGCTCGAAGACCGGGTCTGTTGCGGACATGCCGGTGACCTCCTTGCGATCGCCTACGACCTGATCAACTGCAGGAATTCGTTGCGGGTCGGCTGCGACTTGCGGAATGTTCCCAGCATCACGGAGGTGCTCATCTCCGAATTCTGCTTGGAGACGCCCCGCATCATCATGCACATGTGCTTGGCAGTGATCTGTACCGCCACGCCTTTGGCGCCGGTGACGTTCTGTAGTGCCTCGGCAATCTCGCGCGTCAGGTTCTCCTGAATCTGCAGGCGCCGCGCGTACATGTCCACGATACGTGCGATCTTCGACAGCCCGATTACCCGGCCATCCGGGATGTACGCCACGTTGGCGCGCCCGATGAAGGGCAGCAGGTGATGTTCGCACAGCGAATACAGCTCGATGTCGCGGACAATGACCATTTCGTCGTTGTCGGCGGAGAAAATGGCGCCGTTGACCAATTCATCCAGGTTCTGCCGATAACCCTGGGTCAGGAATTCGAACGCTTGCGCGGCGCGTGCCGGCGTCTTGACGAGGCCTTCCCGGGTCACGTCTTCGCCTATCGAGGTAATGATCTGCGCGAAACAGCGCGTCATGTCTTCAGTTTGCATCACGCTCATCTTCTGTGACAGGTCATAAGTGACACAATAATTGTACATTAGTTATACGTTAATGTGTCGAAATCATTTCCAGCAGACGATTATCCAGACAAATGGTTCCCGAACCAGCCCCCTGGCTGCATCGGGCGCGCCGGGTTCTTGCCGGGCACGTCGTCAAGTATGACAGGGATCTGTCAGGAAGCCGCCACGCCGCTGGTTCTGCCCATCTGGTCCAGCGGCACGGGCATGTCGATGCCGTAGCCCTGCGCGTAGTCCAGGCCGATCGTGCGCAGCCGATCGCGGATCTGCTCGGTCTCCACGAATTCGGCCACGGTCAGCTTGCCGAGATGGTGGCTGAGTTCGTGGATGGACTTCACCATGGCATCGTCGGAGCCGTCACGTCCCAGGTCGCGGATGAATTCTCCGTCGATCTTCAGGTAATCGGCGGGCAGGTTCTTCAGGTAGGAATAGGAGGACAGGCCACTGCCGAAATCGTCCAGCGCGAACCGGCAGCCCATGTGCTTGAGCTCACGGATCATGTCGGCTGCCAGGGACAGGTTGGCCACCGCCGCGGTTTCCGTGACCTCGAAACAGATGCGCTGGGGGGTCACGCGGTGCTGCTTGAACTGTTGCCGCAGGTAGTCCATGAAGCCGACGTCGTTCAGCGTCTGGCCGGAGAGGTTGATGGTCAGCGCGTCCACGTCGTGCAGGCGGCTGGGGTTGTCCCGCATCCAGTGCAGCACCTCGCCGATGACCCAGCGGTCCAGCGCCGGCATGCGGCCGAAGCGCTCGGCGGAGGGGATGAACTGATCCGGTCGCATGGCGCCGCGGGAATCCCCGGAAATGGCCATCAGCACCTCGTACATCGGCGGCCAGCCGCTCTGCTGCAGCGGGTCGATACGCTGGCAGCGCAGGTTGATCAGGCCGGCGTCCAGTGCCTGGTCCACGCGCGTGGCCTGATCCATGCTCTTGCGCAGTTCCGCCATTTCCGCATCGCCCGGCCGGTACACGTGCACCCGGTTGCCGCCGCTTTCCTTGGCCGCGAAGCAGGCATTGTCGGCATCGCGCAGCAGATCCTCCATGGCGTGCGTTTCCCGGGAGAACGGCACCACCCCGATGCTGCCGGCGACCCGCACCGTCTGCTTCTGGACGCTGAACTTGTGTTCCTGCAGTTCGTCGAGCAGCTCCCGGGCGAAACGGGCGCCGGTATCGCCGCTGCTGCGTACCAGGAGAACGGCGAATTCGTCGCCGCCCATGCGCGCGACCAGCCCGCGTTTGCCGGCACGTTCGGTGAGCAGTGCCCCGAGCTGCTTCAGCACCTGGTCGCCGCCGCCGTGACCGAGCTTGTGGTTGACCACCTTGAAATCGTCCAGGGCGATCTGGAACAGCACGTGCTGGTGGCGTTCCGACGTCGGGCGCTGCAGCAGGTGTCGCACCCTTCGCTCCATGGCGTGCCGGTTCAGCAGCCCGGTCAGGGGGTCATGTGTCGCCTCGTGGGTGAGCTGCTTGTTCATCTTCACCAGCATGTCCTGCCAGCGACGTTCGGTGGCAGGCGCATTCAGGTCGCTGTCGGCATCCGCTTCCTTTTCGCCGAGCCGGCGGGCGAGCTGGTTCAGCGTCAGTTCCGCCGTCTTCTGGCCGGCGCGGTTGACAAAAACGAAGCGGTCCCGCCGGCGGCTGGCCCAGGCCAGGCGCAGCGGCTGCCGCTGCCCGGTTTCGTCACGGAAATACACCCAGTCACCCAGTTCCAGCAGCTTGGCCTGGCCCAGCCATTCCTGGGGCAGGTCACTGTCCGCTTCCCTGGTCCGTGCGGCTTTCTCGCCCTTGTATGGCCGGCACGGCGGATGTTCGTCGCTGTCGGCCGGCCGCTTCAGCCACTGGCCCAGATGTCGCGTCACCTGGCCGGCCCGGTCGGCCGGAACGTTGCCGCGCTGCAGCGCCTGCTCCACGTAGAACAGCAGCTTGTTCGGTTCCTGCAGGGGCTGGCGCGGAACGGAGGGCGAGCCGATTCCGCGCAGCAGCATATCCAGTGCCTTCAGGCTGTTCTCCCATTCGCTGGGATCCTTGTCCCGGCGCAGCTCCAGCAGCACCAGACGGTTCTGCCAGCCCTGTTCCAGCAGTTCCATGATGGGCTCCGGCACCTGCTTGCCTTCCAGGCGCCGGGCCAGCGTGCGTGCCACTTCCTGCCTGGCCTGTTCCAGCCGCTGCGACCCTTCGCAGGACTGCCGAACCCGCTCCATGCCGGCTTCCTGGATGCGGCGGGCCTTGCTTGCACTCTGTTCCAGCAGTCTTGTGGCCTGTTCCAACTGAGCCGGATCCTCGCGGTAGCTGCTCAGCGCACGCTGTATGGCCGGTGAGAACTCCTGCTCCAGCGTGCTGCGGTCCTCACCGGTGAGGATCGCCAGCGATTCGGAGGCACGGTCCAGCGCGTCGATCAGCCGGTGCAGCGGCAGATCCCGGGACTTCAGGAAGTGGCCGTGCTGCATTTCCTCCTGCAGTGCCAAGGGCATGATCTGGCGGCTCCAGCTGCGGAAGAAGCCGCCTTCGTCGGTTTCCTCGGGGCGCAACTCGGCAAACCACTGATCCATCAGGTCGACGGTTTCCCGCTGCTCGGCGCCCAGATGCAGGGGGTGATCAGGGTGCAGGCTGGCAAGCTGCATCGAGAGCTTTTCGCCGAGGGTCTGCCCCGGCTGCAGCGGCGTGTCTGTGGAGAGTCTTGCCACCGCCTGCATCACCATATCGGGAGAGGCAGGTTCGCCTGGCGGCTGGCTCGCCTGGCGACCGGCGTCGGACCGGTTGCGGCTGGAGCGGAACAGCTCACGAACGGTGCGGTACAGGTTGCTCAGCCCCTGTGGCGGGCGAGGCATGGAGGACTCGGTGGCGTCCAGCATGGCGTTGCCGGCCTGTTCCTCCTCGCTCAGGGGGGGGCTGTCGGTGGCCTCCCGGGTCGGCCGGGGGACGCTGCGCACCTTGGCGACGCGCAGTTTCTCCTGCTCCAGGTCCGGCAGGATGCCATTGTCCCGCAAGCGTGCATTGATGCCGTCGTACAGGACGCTCAACTGGTTGAGCACGGTCTTGCCGAAAACAGGGTAGAGGACCTGTTTGCTTTTCGGATCCGGCCGGAAGGTGCGCAGCCGACCGGCGAGCACGTGGCAGAGCACGGTGGGGGAAACCGGGTTGCTGCGTTCGTCGATGGGCTTGCCCACCGAGTGCGACAGTCGCCGCTGCAGCAGCCTCAGCGGCCGGATGGCGCGGGTTTCCGCACGCGTGACCGCCTCCGAGCGCAGCAGCCAGTCCTCGAACTCGCCTTCGTCCACCAGTGCCAGTTCGCCGTCCTGCTGGTTCTCCTGGTGTTCCTCGATGCTGAAATCGCCCAACGCTGCCCAATGCACCATGACTTCCGCCACAAGCTCCTGGCCGAAATGGCGGCGATGGGTCTTGAGCATCTTGATACCGCCGAAATAGGCGGCCTGGTCCGTGGGGCTGGTGGTGCGGTCCGCCGCGGAAAGCAGGGCGCCCTCGGCCTGCAGCAGAAACGTTTCCACACGGTCCTTCAGGTAGTCGGCGACCAGATCCTTGCAGGCCTGCAGTTGCTGGCGGTACTGGCGCTGCTGTTCGGCGCTGGTCTGGGGGCGGCGCGCCGCGGTCGCGGCAGGCTGACGTTCGGCGCTGAGATCACTTTCCGCGATTGTCAGCAGGGCGTTGACCAGATCGGGCTGGGGGCGCTCGAAGGCGGCGCCGAAACCGTCACCGGCGCTGCGGACCAGTCTGGCCCGGGCTATCCTGCGGCGGCTGCTGATCGGATCCCTGACCGCGATGTCGAGCCACGCATCCTGGAGCCGGCGCTGGTGTAGCCCCTGGGCGGCTGCCCGTGTGGAGGGAACCAGAAAAACGCCACCTTCACAGACGTCCTGGATCTCGAAAGCCAGCGGTCCGTAACCATCGCCGCTGACCTCGGCGTCCCAGGTCACCGCGTGACGCTGATAAGTCCGCCGCTCTGCCGCCATGCCACACCCTCGGATTATCGTTCTGTGTCATGGCAGTATAAGGCGTCAAGGTGCTTATTCATAAACTATTCTTGTCTCCCGGCGTAGAGAAATGATGCGATCCTCCGGCCCGGGGCACGCGGGCAAACACCGGGCCATTCCGGCGTTCGCGCCCGAGTCCGGCCTCCGTTCGCCGTCAGTTCGGTTCACAAGACGCCACGAATGGCCTGCAGCAGTTCCGGTGCGTCGGGCCGGATGCGGCTGGGGAACGCGGCCACGAATTCCCCGTCACGGTTCAGCAGGTACTTGTGGAAATTCCATTGGGGCGGGCCGCCAACCGCGCTGAGCCCCTGGTAGAGCGGGTGGGCGTCCGACCCCCGGGCGTGGAGTTTTTCGAACATCGGAAACCGGATGCCGTACTGGCTGCGGCAGAAGGCCTCGATCTCCTCTTCGCTCCCCGGCTCCTGGCCGCCGAAGTCATCGGACGGAAAGCCCAGAATCACCAGCCCCTGGTCGCGGTACGCGTCGTACAGTGAGGCCCTCGTACTGGGGGGTGAAGCCGCATTGACTGGCGGTATTGACCACCAGAACGACCTGGTTCCGGTAGGCCTCGCACAGATGCACCGTGTCCTCGCCGGCCAGGGGGCGCACATGATGGTCAAGCAGCGAAGGACAGCCGGCGGACGCTGTCCCTGACAGCGCGCCCAGGGTGCCGAGTAACGCAAGCAAGCGAAACATGCGGTAACCTCCGTCTTCCACAGGTTCCGACGCAGCGCGAGCCGCAGCCCGTTCCGCGGAGCCTGGTGATCGACCGCGCGCCGTCCAGGTGGTCCTGACGGTGCGGGCCGCTTGATCAGTCTACCGAACAGCAGGAGTCCGTCATGACCGACCCCGTGGTAATCATAGGCACTGGATTGGCCGGTTACACCACCGCCCGGGAATTCCGCAAGCATGACGAGCGTACGCCGCTGGTGCTGTTGACCGCGGACGACGGTCGCAGCTACTCCAAGCCGATGCTCTCCACGGCGTGTCGCAAGGGAAAGTCTGCGGACGAACTGGCGCAGGCCAGCGCCGATGAGATGGCCGGGCAGCTCACTGCGACGGTGCGCACCGGGGTCACCGTCGAGGCGCTGGACCCGGCGCAGCGCGTCCTGCGACTGGGTGGCGAGCACCTGCGTTACGGCAAGCTGGTGCTGGCCGTCGGTGCGGAGCCACGGCCCGCGCCGGTGCGCGGGAATGCGGTGGACGCAATCTGGCAGGTCAATGACCTGGAGCAGTACACCGGTTTTCGTAAGGCCGTGGCGGACGCCAGGCGGGTTGTGATCATCGGCGGCGGTCTGGTGGGCTGCGAGTTCGCCAATGATCTGGCCGATACCGGTGTCGAGGTGACGCAGGTCTATCCGGAACAGCAGCCGCTGGAGCGCCTGGTTCCCGCCGAGGCCGGCGCCGCGCTGGCACGCGGGTTGGACGAGATAGGCGTGCGGCTGCATGCCGGCTGCACGGTGGACGAGGTCAACCGCAGCAGCCAGGGTGTACGGGTGCTGCTCAGCGACGGTACGGAAGTCGAGGCCGATGTGGTGCTGAGCGCGGTGGGGCTGGTGCCCCGGACCGCGCTTGCGGAAGCCGCTGGCCTGGCGGTGGATGGCGGCATCGTCGTGGACCGCTACCTGCAGACGTCGGACCCGCATGTCCACGCCCTGGGGGATTGCGCCAGGGTGGAAGGCTACCTGCTGCAGTACGTCGCGCCGCTGACCGCGGCGGCGCGGGCACTTGGCGCGACGCTGGCCGGCGCACGAACGGCGGTGCACTATCCGGCCATGCCGGTCATGGTGAAAACCAGCTGCTGCCAGGTCGTCAGCTGGCCACCGGCCGGGGCTGACCGGGGCGCCTGGGAGTTCCAGGGCGAGGGCCTGGCGTTGCGCGGGGAGTACCGCGGCAGTGACGGGCAGTTGCTCGGTTTCGTGCTGACCGGCAAGCGCATGCGGGAGCGCATGGAACTGGTCGATCAGTTGCCTGACCTGATCGCAGTCAAGGGCTGACGACCGGACTGCAGCTCAGCCGAACCGGCTGAGCTGCAGTCCGGTCAGCGGCAGGGCGGTTTCCCTGCCGCTGACGCTGTCCGCCAGCAGCCTGCCCATTCCGCAGGCCAGGGTCCAGCCCAGATGGCCGGGGCCGCAGTTCAGATACAGGTTCCGTAGCGGTGACGGGCCGATGATCGGCACGCCGTCGATGGTGATCGGTCGCAGGCCGCACCATGGCGAGAGCTGGCCGGGATCCAGATGCTGCTCCAGCGAGGGAAAGGTTTTCAGTACCTGTTTCAGCACGCCCTCGGCCCGGCTTTGCCGCAGGCTCATGTCGAAGCCGGCAAATTCGGCGGTACCGGCCATGCGCAGGCGGTCCCCCAGCACAGCCATGACCACCTTGTTGGCGTCGTCGATCAGCGGGATCAGCGGCGGGTTGTTCCAACCTGCCAGCGGCACGGTCAGCGAATAGCCCTTGACCGGGTAGATGGGCACGTACAGGCCCGCCTGGCGGGCCAGCGGGGCGCTGTAGCTGCCGGCGGCAAGCACGTAGGCGTCCGCCTGGATGACGTCGTGGTCGGTTTCAAGGCCGGCGAGGCTGTCGCCGCTCCTGCGCAGCCGGCGTACCGATGTCTTCATGCGGAACTCGACGCCGGCTTCCCGGCACAGCCGGGCCAGTTCCGAGGTGAACAGTCGGGCGTCCCCGCTTTCGTCATCGGGGTAGAAGATCCCACCGACCAGTTCGTCGGCGATGTCTCCCAGCGACGGTTCCAGCGCCACGGTCTGCCGGCTGTCCATGACCGAGTAGCGCACGCCCATCTCGTCCATCAGTTCGGAGGCGTGCAGGGCCTTGTCCAGGCTTTGCTGGTCCCGGAAGATCTTGATGATGCCGTTCTGCCCGTCCGCGTAGCGGATGCCGGTCTCCCGCCGCAGTTCGCGGATCGCCGACAGGCTGTAGACGGCAAGGCGGGCGTTGATGCGCGTGCTTCGGTCGAAGGACTTGCGGCGGCTGTTGCGCAGGAACCCCAGTCCCCATCGGGTCAGTCCGGGAATCTGCGCCGGGCGCAACAGCAGCGGCGAGTCTTCCCGGCCGATCCAGCGCAGCAGTTGCCACAAAACGCCCGGGGCGTTCCACGGCTCGGCATGGCTGGCATGCAGCAGGCCGCCGTTGGCGAAGCTGGTTTCGTCGGCTACCTCGGAGGCACGGTCCACCACGGTGACCGTGTGCCCGGCCCGGCTCAGATACCAGGCCGAAGTAATGCCGATGACGCCGGCACCGATGACAGCAATTCGCATGAATGACTCGCTTCTGGTCGATGAGGCCGCTGGTCTGCCGTCCGGCAGCGTCTCCCTCAGGTGTCGCGGGCGGTAACCGACATGGCCCCGGTGACGGCGAAGCGGATGGCGTCGTCAATGGGCATGTCCACCGGCCGGAGCCGGTCGCGCGGAACCATGATCGTGAACCCGCCGATCTGGTAGCTGCCGGGAATGTAGACGGCCACCTTGTGTTCGCTGGCCAGTCCCTCGGGCAGGCTCCGCAAGTCATCCCGGGTTACCAGGCCCAGTAGCGTCATGTCCTGGCCCACGATGTCAATGGTAACAACCTGGTCGAAGGCTCGCGTGCCGCGGCCCGAAAAATACTGCATCAGGTCCTTGACGGCGCCGTGGATCTTGTTGATCAGCGGCATCCGGGTCAACAGTGTGTCCAGCGCCTCCAGCAGCCGTCTGAGCAGCCAGTGATCGACCAGCCAGCCCAACCCGTAGAGCACGAGCAACGCAAGGACCAGCCCCATGCCCGGATGATAGAAACCGTCGGGCGTGACCAGCTTGACCGCCAGCCCCAGCATCCATTCAGCCGTGAATGCCAGCCAGAACACCAGATACAGCGTGATCCCCACCGGGATCACCGCCAGCAGCCCGCGCAATGTGGTGCGCCAGATATGTTGCAGATAGCTTTTCATTGTATGGCCGGGGTCAGGCGGACCAGCGGGGCGTTGCCGTCATCCACCAGCAGATAGAGATAGCCGTCCGGCCCTGTCCTGACGTCCCGGATGCGCCAGTTGCGGTCGCCCAGTAGCCTTTCCTCATTCACCAGGCGAGTGCCGTCGAACTCCAGGCGGGCCAGATGGCGTCCTGCCAGCGCGCCGACGAAGATCGCGCCCTGCCATTCCGGAAAGGCGTCGCCGTGGTAGTAGGTCATGCCCGAGGGGGCTATAGACGGTGTCCAGTGGTGCAACGGTGGCTCCATGCCATCCATTTCAGCCGGACCGATGGCGGGGCCGTGATACTCGCGGCCGTGCGTGACCTTCGGCCAGCCGTAATTCAGTCCGGCCTGCACGCGGTTGACCTCGTCGCCGCCCCGGGGGCCGTGTTCGTTAAGCCAGATTTCACCGGTACCGGGAAGCAGGATCATGCCTTGTGGATTGCGGTGCCCGTAGCTGTAGATGCCTGGTTGCGCACCACCATGATCCAGGAACGGGTTGTCGCCGGGAATCTGGCCGTCATCGGTCAGTCGCACGATCTTGCCGTGGTGACTGTCCAGCGCCTGCGCGCCGTCGCGCTGGCCCCGGTCACCGGTACTGATGTACAGGTAGCCCTCGCCGTCGAACACCAGCCGGGATCCGAAGTGACGGCCGCCGGGCACGTAAGGTGTGGCCACGAAAAGTTCCTGGAAGTCGGTGAGGCGGTCGCCCTGAAGCTGGCCGCGGCCGACGGCGGTCGTATACCCGCCTGCCCCTGATTTTGCGTAGCTGAGGTAGACCCATCCGTTTTCCTCGAAATCCGGATGCAGGACCACATCCAGCAGCCCCCCCTGACTGATGGCGGCCACAGCCGGCAGGCCGCCTATATCGGTGCGCTCCTCATTATCGGCATCGAGCAACAGCAGCCGGCCAGGCCGTTCGGTGATCAGCATCCGCCCGTCCGGCAGGAAGGCCAGGCTCCAGGGACGGTCGAGTCCTTCGTGCACGATTTCAACGTTGAAGCCGTGCCTCGTGCTGTCCTCCGGGGATGCCGAGGCCAGCGGGGCGGCACACAGGGCGGCGGCCACCCAGCCAACGAGCATGACGGTTCCGCGCATCAATCCTCCCGGGTCGAAAAACAGGCCAGTGGGGCAGACAGCTTCATGATACGACACTGCCGCGCCGCCTGCGTTCTGCACATGTTCCGCTGCGCGCGCTGGACGCGAGACGCAATTGAGGCATACTGTCGGTAAAAGAAAAAAGAGTCCTGTCCTGATGCGGAGGAGTGTCATGAAGACTGCAGATCAATGGCTTGCCGAATACGGCGAGAGTCATCGCAACATGACCAACAAGCGCATCCACTGGGTTTGCGTTCCGTTGATCATGTTCAGCGTGCTGGCCCTGCTCTGGAGCATCCCCCAGGGGCCGCTGGCGGCCATCCCCGCCGGCGCCGCCTCGCCGTGGATCAACTGGGCGACAATCACGGCATTGGTGGCGGGGCTCTACTACCTGCGTCTGTCGGTACCGCTGTTCCTGGGTATGGCCGTCATCACCGTGGCCATGCTGGTGGCCTGCCATCTGATCGCCTTGTCCGCGCTGCCGCTGTGGGCGGTGGCCGTGGCGGTGTTCGTGCTGGCCTGGATCGGTCAGTTCATCGGCCACGAGATCGAGGGCAGAAAACCCTCCTTCTTCAAGGACCTGCAGTTCCTGCTGATCGGCCCGGCATGGCTGTTGAGTTTCGTTTACCGGCGGATGGGTATCCGTTATTGACGGACATGAGCGCAGGCATCGATCAACGCGTCCTTGACACCGGTGAATGGCGGGAACCCTCGCCTGTGGATTAAATGCGCCGCCGCGGTGCGGATGTCGGCTTGTCGGCATTTGTTGCACCGCTGGCGGGCACTTGCCGAGTTGTTCACAGAGTCTGTGGAAAACCGTGTGGATGAACTGGTGGGAAGCTTCGCAAAGCGCTGTTGCTCCAGTAATTTGGGCACTTTGATGAAAAACCCGGCAATCTGAATAAATCTTTTTTGTTCAGTGGTTTATAGTATCCTTTGCAAAACCGGGACGGGTGTGGGCAAGGGCCGCCGCGTTCGCCCCCGGCACCGTCGAAAGCGTGCTGCGACGCAGCATGATCCTGAGGTCGTCCTGATGCATGACAGGGAACCTGCTGATTCGCGTACGATTGCCGGGGTTTTCCACACAAGCTGTGGATAACGCTGTGGACAGAGCCTGGAAAGCGGGCCGGCAACCGTTGCAGATGAAGGCTTTGCGTCAGTTTGATGAACTTTTCAGCGTTTCCGCAACAACTTTTCCAAACAATGACTTAGCGTGTTTCCTCTGAGCGCTTCGAGACCCCGGGCAAGTGTCGTATCATTCCCCGCTTATCCCTTTCCCCGTGATTACTTGCCGATGAGGAAGTATGCTCACGGGATGTCGAACCAGAGGCGCGCATGATGATGGACGATCCCGTATCCGTCTACGACGAGGCTGCCAGACAACTGGTGGAGTTGGGCAACCGGCTTGCCGAGGCGGACGAACAGGCCGACCTGAATGATGTTGCCGACGGGCTGTTGGCGGGCGCCGTGCATTTCTGGCTTTACACCCGTCAGCCCTGTGACGATCCGCGCTGCGAGGATTGTGCCCCCCTGCGCACGGCGGAATGGCGGCTGGCGGAACTGCAGCGGGCGGTGGCGGACATGGCGCGAAGCAGCGATTATTTCCATGCTCCCGGCGACATGACGGCGGGTTCGGCCTGAGCATGCAGCGGCCCGCCACCACGCCGTTCTCTCATCTGGTGGAGATCCAGCGCCGCATCCAGCTGGGCACGCTGTCCGTGTCGGGTATGCCCGATGCCGCGTTGCAGGTGCGTCGGCTGGTCGTGAGCGAAGCGGGGCCCGGGGAGATCGTACATGCCCTGAACAGGGATCCGGCCCTGGCGGCGCACGTACTCAAGGTGGCCAACAGCGCGAGCCACCGGGGTATTCACGCCATAACCAGCGTCAATGCCGCGGTATCCCGCCTGGGTATCAACTTGACCGGGGTGCTGGTTACGCACTATTCGCTGCTGCAGATGGCGCACGCCGTGCCCCCGAGATACCGCCAGCGCATCAGCCACACCTACCAGCATTCGCTGGAAGTGGCAGCGTACTGCAGGGCGTTGGCCGGCTGTTACACCGGGTTGTCCGTGGACGATGCGATGCTGGCAGGACTGGTCCACGACATCGGCGTGCTTCCGGTGCTTGCCTACGCTGCCAAGGTACCGGATCTGGCGGAACACGACGAGCGGCTGGAACACACCCTGAGTGCCATCCACGCGCCGGTCGGTGCGGCGATCCTGCGCCGCTGGCATTTTTCCCTGCCCATTGTGGAGGCGGTGGCTCGGCACGAGGACTGGCGCCGGATGCGGGAGACAGTCAAGCCGGATCTGGTGGATCTGGTGATTGCCGCGAACGTCGATGTATACCGCTACACCGAACATCCCATGGCGACCTTCGACGAATCCGGGATCTCGGCACTGGAGCGGATCGGGCTGCCGCCCGGTATTCCGTTTACCGAAGACGCGGCGTTTCGGGAAGCCCTTCAGGAAGCGCGGGCGTTACTGGCATAGTGTGGCCGGTTTCACGGCTGACGTATTCGTACAGGTAACGGAGGAAGCGCACGTCGCTGCTGGCCCGGTGCGCCGGTCCCGCATCCTCGCGTGCCTGTTGCTGCAACTGCTGCAACCGGTCTGCCCAGTCCGTCCGGTCCCGCAGGCGGACCGGGATCAACACGCTCATGTCCTCCACGTGGAATCCCGGTTTGCGGCCCGCCGCGTTGAACAGGCGGCGCAGCCAGAAACGGTCGTACGCACCACCATCGACGTAGACGGTCCAGCCGGAAAGTGTCCGGTTGAGCATATCGGCGACCTCGCCGGCGGGCCTGCCGTCCCGCGCCAGCAGATCGCGGCTGATGCCGGTGAGCGCCTCGGCCTGCTCGCTCCAGTCCGTCCAGTTCTGCTCGGGCCGGATCAGAGCGCTCTCTATCCCGCCAGCGGGGGTCGACCAGGCGATTTCGGTGGGGAAGCTCTCGTGCGCTCGCAGGCTGGATGCCTCGAGATCCATGAAAAGCGGTGGCGCCTGCTGTGTGGCCAACCCGCGGTAGTCCATTGCTCCCTTCCTCCCCGGCTTTTCTGTCAGACTATGGCGCCACGGGGGGTATCGCTTCCGGGCATGATCAGACTGACGTCTATTGTTTCCCTCTGTCCCCGTTGATTTGTTGAACGGGTACGCGTTTCGACACTTGTCACTCAAAGGAGTTTCCGTGCCGGCTAACGACGCTGAAGCAAGGTCCGTTCCGCCGCGCGCCCAGCAGCGGCGGGTCAGCAGCAGTCACCATGGTCACGACCGTGCCGATCCCTACGCCTGGCTGCGGGATGTGGACTGGCGGGCGGCCATGCGGGATCCCGAACGCCTGCAGCCGGAGATCCGCGCATATCTGGAGCAGGAGAACGCGTATACCGATTCCGTGATGAAGCCGTTGCAGGGTTTCCGGGACACACTGTTCCAGGAGCTCAAGGGGCGCATCCGGGAGGACGACAGCAGTGTGCCGTTGCCCGATGGCCCTTACGCCTATTTCGTGCGTTACCGCGAAGGGGGGCAGCAGCCGCTGTTCTGCCGGCGGCCCGTTGCCGGCGGTGACGAGCAGTTGCTGCTCGACGGGGACCGGTTGGCCGAAGGCAGGGCCTACTACCGCATCGGCGATGCCGAGCACAGCCCCGACCACCGCTACCTGGCCTACAGCGAGGACGCCAGCGGCG
Source organism: Ectothiorhodospiraceae bacterium (assembly GCA_050485425.1). Lineage (GTDB taxonomy): Bacteria > Pseudomonadota > Gammaproteobacteria > Nitrococcales > Aquisalimonadaceae > LSCE01. The sequence goes on along the minus strand of JBJHBJ010000049.1, from coordinate 22,750 downwards.
CCGAGATCTACACCATCCGGCTGGTGGACCTGGAAACCGGCCGGCACCTCCCCGACGTCATCGAACAGGCACGGGGCGATTTCGAGTGGGCCGGGGACAGCCGCACCCTGTTCTATACCGTGCAGGACGACGATCATCGCCCCCGCTGGGTGCGCCGCCACAGGCTGGGCACCAGCGTGGAGCAGGACGCGCTGGTCTATGACGAGGCCGACCCCGGCTTCTTTGTCGGCGTCGGCCGCACCGAGAGCGGGCGCTACCTGCTCATCGACAGCCACGACCACACCACCTCGGAAGTGCGCGTCATCCCGGCCGACCAGCCGGAAGCGGAGCCGCGCCTGTTCATGCCCCGGGAAACCGGTGTGGAGTACGATCTGTCCGATCATGGTGACGACTGGCTGCTGCTGACCAATGCCGGCGGTGCCGAGGATTTCCGCATCGTCCGCACGCCGATCGACGCGCCCGGCCCCCAACACTGGGAAGACCTGGTGCCGCATACCCCGGGCCTGCTGATACGCACCATGATCGTCTATCGCGACTGGCTGGTCAGGCTGGAACTGCGGGACGGCCTGCCTCGTATCGTGGTCCGCGACTGGCGCAGCGGAGAGGAACACGCCATCGCCATGGACGAGGAGTGCTACGAACTGGGGGTGGTCCCCGGCTACGAATACGCCACGAACACACTGCGCTATACGTACAGCTCGTTCACCACGCCGGCGCAGGTGTACGACTACCGCATGGACAGCCGGCAACGGGAATTGCGCAAGCAGCAGGAAATCCCCAGCGGGCATGATCCCGATGCCTATGTGGCGCACCGTGTGCTGGCCACCGCGCCGGACGGCGAGCAGGTACCGGTCTCCCTTTTTCACCGGCGGGATCTGCAGCCGGGGCCGCAGACCCCGTTGCTGCTGTACGGCTATGGCGCCTACGGCCTGATCGATCTGCCCGGGTTCTCGCCGAGCCGTCTCAGTCTGGTGGACCGCGGTTTCGTCTATGCGGTGGCGCATGTCCGCGGCGGCAAGGAGCGCGGATACCGCTGGTATCGCGAGGGCAAGCTGGCGCACAAGCAGAACACTTTCAGCGATTTCGTCGCTGCGGCGGAAGCACTGATCGCGCAGGGCTACACCGGCCGCGGCCGTATCGCCGCCCATGGCGGCAGCGCCGGCGGCATGCTGGTGGGCGCGGTGCTCAACCAGCGGCCGGAGCTGTTCCATGCCGCAGTGGCGGACGTGCCCTTCGTCGATGTGCTGAACACCATGCTGGATCCGAGCCTGCCGCTCACCCCGCCTGAATGGCCGGAGTGGGGAAACCCGCTGGAAGACGCCGAAGCCTACGGGCACATTCTGGCCTATTCACCCTATGACAATGTCCGCGGGCAGGACTACCCGCATCTGCTGGTGACCGCCGGTGTGTCCGACCCGCGCGTGACTTACTGGGAGCCGGCGAAATGGGTGGCGAGGCTGCGGGAGCTGAAGACCGACCGCAATCTGCTCCTGCTGCGGACCAACATGAGCGCCGGTCACGGCGGTGCCAGCGGGCGCTTCGATTACCTGGAGGAGGTCGCGTTCCGCTACGCTTTCCTGCTTCACGTCTACGGCATGGCCGATCAGACTGACCGTGGTGCCGTGTAGACTTTCCGCAACGGATTGCCGGAGGTTCCCATGCGGGCCTATTGCTGGATGTCGGTGGGGCTGATAGCCGTGCTTTGCTGGGCCGGGCTGGCATCGGCAGGGGAGGGGGGCGCCGATGAGGCCGTGGAGCGGCCAACCGTGGCGCTGGTGCTGAGCGGCGGCGGCGCCAAGGGCATTGCCCACCTCGGTGTCATCAAGGTGCTGGAAGAGCTGCAGGTGCCGGTGGATATCGTGGTCGGCACCAGCATGGGCGCGATCGTCGGTGGTCTCTACGTGTCCGGTTGGGAGCCCCTGGCGCTGGAGCGGGCGGTCGAGGGCATGGATTGGGCGACCGCGTTCCGGGACCGCACCGAGCGTCGGGGCGTCGCCTTCCGCCGCAAGCAGGACGATCGCGATCTGCCCGGCCAGTTGACGCTGGGCCTGCGGGGCGACGGCGTCGCCCTGCCGCGCGGCTTCATCCAGGGCCAGCAGCTCAGCCAGGCGCTGCGCCGCTTTGCCGAATCCACGCTGCATGTCCAGCACTTCGACGACCTCCCGGTGCGTTACCGGGCGCTGGCGGTGGACCTGATCACGGGTGAGGTGGTGGTGCTGGAGGACGGCAACCTGCCCGAGGCCATGCGCGCCAGCATGTCCATTCCCGGCCTGATCGCTCCGGTGGAGTGGAACGACCGCCTGCTGATCGACGGCGGTATCCAGGACAACATTCCCATCCAGGTGGCCCGGGACATGGGGGCCGACATCGTCATCGCCGTCGATGCCGGCGGAGAGGCGCTGAGCGATGGCGAACTGGACAACCCCTTCTCGGTCATGGACCAGTCATTGAACATCATGATGCGTACCCGCGCGGCCGAGCAGATCGCCGCCCTGGGCGACAGCGACATCCTGATTCGCCCGGACCTGCTGGGGATTCCGGTGGATTCCGCGGATTTCAATCGTTCCGCCGAAGCTACCGTGGCTGGTGAACTGGCGGCGCGCCAGCAACTGCATGCGCTGAGCCGCCTCTCCGTGGACGCGGAAAGTTATGCGCTCTGGCAGCGACGCCTGCGGGATCAGCAGCGGCCGGCCCAGGTCATGGAGTTCGTGCGGATCAACAACCGGTCCGGCATCGCCGACGAGATCATCCGTGCCCGGTTGCCGGATATCGAAGGTCAGCCGCTGGACGTCGACGCCATGGAGGCGGCCATCGCCCGCATCTACGGCATGGAATACTTCGAGCGCGCCGACTACCGCCTCGTCACGGAAGGAGGGGCCACCGGCGTCGAGGTGACCACCGTGGGCAAGTCCTGGGGACCGGGCTATTTGCGTGTGGGCCTGGCGCTGGAGGACGACCTGGATACCAATGCCAGTTATCTGGCTTCTGCCAGCTACCTGCAGACCGAGGTGAACCGCCTGGGCGCCGAATGGCGCGTGGATGCCCAGATTGGTAGCCGCCCCCGGTTGTTCGGCGAGTTCTGGCAGCCGTTCGGCTATGCCACGCGCTATTTCATTGCGCCGCGTGCGGAAGCGTTCCGGGAGGCAGTCCCGGTCTATACCGACGGCGACCAGTCCGGCGAGGTGCGGGTGAACCGCCAGTTGCTGGGGCTGCATGGCGGCCGCGAACTGGGAGCGATTGCGGAACTACGCGTCGGGATCGAGCGCGGCGCCGGGCGGGTGAAACCGCTGGTCACCGGTCCCGGCACCGATCGTTTCCGCTTTTCCACCGCGGAGGGCTTCGTCAGCCTGGCGCTGGACACGCTGGACAATCCGCGCTTTCCGTCCCGCGGCATGGTGACGGAAATCAGCTGGACCCGCAGCGTCGGTGACCTGGGCGCGGATCAGCGCTACGGCCGGGCAGAGCTGGACTGGCTGATGGCCGGCAGCTTCGGCCGGCACACGGTGCTGACCGGTTTGCGCTATGCCACCGTTACCGAGGGGGAGGTCCCGGTGTACTCGTTGTACAGCCTGGGCGGTTTTCTCAACCTGTCCGGCTACCAGCAGAACGAACTCACCGGTGACCGGCTGGCGCTGGGCCGGCTGATCTATTTCCGGCGCATGGGCGGCGGCCAGCAACTGGCCGGTTTCCCCACCTACCTGGGCGGCTCGCTGGAAGTGGGCAATGTCTGGGACCAGGACGCCACCGCCCGCGCCAGCGACCTGATCTATTCCGGCAGCCTGCTGTTGGGACTGGATCTGCCTGTCGGCATGGTCTATCTGGCCTACGGCCGCGCCGACGGCCGGGACGGCAATGTCTACCTGACGCTGGGGCGGACGTTTTAGGCCAGGGGTCGAGCACTCCCCACGCTGTCTTTCGTGGTTCATGTTGGGGTTCGCTTCGCTCACCACCAACCTACGATTCGCATGTAGGTTGGCGGTGAGCCGCAAGGCGAACCCCAACATCCAAGTCACCGCAGATGTAGGGTGTTCACCACACCGTGGTGCGCACCATTCCTCAGCAGCAGCGTAGGGTGCTCAGAGCCGAAGGCGATGCGCACCGAGACAGCGCCGACGGTGCGCATCGCTGCGCTCTGAGCATCCTACGCTGTCTATACGGGTCTCCGGCCGCGAGGCGCGGAAACAACGCGCTAATCCAGCAAATCCAGATTCCGCACTGCCCCCTTGTCCGCACTGGTGGCCAGCTTGGCGTAGGCTTTCAACGCCGTGGTCACCTTGCGCTGGCGCGGCTCCTCAGGCTTCCAGGCCTCGTCGCCCCGGGCCTCCATCGCTTCCCGGCGGGCGGTCAGTTCGTCCTCCGGCACGGCGATCTCGATGAGCCGGTTCGGAATGTCGATACGGATCGTGTCACCGGTCTCGATCAGCGCGATATTGCCGTGCTCGGCCGCCTCCGGCGAGACGTGGCCGATGGACAGCCCCGAGGTGCCGCCGGAAAAGCGGCCATCGGTGATCAGCGCGCAATGCTTGCCCAGCCCCTTGGACTTCAGGTAACTGGTCGGGTAGAGCATTTCCTGCATGCCGGGGCCGCCGCGCGGCCCCTCGTAGCGGATGATGACCACGTCGCCGGCCTTCACCCGGCCCTTCAGAATACCCTCCACGGCCGCGTCCTGGCTCTCGAAGATCACCGCCGGCCCCTCGAACTTCAGAATGCTCTCGTCCACGCCGGCGGTCTTCACGATGCAGCCGCGCTCGGCCAGGTTGCCGTAGAGCACGGCCAGGCCGCCGTCGCGGCTGTAGGCGTGCTCCAGGTCGCGGATGCAGCCCTTGGCGCGGTCCAGGTCCAGGCTGGGGTAGCGGGTCGACTGGCTGAACGCGGTCTGGGTGGGAATGCCCGCCGGCCCGGCGCTGAAGAATTCGTGCACGGCCGGGTTGTCGGTGCGCATCACGTCCCAGGATTCCAGCGCGTCGGCCAGCGTCGGCGCATGCACGGTGGGCACGCCGGTGTCCAGCAGCCCGGCGCGGTCCAGCTCGCCCAGGATGGCCATGATGCCGCCGGCCCGGTGCACGTCCTCCATGTGGTAGAACGGCGTCGCCGGGGCCACCTTGCACAGGTTGGGCACCTTGCGCGAGAGGCGGTCGATGTCTTCCATGGTGAAGCCCACCTCGCCTTCCTGGGCTGCGGCCAGCAGGTGCAGCACGGTGTTGGTGGAGCCGCCCATGGCGATGTCCAGGCTCATGGCATTGCTGAACGCCGCGTGGCTGGCGATGTTCCGCGGCAGCACGTTGTCGTCGCCGTCGCGGTAGTAGCGGTAGGCCAGGTCGACGATGCGCCGGCCTGCCTCGCGGAACAGCCGCTCGCGGTCGGCGTGTGTCGCCAGCGTGGAGCCGTTGCCGGGCAGGGACAGGCCCAGCGCCTCGGTCAGGCAGTTCATGGAGTTGGCCGTGAACATGCCGGAGCAACTGCCGCAGGTGGGGCAGGCGGAGCGCTCGATGGTCGCCACGTCCTCATCGGATACATTGTCGTCGGCGGCGGCGACCATGGCGTCCACCAGGTCCAGGTGACGCTCCTCGCCGCTGGCCAGTTTCGTCTTGCCGGCTTCCATCGGCCCGCCGGAGACGAAGATCACCGGGATGTTCAGCCGCATGGCGGCCATCAGCATGCCAGGGGTGATCTTGTCGCAGTTGGAGATGCACACCAGCGCGTCGGCGCAGTGCGCGTTCGCCATGTATTCCACGCTATCGGCGATGATCTCCCGCGAGGGCAGGGAATACAGCATGCCGTCGTGCCCCATGGCGATGCCGTCGTCCACCGCGATGGTGTTGAACTCCTTGCCGACGCCGCCGGCCTGCTCGATCTCGGAGATGACCAGCTGGCCGAGATCCTTCAGGTGCACGTGGCCGGGCACGAACTGGGTGAAGGAATTGGCCACGGCGATGATCGGCTTGTTGAAATCGCCGTCCTTCATCCCGGTGGCGCGCCACAGCGCCCGGGCCCCGGCCATGTTGCGGCCGAACGTCGACGTCTTGGAGCGGAACTGGGGCATCGCGTTTACCTCATTGACGAAATCCGGAAAAGTCCGACATTTGACCGTGGAATGGCGGAGGAGGGCAAGTCCGGCTGCGCGCGGCGGCGCGGGCTCGCCACCGAACCGGCCGAGGGAGACTTGCCCGGGTTTCCCGGGAAAGGGCGTGTTCAACAAAAAAAGGGGCGCCCGGTCGGGAGCCCCTCACCACCTTCAGCAAACTGTTACGGTTGTATTAAACCGTGATCCGACAAGTTTGGCTACGTCCGGGCTCAGCCGATCGGCAGCCGACGTAGGGGGCAGGCCGCGAGGCCTGCGCACCGGTCCGTGCCGGGAATGGTGCGCACCATGGCATGGTGCACGCCCTACGGCTGAGTCGAAGGGCAAAGCGGGTGATTTCACTCCAGCGCCATTCCCCGGATCGATGCCGGCTCGCACCGACCCCAGTCCGCGGGATAAAGACCCTGCGCCACTGCCCGCCGGAAGCTGCCGTGCGGCCAGTCCGCGGCAGACGCCACCAGCCCGTGCCGTACCGGATTGTAGTGGATGTAGTCCACGTGGCGCCGGTAGTCGTTATCGTCGCGGATCAGGTGTTCCCAGTAGCGGCGCTGCCAGAAGGTGCGTTCGCGGCGGCGGGTGCGGGAGGGGGATGGGAGGGCGATGCCTGGCAAGTGGCAATTCAGAGAGAACTGTTGCTTGATCATGCGCCAACGCGTGGAAAAGTCGGCGTCGCCGTCCGGCAAGGTCCAGATCGCATGAATGTGATCGGGGAGCACGACCATGGCGTCGATCCGGAACGGGCGGCGCTGCATCACCCGTCGTGTCGCGGTGCGCAGCAGGTTGACGCATGTTGGGTCCGAGAAAAGGGGTTGCCGTTTATAGGTCACGACAGTGAAGAAATAACTGGCGCCAGGGGAATTGGCGCGGCGATAGTCTGGCATGTTGGACCTCCTTGTCCTGGCTGGTGCGCATCGCTTCGCTCTGAGCACCCTACTCCCTTCGATCAGAACGTAGGGTGCTCAGAGCGAAGCGATGCGCACCGAATTCCTCGTTCTCTCCACCATTCCGACAAGCACCATAAACTCCTTCAACGGGCACCATCAACTCTCCGACACCCGCCGCTCTTCCCCCCATCGCCGCTCGGCGAGGAACTCCCGCAATATCCGCGCGGTGTGGGAATCGTCCTTCTCCACCAGCGTTTCCGGCACGCCCTTGGCCACCACCCGGCCGCCGGCTTCGCCGCCCTCCGGGCCCATGTCGATCAGCCAGTCCGCCTCGGCCATGATGTCCAGGTTGTGCTCGATCACCACCACGGTATGGCCGGCGTCCACCAGCCGGTGCAGCACGTGGATCAGCTTCTCCACGTCGGCCATGTGCAGGCCCACGGTGGGTTCGTCCAGTACGTAGACCGTATGCGGCGGCTGCCGGCGGGTGTCCGGGCGGGCCTTGGCCAGTTCGGTGACCAGCTTGATGCGCTGTGCCTCGCCGCCGGACAGGGTGGGGCTCTGCTGGCCCAGGGTGAGGTAGCCCAGGCCCACGTCCTGCAGCAGCCGCAGGGCGTGGTGGATGCGGTTGTGGGATTCGAAGAATTCCACGGCCTCGTCGATGGGCATGTTCAGCACCTCGCCCACGGACCTGCCCTTCCAGGTCACCGACAGGGTTTCCTGGGTGAAGCGCTGGCCGTGGCAGACCTCGCAGGGCATGGTGACGTCCGGCAGGAAGTTCATCTCGATGCGCTTCACGCCCTGGCCCTCGCAGCCGGGGCAGCGGCCGTCCTTGGTGTTGAACGAGAACCGGCCGGGGCCGTAGCCTCGGATGCGGGCTTCCTCGGTCTGGGCGTAGAGCTTGCGGATGTCGTCCCAGAAGCCCACGTAGGTGGCGGGGCAGGAACGCGGGGTCTTGCCGATGGGGGTCTGGTCCACCTCCAGCACCCGCTCCACGCTTTCCCAGCCCTCCAGGCCGCGGCAGCCTTTCAGTGCCGGTTGCTCCTGTTTGCGGCGGTTGGCCACCAGCCGGTACAGGTTGTCTTCCAGCACTTCCCGCACCAGCGTGGACTTGCCGGAGCCGGACACGCCGCTGACCACCACCAGCCGTCCCAGGGGGATGTCCGCGTCCACGTCCTGCAGGTTGTTCGCGCTGGCGCCGCGGATGCGGACGACGTGCTCGGCCGGTTCCAGCCGGCGCTGCTGCCGCAGCGGATGGCGCAAGGGGGCGGACAAGCTGCGGCCGGTGACCGACTGCGGATTGGCAAGCAGGTCCGCCACCGTGCCTTCGGCCACCACGCGGCCGCCGTTGATGCCGGCACCGGGGCCCAGGTCTACCACGTGCTCGGCGCGGCGGATGGTGTCCTCGTCATGCTCCACCACCACGATGGTGTTGCCCTTGCCCTCCAGCCGCGCCAGCGTGTCCAGCAGCATGCGGTTGTCCCGCGGGTGCAGGCCGATGGTGGGTTCGTCCATCACGTAGCACACACCCTGCAGGTTGGAGCCGAGCTGCGAGGCCAGACGGATGCGCTGGGCTTCGCCGCCGGAGAGCGTGGGTGCGGCCCGGTCCAGCGCCAGGTAGCCCAGCCCCACTTCCTGCAGAAAGGACAGCCGATGACGGATCTCCGGCAGGATGTCCTGGGCAATGGCCGCTTCCCGGCCCTCAAGATCCAGCGCCTGGAACCAGTCAGCCGCCTTTGCCACCGACAGCGCCGACAGCGCGGCGATGGAGGTGTCGCGGTAGCGCACGGCCAGCGCGGTTTCATTCAGGCGCTGACCCTGGCAACTCGGGCACTGTACCGGTTCGGCCTCGGCGTCCTCGGTCCAGGCCGACTCCTCGCCGGTCTGCTCCTCGTCGAAGCCGGGGATCACCGTGCCGGTGCCGAAGCAGCTCGGGCACCAGCCGTGCTTGGAGTTGTAGGAGAACAGTCGCGGGTCCAGCTCCTCGAAGCTGCGGTTGCAGGACGGGCAGGCCCGCTTGGCAGAAAAGATGATGTCGTCGCCATCGGGCACGGCCAGTTTCAGCGTCTGGTTGCCGTAGTCCAGCGCTTCGCGGATCATCCGGCGCAGTTGTTCCTCATTGGCCGGGGTGACCTTGATCACCCCCACCGGCAGCTCGATGTCGTGTTCCTGGTAGCGGTCCAGCCGCGGCCAGTCGTCCGTGGGCGTGGCCTCGCCGTCCACGCGCAGATGATCGAAACCCTTGCCCGCGGCCCATTTGGCAAGATCGGTGTAATAGCCCTTGCGCGCTACCACCAGCGGCGCCAGCAGCTCCACGGCGCGGTTGCGGTAGTCCTGCATGATCTGGGCAAGGATGGCGTCCGGCGTCTGCGCCTGGGTGGGCACGTCGCAACCCGGGCAGTACTGGGTGCCCAGCTTCACGTACATCAGGCGCAGGAAATGCTGCACCTCGGTCATGGTCCCCACGGTGCTCTTGCGGCCGCCGCGGCTGGTGCGCTGTTCGATCGCCACCGTCGGCGGGATGCCCAGTATGGTGTCCACGTCCGGCCGTGCCGCCGGCTGCACGAATTGCCGGGCGTAGGCGTTCAGCGATTCCAGGTAGCGGCGCTGGCCCTCGTTGAACAGGATGTCGAAGGCCACGGTGGACTTGCCTGAACCGGACAGCCCGGTGATCACGGTGAGCTTGTCGCGCGGGATGCGCAGGTCGATGCCCTTGAGGTTGTGTTCCCGGGCGTTGCGGATGCTGATGGCGTGGTCACGGTAGGGAGCGGGGGCGTCGGCGACTTCGGCATGGTGCGCATCGCCTTCGGCTCTGAGCACCCTACGTGGCTTCTGATCGGAAGGTGTAGGGTGCTCAGAGCGCAAGCGATGCGCACCATCATCCATGGCTTCCAGATACCGTCGCAACGCCGCCCCGGTATGACTGGCCTCCACCCCCATCACCTGTTCCGGCGTCCCGCTGCAGACGATCTCGCCGCCGCGGTCGCCGCCCTCCGGGCCCATGTCGATCAGCCAGTCCGCGGCCAGCATCACGTCCAGGTTGTGTTCGATCACCAGCAGCGAATGGCCGTCGTCCAGCAGCCGGCGGAATGCCCGCAGCAGCACCGCCACGTCGTCGAAGTGCAGCCCGGTGGTGGGTTCGTCGAACAGGAACAGCAGCCGTTCCTTCTGCCGCCGGCGTGCGCCGGCCTTGGCCAGGTGGCCGGCCAGCTTGAGCCGCTGCGCCTCGCCGCCGGACAGGGTCGGCACCGGCTGGCCCAGCTTCATGTAGCCCAGGCCCACGGCCTGCAACGGTTCCAGGCCGCGCAGCACTTCGCGGTTGTCGGCGAAGAACTGCACCGCCTCGTTCACGGTAAGCTCCAGCACGTCGGCGATGGAGCGCGGCCCCAGGGGGCAGCCGGGCGCCGGCGGCAGCATGATCTCAAGCACCTCGTCGCGATAGCGGCGGCCATCGCAGTCCGGGCAGCGGATGTAGACGTCGGACAGGAACTGCATCTCCACATGCTCGAAGCCGTTGCCGCCGCAGGTGGGGCAGCGGCCGTTGCCGGAGTTGAAGCTGAAGGTGCCGGGCTTGTAGCCGCGCTCCTTCGCCTCCGGCTGGGCGCAGAAGGCCTTGCGGATGGGGTCGAAGGCGCCGACGTAGCTGGCCGGGTTTGAACGGGTGGTCTTGCCGATGGCGCTTTGGTCCACCAGCACCGCATCGTCGATGTGCTCGTGCCCCAGGATGGCCTCGTGTGCCCCGGGCGGGTCGCCGGGGTGGCCCTTGAGTTTGGCCAGTGCGTTGTAGAGCACGTCCTGCATCAGCGTGGACTTGCCGGAACCGGACACGCCGGTGAGCACCACGAAGCGCTGCAGCGGGATGTCCACGGTGAGGTCGCGGAGGTTGTTTTCGGAGGCGTTGGTGACCGACAGCATTGGCCGGTGCGCAGCGCTTTGCGCTGCACACCCTACGGAGTCGTCGTCGTGCGTAGGGTGTGCACCGCGAACGCGGTGCGCACCATCACCCCCCAGCACCGTCCGCCTTCCGGACAGATACTCCCCGGTCATCGACCCCTCGGCGCGCACGATCTCCGCCGGCGAGCCGTTGAACACGATGTTGCCGCCGCGCTCGCCGGGGCCCGGGCCGATGTCGATGATGCGGTCGGCGGCCAGCATCACCTCCGGGTCGTGCTCCACCACCAGCAGCGTGTTGCCGGCGTCCCGCAACCGCTGCATCACGCCGACGATGCGCTGCATGTCGCGCGGATGCAGACCGATGGAGGGTTCGTCCAGCACGAACAGCGTGTTCACCAGCGAGGTGCCCAGCGCCGTGGTCAGGTTGATGCGCTGCACCTCGCCGCCGGACAGCGTGCGCGACTGCCGGTCCAGGGTCAGGTAGCCCAGGCCGACCTGGCAAAGGTAGCGCAGCCGGGTGCGGATGCCGTCGAGGACCTGTTCGGCGGCTTCGTTGAGGGCGGAAGAGCCGCGCTGAGGGGCAGCGTGGTGCGCAGCGCTCAGCGCTGCACACCCTACGCCGGAATCTTCCGTAGGGTGTGCACCGCGAACGCGGTGCGCACCATTGCCCAGGTGCAGCCGCTCGAAAAACGTCCGCACCCGCTCCAGCGGCAGCTGCATCACGTCATGAATGTTCAGGCCCGGCAGCCCCAGGAACGCCTCCCGGCTCATGCGGCTGCCATGTGGCCGGAACCGCTGTTCCCGATCCACCACGGCGTCGGCATCCTCGTGGTTGCCCACGCGCCAGGCCAGCGCCTCGGGCTTCAGACGGGCGCCGTGGCAGGTCTCGCACAGGTCGTAGGAGCGGTACTTGGACAGCAGCACCCGCATGTGCATCTTGTAGCTCTTTGACTCCGCCCAGTCGAAGTAGCCCTTGACCCCGTACCAGTGGTGGCGGCCGCTGCCGCCGTCGCCGTTCAGCACCCAGTCCCGGTGTTCCTGCGGCAGGTTCCGCCAGGGGATGTCCGTCGCTACGCCGTGCCGCGGGGCGGCGCGCATCAGGTCCTTCTGGCACTCGGCGGACTGGCCGCTCTGCCAGGGGCGGATGGCGCCCTCGGCCAGCGTTTTGCCCTCGTCGGGGATCACCAGGCTGTAGTCGATGCCCATGGTGCGGCCGAAGCCGCGGCAGGCCGGGCAGGCCCCCATGGGCGAGTTGAACGAGAACAGGTTGGACAGCGGCTCCTGGTAATGGATGTCGCATTCCGCGCAGTGCAGGTCGGCCGAGAAGCGCCAGGGGTCCAGCGGCTTGCGATCCTCGTCCAGCGGATAGACCGCCACCTTGCCCTGGCCCAGCTTCAGGCCGTTCTCCATGGCCTCCACCAGCCGGTCGCGGCGATCCTCGGCGATGCGCACGCGGTCCACCACCACTTCCACGAAGGCCTTGGTGGCGCGGTGGAAGCGGGTGTAGCCCTGGCGCTCCAGCAGCGCCTGCATGTCGTGCTTGTCCAGTCCCTTGGGCAGCTTCAGTGTGGCGGTGACCATGGCGCGCCGGCCCTCGCCGCGGGCCAGCAGCCGGGCGGCGATGCTTTCCGGATTGTCCCGTTGCACGCGGTGGCCGCAGCCGTGGCAGTACAGCGACGCCAGGCGCGAGAACAGCAGCTTCAGGTGGTCGTTCAGCTCGGTCATCGTGCCGACCGTGGATCGCGAGGTGCGCACCGGGTTGGTCTGGTCGATGGCGATGGCCGGTGGGATGCCCTCGATGCGGTCGGTGGCCGGCTTGTCCATGCGATCCAGGAACTGCCGGGCGTAGGGGGAGAAGGTCTCCACGTAGCGCCGCTGGCCCTCCGAATACACGGTGTCGAAGGCCAGCGAGGACTTGCCGGAGCCGGAGACACCAGTGACCACGATGAACTCCCCCAGCGGCAGATCCAGGCTGAGGTTCTTCAGGTTGTTCTGGCGGGCGCCGGTGATGCGGATGACGTCGCGGGTCATGGGGTTGCGGGTCCGTAAGCTGGAGTCCGAAGTGATTTTCGATCCGGGGAGTATACAGAACAGGACTGACAGGAGGTGTCAGCAGAATGTTCACCGCGGCGCGTCTCTCCTGTCAGGACGTTGGCGGCATGCTCGTTGATGGGTAGCATGCTCGACATTCATCGGCAGCGACGGAGCGGAGGGCATGCAACCAGCCAGCGGGCGCGAACTGATCAACGCCGACCCCTTCTACGGTCAGGCAGGCTCCGGGCCGTTCAAGGGCATGAATCCCCGGGTCACCGCCTTTTCCATGGTATTGATCCTGGTGTCGGTGGTGCTCGGCGGCGCCTACACCGAGCAGAGCGCCCGTGCCATCAGCGGCGTTCGCAGTACGTTGAACCCGTTCCTGGAATGGTACTACGTGCTGCTGGTGGCCTTCCTGCTGTTCTTCATGGCCTGGCTCGGCACGGGCCGCTACAAGAACGTGCGCCTGGGGCGGGATGACGAGCGCCCGGAGTTCACCTTCTTTTCCTGGGTTGCCATGCTGTTCGCCGCCGGTACCGGCGTGGGCATCCTGTTCTGGGCAGTCGCCCAGCCCATTCTGCAGTTCCAGTCCAACCCCTTCGTCGAGCAGGGCATGACGCCCGAGGCCGCCACCGTGGCCATGCGGCTGACGTTCTTCCACTGGGGACTGAACGGCTGGGCCATCTTTTCGTTCGTCGCCCTGGTGCTCGGCTACTTCGCGTTCCGCCACGAGCTTCCATTGACCATCCGCTCGGCATTGTTCCCCTTTCTGGGCGACCGCTTCCGCGGCCCATGGGGCGACCTGGTGGACGTGCTCGCCGTGTTCGGTACCGTCTTCGGCATTGCCACCACGCTGGGTCTGGGTGTGCAGCAGATGAACGCCGGCCTGGGCCAGGTGTTCGGCCTGCCGTCATCGTTGACACTGCAACTCGTGGTGACCGCCGTCATCATGGGTATTGCTACTGTTTCCGTGGTGTCCGGTGTGCAGAGAGGTGTTCGGCTGCTGTCCGAGTTCAACTTCTGGCTCAGCATCGCCGTGGTCGTCTTCCTGTTGCTGTTCGGTCCCACCCAGTACCTGATCGGCCTCACCATCGAGGCCGCGGGAGACTATATCCAGAACCTGCTGGCGCTGACGTTCCACACCAATGTCACGCGGGGCAGTGACTGGCAGGCGGAATGGACAGTGTTCTTCTGGGGCTGGTGGCTGGCCTGGTCGCCATTCGTGGGCATGTTCATCGCCCGGGTGTCCCGCGGGCGGACCTTCCGCGAGTTTGTCATGGGAGTGCTGCTGGTGCCGACGCTGATCACCATGGTCTGGATCGGCCTGCTGGGCGGGACCGCACTGCATCATGAACTGTTCGGGGAGGGCGGTATCGTCGAGGCGGTTTCCGAAGATGAGGCGGTCGCACTGTTCGTCACCATCCAGGCACTGGATCTCGGTATGCTGGGACTGATTGCCAGCGGCGGCCTGGTGGTGCTGATCGCCACCTACCTGATCACCTCGGCCAACGCCGGCACGCTGGTCATCAACACCATCCTGGCGGGCGGCGATCCCGAACCGCCGACGCTGCACCGCATTCTCTGGGGCGTCGTGCTGGCGCTGCTGACCGCAACGCTGCTGCTGGCCGGCGGCCTGGAAACCCTGCAGAGCGCGGTGATCATGGCTGCGCTGCCGTTTTCCCTGGTGGTCATCGTGATGCTGGCCGGACTGCTCCGGGCGCTGAATGGTGAACGTTTCGCCGCGCGGCGCGGTCAGCGTCATGAACCACCGCACGAGCCCTGGGTTGACACGCACGAGGCGGGGCAGCCGCCGAGCGATCCGGTCAGCGTGGAAGCGGAAGTGGAGGGAATCGAGGACGAGCGCGACCGTGAACGGTGACACTGACCGCCGCCTGGGGCATCGTTTCGCCTACACCGCAGGATATCCATGAAGGGAGTCAACATGGCCGTCACGTTTATACCCCGGCCGGGCCGATGCCGCGTCGCCGGGCTGCTGCTGTGCGTGCTGGGCCTTTTCCACGGACCCGCAGCGATGGCGCAGGAGGGACCGCAAGGCCTGTTCGTGGGTGGCGGCGTGTTCGTCAACCAGACGCCCTATGAGGGTGACAACACCACCGTGCTCCCCCTGCCGTTCATCACCTGGCGCGGCGAGCGCTGGGCCGTGTTCGGCCCGGCAATCAGCTACCAGGCGTACCGGGACGAAACGCTCACCCTCGGCGGCACCGTCCGCTGGCGGTCCCGCCCGGTGGGCGGCCGCTTCCGGGGGGACGATCTTGACGGCATCCGGCGCAAGGACTCGGTGGAGGCCGGACTGGACCTTGCCTATCGGCTGCCCTGGCGCGGCATGGCGCTCAGGCTGGGCACGGGAACGGATCTGCTGGACCGCCACGGCGGCACCGAGGTGAATGTCGGCATCCGCTTCCCGCAGCGCTTCGGCCCGGTGTTCGGCTCGCTGGAACTCGGCGCCAACTGGCAGAGCAGCCAGTACGCGAACTACCACTGGGGCGTGGCGCGGGGTGAGGCCACCGGCGACCGCGCCGCCTATTCCCCGGGCAGCGTGCTGAACCCCCGGGTCACCCTGAACGGCTACATGTTCCTGTCCGAACGATCATCGATCTTCCTGCTCTACCAGTACACCTGGCTGGACAGCGACGTGCAGCGCAGCCCGATCGTCACGCAGGATCATCAGTGGATGACCATGGTGGCTTGGCTGTATCGTTTCTGAAACGACCGGATGGAGGGGATGATGATGAGCAGGCAGCTTCCGTACCGGGCAGTTACCGCCCACGGCGATGTGGTGGATGTACGCTTCGCCCTGCATGAAGAAACCGTTTCCCCGATGCGCGTGCAGCAACTGCTGGACGTGCTGTTGCATACGCTGGATCGCGAGATCGGCGTGCTCGGCGAAACCGCCAATGGCGACGTGCTGCAGGCGCTGTGCATGGCCACCGCCATTCGCGCCCGCATCATTCATGCCCCCACCGAGGTCACCGGGCAACTGGCGAGGGAGTTGCTGCATTCCGCCCTGGACGGCGTCAGCCGGGCCGACCACCGGCCGGCCCAGAGCGGGCACGCCTGAATGTCCTGGGTGTCGCTGCTGCCATCGCCTGTCCGGTACTGGGTTTTCATCCTGCGTGACACGGTGAAGCTGTGGCTGGAGCTCAATGCCTTCGCCCATGCCGGTTCGCTGGCCTTCTACACGCTGTTTTCCCTGGCGCCGGTGATGATCATCGCGGTAACCATGATCGGTGTGGTACTGGGCGAGGAGGCGGCGCAGGGCCAGATCGTCGCCCAGCTCGAGGAGGCCATCGGCGCCGAGGCCGCGGCGGCGGTGGAGGGTGCGGTGGCGCAGTCGCGCCTGGATCAGGCCGGTTTGCTGCCCACCGTGATCGGGCTGACGGCGATGCTGGTCGGCGCCACCACCGTGTTCGCCCAGATGCAGCAGTCGCTGAACGCCATCTGGGGCGTGCGTGCCAAGCCTTCCCGCAGCAGTATTTTCCTGCTGATCAAAAGCCGCGTGCTGTCGCTCACCGTGGTGCTGTCCATCGGCTTCATCCTGCTGGTGTCATTACTGTTCAGCGTGGTGTTGCGGGCGGTCATCCGCTTTGCCGATGAATGGATTCCGCTGCCTCCGGGTGTGGTCGGCAGCATGGAATTCGTCATTTCGCTGATGTTGATCGCGCTGCTGTTCGCCATGATCTTCAAGATCCTGCCGGACGTGATCACCAGTTGGCGGGATGTGGCGCTGGGCGCATTGGTCACCGCGGTGCTGTTCGCCCTAGGCCGCTACGGCATCGCCATCTACCTCACCCACGCCGCGCCGGCGTCCACCTACGGCGCCGCGGGTTCGCTGGTGCTGCTGCTGCTCTGGGTGTACTACTCCTCGCTGATCCTGCTGTTCGGTGCTGCCTTCACCCGCACCCACATGGAAGCGCGCGGCCGGCCGATCATTCCGCGCAATACCGCCGTGTGCGTAAAAAGCCAGATCATCGAACAACCCGGCCCGTAACGCGCCCGAGTCCGAAGTGCCGCGCGGCCCCAGTTGGGGTGATCCCCTGTTCCGGCCTCGCGGCCGGATCGGTGGCAATCGCCTGCGGCGATTACCCCCCTACGCCACCCCGTACGTCTCGTCCTCATCCCGCCGTAGGGGAGTAACCGCGCAGCGGTTGCTACCGTCGAGCGCTTAGCGCTGCCTCCAACTCGTCCAGCCACCGCAGCGACGCCTCCATGCCGAGAATCCCCCGCCGCAGCGCCAGGTATTGCATGCGGTAATGCAGCGGCAGCGCCTCCGGGTCTTCAAAGTATTCCCGCTCAATCTCTCGGTATGTCGACAGTTGCTGCTCCCAGTCTGCCCGGAGTTGTTCTGCCTCTTCCCGCATCGCCGGCAGGTCCAGCAGATCGCCAGCGAACAGTTTCACCAGCAACGGGTCGCGCGTCGGCGGACGTGGCTGCGCAATGGCCAGCCACTGGCGCAGGGCGCTCTCCCCGGCGCTGGTGACCCGGTACAGCTTGCGGTCCGGCTTGTCGGTTTGCGGGACCTCTGTCATGTCCAGCAGTTCCTCTTCGTACAGTTTGCCCAACTCCCGGTAGATCTGCTGATGGGAGGCGTTCCACACGTGGGCGAGCCGGTGGCGGAAGCGCTGGGTGAGGTCGTAACCGGTGGCCGGTGCTTCGTGTAGCGCGGCGAGCAATGCATAGCGAAGTGACATGAGAACTCCCGGGGAAAGTGTTATGCAAACTGTTGCATAAAGATCGGTGGTGCGCCATAGTATATGCATACTGTTGCATATAGGTGCATCGCCATGACACTGGATCCCTTGCTGTCCGCTCCTCCGGCTATTCAGGTCCACGTTCTTGCCGCTCTGCTGGCGCTCGGCCTGGGTTTCGGTCAGTTCACATTGAAACGGGGGAGCGCTCCTCACCGTCTCGTGGGCTGGACATGGGTGCTGCTGATGGCGGTCACCGCCGGCAGCTCGTTCTTCATCCGGGAGATCCGGCTGGTAGGGCCCTGGAGCCCGATCCATCTCCTCTCGATCTACACGCTGGTCATGCTGGCAGTGGCCGTTTACGCAGCGCGGACGCACAAGGTGCGCACGCATCGCTATACCATGATTTCGCTGTTCGTCTTCGCCCTGATCGGGGCCGGGGCCTTCACCTTGCTTCCGGGGCGCCTCATGCACGCCGTGGTGTTCGGCTAAAGTTTGTATCTCCTGCTGCCGATAGCCGACGAGAAGCACTGATTCATTTCCGGGCCCAGCGCCGGAACTTCGGTAAGCACGGACGTTCCCCGAAACAACAACGACAAGGGAGCGGCAGCCGTATTGGGGGCTGCCGCTGCGAGAAGGGGGGTAAAGAGATGGCTCTGTTCGCTGGCGGCCGCCGTCTGGCTGGGTATTTGCTGAACCGTCGCCTGGTGCGCGGCGCGGAACTCATTTTTCCCGGCATGGCGCAGACGCGTACCGCTCAGATCCAGTCCTGGGTGGACGGACACTGGTCTGTACTCGCCGCCGTGGCCGAGGCCGTGGGCGATCTGAGCGAGGCACCCGAGGATGCAGTGCTGCGCGAGCTTGCCGCTCTGATGCCGGAGTACGCGGAGCTTGCCCTGTGCAGCCCCCAGGGTAGGGTGCTGGCATCATCGGCGAACGGTCGCCGCGGCAGGGAATGGGAGCAGCGCCCGGCGCTGGATCGGGGCATGAAGGCGCCCTTTCTCCACGGGCCTTACGCCGATCCGGTCACGGAGAAACTCGGCCCCACCACATCCGCCTACCATGATGCCGTCACGCTGATGTTCTATCAGCCGGTGGAGCGCCGCGGGAAGACCGTTGCCTGCGTCTGCGGCCGCATTCCCAACGACGTGCTGGGCGATCTGATCCAGCGCGAGGATGGGCATGTCTATCCCGGTTCCGGCGACAACTACCTGTTCCTGGTCAAAGCGGGTTTCGACACGGACCGGCGGCCGGGCTGCGCGCTGTCCCGTTCCCGCTTCGAAGACGATCGCCTCACGCCGGGCGTCTCCCTGCTGAAGGGAACGCCCACCCGCTACGGCACCGTGCGCGTTCAGCGTCATACCGAGCTGGAGCTGGTGGTCAATGACCCGGCGACCGGGAAGCTGCAACCCGGCGCCGCGGCCACGATTGCCAACGGCAAGAACCTGATGGTGCGGTATCCGGGGTATCCCGACTACCGGCATGTTCCCGTGGTCGGTGCCGGCCTCCGGTTCCAGGCCACGGGCAGCCCCGATGTCTGGGGGCTGATGTGCGAGGCCGACCTGGACGAGGTGTACGGCCAGCGCTCGATGGCGGTGGTGCTGAACAGCATCCAGGGGGCGCTGCTGGCAGCAGCCATGGGGGTGACGTACCTGGCGGCCAACGTCTGGGGTCTGCAGGGCGGCATGCTGGCGCTGGTTCTGGCGACGGCATGGGCGGCTGCGCTGGCGGTGGGCCACGGGCTTGGCGTGGCACCGTTGCGGCGCTGTCTCGACCGGCTTTGCGGCTTCTTCTTCCGTCTGTCCGAAGGGAACGGCACCTTGCAGGACCGGGTGGACCGCTATGCCGGGCGGCGTGACGAGGTCGGGCTGTTGTCACGCTGGATCAACAGTTTTGTCGGTCGCATGGACCAGACCGTCGGTGCCGTGGCCGATTCCTCCGGGCGTCTCGATTCGGCAGCCGGCCAACTCGGCACCATGGCCGGAGAGCTGGCCCGTTCCAGCACCGAGCAGAACCGGCTGTCGGAATCCTCGGCCACCGCGGTGGAACAGTTCACCACCGCCACCCGCCATATTGCCGAGCAGAGCAGCGAGACGCAGACAGGATCGGAAGAGGCGATGCGGCTGGCCGAGCAGGGCCAGGGCGTCATGCAGAGCAACCGCCAGGCCATGGAGCAGGTCTCTGTCATCGTCGGCCGCTCCGCCGGGAGTATGCGCGAGCTGGAACAGCGTTCGCAGGAGATCACCGATATCCTGGCCTTGATCGAAGGTGTCACCCAGCAGACCAACCTGCTGGCGCTGAACGCCGCAATCGAGGCTGCCCGCGCGGGCGATGCCGGTCGCGGCTTCGCGGTGGTGGCCGAGGAAGTGCGGGCGCTGGCCACGCGCACCCAGGAGTCCGCCGGCCGCATCGGCGAGCTGATCGACGCCATCCACACCGCGCTCGGCGGTGCCAGCCGGGAGATGGGCGAGCTGGAGCAATCGGTGGAAACCGCCAATCGCGTGTCGGAAGAGGCCGGGCAGGCGCTGGAGCAGATCGCCCGGGGTGCCCGTCACAGCCTGGAGCTGGTCCAGGGTATCGCCACGGCGACCGAAGAGCAGAGCGCAGCCGGCGAGCAGGTTTCCGGCCACCTGGCGGAAATCGCCACCATGGCCCGCACCAACCAGCAGAGCGTGGAGCAGTGCGAGGCCGCCGCGCACCGCCTGCAGTTGCTGGCGCTGGCCCTGCGACGGGGATCGGCGGCGTTCAGCCGGTAGGGCGCATGTTCCGGGCCATCCGGGCTTGCGCCCGACGGTAGCAACCGCTGCGCGGTTACTCCCCTACGGCGGGATGAGGGCAGTTCGCGTAGGGTGTGCACCACAAAGTGGTGCGCACCATTCCCGGGTCCACGCTTCTCGACGGCGGGGCGCGCAGTGTAGCGTAGGGGGGTAATCGCCGCAGGCGATTGCCACCGATCCGGCCGCAAGGCCGGACTCAAGCCGGTTCCGCAAACAGCTCCGCCATCAGTCTTCGCAGCCACTGGTTGCCGGCGTCCTGGTGGAAACGCCGGTGCCAGAACTGGTTGATCTGCACCGTCGGCAACTTCAGCGGATGCTCCCGGTAGGTCAGCCCGAACGGCCCGCAGGTGCTCTGGGCCAGCTTCTCCGGCACCGTCACCACCAGGTTCGAATCCCGCACGATGTACGGTACGCCCACGAAATGCGGCAGCCGCAGATGCACCGGCTCCGGCAGACCCTGCTCGATCATGATCCGCTCCACCGCCTCGTGGCCGGTACCTTCGGCCAGCACCACCGCCTGTTCCGCGGCAAGAAAGCGTTCCCTGGTCAGATCGTCCTCGGCCAGCGCGTGGTCTTCCCGCATCAGGCAGACGTAGCGCTGCGAGAACAGCCGTCGCTGGTAGAAGCCGGTGGTGAGCTGCGGCAGCACGCCCACCGCCAGGTCCACCTCGCCGGTTTCCATGGCCTTGCGCAGATCTGCGGTGCGCGACCGCAGCGTCCGCAGATGGATGCCCGGCGCAACCTCGGCCAGGTGCCTTACCAGCGTGGGCAGGAAATACACCTCGCCGATATCGGACATGGCCATGGTGAACACGCGCTGGGCAGTGGCCGGGTCGAAGCTGTCCCGCACATTGATCGAATGCTCGATGGTGGACAGCGCGTAGAACACCGGCTCGGCGATCTGGTCGGCCAGATGGGTGGGCTGCATGCCGCGCGCCGTGCGCAGGAAGAGCTCGTCGTCGAACTCCTTGCGCAGCCTGCCCAGCGCATTGCTCACCGCCGGCTGGGACAGCCCCATCAGCTCCGCCACCGCCGAGGTTTTCCGTTCCCGGTACATGAGCTGGAAGACCACCAGCAGATTCAGGTCGATGTCCTGCAAGCGTTTCATGGGCAAGCTCTATTCATCAGGTTTATACCAATTATTGGCGCCAGTGGGTTTCTGAATAATACGCCGCTTTCTAGACTGCGGGAAAACGCAGAACAGAGCCCGGAGCGAGGAGGAGCCCATGCATCTGCACGTGCTGCCGCTGGAGCAGCAGATCGCCGTCGATGCCGGCAGCAACCTGCTGGATGTGTTGCTGGCCAATGATGTGCCCATCTCCCACAGCTGCATGTCCGGCCGTTGCGGCACCTGCCGCTGCCGGGTGATCCGCGGCGGTGTGGCGGAGCAGGTGCCCTACGAGGGCCGACCCACCATGGTCTCGGCGCCGGGCCGCCACGTGCTGGCCTGCCAGACCACGCTGACCGAAGACTGTGTCATCGAGATTCCCGAGGTGGACGAGGTCGTGGTGCATCCCGCCCGCATCATCAAGGGCACGGTCACTGCCCTGGATGCCGTCACCCATGACGTGCGCCGCCTGCGCATCCGCCCGAACAAGCCGCTGGCGTACTCCCCGGGACAGTACACCCACGTGCAGTTCGCCGCCGACGTGGTCCGGCCGTATTCGCCGGCCGGCCTGGACAGCGACGAGGAGCTGGAATACCACATCCGCATCATCCCGGGCGGCCGCGTCACCCAGCATATCGAGGCCTCGGTGCGGCCCGGCGACAAGGTGCGCATCAGCGGGCCGCTGGGCACCTCCTATCTGCGGCGGAAGCACGACGGGCCGATGCTCTGCATCGCCGGCGGCACCGGCCTGGCGCCGATGCTCTCGGTGGTGCGCGGGGCGCTGGAATCCGCCATGACGGAACACCCGGTGCACCTGTTCTTCGGCGTGCGCGCCGAGCGCGACATCTACGACGCCGGGCGGATAACAGCGCTGGCGGAACAGTATCCCAACTTCCACCCGCATATCGTGCTCAGCGCGCCGGACGGGCCCACCCGCTATCCGCGCGGGCTGGTCACCGATGCGGTGACCGAACGGCTGCCGCACCTGGACGGCTGGCGAGCCTACCTGGCCGGTCCTCCGGCCATGGTGGAGGCGGCCACGCTGCTGGTCGCGAGTCGCGGCGTCCAGCCGCAGCACGTACACGCGGACGCGTTCTATCCCACCGGCATCTAGCCGGGACGTACAAGCAGGAGGAGCAGACATGAGTACAGTGGAACAACCCGGCTCCGGACTGGTTTGGCAAGGGGAGGGCACCTCGCGCATCCCCTACGCCGCTTATACCAGCGAAGAGCTGTACCGGCGCGAGCTGGAGCGCTTTTTCTAC
>JBJHBJ010000048.1:0-37894 GCA_050485425.1 Ectothiorhodospiraceae bacterium | reverse complement strand
AAACTCCATAAACAGGCCGGATATACGACCGCAACCGATTCTCTATTCGCTCTGATCAGAAACTCTTCCTCTGTCTACTTGCGGGAGGAGTCCATATACCTTGGTTAGCGCTTATCAGTAGATGACAGCCTTGGCCATTATCTCTTTCTCTAAAGCTACCAATCTATTCTTTACTGGTACTTTGTTAAGTGGACTACTTTCATCAACTCTTGCTACAACTGTCGACAAAAAATCATCAGGCTGTTCGCCAAGTGCATCGGTCATAATCCTATTTATTTCTGGGTCGGTTTCGTCCCAGAAAATAACATCACACTCATAATTGAAGTTCTTGAAACTATCGAATGCGCGCCGCGTCATGTTACTACTACCAATTGCCGCCATAACAGGCACTCCATTTTCCTTAGCAATGAAAACCTTGGCATGCCACTTATCTCCCGGAATTCTATATGAGCTAACTTTTACACATACCGGACAGAGCCGCCGCCTTATGTTTTTGAGGAATTTGGTATAAGCTGTCTTTGTTCCCGCATAGTAGCCTACGGTTGTCAGGTGCAACTTATTGCAACAGCGATGTATTCTTGAGAAGCGATTATGGGATACACTGTAACTTTTGTCCTCCTGAAAAAAACCGCTGCACAACAGGACCCTATCCACCTTTGAAGCATTCAGTACATCAAGGACCGCGTCACTAAATCTATTTTCAGAAAGCCTATTTCTTAAAAGGAATGCAACACTATTCATGTTTTCATATCGCTAACGCTGATTGGATGGAACGCAGCAATATTGAATCATTCTGAACGCTTCATAACTCCGCTTTTCATCCATCAGCCAATCTCCGAATTATCTTGTAGATACAGCCAGTTACAGAACCCACATCGCCAGCACAACGTATTCGCGTGACTTCTCGTTTTCACGCTCAAATCATGACGCGCAAATTTCGCTTCGAGGCAGCGACGAGCCACAGCGACTGCCAGCGGGGAAGGCTTGCGCGGTCAGGGCGCTGCCGGGGAAATGGTGCCGAGGGGCGGTTGGTATCACGTTGTTGCCCACCTTTTGTTCCGCGGCTTTCCGCCGTCTCTGGTGTTTTTTCGGCACGCTACCGCCATGCGACATCGGGGGCAGGTATCGCGTTACCGTTGTTTTCCCCCAGTAAAGCACACTAAGTCTTTGATCACACCCCTTACAGGTCAATGATTTTATGTAGGAATTTTCCTACAACACAGTTCCTCTTGTCTTTAACCCCATTGTGGAAAACGGGTTTCTGTGCCCCAATATCATCCTCGTTCATCTCTTGCCGGCGCTCTCGCGTGAAACCGACAACCGAAGCAACTCTGCCCTCGTTCGACAGGCGCAACGCCTGGTCGACGGGTATTGCTGCTTTCCTGGTCCTGGCCCTGTTGGCGCTGGCCCTTATGCCGCCGGCCGGGGATCGGTCGGGGAGTTTCCGGCCCAGTGTTGCGCTTCATGCCACCGAGCTGGCCGAGGTGCTGCCGCTGGATATCCAGGTCCAGTTGGCGCCGAAGGGGCTGCAAGCCCCGGATGGCGGGCAGGATGATCGCGGCGGGGCTGCCGGTGCGTTGCTCGGGCTGCCCCTGGCCTTGCCGGTTGATGGCGATTGCACGATTGCCCTCTGCCTTGGCGAGCGGGCGCCGCCTGCTCCGCTGAAAGGTTCCGCCCTCGCCCCCCGGGCCCCACCCTCCAGCGTCTGAACCTGCGCCGTTGGCGCATTCCCCTTGTTGCGGTCCTGATGCGCGGTTGCGCATGCGCGGGCGTGTATCCGCCCGCCGCGTTATCGCATCAGGCCGCCGGTTCGGATTTTCATGCTGGAGCAATAAGCCATGTGGCTATTCAAGAAGGACCCTTCCTTCGATTTCATGGGGCGGCGCCGGATTGCCGCGCTGCTGACCGCCGTTCTGCTGGTGGCCGCCGTGGGCGGGCTGGCGGCGCGCGGCCTGGTGTTGGGCGTCGACTTCACCGGCGGCACGGTGGTGGAGGTGCATTACCCGCAGGCGCCGGATCTGTCGGAGGTGCGGGGCGCACTCGCGGAGAACGGTTTCGACGGGGCCACCGTGCAGCAGTTCGGTTCCGCGCGAGATCTGGTGATCCAGCTCGCGCCCCGGGCCGGTGCGGATACCAGCGACATCAGCCGTTCGGTGCTGGCCGCGCTGCAGGGCCAGGACGACTCGGTGGAGATGCGGCGGGTGGAGTTCGTCGGCCCGCAGGTGGGCGAGGAACTGGCGCAGGACGGGATGCTGGCCATGCTCTACGCGCTGGGCGGCATCCTGATCTACGTGGCCGTGCGCTTCGAGTACCGCTTCGCCGCTGGCGCCGTGGCGGCGCTGGTGCATGACGTCACGCTGGTGATGGGCTTTCTGTCATGGACCGGCATCACCTTCGACCTCACCGTGCTGGCGGCGCTGCTGGCGGTGATCGGCTATTCGCTGAACGACACCATCGTGATCTTCGACCGCATTCGCGAGAACTTCGTGAAGCTGCGCAAGGGAAACACCGAGGAGGTGATGAACGCGTCCATCAACCAGACGCTTTCGCGCACGCTGATTACCTCGTTCACCACGCTGCTGGTGGTGGTAAGCCTGCTGGTGTTCGGCGGGCAGACCATGCGCGGTTTCGCGGTGACGCTGCTGGTGGGCATCCTGGTGGGTACCTACTCGTCAGTGTTCGTGGCCAGCCCGGCGGCCCTGGTGATGGGCGTCAGCAAGCACGACCTGGTGCCACCGGAGAAGGAAGGGCTGGAAGAGGAACGGCGCCCGTAGCTATGGCTGCCGGCCGGTGCGGATCAGTCGCGCCGGTCGGCATTCCTGGCCTGGGGCCGGGTTGGCGTGGCGGCATCCTGCCCGGCTTCGTCGCTGGCCCGACGCACGCCCGCCAGGCGTTTCAGCCCGCGCCAGATGCAACCGAACAGCCAGGCGAACGCCGCGGCGCGGTGGCGGGCATTCTGCAATTCCACCTCGCGCAGCTTGGGGTCCGGGGTGTGAAAGGCCATGCCTTGTCCCTGTCCTGCCGTTGATACGTTCCGGTAACAGGCCGTTACACGGGGTGCATCGCTACGATACACGCACCACCCAAGCTGCTTCCAACCCGCCGGGCACTGGCGCCCGGGGTTGGAGGCAGCCATGGGACTCCCGCAGCAACTGACGGCCACCGCCGCACTGCATGTGCGCGAGCTTTGCCGCGACGACGGCGACGCCGTCACCGCTTTCTACCAGGGGCTCTCGCCGCTGGCACGGCGCCTGCGTTTCCACGCCCCGGTGCCGCGGTTCTCCCCCACGCTGTTGGATCTGCTCCGTGATATCGACGGAGAACGCCACATGGCCGTGGCGGTGGCCGACGCCGGGCGACTGCTGGGCGTGGCGCATTGCGTGCGTATGGCGAACTGGCCGGACCAGGGCGAGGTGGCGTTTGCGGTGGCGGATGACTGGCAGCGCTGCGGCCTGGGCACGCGACTGCGGCAGGCGCTGGCCGCGCTGGCCCGGGCCGGCGGCATCACCCATTTCCACTTCAGCATCCTCACCGAAAACGACGCCGCGCTGCGGCTGCTGGCCGTGCCGGGCGCCGAACTGGAACTGGCCGGCCGCGAGACCGGTGGGCGCGCGGCAATCGCATTGTATCTGGCGGCCGATCCGGTGCCGGCCGTTGCCCGGCCCCATGCGGGGGCGGAGGCAGCACCCTGCATCGCTTGAGCTAGTCTTTCAGAAAACAACGACCGGGCAGCATGTCCGCTGCCGCGGCATCGCCGAGGAGGACGCACGGGGTGGTCGGTGATGTGGCGTACCCGGAGGCACTCCGTGCCCGGGAAGAGGCACGGCTGAGGGAACGGCGGGCCGCGGCCGGAACGCCGGTGGACCGCGACGCGGTGGGTTTTGCGCTGTCCGGCGGCGGCGTGCGCAGCGCCACCTTCGCGCTGGGTTTCTTCCAGGGGCTGGCGCGGCGGCAGTTGTTGCGGCATATCGATTACCTCTCCAGCGTCTCCGGCGGCGGCTTCTTCGGCGCCTTCCTGGGCCGGTTGCACACGCGCTCCGGCATGCGCGGCGTGGATGACGTGGAGTATGTGCTGGGCGGGGAACCCGATCACCGGGACCAGCCATCCGGCCCGGGGACGGAAGCGCCCGACGGCACGCTGCCCGCTTACCGCAGCGACGTGCTGCGCTACCTGCGGGAGAACGGTCGCTACCTCTCGCCGACCGGCTCGGGTGACACGCTGCTCGGGGCGGCGGTGCTGCTGCGCAACCTGGTCAGCGTGCATGTGGTGCTGGGCCTGTTCCTGCTGTTCCTGTTGCTGGCGCTGCAACTGCCCTATGTCCTGCTGGCGGCGGCGGAGATCCTGCGCGTGCCGCCGCTGCGGGTCCGCGAGCCGCTGCTGGTCAGCCCGTATATCGTTCCGGCGGCCATCAGCCTGGTGTTTCTGGTCTGGCCCACCGGCTGGGCATACTGGATCGTCGGCCATCAGCGCGGGGTCACGCGGCGGGAGGCGTGGCTGCACGTGGCGGCACCCGTGCTGCTAGCTGTGCTGGCCATGGCGGGAAAGCTACTGTTCGGCCTGGAGGGCCGCAGCCCCGCGAACCTGGTTGCCTGGAGCCTGACGGGCGTCGGTCTGCTCACCCTGCTGGTGGCGGTGGCGCTGGACCGGCGGCTGATCCCCCGCCTGTTCGCCGGTCATCCGGGCATGGCCGATCCGTCCGCCGAGGAAACCAGCCGGGTACGCCAGGAGGTCTCGAAACTGCACCTGCTGGCGTTCCTGTTCTTCCTCGCGCTGGCGCTGGTGACGCTGGTGGACAGCGCAGGTGCCACGCTGTACTGGTGGCTGTTCAGCGAACAGGCCCCGCCGTTATCCGGCCTGCTGGCCGGTGGCGCGGGCATTCTCGCCGTTCTGGCAACGGCGCAGCAACTGATCTCCCGCCTGGTGCCCCGCAGCGAGGAACGCCCCGGCCTGCCCGGCCACGTCCTGTCCTGGGTGGTCACCGTGGCCCTGCTCACGCTGTATCTGCTGGTGATGGGCACGCTGTCGCACAGCATCAGTCACGGTTACGCGGTACTGACCTGGCGGCCCGACCGGCCGCCGGATATCGTCGGCGCACGGGCGTTCTTCGCTGCCGGCGTGTTCCTGATCGTGGTTCTGCTGGCGGGCCAGCTCAAGACTTTCGTCAACCGTTCCGGCCACCATGCGCTTTACATGGCACGCCTCACCCGCGCCTATCTGGGGGCCTCGAACCCCCGCCGGCACAAGGGGCCCGACCGTTCGGTGCTGCACGTGGTGCCGGAAGACGATATCGCCTTCGAGGCCTATCAGGACATGGCCACGCCGGATGCCGGCGCCGCCTTTCGCGCAGCCCCGCTGCATCTGATCAACGTCACGGTGAACGAGACGGTGGACGGCCGCTCGCGCATCCAGCGTCGGGACCGCAAGGGCGTCGGCCTGGCCTTCGGGCCTTGCGGCATGAGCCTGGGCATCCGGCACCACGTGCTGTACCCGGAACGTCCGAAGGAAGGCTACGAATCCGCCACGGCTTGTTGCACGGTTTACCCCACCGAGGAGCATGACTACCGGGTGTTCGCCTACCCGCAGCAACGGGGGCCGGGCTCCTGCCCCTGGGAGCCGCTGTCGCTGGGGACGCTGGTGGCGATCTCGGGTGCGGCGTTCAGCACCGGCGCGGGCTTCCGCACCACGCTGGCGCTCAGCATGTTGTGCGGGCTGGCAAACCTGCGGCTGGGATACTGGTGGAACTCCGGCACCCGGCCACGGCTGCGGGGCAGCAACCAGCCCACCATCGCGGGCTGGCGCAAGGCACTGGAAAAGCTGGTGCCGCTCTACAGCTTTCTGTTTGCGGAGATCCTGGCGCGGTTCCGGGGCACGGTCTGGCCGGACTGGTATCTGTCCGACGGCGGGCATTTCGAGAACCTGGCCGGCTATGAACTGATCCGGCGGCGGCTGCCGCTGATCGTGATACTGGATGCAGAAGCCGACCCGGACTACACCTTCCACGGGCTGGCCAGCCTGATCCGCAAGGCGCGCATCGACTTCGGTGCCGATATCCGGTTTCTGGAACACAAGGAGTTGGCGGCGATGGAACTGGACCACGTCTTCGGTACGCTGAACCAGCTACGTCGCCGCCCGGGCACCGAACCGATCGTCGATGCCGGCGGGAAACCGTCCACACCCAGCCTGTCGCTGCGGCAGTTCGCCCTGGCCCGGGTCTGCTACGGCGATGGGGATAAGACGCCGCACTGTCTGGTGTACGTCAAACCGACCATGACCGGCCAGGAACCCGCGGACCTGGCGGAATACCTGATCAACAATCCCAGCTTCCCGCACCAGCCCACCAGCGACCAGTTCTTCGACGAAAGCCAGTGGGAAAGCTACCGCATGCTGGGGGAACACATGGCCACCCGCCTGTTCGAACACGGCCGCGGCCGGCGCTGGGATTTCGAGGCATTGATGCGCGGCCGCCCGGCTACCCCGCCACCCGACGGCCCGGCGACAGGGTGAACTGCTCGTCCGCCCCGAGTGCGTCGAACAGCTCGCCGTGACAGGTGAAGAGGATGATCTGCAGCTCCCGTGAGGCGCGGTAGAGCAGGCGCTGGATCTGACGGATGCGCTCGGCGTCGGTGTTGATCAGCGCGTCATCCAGCACCAGCGGCAGCGTGCCCTCGCCGCGCAGCACCTCGGCCAGCCCCACGCGGACCAGAATGCCCAGTTGCTCCTGGGCACCGCCTGACAGCGCCTCGAAGTGCTCGCGGGTGTCGCCGCTCTGCAGGCCGGTGACGCGCAATTCCTCGTCCAGCGACAGCGTCGAGCCGGGGAAGATGTCTTCCAGGTAGGGGCCGATACGCTCCATCACCGGCCGGGTCAGCCGTTCCTGCGCCGCCCGGCGCTTCGACTGCAGCAGTTCCCACAGGCGGCGGGCGGCATTGGCCTGGCGTTCCAGCCGTTGCCAGTGGCGTTCCGCGCTCTCCAGCGCCGCTTCCTGTTCCTGCAGGGATTCGTAGGGGGCGCTTTCGGCGGCCTTTTGCAGCTCCCAGCGCTTCTGCTGCATCTCCGTTTCCAGCTTGCGCTTGCGCTCTTCCAGCCCGGCCAGGGCTTTTTCCGCCTGTTCCAGATCGGTGCCGGCGCGCTCGCCGCCCAATTCCTCGAAACTGCGACGTGCCTGGTCCCGTACCGCCACCCGTTCCTCCCAGGCCTGGCGGGCCTGTTTCTCGCGCGCGGCCAGCTCGTCGGCGCCGCCCAGGCGTTGCAGCTCGCCCTGCAGCCGGGTTTCGTCATTGCGGCTGGCGGTGAGCCTGCCGTTCTCCTCACTCAGCGCAACCCTGTTGGCGTTCAATTGCTGCTGCAGGCGGTCACGCGCATCACGGGCCTGTTGCAGCACCAGTTCCGCGTCCCGTTCGGCGGCTTCGGCCCCGGCAAGCTCCGGCAGCTCATCACCGGGGGCCTGCTGTTTCTCCAGTTGCGCATCGATGTCCGCAAGGTGTTGGCGCAGCGGGTCCAGCCCGTCCGGAGCGCCTTCCTGCAGCCGCTGGCGCAGCGCCTTCAGTTCCTGTTCCAGTTCGGTGCGCCGCGCCAGGGCCTGCTCGGCTTCGGCCAGGTCGGCCACACCCAGGTCCTGGTGCAGCTCGGCCAGTGCGCGCTCGCCGTCCCTGACCTGATCCCGCAGCCGCGGCAGTTCGCCGCCACCGGGGCTGATGACCACTTCAGCCACGTCGTTGAGGCGCAGCGTGCGTTCCTCGGTGACGGAAAATGCCGTTTCCCCGCCCTGCTCCAGGCTGTTGCCGTCCACGGTCAGCGGCTTCAGCGCCCGCACGCGCACCGCCGCCGCCGCACCCTCCAGCCGGGCCCGCGCCTGTTCCAGCGCCTGCCCCGCCTGCCGCAGGGCCTGCACCTGCTTTACCGTCACCGGCCTGCCGGCGGAAAGCTGTTTGCGGATGTCGTCCCGCTGCTTTGCCAGGGCGCCCAGTTGCTCCAGCCTGGTGGCGAGCTGATCGCGCTCCCGGCGCAGGCGGGCGCTCTCAGCCGCCGCGCGCACCTGGCGCAGCAGATCGCGGCTGGCAACGTGCTGTTGTTCGGCCCGGATGACCGCCTGCTGGCTTTGCTGCAGCTCCGTTTCCGCCGTCTGCACGGCGGCCTGCAACTCGGCCAGGCGCCCTTCCGCCTGCTGCAGCCGGGCCTGCGTTTGCTGCAGTTCCTGCTGCCGCTGTTCGCGTTCGGTCTGCTGCTGGCGGGCACGCTCCAACCCGGCGGCAAGCGACTTCACCTGTTCCTCGGCCAGCGCCAGTTGCTGCCGGGCCTGGGACGCCTGTTCCGCCCGCTGACGGGCCGTGTCCCGTTCCTTGCGCTGGCGCTCGATGCGGGGGGCCAGGCCTTGCTGTTCCTCTTCCAGCCGCTGCAGTTCGGTGGCGGTCTGGTGGGTCTGTTCCTGGTGCGCCAGGGCTGCATCCCTGGCGGCGCGGGCCTGTTCCAGATCTTCCTGTGCCTCCCGCAGCGGCTTCTTCTCCTGGCCGGTGGCGGTGAAATAGCGCTCGAATTCCTCCCGCGCCCGCTGCAGCAAGGCCTGCCCGGCGGGGCCGGCGGTGGCTTCGCCGATCTCGGTGGAGAGCGCGTCCTGCAGCCAGCCGCGGCTGTCCTCGTTGAGGTGGTCATGGGGCACCACGCGGGATTCACCCTGGCGCAGCCACAGCAGCGGCCACAGGCCCAGGTCCTCGTTGCTCACACCCGTGCGCTTGCCGGGCCGGGTGCGCAGCAGTTCCCGCAGACGCTCCTCGGCCTCGTCGCCGTCCAGCGTGCTGCCGCCGCCGGCGAGGCGGGTGTAGGCGCCCTTGAGGAATTTCTTCTCCAGCGTGTACTCCGCGTCACCGACGGCAAAGCGGATGGTCACCGTGGGCGAACTGCCCGGGGACTGCCAGGATTGCAGTTCCTGCTTGTACTGTGCCGTGCCCTTGCTGCTTTCGAACAAGCCGTACCACAGCGCCTGCACGATGCGGCTCTTGCCGGATTCGTTGGCGCCGGTGACCAGGTTCAGGTGCGGCGACAGCGGGCCGATTCGGGCCTGCTCCAGCCCGCGCCAGTCGCGCACCTCGACGTCGATCAACCGCATCAGCCGGCCTCCCGCATCAGCCGGTGCAACAGGCGCAGGGCGTCATCGTCGGCGGGGTCATGGCCGGCGCGCAGTTCCTCCACGGTCTCGCCGACGAAGCCCTCGCCGGCCAGCTCGCGCAGGTCGGCTTCGGTGGGCTGCACGGCCACGGCGTCCTCGGCAAGGCGAAGACAGGCCAGGCGTTCGGCGTAGTCCTCCAGCAGCGTGTCCAGTCCGGAACGGGCGGATAGCGAGAGCTGCCCGCGCAACTCCAGTTCCAGCAGCGTCCAGGAGCGTTCCGGCAGCGCTTCCAGCCAGCGCCGGAATTCGTCCAACTGGGCGTCGTCGTGGAATTCCTGTTCATGCCGCAGCCAGCGGGTGCGGGCCACCTGTACTTGCTCCACGCGCGGCTCGGCGCCGGGCGCGTCGACCTCCACCAGCAGCGCATACCCAGGCTTCTGTTCCTTGAACCGGGTGGGCTCGTGGGCGCCGGCATACCAGGCCCGGGCGTCGGCACGGTACACGCCGTGCCAGTCGCCCAGCGCCAGGTAGTCGAAGCCCTTGGCGATCACCGCGGGCACATCGATCAGATTCGGTGTCTCGGTGCTTTCGCTGAAGGCAATGGCACCGCCGTGGGCGACGGCGATGCGGATGCCCTCCCCCTCTTCCCTCGAGGGCAGCCAGGCGGTGGGGTCGTCGCGTTCGTGACGGCGGGACAGTGGACAGGGAAAGACCATGCCGCCCGGCACGGGTACCGGCGTGCGCCCGGTGCAGACGTGGACATTGTCCGGGGCTTCCAGCCGCAGCAGCGCGGAATCCGGCGTCGCAGGGTCGTGGTTGCCGGGAATCAGGATGACCGGAACGTCGCCGAAGGTGCGCAGCGCGTCGCTGGCCTGCTGCAGGGTGTCGCCGCCGACGCCGTTGTCATCGAACACGTCGCCGGCCACCACCACCACGTCCACCGCCTGCTCCCTGGTCAGTTCGGCCATGCGGCGGATGGTGTCGAAGCGTTGCGTACGCAGCCGGGCGGCGGTTTCTCCAGAGAGAAAACGCAGTTTCAGGCCCAGTTGCCAGTCTGCCGTGTGGAGGATTCTCAAGGCGTGTGCGTTCCTTCTCGTCCATGTTCGTCAGCCCCGGGGTAAGCCTATCCTCTCACACCGCCTGGCTGAAGATCCTGCCGCTGTTCGGGTTATCATTCCTTGCGGTGCGCCCTGGAAAGAACAGCTCCCCTTCGAAATTGTTTAATTCCTAAACTAGTTTGGCAATAAACCGCGCATGATAAGTGACTTATCACTATTTTTGTGTACCATATAAACAATTAGTCTTTTACCATTCGGACAAGCGCGGACATCGCATGGCTAGAGCTCGCACTGGAAGCACGAACGCCCCGGGGGAGCGTCTCGGGGTACTGGCCGACGACGTCGATGAGGCCGACGTCAACACCAGGGCGCTGGATACCTACATCGGTTATGCGCTGCGCCGCGCCCAGGTCGCTGTCTTCAGCGATTTCGCCCGTACGCTGGGCGAGCACGACATCCGGCCGGCGCAGTTCTCCGTCATGCTGATGGTGCAGGCCTATCCGGGCATTACCCAGTCCACGCTGTGCAGTCACCTGGACATCGAGCCCTCACGCATGGTCGGGCTGGTACACGACCTCGAGGCGCGTGGCTTCGCGGTACGCGTGCGCTGCAAGTCGGACCGCCGTTCCCATGGCCTGTTCCTGACGAAGCCCGGAGAAGCGGAGCTCACTGCCGTGAAGCAACTGGTGGACGAGAGCGACCGGCACATTTCCGCGCGGCTGACGGGCGAGGAACGCGAGACCCTGCTGGCACTGCTGCACAAACTCTACCAGGGCTGACCGGCCGCCTTGCCCGGCAAGGCCATCAGGCCTCGGATGGTCAGTATCACGCCCCGCGCAGGCGCCGTTTCCGCAGCCAGTGCTGCACCTCCCCCACCAGGCCCCGGCGGAAGAAGATCACGCAGACCACGAACAGTGTGCCCAGCATCACCGGCACCAGCGCGCGGAAGGCCCCGCCGGCCAGCAGGTCGGAGAAACTCACCACCAGCACCGCGCCGGCAAGGGGGCCGAGCAGCGTGCCCAGACCACCGATCAGCGTCATCAGCACCACCTCGCCGGAGAGATGCCAGTGCGCATCGCTGAGGCTCGCCAGCCGGAACACCACCGTTTTCAGCGCCCCGGCGGTGCCCGACAGCGCAGCGGACAGCACGAACACCAGCAACTTGTACCGGTCCACCGAATAGCCCAATGAAACCGCCCGGTCCGGGTTCTGGCGAATGGCTCCGATCACCTGGCCGAACGGGGAATGGACAATGCGGTAGACCAGCGCGTAGCCGGCGATGAAGAAGCCCAGCACGACGTAATACAGGGTTAGGTTGCTGGACAGGTCCAGGCCCAGCAGCGTGCCGCGCGGCACACCGTGTACGCCGTCCTCGCCGCCGGTGAACGGCGCCTGCAGAAACACGAAGTACACCATTTGCGCCAGCGCGAGCGTGATCATGGCGAAATAGATGCCGTGTCTGCGGATGGCCAGCAGCCCGAACACCAGCCCGAGCAGCGCCGCCGCCCCGGTGGCCAGCCCGATACCGGCCAGCGTGGGCAGCCCCCAGACCTTGAGTGCATGGGCCGTGGTGTACGCCGCCAGGCCGAAGAAGGCGGCATGCCCGAAAGAGAGAAGTCCGCCGAAGCCCAGGAGGAGATTGAAGGCCACGGCGAACAAGGCGAAGCACAGCAGCTTCATCAGAAACACTTCATAGACGAACAGCGGCGCCACAAGGCCGGCCACCAGCAACACCAGGTAAAGTATGCGTGTCTGCATGTCGCCCCCTCAGGCTGTTCGACCGAACAGGCCGGCCGGTCGCAGTACCAGCACCAGCGCCATAACCAGGAAGATGACAACGCTGGACGCCTCGGGGTAATACACCCGGGTCAGCGCCTCGATGACCCCCATGCCGAGACCGGTGACGATGGCTCCCAGTATCGAGCCCATGCCGCCGATCACGACAATGGCGAACACGACGATGATCAGGTTGGTTCCCATCAACGCACCCGCTCCGGCCAGCGGCGCGCTCAATACCCCGGCCAGACCGGCCAGCGCCACGCCGAAACCGTAGGTGAGCGTGACCAGCAGGGGCACGTTGACGCCGAAGGCCTTGAGCAAGGCGGGGTTTTCCGTGCCGGCGCGGAGATAGCCACCGAGCCGGGTCTTTTCCACCATCAGCCAGACGCCGACGCAGACCACCACCGATACCAGCACGACCCAGGCGCGGTAGTACGGCATGTACATGAAGCCCAGGTGAACGCCTCCCCGCAGCGCCTCGGGCACGGGATAGGAGCGCGACGAGGTACCGTAGAAGTAGACGAAGATGCCCTCGATGGCCATGGCCAGGCCGAAGGTCAGCAGCAGGCCGTAAAGGTGGTCGAGATCGGCGATGCGCCTAAGCAGGGTTCGCTCGATGAGTACGCCCAGGCAGCCGACCACCAGCGGCACCACCAGCAACGCGACCCAGTAGTTGACGCCCAGCATGGTCAGCGCCATCCAGGCCAGGAACGCGCCCACCATGTAGAGGGCGCCGTGGGCCAGGTTGATGATGTGCAGCAGGCCGAAGATGATGGCCAGCCCCAGGCACAACAGGGCGTAGAACGAGCCGTTCACCAGCCCGATCAGTAGTTGCGCGTAAAGCGCCTGCAATGGAACCCCGAACAGTTCCGTCATCCGTGTCTCCTCCCACCACCCGTGCATTGCGGGTGGCACTGTCTTGTCGTTGTCAAACCGCCAGCCGGCGCGTCAGGACGTCTTCCTTTTCCTTCAGTTCATCCCGGTGTATTTCTTCCGCGATGACGCCGTGCTCCATCAGGTAGTGACGGTCGGCAAGTTCGGCGGCGAAGTGCACGTTCTGCTCCACCAGGATGATGGTGTAGCCGCGGGACTTGAGATCGGCGATCACCTCGGCCAGGCGGTCGACGATGACCGGCGCCAGCCCTTCGGTGATCTCGTCGAGCAGCAAGGTGGTGGCACCGGTGAGCAGGATGCGCGCCATGGCCAGCATCTGCTGCTCGCCGCCGGACAGGCGGGTGCCCTGGCTGCGGCGACGCTCCTTCAGGTTGGGGAACATGGTGTAGATCTCGTCCACGGTGAGCCCGCCCTCGCCCACCCGGGGCAGCAACAGCAGGTTCTCCTCCACGGACAGACTGGCGAATATACCGCGCTCTTCCGGGCAATAGCCGATGCCGGCGTAGGCAACCCTGTGCGCCGGTGTGGCCAGCAGATCCTGCCCGTCCAGCGCCACGCGGCCCGAGCGGCGGTCCACCAGCCCGAGGATGGTGCGCAGGGTCGTTGTCTTGCCTGCGCCATTGCGACCCAGCAGGGTGACGAGCTCGCCACGATTCACGTCCAGCGTCACGCCGTGGAGAATGTGGGATTCGCCGTACCAGGCATGCAGTTCCTGCACCTGCAGATGCGCCGTGGCGTTCATGCCGCCGCCTCCCGCCGCCTGCCCAGGTACGCCTCGCGGACCTGCGGGTCCGCCGACACCGATTGATAGTCACCTTCCGTCAACACCTCACCGCGCTGCAGCACGGTAATCGTGTCGGCCAGCTTTGCCACCACGTTCAGGTTGTGCTCCACCATCAGGACGGTGCGGTTGGTGGTCACCCGCTTGATCAGTTCCGCAACGCGGTCGACATCTTCGGCCGCCATGCCGGCAGTGGGTTCGTCCAGCAGCAGCAGTTCCGGTTCCAGTGCCAGTGTGGTGGCGAGTTCCAGCGCGCGCTTGCGGCCGTAGGGCAGTTCTCCGGCGGGCGTGTCGAGCGCATCGTGCAGCCCCACGTGGGTGAGCAATTCCACGGCACGGTCGTTGAGCCTGTCCAGCACCCTGCGGCTGCGCCAGAAGTGCATCGACAAGCCCAGCGGCCGTTGCAGGGCAACCAGCACGTTATCCAGCGCCGTGTAGTCGGCAAACGTGGCGGAGATCTGGAACGAGCGCACCATGCCCATTCGGGCAATCCTGGCCGGCGAGGTGCGCGTGATGTCCTTGCCTGCGAACAGAATGCGCCCCCGCGTCGGCTGCAGGAACTTGGTCAGCAGGTTGAACACCGTGGTCTTGCCTGCGCCGTTGGGGCCGATCAGCGCGTGGATGCTGCCGCGGCGGACCTGCAGGTTGACCTTGTTGACGGCGATGAATCCCCGGAATTCCCGGGTCAGATCCCGGGTTTCCAGTATCAGCTCATCCGGCATGCTCCAGCACCTCCTCCAGCGACGCCGGAACCCGGGCGCCGTGGCTGCCGGCCATTGCCGACACCAGGCGATGCACCTCCCGCTCGCCCAGCTCACGCATCAGTTCGCACGGCGGACGCTTCCACTTCAGCGCCAGGCTCGCACCCACGTCGAACACCTCGGGATCCGCCACGTCCTGATCCAGCGCCTCCAGCACGGCCAGGAAAATGGCGCCCAGCAGCCGGTCGCGGATACGGCCGGCTGTATCGGGGGGAACGTCGGAGGCCGGTTCGATACTCCAGTCGTCGCCTGCGTTTCCCTTCGCCACCAGGCCGGGCGCCGGGTCGTAGAAGGGACCGAGCCGGGCCAGCGTCCGGCAGGCGTGCAGCGCGATGATGGTCTTGCTCAGGTCCATGACCCTGAACGGGCCGACTGCTGCGCCCAGCGCGTCCAGCGCCACCTTCTCGATGTCCGGGGCGGATTCGCCCTCGTCCAGCAAGCGCACGGCCTCGTTCAGATAGGGAACGAAAAAGCGGTTCACGGCGAAGCCGTAGACGTCCCGGCAGGGCAGCGGGGTCTTGCCGGAAGCGCGGGCGAAGGCCAGCGCGCGGTCGATTACCGCATCCGTGGAGTCATCGCCTCGAATCACTTCCAGTACCGGGTTCACTGCGGCAGGAAAGAAGTAATGCAACCCGACCACGCGCTCCGGCCGGTTGACCGAGGCGGCCAGATCCGAGACCCGGAAGGAGCTGGTATTGGTGGCGAGTACGGCGTCGGGCGACAGCACCGGGTCCAGGCTGGCAAACAGCGCCTGCTTGGCGTCGAACACTTCAACAATGGCCTCTATGACCAGTTCCCGGTCGGCCAGCTCCGCATGCTCGGAGACCGGCTGGAGCAGCGCACGCTTCGACCCGGCTTCGGCGGCGTCCATGCGGCCCTTGGTCACACTGCGTTCCAGCCCGGCGTGCACATGCTTCTCCGCCGCGGACAGGACCTCGGGGCTGGCATCCAGCAGACGGACATCGAAACCGTGGCTGACCAGGTTCAGCGCGATCTCCCGCCCCATGGTGCCGGCACCGATCACGCCCACTTTTCGGATGGTGTTTTCACTCATTGCAAATCATTCCTCTCAGACTGTTCGTGGCGCGAGTTACCCCGTCGCGCCCTCCTCGGCAGCGGCTCAGGCCGCATCCGGATTCTCGATCAGGATGGCGATGCCCTGCCCGCCGCCGGCACAGGCCGAGCTGATGCCGTAGCGCAAGCCGCGCCGACGCAGCTCGCGGGCCAGGGTCACGGTGCAGCGCACGCCGGTGGCCGCCAGTGGATGGCCGATGGCAATGGCGCCGCCGTTGACGTTGACCCGTTCACGGTCCAGCCCCAGTTCCCTCTCCACCGCCAGGTACTGCGCGCCGAACGCCTCGTTGATCTCGAACCTGTCGATATCCATCAGGCCAAGCCCCGTCTCCTGCAGCACGCCCCGAATGGCAGGCGCCGGGCCGATACCCATGATGGCCGGCGGCACGCCGGCGGTGGCGCTGGCGACCACGCGTGCCAGCGGTGTCCGGTCACCCGCACCGTCCCAGTTGCCGCCGGCGATCAGGCAGCCGGCCGCGCCGTCGACGATGGCGGAGCTGTTGCCGCCCGTCTGCACACCGCCGAACGCAGGATTCAGTCCGGAAAGCACCTCCAGCGGGGTCGGCCGCACATGCTGGTCGCGATCGAAGCTGTCCACCTTCCTGGGCAGGCGGAACGCGCGGGTATTGAACCCCTCGCGCTCGAAGGTCGACGCCATCAGTGGGATCACTTCCTCGCTGAAGTAGCCGCTTTCCCAGGCTTCCAGGGCGCGGGCGAAGCTCTGTGCCGCGAACTGGTCCACCTCTTCGCGGTTGATGTTGTACTCCCTTGCCAGGTTCTCGGCGGTGTGTCCCATGGCGGTGCTGGATGCGGTGTCCTTGGTCGACTCCCAGAGAAAGTCGGCAAATTCCACCTGGCCCATGCGGAAGCCGCCGCGGTGGGTGTAGGCGGCGACCGGATTGCGGGACATGGACTCGGTGCCCACGCACAGGGCCGAGCGGATGCGGCCAAGCTGGATCTGGTCCGCCGCCTGCGCGATGGTCTCGAAACCGGAACCGCACAGCCGCTGCACGCCCAGGGCCGGCGCTTCGATGCGCATGCCGCTGTAGAGCCCGATGTGCCTGGGCAGGTAATAGGTGTCGAAGCTGGACTGCGCCATGTTGGCGGCAATCACGGTGTCCAGCGCGTGCGGGTCCACGCCGGCGCGGTCCAGCAGTTTGCGGGCAACCGCGATACCGAGATCGGTCGGAGAGACCTGGGCCAGCGGTCCGTTGTAGTCGGCAAAGGGGGTGCGGACCCCGTCCACCAGCCAGACATCGTCGTATCGCAGCCCCAGGTACGGTTTCACATCGTGCATTGACGCGTTCCTCACTTGATGACCAGAACCTGCGGATCGCCGTCCGCATAAAGCCGCTCGACCTCGTCCGCACGCAGATCGCGAACACAGGCCTGGTTGATGTAGCCCTTGTCGGTGATCTCCCCCTGGGCCAGCGATGGCGGAGACAGGGTGATCAGGGCACGGGAGATACAGGTGCTGCCACCCGGGTTGCGGCTGTTGTGCTCGCGCAGGCCATTGATGATGTGGGCGGCGATGTCGGGATGGCCCAACACCTCCTCCCGGCTTGCGCCTTCCGCGGCGGCGCCGAGCAGACGGCGGCAGGCGGCTTCGTTGGGAATCAGCAGCACGCACAGCGAGGTGCGATCCGGTCCGACCACCACGGCGTCCTGAACCAGCGGGCTGACGGCCTCGATAAGCCGCACGCGGAGGCTGCCGACGTTGACCCAGGTACCGGAGGTGAGCTTGAAGTTCTCGGCAATGCGGCCGTCGAAGACGATACCCCGCTCCGGGCGGTCGGCATCGGCGAGATAGCCCGCATCCCCCGTCCGGTAGTAGCCTTCGTTGTCGAAGACCTCCCGCGTTTTCTCGGCGTTGTTCCAGTAGCCGGGCATCACATTCGGGCCTTTCACACGAATTTCCAGCTTGCCGTTCACTGGCGCGAGCTTGATGCTGCACCCCGGCATGGGCGCGCCGATGGTCCCGGGCACCGCCGCCGGAAAGGTGAGCGTTGTGGCTGCCGGCGCTGTCTCGGTGGTGCCCCAGCTCGTTACCAGCGGCACCGGCCTCCCAAGGGTCCGTTCCGTGATCCCGATCAGTCGCTGGCGCAGGCTGTCCGCCAGCGAAGCCCCGGCGTAGAACAGCATGTGCAAGCCGGAGAACAGGTGCCGTCGGAACGCTTCGTTGTCCTCCAGGAATGGCAACAGCGCCTCGTAACCGCTGGGCACATTGAAGTAGACGGTGGAGTTCACCAGCCTCAGGTTCTCGACGGAACGCTCGATCAGGCCCGGAAGCGGCTTGCCGTCGTCGATGTAGAGCGTGCCGCCGTTACGCAACACCATATGGAAGTTGTGGTTGCCGCCGAAGGTATGACTCCACGGCAGCCAGTCCAGGATCACCGGCGGATCCGCCTCCAGGAACGGCCAGCTCTGCGCCAGGGACTGCTGGTTGGAACTGAGCATACGGTGCGTGTTGACCACCCCCTTCGGCATCCCCGTCGACCCCGAGGTGAACAGCACCTTGGCAATGGTGTCGGCGGTGACGGCCGTCTCAGCGGCCCGGAGCCGATCACCCACCCGGGCCTGTTGCCAGTCCGAAAGCAGTTGCTGGTCGGCATGGCCGGGCTCGGCTGACACCACCTCCACCTGACCCGGCCAGCGCAATGCGTCCAGGGCCTTGGCGAACATGCCTCCGTGCCCCGCGTAGATTGCACCGGGCCCGATCAGATCCCGCATGTACGTCAGCTTCCCGGGGTCCGTGGCAACCAGGGAGTAGGCAGGCGAGACGGGAACCACGGGTATGCCGGAGAGATAGCCGGCCAGGATGAGCAGCGCCAGGTCAACGCTGTTTCCGGACAAGGCCATCAGCGGCTTCCGCGGACCCAGGCCGCGCTCCAGCATGGCTGCCGCCAGATGCTCGGCAGAGGCGAGCGCCTCCCGGTAAGTGACTTCCCGCCAGCCGTCGCCGCTGCGTTCGGCAAGAAACAGGCGATCCGGCGTGCCAGCGGCCTGTTGCCGCAACAGGCTTCCGAGCGTTTCCGGATACGTCGCCAGCGGCAAGGCTGAGTCGAGGATGACGGCTCCGTCGTCGCGGGAACGGCAATCAACCGGGAGCGGCGCAAAGGGTTCGCTTGGCATGCGTTCAGCCATGGGCATCGTGACCTCCTCCATCGCCAGGTGCGCGGACATCGCTGCCCCGGCAATTATTTTATAAAGACAACTAAACTATAATTCTATGTATAGCACAGAACAAGAAATAAAATGCAAGATTTTTATTGTAAGACTCGATCATTGCTGCCATATTTCCTGATACGCCCTCTCCGAACCTGGCGTTGGCGCACAATCATTTAGTTACAAATCACAATTATATCTGGAGGAGACCATGAAACTGACTTCCAGGACCTTATGCGTAGCCGCAGCGTCATCGCTGCTCCTGGCCGGCACCGCCGCCG
Organism: Ectothiorhodospiraceae bacterium; assembly: GCA_050485425.1. GTDB lineage: Bacteria > Pseudomonadota > Gammaproteobacteria > Nitrococcales > Aquisalimonadaceae > LSCE01. The sequence continues at coordinate 18,997 of JBJHBJ010000048.1, read as the reverse complement.
CGGACTTCTCGGGCGGCAGCGTCCGTATCGGTCTGCTGACCGACATGTCCGGCCCCTACTCTCCCTTTGCCGGACGTGGCGCCGAACTGGCGGCGCGGATGGCCATCGAGGATTTTGGAGACAACATCAACGGAGTACCGGTGGAACTACTGGTGGCCGACCACCAGAACAGAGCGGACACCGCAGCCAGCCGGGCGCGGGAATGGGTGGACAGGGAGGATGTCGACGCGTTTCTGGAACTGATCAACAGTGCTGTGGCCCTCGCGGTGAACGAGATCGCCAAGGAGCACGAAAAGGTCACCCTGGTGGTGGGGGCGGGAACCATTCGCCTGACCAACGAGGGCTGCCATCCGGGCATGGTGCACTGGGCCTACGACACCTACGCCCTGGCCACCGGCACAGCGAACGCCATCATGGATGAGGGTCATCGGAACTGGTACTTCATCACGGCCGACTACGCGTTTGGCCATTCGCTGGAGAACGATGCCAGGACCGTGGTCGAACAGCGCGGCGGCAGCGTGGTCGGGGGAATCCGACATCCTCACCCGACGGAGGATTTCGCTTCGTTCGTGCTACAGGGCCAGGCCTCTGGAGCAGACATCGTGGCCCTGGCCAATGCCGGTCCCGATTTCTCGAACGCGGTGCGGGCGGCGAACGAATTCGGTCTTGGCCAGGGAGGCCAGCTCGTGACCGGCATGATTTCCACACTCACCGATGTGCACGGGCTGGGGAACGAGGTCGCCCAGGGGCTCTACGTCACCACCCCCTACTACTGGGACCAGGACGACATGGCCCGCGAGTTCGCCCTTCGCTTCCACGAACGCAGCGGCCAGATGCCTAATGAGTTCCATGCTGGCGTCTACTCCGCCCTGACGCACTACCTGCAGGCGGTTGAAGCCGCGGGGACCGACGATCGCGATGCGGTCATGGAGCAGTTACGTTCCCAGCCGATCAACGATTTCTTCGCCCGGAACGGAAAGCTGCGCGAGGACGGCCGGCTTGTGCACGACATGCACCTGGTCCGTGTGAAGGCGCCGGAGGACATGGAAGGCGAATGGGACCACTATGAGATGATCAGGACCATTCCCGGCGACGAGGCGTACATGCCCCTGAGCGAAAGCCGCTGTGCGTTGGTGAACTAGGCCCTTGTCCCTTGCGACCCCGCGTCCCCGGGCGGGGTCGCACTCCTTCCGCCACACCTCATTCGCGCAGGCATTTTCTTACATGCCTGAATATGCGGAACTTTTCCTCCACCTGCGCGATACTCAGCGGATAACAAGCAGATTATCCGTGCTTCGGGAGGAGCGATTCATGGCGGCAATGACAGCGGCAAAACTGGATCTGGGCGGCGACCAGCCCATCGTCATCAACAAGGTGACCATGGCGCAGCCCTGGCGCTGGTTGCGGGCCGGCTGGGCGGACCTGGTGCGATGCCCGGGCGTCAGCCTCGCCTATGGGGTGGTCTGGGTCGCCTTGAGCGTGATGCTGGTGGGCGGGCTGCTGGCGGCCGGACAGGGGGCCTGGCTGCTGCCGCTGTTCGCCGGCTTCATGTTCATGGGGCCGCTGGTGGCGGTGGGGCTGTACGAGATGAGCCGCCGGCTGGAGCGCGGCGAGCAGCCGTCAATGGGGCAGGCGTTGACCGCCTGGCGGGGGAACGCCACGCAGATCGCGTTGATGGGCGTGCTGCTGATGATTTTCCTGCTGGCCTGGATCCGCCTGGCCACGCTGCTGTTCGCGCTGTTCTTCGGCACCTCCATCCCGACGGTGGAGGCAAGCCAGGTGTACAGCGAACTGCTGCTTTCCGGACCCGGTTTGGGGATGATCGCGGTGGGCACGGTGATCGGCGCCGTGCTGGCCTTCACCGCCTTCGCGCTCAGCGTGGTCGCCATTCCTCGCCTGCTGGACCATCCGCAGACCAGCGTGCTGGAGGCCGCCATTGCCAGTCTGGCGGTGGTGCAGAAGAACCTGCGGCCGATGCTGCTGTGGGGTTTCCTGCTGAGCGCAGTCACGTTCATCGGCCTGGCGCTGGGCGTGATCGGGCTGGCCGTGGCGCTGCCGCTGCTCGGCCATGCGAGCTGGCACGCCTACAAGGACCTCCTCGGCCAGTAAGGAAACACTGGGCAATCCCCACACCCGCGGACTATTGTCCGCGGGCGCACGCCCCACATGCAATAAGCCGCATGCGCCGCAACGGCGCAGCGTCCCGCTGTTTTGATCCACGTCAAAATCCGCCTCCCAGCGCTCTCTGATAATCCCCCTCGGACGGACCTAACCCGCCCCTCTCCTTCTGGCAGACGGATCCGAATCGATGGAATCTACGATCAAGTACAACGAGAAAGTGGTACGCCAGTTCGCGCTAATGACTGTCGTCTGGGGTGTCGTCGGCATGGGCGTGGGCGTGCTGATCGCCGCTCAGCTCATCTGGCCGGCACTCAACTTCGACACGTCCTGGCTGAGTTACGGACGGTTGCGCCCACTGCATACCAATGCCGTGATCTTCGCCTTCGGCGGCAGCGCGCTGTTCGCCACATCCTACTGGGTGGTGCAACGCACCTGCCAGACGCCGCTGTTCGCGCCGAAGCTGGCCGCGTTCACGTTCTGGGGCTGGCAGGCAGTGATCGTGGCAGCAGCGGTGACGCTGCCGCTGGGCATCACCCAGGGCAAGGAATACGCCGAGCTGGAATGGCCCATCGCCATCCTGATCGCGGTGGTGTGGGTCTCCTACGCGCTGGTTTTCTTCGGCACCATCGTCAAGCGCAAGGTGAAGCACATCTACGTGGCCAACTGGTTTTACGGAGCCTTCATTCTCACCGTGGCGGTGCTGCACATCGTCAACAACCTGGCGATTCCGGTGTCGTTCACCAAATCCTACCCGGTATACGCCGGCGCCGTGGATGCCATGGTGCAGTGGTGGTACGGCCATAACGCGGTGGGCTTTTTCCTCACCGCCGGCTTCCTGGGCATGATGTACTACTTCATTCCCAAGCAGGCCAACCGGCCCATCTATTCCTACCGGCTGTCCATCGTCCACTTCTGGGCGCTGATCTCGATCTACATGTGGGCCGGCCCGCACCACCTGCACTATACCGCGCTGCCCGAGTGGGCGCAGTCGCTGGGCATGGTGTTCTCGCTGATCCTGCTGGCACCGAGCTGGGGCGGGATGATCAACGGCATCATGACCCTGTCCGGCGCCTGGCACAAACTGCGTACCGATCCGATCCTGAAGTTCCTGGTGGTGTCGCTGTCGTTCTACGGCATGGCCACCTTCGAGGGACCGATGATGTCGATCAAGACGGTCAACGCCCTCTCCCACTACACCGACTGGACCGTGGGCCACGTGCACGCGGGCGCGCTGGGCTGGGTGGCGTTCATCACCTTCGGCGCCATCTACGCGCTGATTCCGAAGCTCTACGGCAAGGAGGCCATGCACAGCGTCAAGGCCATCGAGCTGCACTTCTGGATCGCCACCATCGGCGTGGTGCTCTACATCGCCGCCATGTGGATTGCCGGCGTCATGCAGGGGCTGATGTGGCGCGCGGTGAACGAGGACGGAACGCTCACCTACACCTTCATCGAGTCGCTGGTGGCGACCTACCCCTACTACATGGTGCGGCTGCTGGGCGGCGTGCTGTTCTTCGCCGGCATGCTGCTGATGGCCTGGAACGTCTGGATGACCACCCGGCCGGTGCGTGAAACCGTGCCCATGACCGCGGCTGCGCAGGAGGCCTGAGTATGAATCATTCCGTTGTCGAGAAGAACATCGGCCTGATGGCGGTGCTGATCGCCCTGGTGATCAGTGTGGCCGGGCTGGTGCAGATCGTGCCCATGCTGTTCCTGGCCGAGACCAACGAGCCGCTGGAGGGCATCGAGCCCTACGCGCCCCTGGAATTCGCCGGCCGCGATATCTACGTGCGGGAAGGCTGCTACAACTGCCACTCGCAGATGATCCGGCCGTTCCGGGCGGAAACCGAGCGCTACGGCCACTACTCCCTGGCCGGGGAATTCGTCTACGACCGGCCGTTCCAGTGGGGCTCGAAGCGCACCGGGCCGGATCTGGCCCGGGTGGGCGGCCGCTACACCGACCTGTGGCACGAGACCCACCTGCTCAATCCGCGCGACGTGGTGCCGGAATCCAACATGCCGTCCTACCCCTGGCTGGCCGATCGCACGCTGAACGGCGAGACCGTGGCGCGGCGTATGCGCGCCCAGCAGCGCTGGCTGAACGTGCCCTACACCGAAGAGCAGTTGCAACAGGCCGCCGAGCTGGTGGACGGCAAGACCGAGATGGAGGCGATCATCGCCTACCTCCAGTCGCTGGGCACCGCCATCGAGCGCAACCGCTGAACAGGGAGACAGCTACATGGATATCAACACATTCTACGGCCTGATCACGCTGGTGCTGCTGATCATCTTCCTGGGCATCGTGTTCTGGGCCTATAGCGGCAAGCGGAAGAAGAGCTTCGACGAGGCGGCCCAATTGCCGCTGGAAGAGAACCGGGAAGAATCCGGAAGCCAACGGCGCAAGGGGAACGAGCATGAGTAGCGGCTGGAGCTGGTATATCTCCATCATCGCGCTGGCCAACATCCTGGCCTGCGTCTGGCTGATCCGCTGGACGGCGAAGAAGCGACCGGGCGAGGCCGCAGAGCACGAGACCACCGGCCACGAATGGGACGGCCTGCAGGAGCTGAACCGCCCCATGCCCCGCTGGTGGCTGTGGCTGTTCTACATCACCATCGTGTTCAGCCTGATCTACCTGGTGCTGTATCCGGGCCTGGGTAGCTACCAGGGCCTGCTGGGCTGGTCCCAGTACAGCGCCTGGCAGGAGGAAGTGGACAGCGTCGAGGAGCGCGTGGCGCCACTGTTCGCCGGTTACGCCGACATGAGCATCCCGGAACTGGCCGAGCACGAAGAGGCCATGCAGACCGGCCGCCGACTGTTCGGCAACAACTGCGCGGTCTGCCATGGCGCCGACGGCGGCGGCCGGGTGGGCTTCCCGAACATTGCCAACAATAGCTGGCAATGGGGCGGCTCGCCGGAGGAGATCCACAAGAGCATCCTCGATGGCCGCCGGGCAATGATGCCGGCGCTGGGACGCGCCCTGGGCGATGACAGGCTGGAGGAAGTGACCGCCTACGTATTCAACCTGAGCGGCCGCGACGCGCCGGAAGAACTGGTCCAGCGCGGCGAGCAGCGCTACCAGAGCATGTGCATGGCCTGCCATGGCGCCGACGGCCAGGGCAACAAGGCCATGGGTGCGCCAAACCTCACCGACGACAACTGGACCTACGGCGGCAGCCTGGAGGCCATCAGAACCTCGATTCGTGACGGACGCCAGGGACGCATGCCGCCCCAGGAGGATCTGCTGGGCAAAGACCGGGTGCACCTGCTGGCGGCCTACGTCTACAGCCTGTCCGCCCATTTGCGGAACGAGGAGGCAGTGACCGCGGACGAGGACGAGGAAGCCCCGGACGCGCTGGACGAGGAAGCGGCTGAGCGGGAGCAGGCATTGAATGACTAGAAGCCAGTTGCTGCGCAGCCTGGGAGGAACCCTGTGGCCGTCATTCCTGACGGCCGCGGTGGCTTCCGTGGTGTTCTTCGCCAGCATCGATCCCGAAACCCTGCACATGCAGACCCTGCCGGACTGGCAGATCAGCCGCATGACGGGCTACACCATCGGCTTCTTCATGTTCTGGGGCGTCGGCCTGGCGTCCAGCGCGCTGACTTTCATCCTGGTCGGCAGCGGACCCCGGAGCGAGCCGTGAGCAGGCCCGGGCCAGCCACCGATGCCGGCATGTACGTCAGCCGGGAGAAAATCCACCCGCGCGAGGTGAAGGGGCCGTTCCAGACCCTGCGCAACCTCGCGGTGGTGGTGCTGCTGGGCATCTTCTATGGCCTGCCCTGGCTGCAGTGGGACGGCCGCCAGGCGGTGCTGTTCGACCTGCCGGTGCGGCAGTTCCACATCTTCGGCCTGACCTTCTGGCCCCAGGATTTCCTCTACCTGGCGCTACTGCTGATCATCGCCGCGCTGTCGCTGTTCTTCTTCACCGCGCTGGCCGGCCGGCTGTGGTGCGGCTACGCCTGCCCACAGACGGTCTGGACCGAAGCCTTCATCTGGATGGAGCGCTGGACCGAGGGCAACCGCCAGCAGCGCATCAAGCTGGACAAGTCGCCGTGGAACCGGCAGAAACTGCTCAGGCGCGGCAGCAAGCACCTGCTATGGGCAGCGTTCGCGCTGTATACCGGCTTCACCTTCGTCGGCTACTTCACGCCCATCACGCAACTCGCCGGCAACGTGGTCACGCTGAACCTGGGTTTCTGGGAAGCGTTCTGGTTGCTGTTCTACGGCTTCGCCACCTGGGGCAACGCCGGCTTCCTGCGCGAGCAGGTGTGCATCTACATGTGCCCCTACGCGCGGTTCCAGAGCGCCATGTTCGACCGCAACTCGCTGATCATCTCCTACGACGCCCAGCGCGGCGAACCGCGCGGCGGGCGCAGCCGGAACGTGGATCCCCGCGAGCGCGGCCTGGGCGACTGCATCGACTGCAACCTGTGCGTGCAGGCCTGCCCCACCGGCATCGACATCCGCCAGGGGCTGCAGTACGAGTGCATCGCCTGTGCGGCCTGCATCGACGCCTGCAACGGCGTGATGGACAAGATGGACTACCCCCGCGGCCTGATCCGCTATTCCACCGAAAACGCGATGGAAGGCAACCCCTCCCGTGTGCTGCGTCCGCGCGTGCTGGTCTACGGCACGCTGCTGCTGGCGCTGACCGCCGGTGTGCTGTTCAGCCTCACCCAGCGCACGCCGCTGGCGGTGGAAGTGCTGGCCGACCGTAACGTGGTCTACCGCGAGGTTGACTGGACCACCATCGAGAACGTCTACACGGTGCGCATCCTGAACAAGGACCGTGTGGCGCACAGCTACACGCTGAGCGTCGAGGGTCTGCCGGGCATCACCGTGCACAGCCACAGCGACCGCGTCCGCGTCGGTGCCGGCGACACCGATACCGCCGTGGTGCGGGTGCGGGTGCCGCGCGATGCGGTGAGCGGCCCGGGCAATCCGTTCCGACTGATCCTGCAGTCGGACGACGACCCCTCGATCCGTACCGTCAACACCGCCCGTTTCAACGGGCCGCGAGGCTGACCATGAACGAACACACACAAAAACCCTGGTACCGGCAGTTCTGGCTCTGGTTCGTGCTGGCGCCGCCGGCCGCCTCCATTGTGCTGGGCCTGTCGCTGGTCACCATCGCCGTCACCAAGGGCGACAGCATGGTGGTGGACAACTACTACAAGGCCGGCCGCGCGTTGCACAAGAACGACCGGCGTGAACGCGCGGCAGTGGAACTGGGCGTGGCCGGCACCATGGTGCTGGACCGCGAGGCCGGACTGGTGACCATTCACCTGCATGACCTGGACAACATGCCGGAACGGCTGAAACTGCTGCTGACCCACCCCACCCACGCCGAGCGCGACCTGGCGCTGGAACTGCAGCGCGACAGCACCGGCCTGTACCGGGCCGACGCCCGCCGCCCGGTGGACGGCCGCTACTACCTGCGGCTGGAACCGGAGCACGGTGAATGGCTGCTGGCCAAGGAAATGGCCGGATCGCAGGATGAGATCGCGCTGGTTGCCCGCCCCAGGAGCGTGCAATGAGCAACACCGGCGGCTGCTTCCACTGTGGCGAACCCATTCCCGCCGACATCCACCTGTCGGTGACCGTGGACGAGGCCGAGCAGCCGGTATGCTGCCTGGGCTGCCAGGCCGTGGCCAGCACCATTGTCGGCGCCGGGCTGGACGCCTTCTACCAGTTCCGCCCGGAGCCCACCGGCCGGCCGGAAGACATCGCCCAGGGCGAGCCCGGCCGTTACCTGAGTTTCGACGAGCCGCGGGTGCAGCAGGAATTCGTCCACCGGGATGGCGACGGCCGGTGCGAAACCTCCCTGCTGGTGGAAGGGCTGTACTGCGCGGCCTGCGGCTGGCTGATCGAACGCAGCCTGGCGGACGCCCCGGGCGTGGAGGAAATCCGCGTCAACCCGGCCACCGGTCGGGCGCTGCTGCGCTGGGATCCGGAGCAGATCCGCCTGAGCCGGGTGATGGCCCACATGGGCCGGCTGGGCTACAAGCCCCATCCGGTCCTGCCGGAAGCCACCGATTCCCACGCCGTGCGCGAGCGCCGCAGCGCGCTGCGCCGGCTGATCGTGGCCGGGCTGGGCATGATGCAGGCCATGATGTTCGCTGTCGGACTGTACTTCGGCCAGTACCAGGGCATGGACGAGGAATACGTGCAGTTCCTGCGCCTGGTGAGCATGCTGGTGGCCACACCGGTGGTGCTCTACGCCGGCCTGCCGATCTTCCTCGGCGCCATCCGCGACCTGCGCAACCTGCGCCCGGGCATGGACGTACCCGTGAGCCTGGCCATCGGTACCGGCTACGGCGCCAGTGTCTGGATCACCTTCATGGGTGGTCCGGAGATCTATTTCGATTCCATCTCCATGTTCACCTTCTTCCTGCTGGTGGCGCGCTACGTGGAAATGGCGGCGCGTCACCGGGCCAATGCCACCAGCGATGCGCTGGCACGGCTGGTGCCGGCCACGGCGCTGCGGCTGCGTGACGACGGCAGCGAGGAGGAAGTGCCCTCCCGCGACCTGCAGCCGGGAGACCGGGTGCTCATCCGCCCCGGCACCACCATCCCGGCGGACGGCGTCGTGCTGCGCGGCTACAGCAGCGTGGACGAATCCATGCTCACCGGCGAATCGGACCCGCGTGTCCGCGGTGTCGGCGGCAAGGTGGTGGGCGGCAGCCTGAACATCGACGACAGCCTGGAAGTACGGATCGAGAAAGTGGGTCAGGAAACCATGGCCTCACACATCGGCCGGCTGCTGCGCCGCGCCCAGGCGGAACGCCCCTCGCTGGCCCGCCTGGCCGATACCGTCGGCCGCTGGTTCGTCACCGTGGTACTGATCGCCTCGGCCACGGTGTTCGCCATCTGGTGGCAGGTCAATCCTGCCCTGGCCTTCCCGATCACGCTGGCCATGCTGATCGCCACCTGCCCCTGTGCGCTGTCGCTGGCCACGCCCACCGCGCTGGCCGCCGGCACCAACCGGCTGGCCGGTGACGGCCTGCTGATCACCCGCGCCGACGCGGTGGAAACGCTGGCCCGCGTTACCCACGTCGTGCTGGACAAGACCGGAACGTTGACCGAAGGCCGGCTCAGTCTGCTGGAAAGCCGCGCGCTGGCCGAACGCGACGGCGCGGACGCCCGCCGCATCGCCGCCACGCTGGAACAGCACTCCGAGCACCCGATTGCCCGGGCCTTCCGCCTGGACGGCACGCTGCCCGCAGCCGAATCGGTCTCGGTCACACGCGGTGCCGGGGTGGAAGGCGAGGTGAACGGCCGGGTGTACCGGCTGGGCCGCCCGGACTGGGTAACCGGCCTGTCCGGCGGCAATGCGCTGGACGACTTCAGCCAGGGCCCGTGGGTACTGCTGGGTGATACCGATGGCCCCATCGCGGCTTTCCGCGTCGCCGACCGCCTGCGCCCGGACGCGCTGGATGCCGTGGCCACCCTGCACGCCCGGGGCATCCAGGTAGAGATCGCCAGCGGCGACGCTCCCGAGCCAGTGCGCGAAGCGGCGCGGCTGCTGGGCATCGACCAATGGCGGGCGCGCATGACACCGGAGGACAAGCTGGCTCGCCTGCATCACCTGCAGGATCAGGGGGCGGTAGTACTGATGGTCGGCGACGGCATCAACGACGCGCCCGTGCTGGCCGGCGCCAATGTCTCCGCCGCACTGAACGAAGGCACCGCGCTGGCCCAGACCAGCGCCGGCATGATCCTGCTGGGCGGCCAGTTGGGTCGTCTTGCCCGGGGCCTGGACACCGCCCGTCGCACGCTGCGGGTGATTCGCCAGAACCTGGCGCTGTCCGCCGCCTACAACGCCAGCATGCTGCCGCTGGCGGCTATGGGCTTCGTGCCGCCCTGGCTCGCCGCCATCGGCATGACGCTGAGTTCCGTGGTGGTGGTGATGAATGCCCGCCGGCTTGCCCGGCCTGTGCGCCGGCCTGAACCCCGGCCGACCCCGTTGCACGCTCTGGCAGGAGGTTCAACATGACTATCGTCTACATCTCGATCCCCATCAGCCTCATCCTGGTGGCGCTGGGTGTCTGGGCGTTCTTCTGGGCCGTGCGCAGCGGCCAGTACGACGACCTGGACACCCCGGCCTATTCCGTGCTGCTGGATGAGGAAACCGACCGCAAGAACCGGAAGAAGCGCAAAGGCGGCGACGGGAGCGGCACCGGGGAATGACCACCGAACTCACGCTGCTGGCAGCACTGGCTATCGGCCTGGCGGGCAGCCCCCACTGCCTGGGCATGTGCGGCGGCATTGCCGGCAGCCTGGGCACCGCCACGCAGACCGGCATCCACGGGCGCTGGCGCTACGCCCTGTGCTACAACCTCGGCCGGCTGGGCAGCTACGCCCTGCTGGGCGCGCTGTTCGCGCTGCTGCTCTCCCTGCCGGGACTGGCGCTGGCCCGGCCGGAATGGGGCTGGCTGCTGCGCGCCGCCACCGGCCTGGTGCTGCTGGCGATCGCTGCCTATCTGCTATTCGACTGGTCCGGCATCCGCCGCATTGAAGTGGTAGGCAGTCGGGTGTGGCGGCTGATCGGGCCTCACGCCCGCCGCCTGCTTCCGGTGCGCACCGCTTCCGGTGCCCTTGCCCTGGGCGCGCTCTGGGGCTGGCTGCCCTGCGGGCTGGTCTACACCGTGCTGCTCACCGCCGCCATTTCCGGCGATCCGGCCGCCGGCGCCGGCATCATGCTGGCCTTCGGCCTGGGCACGCTGCCGGCCATGATGGGCATCACGCTGTTCGGTCAGGCCCTGCGCGGCTGGCAGCGCAGCACCAGTGCCCGCCGCGTGCTCGGCGCCATGCTGCTGCTGTTCGCGCTGTGGACGATCGCATCGCCGCTGGCCCATGTGAGCAGCGGCGATGACGGCCATACGCCGCAGCAGGAAGGGCACGGCCATTGAACACCGTCAGCACCACCATTCCCGCCACCCCTCGCGTTCGTCGCCGGTCGCGACTGAGCGCCGTCGCCGCCTTCCTGGGTTCCATGAACCTGGCGATCACGCTGCTGGTGGCGGTGAGCCTGGCCTCGGTGATCGGCACCGTACTGCAACAGGGCCAGCCGCACCCGGATTATCTGGTGAAGCTCGGGCCGTTCTGGTTCGAGATGTTTCGCGCGCTCGGACTCTACGACGTCTACACCGCCCCCTGGTTCCTGCTGCTGGTGGGCACCCTGGTCACCGCCACCTGCGTCTGCCTGGTCCGGCGTACGCCCGGGGTGCTGAAGGAAATGCAGCAATTCCGCCTGCACCAGCAGGCGCGCTCGCTACGGGCCTTCTCCCGACACGCTGAATGGACCGGTCCCGCAGCACCGGAAGCGATTGCCGACGCCCTGACCCCGGTGCTTCGCCGCCACGGCTATCGCGTGCGCCGGAAACGTCACGGCGAGGCCTTGCTGGTGGCCGGCCTGGCGGGGGCAAGCAACCGCCTTGGCTACGTATTCACGCACCTGGCCATCGTCCTGATCTGCATCGGCGGGCTGATGGACAGCAACCTGCGGCTGAAGATTCTGGCATGGACAGGCCAGGTGCAGGCGGAAACACGGTTGCGGCCGTTGGCCGAGATTCCCGCCCGCAGCCGACTGCAGGCAGGCGGCGGCGCCTTCCGCGGCAGCATCACCATTCCCGAGGGCGAACGGGCCAGCGCGGTGTTGCTCGCACTCGGCGACGGCTTCGTGGTCCGTGAACTGCCATTCGAACTGCGACTGGAAGCCTTTCACGTGGAGCGCTATGCCAGCGGCGAGCCGCGTGCCTACGAAAGCGACGTGGTGCTGAACGCGCCCGGGCTGAACGCCCCACTGCGGGCCACCATCGGCGTGAACCGGCCGCTCTCCCATGCCGGCTACACCATCTACCAGGCCAGTTTCACCGACGGCGGCTCCGCCCTGGCGCTCACCGCCTGGCCGCTGAACGGCAGCCAGGAATCCCCGCTGGCTTTCCAGGGAAACATCTTCCAGCCCCAACCGCTGCGACTGGGCGGCCGGGACTACACGGTGGAATTCACCCACTTCGAAAGCCACAACGTGCAACCGGGCGCCGGCGACATCGGCCCAAGCCTGAGCTATGTGCTGCGCAGCGCTTCCGGCGAGTCGCTGGAGTTCGAGAACACCATGCGGCCGGTGTCACTGGACGGCGGCCGCTATTTCCTGAGCGGTGTCCGTGCCAGCCGTGGTGAACCCTTCCGCTATCTGCACATTCCCGCCGATCACCGCGACAGCCCCGGCCGCTTCCAGGCACTGGTCACCGTGCTGCTGGGCGAAGAGCGCAGCCTGGCCGCCACCCTGGGGGCGGAAGCGCTGATGGACGAACTGGGACATGACAATGCCGGGCTGGCCCGGCAGTTGCGGGAGACGGCTCTGCAGTTGCTTGAACGCGGCACGGCCGACGGCTATCGCGCCGCGCTTGCCGCTGTTTCCTCGCCCCGGGACGGCCTGCCGCTGTCGGACCTTCCCCGCCGGCTGCTGGACGCATCACTGGAAGAGGCCTACCGCCTGGCACTGGCCAGCAACGGCGAGCCGCCGGACCGCCGGCTGACCACGGACGATGCCGCCTTCCTGCAGCACACCCTGGCCACGGTGCCGGCGCTGCAACGCCATGGAGCGCCGGTGTTTCTGCAGCTCACCGACTTCGAACAGCGGCAGGCCTCCGGGTTCGAGATCACACGCACTCCGGGACAGCCGGTGGTCTATGCCGGTTTTCTGATGCTGGTCGCTGGCATCTACCTGATGTTCTTCGTGCGTTACCGCCGCGTGTGGTGCTGGCTGGAACCGGACGACGACGGCTCCCGTGTGCTGCTGGCCGGACATGCGCCGCGGGACGTGATCGGCTTCGAGCAGCATTTCCGCCAGCTGCAGCGCCAGGCAAGAGGCACCAGCTCTTGCCCCTCTGAACGCGCACGTTGATCTGCGTCAATGCCGGTGCGAAAGCGCTCGCTATGATGAGTGACCACAGCGGCGGCAAACAGCCGCGACACTTTCAGAGCCCTTAGCGAGGTGTTCCACCATGTCCGACAAGCCCGATCTGAACCGTCGTCGATTCCTTTCCCGCGCCGCCGTCACGGTCGCCACCATTCCGGTAGCCGCCCTGGTGCTGAACCCGCACCGCAGCGCCCTGGCAAACAAGCCGAAGGCCGAGGATGGCCACGCCCACGACTACGTGAACAACGCGGCCGACACCGACCACGCCGACTACGACAGCGGCGAGAAGTGCAGTAACTGCGCTTTCTGGGCCGGCGAGACGGAACCCGGCTGGGGCGGCTGCTACCACCCGGCGTTCCAGGACGTGCAGGTGAACGCCGAAGGCTGGTGCAGCGTTTACGTACGCGGCTCGTAACTGCTGCTAGCGGCATGCTCCCGCCAGGGTGCATGCCGCTTGAGGAAACACTGATTAATTCCCGCGCTCAGGCGGACAGCGCGATGGGGCGGGCGGCTGCCCCCGGCGGCCCGGCCTCGATAGGGAGATCGGGATTCTTCGACCACTCGTTCCAGGAACCCAGGTATATACGCAGATTCCGGAAGCCTGCCTCTCTCAGGGCAACGAAGGTGTTCGATGCCCGTGCGCCTTTGAAGCAGTAAATGATTATGTTGTCGTCCGGGGTGATGCCGCGGGAAGCGGCAATAGCGCGAATGGCGTCTGCGGACTTGAACGCCGGCACCTCTCCGTCGTCCATCAGCGCGTACCACTCAAGCCAGACGGCACCCGGCAGACGTCCCTTGCGCGGCACGAAATCCTTGCCGTACGGGGACGAACTCTCGCCCAGCCATTCATCCTGATCGCGGTTATCCAGCAGCACCACGTCGTGATCGCTCAGCGCCGCCAGCATCTGGTCACAGGTGACCAGAAGATCCGCTTGCGGTTCCAGAGGAAACGTCGCGCTTTCGACTTTCACCGCTTCAGCATCCACCGGTTTGCCGGAGGCGCTCCAGGCTTTGAGCCCGCCGTCCAGGATGCCCGCGCTGGGGTATCCCAGATACTTCAGCAGCCAATAACCTCTGCAGGATCCCCCGTAGCGGGTATTCAACGCATCTTCGTAAACGATGGCGATCTTGCTGCCATCCAGACCGGCCGCCCCGAACAGCTCTGCAAACTGCTTATGCAGCGCGTCCAGCCCGTCCTGATTGGTCTCGGCCAGGTAGTAGAAGACATCCGGCACGCTCACGGCACCGGCAATGTGGCCGGCAGCGTAATCCTTGGCATCCCGGATATCGATCAGTACCGCCTTACCGCTTTTCACCAGTGCGTCGGCTTCATCAACGCTGTAGAGAATCTTCTCGCTCATCGGTCGTCCCCTCGCCGTGGCCGTGCCGCCGGTCCTGACTGGCGCCGCCTACAGTATTCGTAGCCGCCTTCCTGGCAGCCGGTTTCAAGGTACAGCTGCGCGACTCTCCGAACACGCCGTCTGCACAATGCGCCCAAACACCGGATCCAATTCGTGCCCGATGGCGGCGAGTTCCGGCTCCGGGTAGATGCCGAGATTCACGCTGGGTCGCTGCCAGTCCACGCGCACTGAACCATCGGCTGATTCATAAATGTGACCTCGCACCGGGATGGAAATGCCTGCATCCTCGCGTGCAGACCAGACCCGGGCGGCATACGCAGGGTGGAACACTTCCATCACCTGATGGAAAGGGGTTGAGAGCCCTATTTTCGCGGCATTGGTCGACGCCGGAATATGGCAGAGAAGCAACAATCCTTCGGCTTCGATAGCCTGCTTCAACCGCTCGACGGTGGACTCCGGCCCGTGACAACTGATGGCTCGAAACACTGGCACTCCTGTCTGGTTCTGCTCATATTGATGTGTATCTGGCTAAGCACTGTTCGTGCCATGTAGTGCATGTGAGGGCGGGATTGCCGGCAAACACGCGTTCAGGCGTCTCCCCCCGATGCAGGACGCGGCACCGGCATGGAACAAAGCTGACAATGTCGACAGTGAAGGCTCTGTCGAACGAGGCCCGTGCTACTCTTGCAACTTGCTAATCAACAACAAGCGTGGGAGGAGCATCATGGCGTATCAACCTTTTGATCTGACCGGCAAGGTCGTTCTGGTCACCGGCGGTAATCGCGGGATTGGTCTGGGCATGGCGGAGGCCATGGCACAGGCCGGGGCGGATATCGTGGTCTGGGGTAGCAACCCCGACCGGAACGCCGACGCGAAATCCCGTCTGGAGACACATGGCGGACGCGTGCTTGCGCAGCAGGTGGACGTGTCCAACGAGCAGGCTGTAGTGGACGGATTCACGGAAGCAGTCACGGCCATGGGTCGGGTCGACTCGGTGTTCGCCAACGCCGGTGTCGGCGGCGGCAAGAACCGCTCGTTCATGGAAACCCCGGTGGAGGATTACCGCAGGGTGCTTTCGGTGAACCTGGACGGCGTGTTCTTCACCCTGCGTGAGGCTGGCCGACACATGTCGCAGCGCGAGGGCGGCGGCTCGCTGGTGGCCACGGCCAGCCTGGCGGCCATCGAAGGTGCAGCCCGCAACCAGGCCTACGCTGCCACCAAGGGCGCGGTGATTTCCATGATCCGCTCCTGCGCGGTGGAGCTGGCGCGCTACGGCGTACGCGCCAACGCCATTCTCCCCGGCTGGATCGCCACCGACATGACCGCCGCGGCCCAGGGCAACGATGCCTTCACCCGCAAGGTCATGCCCCGCGTCCCCGCCCGCCGCTGGGGCGAACCGGAGGATTTCGGCGGCATCGCCGTGTACCTGGCCTCCGACGCCTCCCGCTATCACTCGGGCGACACGCTGGTGATCGACGGCGGTTACGCCGTGTTCTGAATGCGCCTATGCAGTGCGGAGCCCGCGAACGGGCTCCGCAAATATACTTCGTTGGATCAAGGCCAGCTCCCGCCGCCCGTCTCACTTCCTTCTCCCGCCGCCGGTGTCCCATCCTCACCCGTTGGAACCGCGTCGCTCCCCTGCCTCACGCCAGGTTGCCACTTCTCTCAAGGCGGCAAGACAATCATCCTACAACTCACAAAAACGCCAGACATAGCCTGAAACCAAGATTCGCGATAACAATACTAAACTAATATTTTCAATATGTTATTGGAATGCTTGTCTCAGGGCGAGCAGCCGTGAAAAGCTTCATGCTATAGTTGTCCTACAACCAAGAAACAACCCTCGGAGGGGTAGTGCCTCACCCTGCGGAAGAAAACACGTTGGCCTCCCCCGCCATCAGCGATGGGGTGATCGAACGGTTCTGTGGCGATCTCTCAGCGGAAGGGTACCGCGGAGACACTCTCACGGACGAAGCCAGCCGCCTGCTGGCCGCCACCGATAACAGTGTTTATCAGGTGCTGCCGGGCCTGGTGCTGGCCCCTCTGGACGGACCGGATCTGGATACCATCGTCCGGGTGGCGTCAAAGCCACCTTACAAACGCCTTGCCCTGACCGCCCGGGGCGGAGGCACCGGCACAAACGGCCAGGCCCTGACCAACGCGGTGGTGGTGGACACCAGCCGCCACATGAACCGCATCCTCGGAATCGACCTCGCCAGCAGTACCGTTCGGGTAGAGCCAGGCGTGGTCCTCGGACAACTGAACGATTATCTGGCCAGCCACCAGCTCATCTTTCCACCCCAGATCTCCACCACCAGCCGAGCCACGATCGGAGGAATGATCAGCACCGATGCGTGCGGCAAGGGCTCACGCATCTACGGCAAGACCGGCGACTACGTCCAGTCCCTGCAGTTGCTACTGGCCAGTGGAAAATCGGTTGAGGCACGCATCTACGGATGCGACGAAATCGATGAGGCACCCGCCTCCCGCGACCACGGGCTCCAGCTCGCTGCCCAACTGCGGGCGGTGGTCGATCCGGTTCGCCGACAAGTGGAAGCCGTCTTCCCGAAAATCAGCCGCTCGCTGACGGGATACAACCTCCGTGACGCATTTCCGGATGACGGCACGGTGCATCTCCATCGCCTCATTGCCGGCTCGGAAGGTACGCTGGGGATCATTCGTGACATCACACTGCGGGTTATCCCCAGACCCGGGGCACGCAAGCTGGTCGTGGTGCGCTACAGCGACCTCGATACTGCGCTGGACGACTGCGAGCGAATTCTGCGGCACGACCCGGCCGCGATCGAGACGTTGGACGAGAAACTCTACGAACTCGCCCGACACGACCCTTCCTGGGCGATGGTCCGGCCGGCCATGGAAGGCGAACGCACGCCTTCCCGGGCACTCGCCACCAACTTCGTGGAGTTCATCGGCACATCCGGGGAAGAAGTCGACGCGCGTATCAAGCGCTTTGTCACCGAACTGGCATCTGCCGGACACATCACGGGATGGTACCTGTCGGAGGACGCGGCGGAGCAAAAGCGCATCTGGGGTATACGCGCCAGGGCTGTAGGCCTGCTGGGGCGAACCAAGGGCGCCCGCAAGCCGATCGCGTTCGTCGAGGACACGGTGGTGCCGCCGGAGCGCCTCGCCGACTACATCCGGGATTTCAAGGCACTGCTCGACAGGCATGGCGTGGAATACGGCATGTTCGGCCACGTCGACGTGGGCTGCCTGCATGTGCGGCCGGCGCTGGACATGACCAGCGAGCAAGACGCCAGGTTGCTCCGCAGCATCACGGAAGAAGTCGTGGGCCTGGTGAAGCACTACGGCGGACTGTTATGGGGAGAACACGGGAAAGGCTATCGTGGCGAATTCACCCGGGAATTCTTTGGCGACACGCTTTACCCCGTGCTGGGGGAGATCAAACGCATCTTCGACCCCTCGAACAGGCTGAACCCGGGCAAAATCGTGACACCCTCTCCGGCATCCGGAGGCGTGGTGCCGATTGACGGGGTTCCCTTTCGCGGCACGCTGGACAGCCGAGTACCCGCCGAGACCAGGGCTCAGTGGACCAAAGCGTTCGAATGCAACGGCAACGGCGTGTGTTTCGACTGGGACGTCACCGTGCCAATCTGCCCCTCCTACAAGGTGACGCGTGATCGCGTTCATTCGCCGAAAGGCCGGTCGGCCCTGGTCCGCGAATGGCTCCGAGAGCGGCATGAAGCCGGCACCCACAGTCATTCGGGCATCGAAGCCCAGCTCTACGAGAGCATGGCCAACTGCCTGGGCTGCAACGCCTGCGCCTCGCAATGCCCGATCCACGTATCGGTGCCCGAGCTGCGCTCGCGGTTCCTCCACCGTTATCACGAGACCCATGCGAGGCCACTGCGCGACCGGGTCATGGGCAGGATAGAAACCCTTGCCGCATGGGGCCGGAAGATGCCCAGGCTGGTCAACGCGATGACCACCAGCGCCGCCGCTCGGGCACTCGCCCGGCGATATCTCGGCGTCGTGGACACACCGCGCTTCTCAGTGCCCTCCCTGGCTTCACGCGTTCGCCGCGAGACCCACTCGGGTGCCTCCGACCGGAAAGTGGCACTGCTGCTGGACCCATTCACGGCAAGCTTCGATGCGCTGGCACCGGAGGCAACGATCAAGCTGATGCGGAAACTCGGCTTTGACGTGCAACTGTTGCCCGCTGGGGCCACCGGCAAGGCCGCCCATGTACATGGGTACCGCGAGCGTTTTACCCGCGAGAGCCAAGCGCTGCTCGCGAACATCGCTTCCTATGCAGAGCGAAGCATACCGGTGCTGGCCATTGAACCGAGCATTGCCCTCTTCCTGCGCCAGGAGTGCGCCGCCGGCAATGTTTTTCTGGTCAATGAATGGTTGCTGGAGACCGACGTCGACAGGCTGCCGGGAGATACCGACTGCGCCGGGGAAGATTCCTACGTGCTGATTTCGCACTGTACCGAGGTCACGGCGATTCCCGACACGGGAGAAATGTGGGCGCGGGTATTCCGGCGGTTCGGTCTGACGATGGAGCAGCAAGGTGCCGGCTGTTGCGGCATGGCGGGCACCTACGGACA
>JBJHBJ010000047.1:0-38606 GCA_050485425.1 Ectothiorhodospiraceae bacterium | reverse complement strand
TGGCCCGCCGAGCAACGCCACGTCAGCCCCGAGTTCGTCCATGACGGGGTCGAATCCGCCTGCGCGGAGATGCTGCGAAGCGGGGTCACCACGTTCAACGATATGTACTTCTTCCCGGAAGTCACAGCCCGGGTCGCCAACCAGGTGGGGATGCGCGCCTCGGTGGGCATGATCGTCATCGATTTCCCCAGCGCCTACGGCGAAGGCCCGGACGACTACCTGGACAAGGGACTGGCCATGCGGGACCAGTGGCGCGACAGCCCGCTCATCTCCACCGTGTTCGCCCCGCACGCACCGTATACGGTGGGCGAGACCGCGCTGAAGCGAATCGCCATGCTCGCCGACGAACTGGATGTTCCTGTGCATATGCATGTGCACGAGACCGCGTTCGAGGTGGAACAGAGCGTGGAGCAAACAGGAAAACGCCCGCTGCAGCGGCTGCAGGAGGCCGGCCTGATCGGGCCGGGCTTCATGGCCGTGCACATGACTCAGCTCACCGGGGACGAGATCGCTGCGGTCGCACAGGCCAACACCAGCGTCATTCATTGCCCCGAGTCCAACCTGAAGCTGGCCAGCGGTTTCTGCCCCGTCCAGGCACTGTGGGACGCCGGCGTGAACGTGGCGCTGGGCACGGACGGCTCGGCCAGCAACAACGATCTGGACATGCTCGGCGAAATGCGCACCGCCGCCCTGCTGGCCAAGGGCGTGGCCGGCAATGCCGCAGCACTGCCGGCGGCGGCCGCGCTGCGCATGGCTACGCTGAACGGCGCACGGGCGCTGGGGCTGGAAGAGATCACCGGTTCGATCGTACCCGGGAAATTCGCCGATCTGGCGGCGGTGGATCTGTCCGGCCTGGATTCCGAACCGGTGTACGACCCGCTGTCGCACCTGGTGTACAGCGGCAACCGGCTGCAGGTCACCGACACCTGGGTCGCCGGGCGGCAACTCTTGCGTGACCGCCAGTTGACCACCATTAATCGAGAAACGGTTCTCGGAAAAGTCCGTGCCTGGCGGGAGAAGATTTACGAGGCATGACGATAACATGCGCCGGGAATATCAACCGGAATAGGAAAATTTCGCCAAACACGCTACATTAAGTAGCAGACGTTATTCATTGAATATTAAGGGTAGAGATGAACGCCACCCCAAACGTCAACCCGTCTGAGGTCGCCAAGTTCGAGGCGTCTGCAAGCCGCTGGTGGGATCCGGAGGGGGAATTTCGTCCGCTGCACCAGATCAACCCGCTGCGCCTGGGCTACATCGGGGTCTGGGCGGAGATCACCGGCCGCACCGTGCTGGACGTGGGATGCGGCGGCGGCATCCTGTCGGAAAGCATGGCCCTGGAGGGGGCCGAGGTCACTGGTATCGACATGGGCGAAGGGCCGTTGAACGTGGCGCGTCTGCACGCGCTGGAAAGCGGCGCCCGGGTGGAATATCAGCGCACGACGGCCGAGGAGATGGCGGCAGCGCGACCGGCTTCCTTCGATGTCGTTACCTGCATGGAAATGCTGGAGCACGTGCCGGACCCCGCCTCGGTCGTGGATGCATGTGCCCGCCTTGCCAAACCCGGCGGCATGATTTTCTTCTCCACCATCAGCCGCACTTCCAAGGCCTACCTGCAGGCGGTCATCGGCGCGGAGTATCTCCTGGGAATGCTGCCCCGCGGCACCCATGACTACAGCCAGTTCATCCGGCCGTCGGAACTCTGCGTCTGGACACGCAAGGCAGGGCTGGTCCTCCGCGACCTGACCGGCATGCGCTACAACCCGCTGACCCGGCGTTACAGCCTCGGCAGGAACGTCGACGTGAACTACCTGGCCTGCTTCCAGAAGCCGGAGGAGGATGGCGACGGTGAACATTAGCGGTTCTGCCGCCTGGCATCACAGCTGCGGCATCGGCGTTCCCCTGATCGCTTCCGAACCGGCGCCGGAACCCGCACGCCGGTCCGGCCTGCCGGCCGACACCATCAAGGCCGTGCTGTTCGATCTGGACGGCACGCTGCTGGATACCGCTCCCGACCTGATCCACGCAGCCAACCAGTTGCGTGCGGAACAGGGACTGCAACCGCTGGTGGACGGTATCTACGGCTCGGTGGTGTCCCACGGCAGCGCCGCAATGATCCAGCGCAGCTTCAACATCGCGCTGGACGACCCGCGCATGCAGGTGCTGCGCAGCCGCTTTCTTGAACTCTATAGCGCCTCGGTCAGCCGCACCACCCGGCCGTTCGACGGCATCCTGCCCCTGCTGGACGGTATCGAACAACGCGGTCTTCAATGGGGCGTAGTCACCAACAAGCCGGGCTGGCTTACCCATCCGCTGCTGCGCAGCCTGAACCTCGAGGAGCGCAGTGCATGCATCGTCTCCGGCGACACGCTGCCCTGCCGCAAACCCGACCCCGCGCCGGTGGCACACGCCTGCGACCTGCTCGGGGTGCAACCCTCGGAGGCGGTCATCCTAGGCGACGCCATGCGCGATGTGGACGCCGGCCAGCGGGCCGGCACGGCCACCCTGGTCGCCCTGTTCGGCTATATCTGCGCGGAGGACCACCCCACCGAATGGGGAGCGGACGGCCTGATCAGCCATCCGCTGGACCTGCTGCCCTGGCTGGATTCGAGAGCCGCGGACGACCTGCCTGCCCCTGTCGCCATGGTTCGTTAATTCGGCCCTTCGAGGATGCCTATGACCCTGCTCGACCAGCCGGAGTTGCTGATGCTGCTGGCCGCATCGGCGGTCGCAGGCGCCATTGCCGGGGGAGCACTGATCCATATCCGGGCACAACGCCGACTGCTTGCGGTGCAAACCGAGAACGCCAGCCTGCATACCAGACTCGAAGCCGAGCAGCGCATCGCCGAAGAACGTCAGGCGAGTTTCAACGCCGCCCGGGAACAGCTCGCGGACAGTTTTCGCGCGTTGTCCGGCGACGCACTCAGGCACAATAACGAAGAATTCCTTCGCCTGGCCCAGCAGACGCTGGCCCGGTTCCAGGTTCAGGCCAAGGCCGAGCTGGGCGAGCGTGAGAAGGCCGTGGAAGCGCTGGTACAACCGATCCGCGAAACGCTCGGAAAAACCGCCGAGCAGTTGCAGGCCATGGAGAAGGAACGCCGTTCCAGCCACAGTGCACTGCAGGAGCAACTCAAGCGCATGACGCAGGACCAGGAACGGCTGCGGGACGAAACGCACAATCTGGTCAAAGCCTTGCGCCGGCCCGAGGTCCGCGGACGCTGGGGAGAACTCACCTTGCGCCGCCTGGTGGAACTGGCGGGCCTGGTGGAGCACTGCGATTTCACCGAACAGCCGAGCATCAGCGGTGACGCCGGCACGCTGCGACCGGACATGGTCGTCCGGCTTCCGAATGGCCGGGAAGTGATTGTCGACGCGAAGACCCCGCTGGACGCTTACCTCGAAGCCACCGAGGCTCCGGACGAAGCCAGCCGCGGCCAGGCTCTCGCCAGGCATGCCCGCAAACTGCGCGAGCGGGTCCGGGAGCTGGCGGCGAAAAGCTACTGGCAGCAGTTCAGAAACACCCCGGATTTCGTCGTGCTGTTCATACCCGGCGACCAGTTCCTGACCGCCGCCCAGGATCTGGACCGGGACCTGATCGAACATGCGCTGGAACAGCGGGTGATTCTGGCCACGCCGACCACCCTGGTGGCGCTGCTTCGGGCGGTCGCCTTCGGTTGGCAACAGGAACTGGTTGCGGAACACGCGGAACGCATTCGCGAACTCGGCGAAACCCTGTACGACCGGGTGGTGACGTACTCCGGGCACATGGAAAAGCTCGGCCGGAGCCTGGGAGCCTCGGTGGACGCCTACAACAAGGCGGTCGGCTCACTGGAAAGGCAGGTCCTGCCGGGCGCCCGGCGGTTCACCGAACTGGGTCTGCGCCCGCGCAAGACACTGGGCACGGCGGATGCGCTGGAAAAAGCGGTCCGTCCCATGCCGACGTCGCCGGACCAGGATGATCCCCGGTCGGCTACCGAGAAATACTGATCTTTCGGGACCAATGGTCCCGCCTCGATTTCCCGCACGGGATACCGCCCTGCAGGCCTGGTCTGCCTCGATCGACGCACCGTTTCGTTGGCACTCGCAGCCGCCGGGGTTTAGTATCGCGCCACCGCAACGGCCCCGATGAATCATGCAGGCACTGAAATACTGCGAGGACAAAACCGCCCCGCCGGGCTCCAACCGCTACTATGCACTACGCATGGCGGCCAGGGAGCATCGGGTGGACCTCCTCGCGTTGCACACCTATCACACCGAGATCATGGCGATCCCGCTGGAGGTCTCGGACCCCGGCGTGGCCAGCGTGAAGCTGCAGTGGTGGCGTGAGGAACTGGACCGCATCTTCAGCGGTCAGGCCCGCCACCCGGCCGGTCAGCTGTTACAGGAAACCGTTCGCCGGCATGGGCTGCCACCGGAGCCGTTCCGGCAAATCCAGGAGGCCGCCGCGATGGATCTGGAATACGGTGCCTACCCCAGCTTCCGCGAGCTGGCGGTGTACTGCCATCATTGCGGCGGCGCGCTGACGCAATTGCTGGTGACGGTCTGCGGTTACGCCAACGAGGCCACCCTGGATTTCGCTCACGATCTGGGCATGGCGCTGACACTGGACGAGCGCCTGCACCGGCTTCGGGCCCACGCCCTCGCCGGCCGCAACTACCTGCCGGAAGACGAAATGCAGGCTGCCGGCGTCCAGCGGGAGGAACTGCTCCAGGCAGGGCACAACGACCGCCTGCAGGCCCTGCTGCGCCAGCAGGGCGAGCGCGTGCTCGATTTCCTGAACCAGGCGGAACAACGACTGCCGGCACGCGATGCCAGCGCTCAGCGCAGCCAGTTGGTGCTGGCCGCGCTGGCTGCTGCCTTGCAACAGGAAATGAAACGGGACGGCTACCCTGTCCTGGAGCACACCTACGAACTGACCCCCATCCGAAAGCTCTGGATCGCCTGGCGGACCGCCCGGCGAGCAGGCAAACGCTGACAGGAAGAACGCCATGACCATGCAAGACTCCGCCAATGTCGGACAACTTACCGCGCTGCCGGCGACACCCCAGGCCATCACCGACCAGCTTCGCGACCGGGTCATACTGATTACCGGCGCCGGCCGGGGTATCGGCAGAGCCGCGGCAGAGGCCTGCGCCCGCGCCGGCGCCACCGTCATCATGCTGGACAAGGAACTGAAACCCCTGGAAAAACTGTATGACCACATCGTTGCCCAGAGCTGGCCGGAACCCGTGATCCATCCGATGAACCTGGAGGGCGTCGGGCCTGCCGAGTTCCTGGAACTGGCCACCGCCATCGACCAGCATTTCGGGCGCCTGGACGGTCTGCTGCACAATGCCGCCTTCCTCGGGGAGTTGTCCCCGATGGCCAACTACGACCCGGAAATCTGGGCGCGGGTACTGCACGTCAACATCAACGCGCCGTTCCTGCTGAACCACGTCTGCCTGCCGCTGATGCAGCGCGCCGGCGATGCGCGCCTGGTGTTCGTCAGCGACGCCGTGGGGCGTCGTGGCAAAGCCTACTGGGGTGCCTACGGGGCTTCCAAGGCGGCCGTGGAAAACATGATGGAAACGCTGTCGCTGGAACTGGGACGCGGACCGATCCGGGTGATGAGCTTCGATCCCGGCGTTGTCGACACGGCAATGCGCCGCAAGGCGTACCCTGCCGAGAACACCGACGGACAACGCCAGCCGGAGGATCTGGCACCGTGGATTGTCCATCTGATGGGGCCGCACAGCGCGGGACTGCATGGTTGCCGCACGCACATGCCGGGATGAGCATGCTGATCTTTCAGGAGATAAAGCCATGTAGCGCGCGTGATATGAAGTGTGTCACACTTCGGCGGACATAAAATCGATAATGTGCGTGCGTAAACCGGAATAGTTGCTACATAATCAGTTATCCGGCTCAATGCCCAAGGAACGTGCTTGCAGGATGGCAAAACAATGGTAGAAAGTCTCAGTCTTTCCAATGTCATAGAATCCGAATTCCGCCTTGCCGTGCTGGAGACGGACAGCCCGGACCGACTGTTCGAAGTCTTCAAGCGGCTCACCCTGACCACCGGACGTGCGGTTTACGGCTGGTCCCCGGACGATGGCCTGTATCGACTGGGCACCGAGAGAATCTTCATCCCGCAAACGCGGAGCGTGGGGGACGCGCTGGGCTACATCGCCGCCAGCCGCCACTACGGCATCTATCTGCTCCAGAACATCGGCAACAGCATTACCAAGCCCAGCATCCAGCGGGCGCTGGGACGCATCCTCAGCAAGAACGACAACGTCCGCCGCCTGGTCATCATGCTGGATACCAGTTTCCAGGTACCGGAAGAACTGAAGAAGGACGTGGTGCGCATCAAGCACAGCGTCTCCAATCGCCAGCTCAACGGCCACGTCCCCAGCTGACTCCGCCGGAGTCCGTGACTGGCGGATGAATATGAATAAAGCCCCGCCCGGGTACCGGGCAGGGCTTTAGCGTCGGCGTTTGTTGCGATTACGCGCCGCGGGTTTCCGCCGCAATTCCGGCTTGCCCACGGGTTGTTCCGGGTCCAGTTCCACAGTACGGCACAGCTCGGCCACCGCGGCCTCGTCCAGGAACCGCCACTCTCCGCGAGCCAGATCCTTGGGCAGGTGCACCGGCCCGTAGGCGACACGGATCAGCCGGCTCACCTGTACCCCCTGGGATTCCCACAGACGCCGCACCTCCCGCTGCCTGCCTTCCCGCAGCGTGACGTGGAACCACTGGTTGCCTCCCGGCCCTCCACCCTGCTGAACGGTTTCGAACCGGGCCTCCCCGTCCTCCAGGGTGACACCGCTGACCAGCCGCTGCAGCAGGGCCTGGTCCACCTCGCCGAAAACCCGGACGGCATACTCGCGCAGGAGTTGGTAGCGGGGATGCATCAGGCGGTTGGCGAGCTCACCGTCGTTGGTGAACAGCAGCAGACCCAACGTGTTCACGTCCAGCCGACCAACACTGATCCAGCGCCCGGTACCCGTCTTCGGCAGACTGGCAAAAACCGTCGGCCGCCCTTCCGGATCCGAACGAGTGGTGACCTCGCCCACCGGCTTGTGGTAGACGAGCACGCGCCGGTTCGGACCGGCCAGTCGGTTGGCGGGAACCAGCCGGCCGTCCAGCTTGATCTTCTCGCGACCGGTAACCCGATCCCCCAGCCGGGCCGGTTCGCCGTTTACCAGCACACGCCCCTGGGCAATCAGTTCCTCCAGTTGGCGGCGGGAACCGAGGCCGGCGCGGGCCAGTACTTTCTGCAGTTTCTCGTCGCTCATTCCTGCTCCGACTCCGCAGGCAGTTCTTCGGGGAAACGCAGATCCAGCTCCGGGTGGACCTTGTCCAGGTCCTTCAGCTCCATCAACGTCGGGAGCTGATCCAGGCTTTTCAGGTTGAAGTAGTCCAGGAACTGGCGCGAGGTGCCATACATGGCAGGGCGGCCGGGCACGTCCCGGTGCCCCACGGTGCGGATCCAGCCGCGCTCCTGCAGGGTGCGCATGATGGACGTACTCACGCTGACTCCGCGGATCTCCTCGATTTCGCCACGGGTGACGGGTTGCCGGTAGGCGATGATCGCGAGTGTTTCCAGCAGGGCGCGGGAGTAGCGTCCGGGCTTTTCCTCCCACAGCCGGGAAACCCAGTCGGCGTAGGTGGTACGCACCTGGATGCGCCAGCCGGATGCCACTTCGGCCAGTTCGATGGCGCGGCCTTCGTAGTCCAGCGACAGTTCCGCCAGCGCCTCACGCAGCCGCGACCGGTCCGGTGCCCGGTCAGCGGGAAACAGGGTCTGCATGTGTTCCAGCGACAACGGGCCGCCGGCCGCCAGCAGCGCGGCTTCCAGTATGAATTTCAGTTGCGGTTCCGACATCCGGACTCCTGGAACGGTCTCAGTGCGCACCCGGCTCAGGCCCTGGCACGCACGTAGATCGGGGCAAACGGTTCTGCCTGAACCAGCTCGATCAGCGACGCCTTGATCAATTCCAGCACGGCGAGAAAACCCACCACCACGCCAAGCCGTCCCTCCTCGGGAGAGAGCAGATCGGTAAACACCGTGAACTCCTCGCTGCTGAGGCGTTCCAGCGTTCGGGACATGCGTTCCCGGACGGACAGTGCTTCCTTTCGCACATGATGATGCGAGAACATCTCCGCCCGTCCCAGCACTTCGGCCAGGGCTCCGAGCAGTTCCCGCAGGCTGACGTCGGGCTCACGCTGGCGCGGCTCGGCGTCCGGAGCGGGAGCGGAGGCCGGGAACACGTCCCTGCCCTGGCGGGGCAGGCTGTCCAGGTCTTCGGCGGCGGTTTTGTACCGTTCGTATTCCTGCAGCCGCCGCACCAGTTCTGCGCGGGGATCCACGTCCTCCTCGTCGTCCACCGGTGGGCGGGGCAACAGCATGCGGGATTTGATTTCGGCCAGCATCGCGGCCATCACCAGGTACTCCGCGGCCAGCTCCAGCCGCAGGTCCTTCATGAGTTCCACATAGTCCATGTACTGCATGGTGATGGAGGCGATCGGAATATCCAGGACATCCAGATTCTGCCGCCGGATCAGATACAACAGCAGATCGAGCGGGCCCTCGAACGTCTCCAGGAACACTTCCAGCGCGTCGGGCGGAATGTAGAGATCCTGGGGCAGTTCCTTCAGCGGCTCGCCGCGGACCAGGGCACGCAGTTGGGCCGGATCATCCGCCAGCAGTTCGGCCGCTTCAACGCCTTCGCTCATCACGCCCCCGCGCCTGCAGACCCGGCCTGACGCGGCGCTCGGCCCGCGTCAGCGACCGCTGCCGACTAGCTGTAGTCGATGCCCATGACGCGGCGCACTTCCTCAAGCGTGTCCCGCGCCGTGCTCCGGGCTTTCTCCGCCCCCTCGGCCACGATGGCTCTCACCGCCTCGGGGTCCTCTTCGTATTCCCGTGCCCGGCGGCGGATGGGTTCCAACTCCGCCAGCACACTTTCGATCACCGGTTTCTTGCAATCCAGGCAGCCGATGCCGGCCGTGGTGCAGCCCTTCTGCACCCAGTCACGTGTTTCCTGGCCAGAGTAGACCTTGTGGAAGTCCCAGACCGGGCATTTCTCCGGAGTTCCCGGATCGATGCGCCGGACGCGCGCCGGGTCGGTGGGCATGGTGCGAATCTTCTGCTCCACTTCGGCGGGCTCGTCCCGCAGCGCGATGGTGTTGCCGTAGGACTTGGACATCTTCTGACCGTCCAGCCCCGGCATCCTCGCCGACGGCGTCAGCATGACCTGGGGCTCCGGCAGAATGATCACGCCGCTGCCATCGAGATACCCATACAGGCGCTCGCGATCGGCCAGGGTGATGTTCTGCTGGCCCTGCACCAGTGCCCGGGCCACCTCCAGCGCTTCCTGATCGCCCTGCTCCTGGTACTTCTTGCGCAGGTTGAGGTAGATCTTGTTGTTCTTCTTGCCCATCTTGCGGGCGGCTTCCTGCGCCTTTTCCTCGAAACCGGGCTCGCGACCGAACTGGTGGTTGAAACGCCGCGCAATCTCGCGGGTCAGCTCCACGTGCGCCACCTGGTCTTCGCCCACCGGAACGGCCGTGGCCCGGTAGATCAGGATGTCCGCGGACTGCAGCAGCGGATACCCCAGGAAGCCGTAGGTGGCGAGATCCTTCTCCCGCAGCTTTTCCTGCTGATCCTTGTAGGTGGGCACCCGCTCCAGCCAGCCCAGCGGGGTGATCATGGACAGCAGCAGATGCAGCTCGGCATGCTCGGGCACCTGGGACTGGATGAACAGCTTGGCGAGGCTGGGATTGACGCCGCAGGCAAGCCAGTCGACCAGCATTTCCCAGACACTGTCGGCGATCACTTCACGCTCGTCGTAATGCGTGGTCAGTGCATGCCAATCGGCAATGAAGAAGTAGCATTCGTGTTCCTGCTGGAGTTTCACCCAGTTCTTCAGCACACCGTGATAGTGCCCCAGGTGCAGCCTGCCCGTGGGCCTCATGCCGGAAAGCACGCGGCTTTGCCGTGATCCTAGCGAACTCAAATGGCCTCCTCGCCGATTCGGGTATCAATGCTCTTGAAGCGACGGATGATAACGCAGATTGGACCGGATCAGGCAGTACCGCCTTGACAGGCCGGCAAGCCGGCCTGGCCAGCCATCCGAACGGCCGAACCGGGCAACGCTCAGGCCTCGAAAACGCTGGCCTCCCCCTTGCCGTGACGAATGACCTCGGGAATCCCGTCGTAGAGGTCCACCACGGTGGACGGTTCCATGCCACAGGCTCCGCCGTCGATGATCAGATCCACGAGCTTGCCGATCCGCTGTCGGATGTCCGGCGCCTCCGTGAAGGGCATTTCCTGGTCTGGCAGCAGCAGGCTGGTGGTCATCAGCGGTTCGCCCAGCTCCTCCAGCAACGCCCGGCTGATGGCGTGGTCCGGCACGCGGATACCAATGGACTTGCGCTTGGGATGCTGCAGGCGACGCGGAACCTCTCCGGTGGCACGCAGCACGAAGGTATACGGCCCCGGCGTGAAGGCCTTGAGCAGGCGGTAGGCCGTATTCTCCACCCGGGCGTAAGTGCCGATCTCGGACAGATCGCGGCAGGCCAGGGTGAAGTTGTGGCGGTCCCCCAGTTGGCGGATCTGGCGGATGCGGTCCACGGCGGCCTTCTCCCCCATGCGACACCCCAGCGCGTAGGTGGAATCGGTGGGATAGACGATCACGCCGCCGTCCTGCAGGATTTTCACCGCCTGCCGGATCAAGCGCGGTTGCGGGGTTTCCGGATGAATCTCGAAGTACTGGCTCATGCTGTCTCCCGTCAGCGGACCAGCCCACGGGGTGGTCTTGTCTGATCAAGCGGTGTGTTACCAACCTTTTCGAAAGGCTGGTAAGCTCGGCTCCAGATCGCATCGCGGCGAGCGTTCCGAAACAGTCTGGCACATCAAGGAGCCGGTAGACCATGTACTACGCCATCATCTCGCAGGATGTGGAAAACAGTCTGCCCCTGCGCAAGCAGGCACGCCCTGCACACCTGGAGCGCCTGGAGACACTGAAGGCCGAAGGCCGGCTGCTGGTCGCCGGCCCGTTCCCGGCCATGGACAGCCCGGACCCCGGCGAAGCGGGCTTTACGGGGAGTCTGGTCATCGCCGAATTCGCGTCCCTCGAGGAAGCCCAGACCTGGGCCAATGCAGACCCCTATGTCGCTGCCGGGGTCTACGCCGACGTGGTGGTCAAGCCCTACAAGAAGGTGCTGCCATGAGCGAGGCGCGCGTGCGAATGATCGAGGAACGCCTGCGCTCGGCAATGGATGTGGCGCAGGTGGATGTCGAGGACGAATCCCATCTGCATGCCGGGCACGCCGGCGCGAAGGATGGCCGTGGACACTTCCGCGTCCGCGTGGTCAGCGACGCGTTTGCCGGAAAATCGCCACTGCAGCGCCACCGCCTGGTCTACCAGGCCATGGGCGATGCCATGGAAACGGATATTCATGCATTGAGCATTCAGGCGCTGACGTTGTCCGAACATCAGAAGACAACTTCCTGACAACAGAGTCGCGATGAAGCCTTACCTGCTGCCGTTTCTCGTATTGCCCTTCCTGCTGGCCGGCTGCGGTCCCGACCCGGAACCCGAGCAACCGGAAACCGACGGGGACAGCCGGTCGCCGCTCCAGACAATGGCCAGCGACCGGCTCGTTGCCACCGTCAACGGCGAGGTCATCACCGAGACCATGCTGGAGCTGCATGCCATGCGGCGCACCGGTGACAACCTGGAGCGGCTCAACGCCGAGCAGGCGGAAATGCTGCTGCTGGAACTGGTGGAAATGTCCCTGATCGCGCACGAGGCCCAGCAGCGAGCCCTGGACCGGGACCCCATGCTGCAGGCCCAGTTGCAGAACATCCAGCGGGCCCTGATGGCGCAGGCACTGGTGGAGGAACTGAAGCAGGATCCGATACCCGAGGCGGAGCTGGATGCGCTCTATCAGCAGCATTTCGCCAACCACCGGGAAGCCGAATACCACGCCCGGCACATTCTGGTCGATGACGAAGCACTGGCCAGGGAACTGATCGAAGCCCTGGATGGCGGCGCCGATTTCGCTGAGCTGGCGCGGCAGCACTCACAGGGCCCTTACGGCCCCCGTGGCGGCGACCTCGGCTGGTTCACGGCGGAGCAGACCGTGGGCCCGTTCGCCGAGGCCACCGCCGGCCTGACCGTGGGCCACCATTCCCCGGAGCCGGTACGCAGCCATGTCGGCTGGCATATCATCCGGCTGGAGGACAAGCGCATGCGCGAGCCCCCCACGAAGGAAGAAGTACGCCAGCGGCTGGAAAAGCTGGCGCTGAAGCAGCGCATCTCGGAGCACGTTTCGGATTTGCGTGAACAGGGCGAGGTCAGACTGTTCCTCGCCGACGACTGAGGAATACCCACCGGGCACGCGCTCATCCCCCCTTGAGCAATGCCACCAATGCCTGCTCGTCGAGCACCGGCACGTCCAGCGACCGTGCCTTGTCCAGTTTCGAACCAGCGCCCTCCCCGGCCACCACGTAATCGGTCTTGCGGGAAACGCTTCCGGTAACTTTCCCACCGACGGCCTCGATCCGCTCCCGGGCCTCGTCCCGGGTCATGGTCTCCAGCGTGCCGGTGAGCACGAAGGTCTTGCCGCTGAGCGCGGCCTGTTCCCGCCGCACCTCCACCACCGGCCAGCGCACACCGGCATCCCGCAAGGCGCGAATCACCCCCTGGTTATGGGGCTCCGCGACGAAGTGCGCGATAGCCTGGGCCACCACCGGGCCGACATCCGGGACCTGCACCAGTTCATCCTCGCCGGCCTGCAGGATCGGATCCAGATCACCGAAGTGTTCCGCCAGGCGCTGGGCGGTGACTTCTCCCACATGCTGGATGCCCAGGGCGTAAAGAAACCGCGGCAGTGTGGTCTGCCTGGCTTTATCCAGCGCCGCAATCAGATTGTCCGCCGATTTGTCTCCCATGCGCTCCAGACCGGCCAGCACGGCATGCTCCAGGGAGAACAGGTCGGCCGGGGTCTCCACCAGTTGGCGCTCGACAAGCTGCTCGACGATCTTCTCGCCCAGGCCGTCGATATCCAGTGCCCGGCGCGAGGCGAAATGCAGTATCGCGCCGATGCGCTGGGCAGAGCAGACCAGGCCGCCCTGGCACCGGTGATCCACCTCGTCCTCCAGCCGCAGCACCTCCGAACCGCACACCGGACATGCCGCGGGCATTTCCCAGGGCCTGCTGTCCGCGGGGCGCGCGTCCACGTCCACGCCGGTGATCTCCGGGATCACGTCGCCGGCACGCCGCACCATGACCCGGTCGCCGGGACGCACATCCTTGCGGCGCAGCTCGTCCATGTTATGCAGGGTGGCCCGGCTGACAATGACACCGCCGACTTCCACCGGCTCCAGGTCCGCGACCGGGGTGATCACGCCGGTGCGCCCCACCGAGGGGATGATGCCGCGCACCCGGGTGGTGGCTTCACGGGCCGGCAGCTTGTAGGCAATGGCCCAGCGTGGTGCGCGGGCAGTGAAACCGAGCGCTTCCCGGGCATCCAGGTCGTCCACCTTGAACACGACCCCGTCGATTTCGTAGTCCAGTGCGTCACGACGGCTCACCAGCCGCCCGTAGTAGGCCAGGCAGGCGTCGACCCCCGACAGCCGGTCGATCTCGTCGTTGACCCTGAATCCCCATTCCGCGAGCCGCTCAAGTACGCCGGCGTGCCGCCCGCCCAGCGATTCGCTGCACTCCCCGACGCCGAAGGTGAAGAAAGTGAGCGGGCGCTTTGCAGTCTCGCGGGAGTCCAGCTGCCGCAGGCTGCCGGCGGCCGCGTTGCGCGGATTGGCGAACAACTTCGCTCCGGCCTCCAGCCGCTGACGGTTGAGCTGCTCGAAATCGCGTCGGCGGATCACCACTTCGCCGCGCACATCCAGCCGGCGAGGCACACGCTTGCCGCGTAACCGCAGCGGTACGCTGCGGACGGTGCGCATATTGGCCGTGATGTCCTCTCCGACCCGTCCGTCACCACGGGTTCCGGCCTGGACCAGCACGCCATTCTCGTAGCGCAGGCTGACGGAGAGACCGTCCAGCTTTGGTTCGCCGACATAGTCCACATCGCCGTTCAGTGCCAGCCGTTCGCGAATCCGGCGGTCGAAGTCCAGCAGATCCTGCTCCTCGAAGGCGTTATCCAGGGACAGCATCGGCAGGGAATGGGCCACCTCGCGGAACTGGCTGGCGGGCGCCGCACCCACGCGCTGGGTGGGGGAGTCCGGCGTCAGCAGATCGGGCCATGCCTCCTCGATACGCTGCAGTTCCCGCATCAGCGCGTCGTACTCGGCGTCGGAGATGGCCGGGTCGTCATGCACGTAGTAGCGATAGTTGTGATGATCGATCTCGCCACGCAGTTTCTCTGCACGGCGTTGTGCCTCGTCCCGAGTGGATGGCAGCGCTTCGTCGACCATGTGTGATCCAGTCCTCTGTATTGGTTGCAGGTAGGCATACACTCGAATGAGGGCAACAGTTTATTCAAACTGAAAGCGGTTTGCGCGAGCGCAGCAAAGTTCCCGGGAAAGCTTCATACTTATAGTTGTGTCGTTCCTCCGCTAACGTTATCGATGGAATGGCACTGAAGGCAGATCGCTCGGAACTTTGCCCGCAGCGATCCGATCCAAAGGGATAGCAAGGATGCGTGCGGCCGCCCCGGCTGAACTCCGCCCAGAATCGCCAATTCGCCGGGTTGCTCGGTTGCAGGCAATGGGTCTATTACCATGGGGGTCCGTATGGTTGATCAGTCCAAGCGCCAGAATTCCTTCGTCGATTCCCTCGTCAGTTATGCGAACGAGCACAAAGCCAAACACTGGGAGGGCACGTTCGATCAGTTCATGCGGGATATCTTCCCGTCCCAGCCGGCCGCGCTCAGCCGAACCAGCCACCAGTACAACTGGGACATGATCCGCTGGCATGGTGCCAAGGAGCCGGGCAACGGCGAGAATACCGTACGCTACGGCCTGTTCTCCCGGGATCTGTTCGGCATGGAGGAGTCGCTGGACCGGGTCGCCAACTATTTCAAGGCGGCCAGCGAAGGCTCTGAAGTCGGCCGGCGCCTGTTGCTGCTGCTCGGCCCACCCTCCGGCGGCAAGTCCAGCCTGGTAACGCTGCTCAAGCGCGGGCTGGAAGAGTACAGCCTGACCGATGAAGGGGCGCTCTATGCCATCAAGGGCAGCCCCGTCCACGAGAACCCGCTGCTGCTGATCCCCCACAGCAAGCGTGCGGAGTTCCGGGATACTTACGGCGTGACCATTGAAGGAGAACTCTCTCCTTACGCCCGTACGATGCTGGAAGAGGATTACGAGGGGGATTTCACCCGCGTCCCGGTGGAGCGCATTTTCATCAGCGAAGCCGGCCGCGTGGGGGTGGGCACCTACGCCCCCCACGACCCAACGACGGCCGATATCGCCGATCTCGTGGGCTCCGTGGACCTGTCGAAGGTGGCCGACTATGGTGACGAGGGTAACCCCCGCGCCTGGTCCTGGTCCGGCGCGGTCTACGCCGCCAGCCGCGGGCTGCTGGAGATGATCGAGATCCTGAAGGTGAAGCGGGAGTTCCTCTACCTGCTGCTGACCCTGACCCAGGAAAAGAACATCAAGGTCTCGCGCTTCCCGCTGATCTACATGGATCAGACCATCGTCGCTCACACCAACCTGGCGGAATTCCGCAAGTTCCTACAGGAGAAGGAAAACGAGGCGCTACTGGACCGGATGGTCATCATCCAGGTGCCGTACACGCTGCGCTACGCCGAGGAGGCGCGAATCTACCAGAAGCTCACCTCCTCCACACCGACGTTCCGCGAGGTGCACCTGGATCCACACGCGCTGCGTGTGGCGGCCGTGTTCGCGGTCCTGACCCGGCTGAAGCCTTCCGAGCGCCCCGACCTGGACCTGAGCAAGAAGGTGCGATTGCACAACGGCGAGGACGTGGAAGGCGTCTCCAGCTCGGAGCTGGAGAAGATCCGCAACGAGAACCCCGACGAGGGCATGGACGGCGTCTCGCCGCGGTTTGTGGTCAACGCCCTGGCCGGCGCCATCAGCAGCAGCGAGCAGAAAAGCCTCACCGCCATCGACGTGTTGCTGGCGCTGAAGGACACCATCGAATCCGACGCCCGCATGGATGGCAAGCAGAAGAAGGCCTGGATGGATCTGCTGGTCACGGCACGCAAGGACTTCTACAACCGCTGGGTCAAGGAGGACGTCCACAAGGCGCTGTTCGTCTCCTTCGAGGAAGAAGCGCAGGAGCTGCTGGACAAATACCTGGACGAGGTGGAGGCGGTACTGGACAACCGCCAGGTCAACGACCCGATCACCGGCGAGGAACGCGACGCGGACGAACGCTTCCTGCGCGGCGTGGAGGAGAAGATCGGCATCTCCGACGCCGGCAAGCATTCCTTCCGGCAGGAAGTGGTGCGCAAGGCCATGGCGGCCTACAAGCGCGGTGAGCAGTTTAGTCTGCAGAGTCACGCACGGCTGAACGAGGCAGTGGAAAGCTATCTGTTCGAGGAACGCCGGGACGTGCTGCGCCTGGTGACCTCCTCCGCGCGGCCGGACGACGAATCCCGCCGCAAGGTCTCTGCCGTGCAGGACCGGCTGGTATCCGACTACGGGTATGACGCCCATAGCGCCAAGGAAGCGCTGAGCTACGTCACCACCCTGCTGTCCCAGGAGTAACGGAATCGCAGCGCCATAGAGTCTCGCAACCGGGGGAAAAGCGATGAAGGACGACAACGATCGGGCCACCCTCTCCGGCATGGCGAGCCAGAATCGCTGGTACGACCTGTTTTCCCGCGGCGCCCGGGACTGGCTACGCCATAACGAGAAGGTACGCGAGGCGGTCCGCGAACAATTGCCGGACCTGGTTGCCGGGGCGGATGTACTTTCCCGCCCCGGGGACCGTACCGTGCAGGTGCCGGTGCGTTTCCTGGAGCACTACCGGTTCCGCCTGCGCGACCAGCACCAGGGCGAAGGCGTGGGCCAGGGGCCCGGCAAGCCGGGGGACATCTACCGGCGCGGTCAACCTGGTGGCCAGGGCGACAACACGGGCGGTGGCGGCAGCGGAGGCGGGGAATACCGCTTCATGCTGGAGCTGAAGATCGACGACATCGTCGACTGGCTCTGGGAAGAGCTGAAACTCCCCGACCTGAAACCGAAGTCCACCGATGCGCTGACCGACGAGGCGGTGATCCCTGAGGGCTGGGACCGACGAGGACCACGGGCGCGGCTGGATCGTCGGCGCACCGTGAAGGAAGCCATCAAGCGCCGCAGCATCCAGCCGGATCGCCCCGCGTTCACCGACGACGACCTCCGCTTCCGCCAATTGGCACGCCGCAAGCGGCCCGCGGTCAATGCCGTGGTGGCCTTCGTGCTGGACGTCTCCGCCAGCATGGATCCCGGCCGCCGGAAACTGGCCAAGGCGTTCTTCTTCTGGGCCGCCCAGGGCCTGCGCCGGCAATACGGCCAGCTCGACACCGTCTTCATTGCCCATACCAACGAAGCCTGGGAGTTCGACGAGGAAGCCTTCTTCCAGGTCACGGCGACCGGCGGCACCGTCGCTTCCAGTGCGTTCCGACTGGTCAGCGATGTGTTCGATGATCGTTATCCTGCCGCCATGTACAACCAGTACGTGTTCTATGCGTCCGACGGGGACAACTTCGCCGATGACCGCCACGCCGCCGAGGCATTGCTGCTGCAACTGGCCTCGCAGGTCAACTTCATGGGCTTCGTGGAAACGCCCCAGAACCGCTTCGAGTCCTCGCGATCGGAAACCGGTCGCCTGTTCAAGTCGCTGGAGGCACGCAACCAGCCCGTGTCCAGCTTCACCGTGCACGGCGACAGCGATATCTGGGAGGCGATCAGGGCCTTCTTCCAGCAACAGGCCTCCGCCGCCTGAGACATGCACGCAACGGCAACAGGAGCCGAGCCATGGGGCAGCATCACGATCACGCCAACTGCCAGGTTGCGGGTAACGACGCCTTGTCGGACTACGTACCGCGCCTGGAGGGCATGGCGCGCGACCACGGGCTGAGCTTCTACCCGGTCGACTTCGAGCTGGTGCCCAACACCTTCATGATGGAAGTGGCGGTGTACGGCCTGCCGGTACGCATGCCGCACTGGTCCTTCGGCGTCCGCTACATCTACCAGTATGTTCAGCACCGCATGGGGAACAGCCGGATTTTCGAGGTGGTATTCCCCGGCGACCCCAACCGCGCCTATCTGGTCAACGACAACGCACTACCGGAGAACACCCTGGTCACCGCCCATGTGCTGGGTCATGCGGACTTCTCGAAGAACAACAGCCTGTTCCACCGCATGCAGCACCAGGTGGGTTTCCGCATCGTGGAGCAGGCTGCCGCCCGCGCAAACCGCATACAGGCAGCCATCGAGGAACACGGCGCCGGACGGGTGGAAGCCGTGCTGGACGCCGCGCTCGCACTGGAACAGCATATCGACGTCAATCAGGATCTGAACCGCCCGCCCTACCCGGCCACCCGCACGCCGAAACCCCCACGTCCACCGCGTGACGCCTACGAGGCGCGTTACCGGCAACTGCCCGGCGAGGAAATGGACGATATACCATCGCGGCCGGTGAAATCGGCAATTCCACCGCGGCCGGAGTACGACCTGCTGTGGTTCATCGCCCGCTACGCACCGGACATGGAGGACTGGGAACGGGATATCTTCCTGGCAGTGCGCGAGGAATCGTTCTACTTCTATCCGGTGTTCGCCTGCCAGATCATGAACGAGGGCTGGGCCAGTTACTGGCACGCCCGCCTGCTGCGGGAGGCGAACTTCCTCCCTGGCCAGGTCTACCTGGACGCAATCAAGACCCATTCTGACGTTGTCCGCCCCTACGGCGGCGGTGAGACGGTGTCGCTGGCGGTGAACCCGTATCACCTGGGCTTCCGCATGTGGGAACGGCTGATCGAGGAGTACGGGCTGGACCGGGCGCTGCAGATCCGCGCCGAGGAGGACGACTTCGGCTTCATCCGCAACTACCTGGACGAAGACCTGGCCGGCGAGCTTGAGCTGTTCAACTACACCCGCCGACCCGGCGCCGGTGGCGAGGAACGCTTCATGGTCAAGGACCGTGACCTGCGCGACCTGCGCGAGAACATCCTGCTACCGAAGTTCAACTACGGCGCGCCCCGCGTCTACGCCCGCAGTGTCGGGCTGAACGGCAGCCTGACACTGACCCACGACCATGTCTCCGACGGCCGCGGACTGGACCTCGCCCGGGGCCGCAAGGTGTTGAACTATATCCACCGCGTCTGGCGCCGTACCGTACGCCTGGAAACAGTGGATCACAGCGGCGAGATCAAAGTGCTCGAAGCCGAAGAATCCTGACGCCGTTATCCGGGCACGGGGCCTGCCGGGCCCGGAAATCGCCAACCGGTATCCGGGCCTCCATCAGGCAGCGCAGGGCCAGTTCGCGCATACGCTCCACCGCTGCACACAGCCCTCGCAGCCGCTGCTGCGTGAAACGCCCGACCAGGCCCGCCTCATGGATGAAGTGCGGCGGGGTGGCCACGACATCCTCGGCACTGTTCCCGGCGTAGACGCTCATGGCCAATGCCAGCAGGCCGGCGTCCATCGGGCATTCCGCCGCCCCCAGGTAATCGAATTGCAGCGCGTCGCCGTGGGGGGCGATCCAGACCGGCGAGGCACACCCGGGCACACGATCCCTCGCCTGACGGCGGGACGACGGCAGCACGGGCATGCGTTCACCGAGTTCCAGCAGGTAGTGGTAGCGTTCGGTCCAGTCGGTCAACGCCAGCAGGGTATCGAGCGGGGCGTTTCCCCGGCAGGAGGAAACGTTGGAAGCGGTAGACAACTGCATAGCTCAGACTCCATTGAGGCCATGCAGTCGACTTTAATGCGAATAATTCTTATTTGCAATCTGTCATCCGTGCTGCTTCCGGGCTGCCAGATGGGCGAGACGGCGGTATTCCCGCAATTCCTCGCGGATGTGCTCCACCGCCTGCTGGGTCAGATCGCAACGCTGCGCGTCCAGCAACTGACCGTCCAGCTTGTCTGCCAGCCGCCTGGCGGTTTCCAGCATCTGCTCGAAGGCGGTCAGGCCGTCGAAAGGCGCCGGCAGTTGCATGAACAAGGCCACACCTGGCGTTTCCATGTCATCCACCCGGGAGAGATCGAACGTGCCGGGCTCCACCATGCTGGCCATGCTATACACCGCCACCCGGCCGGAACGGGTATCCATGGTGTGATGGAAGATGGCGTGCTCGCCGTGGCGCAGGCCGACACGCTTGGCGGCGTCGATCAACGCCGGTCCGGTGAAGCAATAGCCCTTGCCGGCGACAACGTGCAGCACGACGATTTTCTGGCCGGCGTCCTGCAGAGCCTCGTCGGTCGGCTCCCGCTCGAACCCCGGCAACTCCGCCTGTCCCTGCCGGGGCCGCGGCTCGGGCCCTCCGGCCGGGCCTTCCGGCAGCGAGGAGTTGCGCACCCTCGGTGCCGAGACGGTCTCCGAGAGATTGTCCCGGAAGCGGCGCTGTTCGCTCGCATCATCCACCGGGATATCCATATCCACGTCCACGTCGTTGGAAACCGAATCGGGATCGTCGATCACCAGATCGTCAAGATCCTTCAACGCGCTGTCCACATCATGTTCGGGGCGCCGCCGCTTGCCGCCGGACCGCCTGCCCAGCCGCAAACTGCCGCCGTTTTCCTGCCAGCGGTAATAGCCGTACAGACCGGCGATCACCAGCAGGCCGACCAGTAACAGTATCCAGCGAAGCATATCCATGAGTGCGACCGTCTCCTCTAAGGCCTGTTGACACTGCCGCGCAAACGGCGCGGGCGGGCCCTGAATCGTTGCGGCGATGATCTCATACTACGCCACCGCCATGTCCGCCGCTTCATCCACGTCCACCGCCACCAGGCGGGACACACCGGGCTCATGCATGGTGACGCCCATCAAGTGGGTCGCCACCTCCATGGTGGCCTTGTTGTGGGTGATGAAGATGAACTGCACCCGGCTGGACATTTCCTTGACCAGTTGGGAGAAGCGCCCCACGTTGGCCTCGTCCAGCGGCGCATCCACCTCGTCGAGCATGCAGAACGGCGCCGGGTTCAGCTCGAAGATCGAAAAGATCATGGCGACCGCGGTCAGCGCCTTCTCGCCGCCGGACAGCAGGTGGATGTTGGTGATCCGTTTTCCGGGCGGGCGTGCCAGGATGGTGATGCCGGTCTCCAGCAGGTCGTCGCCGGTCATCTCCAGATAGGCCTCGCCGCCGCCGAAAAGCCTGGGATACATGCGCTGCAACCCCGCGTTGACCTTGTCGAAGGTCTCCTTGAAACGCTGCCGGGTTTCCCGGTCGATCTTGCGGATCGCACTCTCCAGCGTTTCCAGTGCCTGGGTCAGATCCTCGTGCTGCTGATCCAGGTATTCCTTGCGCTCGGCCAGTTGCTCGCTTTCCTCGATGGCCGCCAGGTTGATCGAGCCCAGCCGGTTGATGCGCTGCTCCACATCCGACAGGCGCTTCAACCACTCGGCTTCGACAGCTTCGGCAGGCAGGTTCTCCTGCAGGGTCTCGAGGTCGTAGCCCATTTCCAGCAACTGCTCGGACTGGGTCTGTCTGCGCACCTTCAGCTCCTGGTGCTGCAGACGTGCCGCCTCCAGTTGTTCGCGCAGCCCCTCGACGGCCTGCTCGGCCTCCAGCCGGCTTCGATCAAGCCCGCGCAACTGCTCGTCGATTTCCGACAGGCGCGCGCGCGCTGCGTTCAGTTCCTGTTCCGCCTCGAGCCGCTGGCCGAGCAGGGTCTCCCGCTCGGCCGCCATTGCCTCCACCGGGTCGCCGCCATCGGCTTCCAGCGACTCCCGCAATTCCTCGGAACGGCCGAGCAGACGCTCTTTCTGGGTTTCCAAACGGCGCAGTTGCTCGCGCAGCGACTCCGCCGCGGTGCCGGCACTCTCCAGTTTCAATGACAGACCATGCCGCAGCTCGCGGCGCTCGCGCATGGCGTCGCGGGCGGCGGTGACAGCCTGTTGGTGCCGCTCGCGCTGCTGCTGCAGGAGTTCCCGCTGCTCCTCCATCTCCTCGTTGCGCTCCAGGGCGGTCTGCAGCCGCTGGCGGGACTCCCGGACGCCGGTGGCCGCCTCGGCGATCTGCTCGGCCAGCTCGCGTACCTCGTGCTCGAGCTGCCGCTGCCTGTCCTGCAACTGTTCAAGCCGCTGCTGCCGGTTGCCGATGGCGGAACGCAGGTCGGCCAGTTGCTCGCCCACGTCCTCGCGATCCTGTTGCAGCGCCTGGCGGGACTCTTCCAGATCCTGCCGGCGCTCCTCCGCTTCACGCTGCCGCTCGCCCAATTCGTCAAGCCGTGCGCGTTGTTCGTCCAGCTCCTGCTGCAGGGCATGGATTTCCCGTTCTCGGGCAATGACGCCCTGACGGCCGTCAGCGGCAGCGCCGGGCAACCAGGTCCAGCGGGCGCCCAGCCAGTAGCCGTCACGCGTGACGATGGACTCGTGCGGCCCCAGTTCCCCCCGCCGGGCCAGCGCCTGCGACAGATCATCGGCCAGATGGATACCACCCAGCAGATCCTGCAACGGCCACGGCGCATTGACCCGGTCAAGCAGCAGCGGCAGGGACACCGTCCCGGCCGGCCAGGAAGCCAGCGGGGTTGACGTCTCGATGAGCAACGGGCGGCCGGCCTCCGGCGCCTCCCGCATGCCTGTCTCCGCTCCGGCCTGGTGTACGCACAGAGCCTGCAGGCGTTCCCCAAGCACGGTTTCCACGGCCTGCTCCGCACCGGGCTCGACGCTGATCTGCTGGGCCAGCCGGGGCACACCGTCCAGCCCGTGCCGTGACAGCCATTCCGCCAGCGCCTGGTCGGACTGCCCGAGGGCATTCTGCTGCAGGGTCTGCAAGGACGTCAGGCGCGCCTCGTCCTGCTGGCGCTGGCCACGCAGCTCATGCAGGCCGTCGGTCAGTTCCTCTTCCTGTTCGCGCACCTCGGCCAGCCGCTGATCCAGGCTTTCCAGCTCTTCCAGCAAATGATCGCGCCGCTCGGCGATTTCCGCTTCCTGTTCGCGGTATTGCTCCAGTTCCTCGAGCAGGCCGCCGGTATCCAGCCCGTCCAGTTCGTCCTGCAACCGCTGCCGCCGGCGCTCCATGTCCTGCTGGCGCTGTTCCAGCCCCTCGATCCGGGCTCGCTCCACCTGCGCTGCCTGCACGCTCTCGGCGCTTTCCTGATTGAAGCGTTCCCAGGATTCCTGCCAGGCATCCAGCGCCTGCTGCGTTTCAATGGCGCGATCGGAGGCTTCCGCCTCCAGTTCGTCCGCCTCGGCGATCTCCTCGCCCAGTTCCTGCAAGCGCTCTTCCAGCAGCTGCAGCTTGTCCTTGTCCTGCTCCAGCGTACGGTCCACGTCCGCCAGCGCTTCCGCGTTGGCCTGCAGATCGCGCTCATGACGCTGCCGCAACTCCCGGTGATGGCTGATCTGCTGCTCGATGCGGGCGATCTCGCTACCCAGGCTGTAGTAGCGCCCCTGCACCGCGTTGAGCTGCTCCGAGTACTCCGTCTGCTGCTCGCGGTACTCGACCTGCTGGCGCTCGGCGCCCCGCTGCTGGGCCAGCCTGGCCTCCAGCGCATTTTCCTGTTCATGAATGGCGGTCTGACCGCGCTGGACCTGTCCGCCCAGGTCGCGCAGCCGCATCGCCAGCAATTCGGCGCGGTACTGACGCTCATCCTTTTTCAGCGCCTTGTAGCGTTCGGCAGTCTGGGCCTGCCGGCGCAGTTTCTCCAGTTGCGAGGCCACTTCGTCCCGCACATCGCTCAACCGCTCCATGTTCTCCCGGGTTCCCCGGATGCGGCGCTCGGTTTCCTTGCGGCGTTCCTTGTACAGGGAGATACCGGCCGCCTCCTCCAGGTAGACGCGCAGATCCTCGGGTTTGGCCTCGATAATGCGGGAGATCATGCCCTGCTCGATGATGGCATAGCTGCGCGGACCCAGGCCGGTACCGAGAAACACATCAGTGATATCGCGGCGCCGGCAGCGGGTGCCGTTCAGCAGGTACTGGGACTGACCGTCGCGGTTGACCTGGCGCTTGACGGAAATCTCGGCGAAGCTGGCGTACTGACCGCCCAGCGTGCCGTCCGTGTTGTCGAACACCAGCTCGATGGAGGCCTGCCCCACCGGCTTGCGACTGCTGGAACCGTTGAAAATGACATCGGTCATGGACTCGCCACGCAGATAGCGGGCGGAACTCTCCCCCATCACCCAGCGTACGGCATCGATGACGTTGGATTTGCCGCAACCGTTGGGGCCGACGATGCCAAC
Source organism: Ectothiorhodospiraceae bacterium (assembly GCA_050485425.1). Lineage (GTDB taxonomy): Bacteria > Pseudomonadota > Gammaproteobacteria > Nitrococcales > Aquisalimonadaceae > LSCE01. Next base: position 14,292 of record JBJHBJ010000047.1, on the reverse strand, counting down.
CAGGCTGCTAGGCAGATCCACCGTCGTCGGATCGACGAAGGACTTGAACCCGGCCAGTTTGATCTTCTTCAAGCGCATCGCATTGTCCCCAGGGTCCGCAGCGTTACCGATCCATTGTTCGCTTCAACCAGCCGGCAGAGACTGACCCTGTCATCGATATTATGATAATGAGGGCCATTATCCCGGTGCGGGCTTCGCTTGGAAAGCCACCGCCTTCGCCAACCGGAAACCAGGCGATTCACGGGCCGGCACAGTCGTTTCATCCCGACCCTGTGTGCCGTGTTTACCATTGTGGCGCCAGCGCCACACCTTGTCTCCGCCAGGCAACGGGATGCCAGCCCGACCGTCTTCGTCTAGACTCACCAGACAGGCACCCGTTTCATCGGGAGAGGTTGTTCTTCGTTTTCTGCGGTGTCCCGGCATTCGCCGCCGAAGCCGCCGGGTTCTGCCCTGCGCCGGTCCGCACGACGCCGAAAGCGGCCCCACGCCTGAAACGGTGAAAACCTGCGCTGCGCCGGAGGTGATCATGCGCGAAACGGACGATATCAGGCATGTCTTCCCGAAAGCGGTCATTCAGCAGGAAATCCGGCTGACCCGCGAAAACGGCGAAATTCTGCAGGCACAAAGCGAATCGTTGCTCAATGGCGGGCTGGCGATTCAGTTGTGGAAGCCGCTGCTCTCAGGCGAGGAAGTTCGCCTTGATGCACTGTTGCCCGATCACGAATCACACCGTCTGGAACCGGTGACCATGATGTGCCGCGTCAGCTATCTGGTGGAGCTGACCCACCCCCCCGGCGCGCTGCGCGCCGGCCTGTCCATCACCGACATCGGCGAACAGGACCGCCAGCGGCTGCTGCGTTATGCCAGGGAACAACTACGGCGATTCCGTGCGAGCCTGCGCGACAGCCGGACCGGGCCGGAGGAACGCGGACGGTATCACGCCTAGGGAATGGTGCCCTTCACGTGCAGACAACGCGGCTATCGCGGCCGCTTTGCTCCCAGCCCCACCGGTCCGCTGCATTTCGGATCGCTGGTTGCCGCTACCGGCAGCTTCCTGGAAGCCCGCACGAAAGGGGGTGAATGGCTGCTGCGCATCGATGACATCGACCCGCCTCGGGAGCAGCCCGGAGCCGCCGAGGGGATTCCCCGCACGCTGGAACTGTTCGGCTTCCAGTGGGATGGAGCGGTTCAACGGCAGAGCCGGCGGCTCGACGTCTACCGGGAGGTGGTACAACGTCTGGTCCGTGAGGGGCTGGCATACGGATGCGGCTGCACCCGTAAGGACATCGCGGCGGCCGGAAAATCCGGTCCGAACGGCCTGGTCTACCCGGGCACCTGCCGCGACGGACTGCCACCGGGACGCCGCACCCGGGCCCTGCGCATACGCACCGAGGACCGGCACATCGCGTTCGAGGACATCCTCCAGGGCACGATCCGATGCGACCTGGAGCAGACACTGGGTGATTTCGTCATTCGCCGCGCCGACGGCCATTACGCCTATCACCTGGCGGCGGCGGTCGACGACGGCGAGTACGGCATCACCGATGTGGTCCGGGGCTACGATCTGCTCTGGTGCACGCCGCCGCAGCTCCATCTCCAGCAGTTGCTCGCTCTACCGCAACCCCGGTATGGTCACCTGCCGGTGGCGGTCAACGCCCAGGGACAGAAGCTGAGCAAGCAGACCTTCGCCCCGGCACTTGATCCGGATCATGCCTCCCGCCAGCTCTGGGCCGCGCTGGATTTCCTGCTGCAATCCCCACCCCTGGAACTCCGCAAGGCGCCGCTGGACGAGATATGGGCCTGGGCGCTGGCCAACTGGAGCCTCACCCCGTTGCGCAACCGACAGCAGGCGGCGACACCCACCAGCTAATCCGTTGTCGCCTCCGGACGGCAGTCATGCTACCTTCGGTAACAACTATAAGATCGAGGGCCCGTTCCAGGTCCATCGTTCGGTCCGGAGGAGACAACATGCCGCAGCTTCAGGACTCCGGTGCGGGGTCTTACAGCGTGCTGATATTTCTGCTCGCACTGTTTCTGCTGGTTTCCCCGTTTGCCGCCTGGTGGATGGGCGCCATGCTGCCGTGGTACGTGCCTTTCCTACTCTGGTTCGGCATTATCCTGCTCTCCGCGCTGCTCGCACGTAGCCTGATCCGCCGCCATGACCCTTGACCTGGGGACGCTGTTCATCGCGGCAGTGCTCTACCTGCTGCTGCTATTCCTGATCGCACACGCGGTGGAGAGCCGCTGGCTGCCGGCACGGTTGACACGCCACCCGGCAGTCTATGTGCTCTCGCTGGGTGTCTACGCCACCACCTGGAGCTACTATGGCAGCGTCGGCTTCGCCCAGGATCAGGGTCTGAATTACCTGACCATCTATCTGGGCGTCACGCTGGCCTTTGTGCTGGCACCGGTGCTGCTCATGCCCATCCTCCGGCTGACCCGTACCTATCAGCTGACCTCGGTGGCGGATCTGTTTGCCTTCCGCTTCAACAGCCAGGCCGCAGGCGTGATCGTCACGCTGCTGATGCTGGCCGGTGTGCTGCCCTACGTCGCCCTGCAGATCCGTGCGGTGGCCGAATCCACGGCAGTACTCACCGGCGAGACCTCCGCCCCGCCGGTGATCGCCTTCTGGTTCGTGCTGCTGGTCACCGTATTCACGATCATGTTCGGGGTGCGCCACGTTTCCGCGCGGGAGAAACATGAAGGACTGGTTGCCGCAATCGCCTTCGAGTCCCTGATGAAGCTGCTGGCACTGGCACTCGTGGCCATCGTGGCCGTCTGGCAGGCGTTCGGCGGGCTGGGCGGCATGCACGCATGGCTGCGCGAGAATCCGGACCAACTCCAGGCGTTTTACCAGCCCGCCATGGAAGGCCCCTGGACCAGCCTGCTGATACTGGCATTTGCCGCGGGTTTCCTGTTGCCGCGCCAGTTCCAGATGCTGTTCACGGAGAACATGAAACCACGCCACCTGTATACGGCAAGCTGGGCCTTTCCGTTGTTCCTGCTGGCGCTGACGCTGCTGATTCCCCCCATCCTCTGGGCAGGCACGGTACTCAACACCGGAACGTCGGCCGACTACTACGTGCTCGGACTCTCCCTGCTTAGCGGTTCGCCATCCCTGGCGATCCTGGCCTACCTCGGCGGGATTTCCGCAGCCAGCGCCATGATCGTGGTCACCACGCTGGCGATCTCGTCGATGACGCTGAACCATCTCATCCTGCCCCTGGCCGGACCGACACCGGACCGGGACCTGTACGGCTCGCTGCGCTGGCTTCGCCGCATCGTCATCGCCGCCGTGATCGCCGCCGGCTTCGGCTTCTACCTGGTCCTGCAACCCATGGGCGGCCTGGTGGGCTGGGGTCTGATCTCGTTCCTGGCCATGGCACAACTGCTGCCGGGCGTCATCGGCCTGCTGTTCTGGCAACGGGCCACTGCCGCCGGCTTCATTATCGGGCTGCTGGCCGGCTCCGCAGTCTGGGCCTTCACCGTGCTGCTGCCGCCGGTGACCGGCAGCAGCGTGATGACACTGCTCGGCTTCGGCAGCGGCAGTCCCGGCCCCGCGGTCGGCATGGACCAGTCGGCCACGTTCTGGTCCTTGAGCGTGAATGCCTTCCTGTTCGTTGTGGTCTCCCTGCTGACCCGGCCGGACAAGCAGGAACAGGAGGCGGCTGCCGCCTGCCGGGAACTGGCTCCGGTGCTGCCGGTGGGCGACCTTCACGTGCGCTCCCCGGACCAGTTCGTAGAGCAACTGAGTTCGGTGATGGGCTCCAATACGGCATTCGCCGAAGTGGACAAGGCGCTGCGGGAACTGGGCCTTACCTGGCAGGAGAACCGGCCCAATCATCTGCACGGGCTGCGTTCCCAGATCCAGCGTAATCTCTCCGGCATCATGGGGCCGGTGCTGGCCCGGATGATCGTTGACGACCGCCTGGAGCTCGATACCGAAAACCGCACCGCGCTGGCGCAGAACGTACGCCTGATCGAGGATCGCCTGGAGACGTCGCAGACCCGGCTCAAGGGGCTGGCGGCCGAGTTGGACAGGCTTCGCCGCTACCACCGCCAGATCATCGAGAATCTCCCACTGGGCGTCTGCGCGGTAGCCCAGGGAGGACGCCTGGTGCGCTGGAACCCGGCCATGGCGGAGATTACCGGCATCCCGATGGCAGAGGTCATCGGCCGCCGACTGGAAGAGCTGGCACCTCCCTGGGGCCCGCTGCTGGCGGAATTCCTGGACAAGGCGGACAACCACCTCCGCAAGCAGCCCGTGGAAAACGACAACCGCATCTACTGGTACAGCCTGCACAAGGCCAAGGTGGCGCCACCGGGCCGCACCCGCAGCGGCGAGGACACGGTCGTACTGGTCGAGGACCTGACCGAGTTGCAGACGCTGGAGCAAGAGCTCACGCACAGCGCCCGGCTGGCCTCCATCGGCCGGCTCGCGGCCGGGGTGGCACACGAGATCGGCAACCCCGTCACCGGCATCTCATGCCTGGCCCAGGAACTCAGGGAAGAGGCAACGGGCCGCGACAGCGTGCTGCATTACGCCGACGACATCCTGCAGCAGGCGCAACGCATCAACACCATCGTCCAGAGCCTGGTCCGCTACGCCCATGGCGGCAACAACGGCCGTCAGCACATGGTTCCCGTGGATCTGCACGAGGCCGCCGCCGAGGCATTGCGCCTGACCATGCTGAGCCGGCGGGCGCAGAGACTGCGCTTCGAGAACCGCGTCCCGGTTGGCCACACCGCGCTGGGCGACAACCAGCAGATTGTGCAGGTATTCGTGAACCTGCTGACCAACGCGGTGGATGCCTGCCCCGAGGACGGTTTCGTCACCATTCGCAGCCTGCACAGCGGAGACTGGCTGGAAATCTGCGTGGAAGACAACGGCTGCGGCATCAGCCGGGAAGCACTGGAGTACGTGATGGACCCGTTCTACACCACCAAGCCTCCGGGCAAGGGCACCGGCCTCGGTCTGCCCCTCGCCTACAACATCATCAAGAACACGGGTGGTGACCTGCAGATCGCCAGCGACGAGAGCGGTACCCGGGTCACGATCCGGCTGCGATCAGCGCACCTGGAAAACGCGCAGGAGGCCCAGATCAGAGCGGATTGATTCCCGCGCACGCGTTGCGGCCGGAGGTATCGCAATGCCAGGCGCGACGCGCAGTGCCGTGGTTTTCCACGGCAAGCAAACGCAGCAACGCCAACAGGCCGGACAACGGCGCTGAGACATGACAGCACTCTCGGAAAGGTTAGCAACATGGCACGCATACTGATCATCGAAGATGAGGACATCATCCGCCGCTCGCTGCGGCGCCTGCTGGAAAAAAACGATCACCAGGTAGTCGATGCGCGCTCGGTGGAGGACGCCACCGAGCGACACCACCCCGGCGAATGCGATCTGATCATCGCCGATCTCCGACTGCCCGGCGCGGACGGCACCCGCATGCTGGAGCTCGCCCCCGACGTGCCCACCATCATCATGACCAGCTACGCCAGCGTTCGCTCTGCCGTGGAAGCCATGAAACTGGGAGCGCTGGACTACATTGCCAAGCCGTTCGACAACGACGACCTGGTGCTCACCGTACAGCGGGCTCTGAACGAGAACAGGCTGCGACGGCAGAATGCGGCGCTGAAGGCTGATGTGGAACGTGCCTACCCGGTTGCCGGCATCGTCGGGGAATCCGCAGTCATGAGAGCGGTGTTCGACCGCATCGCCAAGGTGGCCCCGACCGGCACCACCGTGCTCGTGCTCGGGGAATCCGGCACCGGCAAGGAACTGGTGGCCCGCGCGCTGCATGAACGCAGCGACCGCCGGGAGGGGCCCTTGATCACGGTGAACTGCGCGGCCATCCCGGACACGCTGATCGAGGCCGAGTTGTTCGGCCATGAAAAGGGAGCATTCACCGGAGCAACCAGCACCCGGCAGGGCCTGGTGGAAGCGGCCGATGGCGGAACGCTGTTTCTGGACGAAATCGGCGAGCTGCCGTTCACCGCCCAGGCACGGCTGTTGCGGGTGCTGCAGGAGGGCGAGATACGCCGGGTGGGCGCCTCACGTTCCCGGCGAGTGGATATCCGCCTGATCGCCGCCACCCACCGGGACCTGGAAAAGCGTGTCAGCGCAGGAGAGTTCCGCGAGGATCTCTATTTCCGGATCAATGTGATGGAAATCCGGCTTCCGCCGCTGCGCGAACGTGGGGACGACATCCTGCTGCTGGCCAAGCATCTGCTGGAACGGGCCTGCCAGCGCCTGAAGCAGCCACCGCTACGCTTCAGCAAGGAGGCCCTCACCAGCCTGCGCAACTACGGCTGGCCGGGAAACGTGCGGGAGATGGAAAACGCCATCGAACGCGCCGCCATCCTCACCGACAGCGCCAGCATCACGCCCGACCTGCTGGGCCTGCCGAACGAACATGCCAACAGTCCCGGAGCAGGCACGCCGGATCTCTCTCTGGAAGACTATTTCCGGCAATTCGTGCTGGAGTATCAGGACCAGTGCACCGAAACCGAACTGGCCCGCCGGCTCGGCATCAGCCGCAAGGCGCTCTGGGAAAAACGCCATCGGATGGGCATACCCCGCCCTTCCGCCGCTCGCCGCCAGGGCGGGCTGGAGCAAGACCCTGGGTGCTAACCTTTCAGGGGGTATAGCCTGGAGGTGTGCCGATGGTGACGCACCGCTGTCACTATCGGTAACAGGCGTGGCGCCGTCATCGCGAGACGGTGCGTGGGCCACCGGAAAAATCAGTCACTTGCGAACCTGGCAAGGGGTTTGCTTACGGAATGCCGATAACAAAGACGGGCCGAATCGGGCTGTCGGGGGCATGGGAAATGCTGACCCGACAGCTATTCGTCACAGGCCTGCTAGGCTTTTTTTCAGAAGGGGGATGGCCAATCCGGCCACCCCCCGAGAACAGGAGGAGTCCCCATGTCCGAAAGCAAGGTTTACCCCGTTCCCCCGGAAACCGCCAAGCAGGCGCTGCTTCGCCAGGAAGATTTCCTGCGCATGTACAAGCAGTCGCTGGACGATCCGGAAGGCTTCTGGGGTGAGCAGGCGGAAAAGCAGCTTACCTGGTTCAAGCGCTGGAACAAGGTCGACGGGTCCGATCTCGTCAAAGGGGAGATCCGCTGGTTCGAGGGCGGCAAGCTGAACGCGGCCTACAACTGTCTCGATCGGCACCTGGAAACGCGCGGCGACCAGACGGCCATCATCTGGGAGCAGGATGACCCCAAGGCCGACGCGCAGCATATCAGCTACCGCGACCTGCACGAGCGCGTCTGCCGCTTCGCCAATGCGTTGAAGGATCATGGCGTCAAAAAAGGGGACCGCGTCTGTATTTACCTGCCGATGATTCCGGAAGCCGCCGTGGCCATGCTGGCCTGCGCGCGGATCGGGGCCATCCACTCGGTGGTCTTCGGCGGCTTCTCGCCGCAGGCGCTGCAGGACCGCGTGCTGGACTCCGACTGCCAGGTCGTGGTGACCGCGGACGAGAGCGTGCGTGGCGGCCGCAACTTCCCCCTGAAGACCAACGCCGACCAGGCGCTGAGGAAGTGTCCGAACGTGCGTACGGTCTTCGTCGTGAAGCGCACGGGCGGCAAGATCGACTGGCAGGACGGACGCGACGTCTGGTATCACGACGCGGTGCAGAAGGTCTCGGCCGATTGCCCGGCGGCGGAGAATGACGCCGAAGACCCGCTGTTCATCCTCTACACCTCCGGTTCCACCGGCAAGCCCAAGGGCGTGCTGCATACCACCGGCGGCTACATGCTCGGCGCCAGCCTCACCCACCGCTACGTGTTCGACTATCACGAAGGCGAGGTCTACTGGTGCACCGCCGATGTGGGCTGGGTCACCGGCCACTCCTATATCGTCTATGGTCCGCTTGCCAACGGCGCCATCAGCCTGATGTTCGAGGGCGTTCCCACCTATCCCGACGCTGGCCGCTTCTGGGACGTGGTGGACAAGCACAACGTCGCCATTTTCTACACCGCGCCGACGGCTATCCGCGCGCTGATGGGCCAGGGAAACGATTTCGTGACCCGCTCCCGGCGTTCTTCGCTGCGGCTGCTGGGAACCGTGGGCGAACCCATCAATCCGGAAGCCTGGGAATGGTATTACAACGCGGTGGGTGATGGCCGCTGCCAGATCGTCGACACCTGGTGGCAGACCGAGACCGGCTCGATCATGATCACGCCGTTGCCGGGTTGCACCGACCTGAAGCCGGGCTCCGCCACGCGGCCATTCTTCGGTGTCGAACCAGAGCTGGTGGACAACGAGGGCAAGGTGCTGGAAGGCGCCACATCGGGCAACCTGTGCATCGCCCGTGCCTGGCCATCGATGATGCGTACCGTCTATGGCGACCACAAGCGCTTCATGGAAACCTACCTGTCCGCCTACAAGGGAAAGTACTTCACCGGTGACGGAGCCAAGCGCGACGAGGACGGCTATTACTGGATCACCGGCCGGGTGGACGACGTGCTGAACGTCTCCGGGCACCGCATGGGCACTGCGGAAGTGGAAAGTGCCCTGGTGCTGCATCCGAAAGTGGCCGAAGCCGCCGTGGTCGGTTTCCCGCACGACGTCAAGGGTCAGGGCATCTATGCCTACGTGACGCTGATGGCCGGCGTGGACCCCTCCGATGCGCTGAAAAAGGAGTTGCTGGATCTGGTGCGCACGGAAATCGGTGCGATTGCCAAGCCGGACTTCATCCAGTGGGCGCCCGGACTGCCGAAGACACGATCCGGCAAGATCATGCGGCGGATCCTGCGCAAGGTGGCCTGCAACGAGTTGGACAACCTGGGCGATACCAGCACCCTGGCGGATCCGGCTGTGGTGGACGAGCTCATCGAGCACCGCGCCAACCGGTAAGGCGTTCCACCCCCCGCGTCCACGCAGAGAGGCGCGGGGGATACTGGAACCCGCTTTCCCGGCCGTGCCCACCCTTTAACACCGCCGGGTCTCTTATTCCTGCTCGGGCCAGTGTTACCGGCAGTAACAGAGTGACGCTTCCCGTAACACGCCGGCCCGCAGCATTCATTCGTCGATGGCAGGCTCCGCCGGCAACGGAGCCGGCACGACAAACAGCCCCCTGGTCGGGGCGACTGGAAACGGCCATGGCGAAAACCGTTCTTATCGTGGATGATGAACCCAATATTCTGCTTTCACTGGAATTCCTGATGAAACAGGCCGGTTACGCGGTGCGCACCGCCGAAGACGGAGAGCAGGCGCTGGACATCGTCCGTGAAGCAACGCCGGACCTGGTGTTGCTGGATGTCATGATGCCGCGCAAGGATGGCTTCCAGGTCTGCCAGGAAATCCGCAAGAGCCACGATGCCTCATCCATCCGCATCGTCATGCTGACCGCCAAGGGGAGGGATTCCGAGCAGCAACGGGGACTGGAGCTGGGAGCGGACGCCTACATCACCAAACCGTTCTCCACCCAGGACGTGGTTCACAAGGTCAGGCAGTTGTTGGGGGACTGAATGCCTACGCCGCTGTCCCCTCGCACGAAGATGGGGCTGGCATTCCTGCTCTTGGGAGGCGGCATCGCGGGCGCGTTTCTGATGGTCGGCATCATCGTCCGGCCGGCGCCGGAGCGGCTGCCGATGCTGTCGGCCCTGCTGGTCGGCTTTGCGCTGCTGCTGATGATTCTGCTTGCCGTACTGTGGGCGGCTCTGGACCGCCGTCTGATGCGCCCGCTGATCGAGCTGACGGACGCAACCAGGCTGCTGTTGCTGGGCAAGCAGCCTCCCCCGATCGCCACCGCCCGCTTCAGCATGATGGACGACCTGTCAGAGAACGTGCGCCTGATGGCAGCGGATCTGCAACAAAGCCGCCAGGATGTCAGTCGCGCCATGGCGAGCGGCGCAGTCGGCCTTCAGGACGAGCGGAAACGCCTGCAGGCAGTACTTTCGGACCTGGACGACGGCGCGGTGATCTGCGACCGCGAGGGCGGTATCCTGCTGTTCAACCGTACCGCCGGCGTACTGCATGGCCCTGCCCTGCAGGTCGGCGGCTCCATCTACACGCTGTGGCCAAGGGCATCCCTGGAGCAGAACGTCCGCGCGCTGAAGCCCTTCGCCCCGGACGCGCCCTCGCAACCGCCGGAGCTGCCGGAATTCCTTTGCGCCACACTGGACAGTGGCGAACTGATGCGCTGCCGGCTGCGCCTGTTGCCCACCAGCGCAGCGCTGCGCCCGGGTTTCCTGCTCCTGTTCCGCCCGGCCAGTCGTCTGAGCGGAGACCTGCCTCCGCAGCCCAACCTGCAGGCCGCGGTGGAGTCGTTGCGGTCGCCCCTGGCGAGCCTGCGCGCCGCCGCGGAGAATCTCGCCCGCGAGCAATCCATCAGCCTTGAGGATCGCGAGCGTTTCCAGGGCATGATTGTCCGGGAAAGTCGCGAACTGTCCCGACGGGTCGACTGGATCGGCGAGGCCAGCCAGCGCGTGCTTTCCGATCCCGCCCGAATGGCTGACGTGCGCAGCTCGGACCTCCTGGCGCATATCCGGTCGCACCCACCCGGCGACCACGACCTGCCGTCACTGTGCGAGACCGGAAGTCCGCTCTGGCTGCACATGGACGGCTATGCCGCGGGCCGCATGCTGGGCTATCTGCTGCACCGCCTGAAGAGTGACCATGGCGTGAGCAGAATCGAGATCGAAACGCTGCCCGGTGACCACAGGGTCTACGTCGACCTGCGCTGGCAGGGCGAACCGGCGCCGGTCACCTCGCTGGAAGCCTGGCTGGAGGATCCACTACCGGGCGGAGATGCCCAGCTTACCGGACGCATGGTGCTGGAGAGCCACGGCTCCGTCTGCTGGAGCCAGTGGGACAAACGGCGCGCAGGCATCAGCGTGCTGCGCATCCCACTACCCTGCGCCCAGGGCTGCCGGAGCGGCTGGTCGGCCACCTCCCGGCAAACGGTCCCGGACCACACCATGTCGCCCGGCCCGGGTGGCGGCAAACGCAGCCGGTCCCTACCGTCATCGCCGTTACCGGAACTCGAATACACCGCCCTGGCGATACGGTTTGCAGCACCCTCCCATAGCCGACAGCATCCGCATCCACGCGAGATCACGGCTCTGCGCATTACCAAGGGACGGCCGGCACCGGGTTCCCGGCTGGACGTAACGGTAGGCGCAAACCGGGGGGAGAGTCCCCTGGACGACGCGCTGGTTCAATTACAGGCATTCGCACGAGACACGGTACTGATCGGACATGGCTCGGGCCCTGCGATGCAGATGCTGCACATGCATGGGCCCGATAGCGGTGCGGTCTTCGATCACCCTGTACTCGACCTGGCGTCACTCTCCGCGCTGCTGCACGGCCCTGCGGCGGACCACTCGCTGGAGTCGCTATGCTGGCGCATGGGGCTCGAACCGGATGCGGGAACCCCTGTCGATCAGGTGGCGGAAATCTTCTGTCGCATGCTTCCCCTGCTCCACCAGCAAGGCATCGAGCGGCTGGAACAGGCACTCCATGGCGATCGACAGCGCGAGGAAGCACCGCAAGCGGGAGAGGACCGTCCATGACCGTCAATCGCGGACAGCCCCGCCGGCGCGAACGGCTGATCGCCCTGTCGATCATTGGCTTCCTGTTGCTGAATTACCCGCTGCTCGCCGTCTTCGCCAAGGACGTCCGCCTGTTCGGGCTGCCCCTGCTCTGGGTCTACCTGTTCGCCGCCTGGATCGGGATCATCGCCTGCACCGGCGTGTTGCTGCGTCGGCCGGGCCGCAGCCACCGGCAGGACGGGCAGCACTGATGCCGCAATGGGCCATCCTGCTGACGCCGTTCCTCTACCTGGGGCTGCTGTTCGCCATCGCCTACTGGGCCGATCTCCGCGCGCGCAGTTCCCGCTCGCTGGTCAACAACCCGTACGTCTACACCCTCTCCATCGCCGTGTACTGCACCGCCTGGACCTTCTACGGCAGCGTCGGCCGCGCCACCCAGGACGGGGTGACATTCCTGACCATCTATCTGGGGCCGACGCTGGCGGCGGTGCTGTGGTGGATCGTGCTGCGCAAGATCATCCGTATTGCGAAGATCCACCGTATTACCTCGATTGCCGATTTCATCGCGTCCCGCTACGGCAAGAGCATGCTGCTCGGCGGGCTGGCCACCTTCATCGCGGTGGCGGGCATCACGCCGTACATCGCACTGCAGCTCAAGGCCGTCTCGGCCAGTTTCGACGTTCTGCTGAATTACCCGGAGGCCGCCGGCGGAGCAACAGGCTCGCTGGTGGAAGACAAGGCGCTTTGGGTGGCGGCGGTGCTGGCGCTGTTCGCGATCCTGTTCGGCACCCGGCATGTGGATGCCACCGAACGGCTGGAAGGCATGGTGGTCGCCGTCGCTTTCGAGTCCATCGTCAAACTGATCGCCTTCCTGTCTGTGGGCGTTTTCGTCACCTACGTCCTGTTCAGCGGCCCGATGGACCTGGTGGACCGGGTGGCGGCGGAGCCGGCCATGCGGGAAATGCTGAACCCGTCCGGCCTCCCCGGCGGCTACACCAGTTGGGTGGCCATGATCGTCCTCTCCATGGCGGCTATCCTGTTCCTGCCCCGGCAGTTCCAGGTCACCGTGGTGGAAAACGTCAACGAGGACCATCTGCGCACCGCCGCCTGGCTGTTCCCCCTGTACCTCTTTCTGATCAACCTGTTCGTGCTGCCCATCGCCATGGCCGGGCTGATCTATTTCGGCGATGCGCCGGTGGACCCTGACAACTACGTACTGGCCCTGCCCCTGGCCGAAGGCCGGGAACTGCTGGCGTTGTTCGTCTACCTGGGCGGTTTCTCCGCTGCCACCGGCATGGTCATCGTGGCCAGCATCGCGCTGGCGATCATGGTCAGCAACGATCTGGTCATGCCGGCCCTGCTGCGCTTCCGGCACCTGGCGCTGATCGAGCGCATCGGCCTGCGACGGCTGATCATCTACCTGCGGCGGCTGATCCTCGTGCTGTTGCTGATGCTGGGCTACACCTATTTCCGCCTGACCGCCGACGCCTATGCACTGGTCAGCATCGGCCTTATCTCGTTCGTCGCCGTGGCCCAGTTCGCGCCCCCGATCCTGCTCGGAATGTACTGGAAGGGGGCCAGCCGGACCGGGGCGCTCACCGGACTGACCGGCGGCTTCATCGTCTGGCTGTATACCCTGTTCATCCCCTCGCTGGTGGACCCGGCCTGGCTGCCGGGCATGAGCCCCGATGGTGTCTTCGACGGCCTGCACCTGCTCAATCCCCAGGCGCTGTTCGGCCTCACCGGGCTGGACGCCATCACCCACGCCCTGTTCTGGAGCATGATATTCAACATCGGTGGCATGGTGCTCGTGTCGCTGTACACCCGGCAGAGCAACATCGAGCGCATCCAGGCGGCCTTGTTCGTGGACGTGTTCGAGCGTTCGGAACGGGATGCGCGATTCTGGCAGGGCACCACCACCGTGGGCGATCTCGAAGCACTGCTCTCCCGGTTCACCGGCGACTACGAGGCGGCCGAGGCCATCCGCGCCTATGGCCAGCGCCAGGGCACGCCGCTGACAGCGGATCAGGAAGCACCGCCGGACCTCATCAATCAATGCGAGCGGATTCTCACCGGCCATATCGGCTCGGCCTCGGCACGCGTGATGATGTCCTCCATCGTCAAGGGCGAAGCACTGACCTTCGAGGGGGTGATGGAAATCCTCGACGCGACCTCGCGCGCCATCGAATACGGCCGGCGTCTGGAGCAGAAATCCCGCGAGCTGGAGCTGGCCACGGCCGAACTGCGCGCCGCCAACCAGCGGCTCACCGAGTTGGACCGGCTGAAGGACGAGTTCGTCTCCATGGTCAGCCACGAGCTTCGCACCCCGCTGACCTCCATCCGTGCCTTCGGCGAAATCCTGCTTTCCGGCAAGGACATCGATACGGACCAGCAGCGCGAATTCATGCAGGTCATCGTCAAGGAAAGCGAGCGCCTGACACGCCTCATCAACCAGGTGCTAGACCTGTCCCGGATCGAGAGTGGCTGGGGTGACTGGCAACTCAAGGACCTGGACCTGCGTGGTGTGGTGGAGGACGCGGTCTCAGCCACCTCGCAATTGTTCACGGATCGCGGCGTCAAGCTGGAATGGAGACAGCCCGGGACACCCTGCCCGATCAAGGGCGACAGCGACCGGCTGATTCAGCTGGTGATCAACTTGCTGTCCAACGCCGTGAAGTTCACCCAGCCCGAGCGGGGGCCTGTGCGACTGTCGCTGGATCGGCAGGGCACGATGATCGAGCTGCGGGTCAGCGACGCCGGCCCCGGCATACCGCCACAGGAACA
>JBJHBJ010000046.1:0-38945 GCA_050485425.1 Ectothiorhodospiraceae bacterium | reverse complement strand
CCATGCCAGGTGGTGATGTAGAGCACTTCCTTGTTCAGCGGCGTCTTGTTCTTGTTGAGGTGTTCGACGAAGGCCTTGATCCCGCCGGCATACTCGAACACATCCTGCTTGCTGGTGCGTTCATCGAGCATCTCGATGCGCACACCCGGGTTGAGGAAGGACAGCTCCCGAAACCGCTTGGCCAGCAGGTCGTAATGGAACTCGATGTTGCTGAATATCTGTTCGCTCGGCCTGAACGTGATCGCGGTACCGGTGTCCTCGGCCTCACCGATGACTTTCAGCGGTTCCACCGGCTCACCCAGGCGAAACTCCTGGTAATGGATACGGCCGTTCTTGCGGATCGTCAGCTGCAGTCGATCGGACAGGGCATTGACGACCGACACCCCGACACCGTGCAAGCCGCCTGACACCTTGTATGAGCTGTCGTCGAACTTGCCGCCCGCATGCAGCACGGTCATGATCACTTCCGCAGCGGAACGGCCTTCCTCCGGATGGATATCCACCGGAATACCTCGACCGTTATCACTGACAGTAATCGAGTTGTCGGTGTGGATGACCACCGAGATCGCGGTGCAATAGCCTGCCAGCGCCTCGTCAATGGAGTTATCCATGACCTCGAACACCATGTGGTGGAGGCCTGTACCGTCGTCGGTGTCACCAATGTACATGCCGGGCCGCTTGCGAACCGCATCCAGTCCTCGCAAGACCTTGATGTTGGCGGAATCGTAACTTGGAGTTGCGCTCATAGCCTGTCCTTTCCGGTTAACCGACGCATTATATCATCTCCAGGGAGGCACCGAGCCATTCACTGTGACTCATCGTTCTATGGGCTCGTCACTCGGCCGGAAAGCCCGCCGGTAACGACTTAGTGCCTTTCCGACAGCCGGCCTTGCTCCACGTGCATCCAGCACTGCACCTCGGCAGATACCACACTGCGGCTGATCGCGGTGACAAAGGATTGCGCGGGAGATTCAGCAATTGCGGTCATCACCCACTCGGCATGCTGCGCATCCAGCTCCGCGCCAATATCATCCACCAGCAGCAGCGGCTGGCGTTCCCCATGTTTGGAAAGGCGATCGACCTGCGCGAGCAGCAGCGCCATGACGAGCACCTTCTGTTGCCCGCGTGACAACCAGTGCTGCGCTTCAACGCCTTCGGCCCTGATCACCAGATCGGCCCGATGCGGACCATACAGCGTATGTCCCAGCTCTCGTTCACGCCGCCGTCCCTCCGCAAGTTGCTCGGCCAGATCCCGGTCCGCCCCCCAGCCCTGCCGGTAACGCAGCTCAAGATCAATGCCGGGTAACCATCCCGATGCCTGTCGCTGCAATTGGGAGGAAAGATCTTCGATGAAACGTTGCCGGGCCTCGGTTACTGCTCCGGATGCGGTGACCAGCTCCGGCTCCCAGGCTGCGCACAGACGGAGATCGCCGCTTCGTAGTGCTGCATTCCGTTGCCGCAAGGCACGGTCGAACCGCTTCCAGGCGTGGTAGTAACCATGTTCCACGTGGAACACACTCCAGTTCAGGAACGCACGTCGAACTTTCGGCCCGTCCTGGAGCAGACGCTGACTTTCGGTGTTGATGACCTGGATCGGCAGATGCCTGGCCAGCTCGGACAGGTTTGCGGCATCCTCGCCGTCAATGCGTACCCGGGTACGGCGTGTCTCCCGCTGGACGCCGATATGATGCGAATGGGTCTCGCCCAGCTCTCCGGAAATGATCAGGTCTCTCGCTCCGTGCCGGATGACCTGATCGAACTGGTTGGTTCGGAAGCTCGCCGCACGGGCAAGGCAATGGATCGCTTCCAGCACGCTGGTTTTGCCAGCGGCATTGGCGCCGGTAATCAGGTTCACACCGGATGAGAACAGCAGTGACTGGTCAACCAGATTACGGACCCGATACAGGCTCAGTTTGCGTAGCGCCATCCCGCCTCTCAGGTTCCTGACGCTGCCAGGAGAACACTGATTAACTCCTGCGTTCGCACTCGAGACCGATTTTCGTTCGTGGCCAGGAGCGATGCGCCACAGGTCGTGGTTCTACCTGTGGTGGCTTGCGACA
Organism: Ectothiorhodospiraceae bacterium; assembly: GCA_050485425.1. Taxonomy (GTDB): domain Bacteria; phylum Pseudomonadota; class Gammaproteobacteria; order Nitrococcales; family Aquisalimonadaceae; genus LSCE01. The sequence continues at coordinate 36,885 of JBJHBJ010000046.1, read as the reverse complement.
CGGGTAGAGGCCACCGGGAATAGATGGGAACTGACCAGTGTTTCCCTCGGTGCCCAAAGAGCTGCATCCGGGCCTCCGTCATACGCTACAGGCGCATGGGCATGACGACGTAACTGAACTCCTTGCTCTCCGCATCGCGGATCAGGCAGCTGCTGTTGGCGTCGACCAGTCCGATGGTCACCTGCTCACCGTCCATGGCGCCCAGGGCATCCAGGACATAACTGGCATTGAAGCCAATCTCCAGCGACGCGCCGGGATAAGTGACGGAGAGTTCCTCGTCGGCCTGTTCCTGTTCCGGATTGTTCGACTGGATCTTGAGCGTATCGGTTTCCAGCGTGAAGCGAACGCCGCGATACTTCTCGTTGGAAAGTATGGAGGCACGTACCAGTGCCTGTCTCAAGGTCTCCCTGTCCGCGGTCAGTACGTTGTTCTCCACGTTCGGGATAACCCGCTGGTAATCGGGGAAACGGCCGTCGATCAGCTTCGAGGTAAACCGCAGTTCCGGCAGCGTAACGCGGATATGGTTACTGCTCAGTTCCAGGCGGACCTGGTCCTCGGTGTCATCGAGCAGCCGCAGCAATTCCTGCACACCCTTTCGGGGAACGATGACCTGTTGGCTGTTCTGGACCTGGACGTTGCCGGTCAACTCGCCCATGGCCAGGCGATGGCCATCGGTGGCCACCGCCCGGAGACGTTCCGGTTCCAGTTCCAGCAGCAGGCCATTGAGATAGTAGCGCACATCCTGAAGAGCCATCGAAAAGTGCGTCTTTTCAATAAGTTCTCGTAGATGTCCCTGAGGTAGCAGAACCGGTTCCGTTTCCCCGATGTCTTCCACCGTCGGAAATTCCGATGCCGGGAGTGTCGCCAGGGAAAAGCGGCTGCGCTCCGCGCTGACAATCGCCCTGTCCTGTTCGACGGTGAGATGGACCATGGCACCCTCCGGAAGATTCCGGACGATATCCACCAGTTTCCGGGCAGGTACGGTGATCTGACCACCTTCCTGGACATCCAGCGTGGTACTGGCAACCAGTTCCACCTCCAGATCGGTGGCGGTCAGGGACAGGCCATTGTCATCAGCCACCATCAGCACGTTGGCAAGTACCGGAAGCGTCTGGCGACGCTCCACGACACCAATGACTGCCTGCAGCGGGCGGAGTAGCGCTTCTCGTTCGATTTCGATCTTCATGGCGACCTGTCCAACTGTTAATAAATTAGTTCCTTAAAACCCTGTGACTATTATTAAGCACCGGGCCAGCGTATGGATAACTCGAATTTTTTCAGTGTTTTCAATTTATTACAGGCCTTTCAGCCTCTGCATTACCTATGAACAGCATACCTGACAGCCTGGAGACAACCTGTGGATAACTTTTGCCGGTTATTCATCCACACCTTTGCGAACAGTTTATCCACATCATGTGGTCAGGGTTCTCAACAGGTTTCCGTAGTCCTCCGAAACGCGTGCGTCCGTGTCCCGGAGTTCGACCACTTTCCGGCAGGCGTGCAACACGGTGGTATGGTCCCGACCGCCAAAGGCATCGCCGATCTCCGGCAGGCTGTGGGTGGTCAGCTCCTTGGACAGCGCCATGGCGATCTGCCTTGGCCGGGTGATCGAGCGACTGCGGCGCTTGGACAGTAAATCCGCCACGCGGATCTTGAAGTAGTCGGCCACCGTTTTCTGGATATTCTCCACTGTGACCAGCTTGTCCTGCAGAGCCAGCAGGTCCTTCAGCGCTTCCTTGGTGAAATCTACTGTGATCGGCGCGCCTGTGAACTGGGCGTTGGCAACCACCCGGCGCAGCGCTCCCTCCAGCTCGCGGATGTTCGACCAGATGCGCTTGCCGATGAAGAATGCGACCTCGTCCGGGAGCTCTATGCCCTCCTGCACCGCCTTGCTCATCAGGATGGCCACCCGGGTTTCCAGTTCCGGCGGTTCGATGGCAACCGTCAGGCCCCAGCCGAACCGTGATTTCAACCGCTCTTCCAGTCCGTCCACCTCCTTCGGATAGCGGTCACAGGTGAGCACCACCTGCTGCTGACCTTCGAGCAACGCATTGAACGTGTGGAAGAATTCCTCCTGCGAGCGCTCCTTGCCGGCAAAGAACTGGATATCGTCAATCAGCAAGGCGTCAGCACTGCGATAGTGGCGCTTGAACTCGTTGATGGCATTGTGCTGAAGCGCCTTCACCATATCCCCGACGAAGCGTTCCGAGTGCAGGTACAGCACCTTTGCGTTGGGATTCTGCTGCAGCATCAGGTTGCCGATAGCATGCATCAGATGGGTCTTGCCGAGGCCGACTCCGCCGTACAGGAACAGCGGGTTGTAGGAGCCACCGGGGTTCTCCGCAACCTGGGTACAGGCAGCCCGGCCCAACTGGTTGGACTTGCCCTCGACGAAGGTATCGAAGGTGAAGCGCGGGTTGATGTTGGAGGGGGTGGAGATACGGGCAGGTTCAGGCGTCGTCGGGGAGGTTGCAGGCGCCGGACCGGCTCGGCGGAGCGTCGGGGCGGCCGAGCTGCCGATCTCAAGGCTCACGTTCTGCCGTGCGCCGTTGGCCTGCTGGGAGACCAACTCCTCGATACGTTGCATGTAATGCTCTCGTACCCAGTCCAGCACGAAACGGTTGGGTGCCAGAAGACGCAGTCCATGCTGCCCCTCCACCGCCTGTAACGGCCGGATCCACGTGTTGAGTTGCTGGTCGGGTACTTCCCCTTCCAGCCGATCGAGACAATATTGCCAGACAGAGCCGTCCACCCGCGGACCTCGTATCGTGATGTGGTATTTCCGGACGCGACGGCACGGACGAGCCGTCCGATGCCCATATCTCACTCCGGCCCTGGTCGAGGAAAGGACCATCGGCACGGCGACCGGAGCGCATTCGCCATTACCATGATGACGACAGGAAATAGTGCCGAGTCTATACCCCTCGCGCTCCTCTATCCACAGGTGCGGCACTTGCGGTCGGCGTTGACAATCGCCCCCCGGAACGGGTAGATTCGCGGGCTGATTTGCGCCCGTCGGGGCGCTTCCCGAATACAACATCGACCGGATAATCACCATGAAGCGGACTTTTCAGCCCAGCGTTATCAAGCGCAAGCGTACCCATGGCTTTCGTGCCCGCATGGCCACCAAGAACGGTCGAGCCGTGATCAAGGCGCGTCGTGCCAAGGGTCGCGCTCGCCTGTCGGCCTGAGTTGTCTGAACCACGGGGCGGGCAGACCGCTTTTCCGCGCTCGGCGCGGTTACTGCGCCCGGCCCAGTTCCGCCAGGTCTTCGCCGACGCCGAACGCGTATCGGACCGCTACTTTACCGTTCTGGGTATCGGCAATGACCATGGTCAGGCGCGGCTCGGTCTGGCAATATCCCGCCGTGCCGCTCGAAAGGCGGTAGCCCGAAACCGCATCAAGCGGATCATCCGGGAGTCGTTCCGCCAGCGGCGGGCCAGTCTGCCGGCGATCGATATCGTTGTCATGGCGCGTCCGGTGGCGGCGGATGTGGAGCGCGGCGAATTGCACCGGGCTCTGGACAAACTCTGGCAGCGACTGGTGAAGCGATGCGCCACCTCGTCATCTTCCTGATCCGCGGTTACCAGCTGGTCGTCAGCCCGTTGCTCGGGCCTCGCTGTCGTTTTTACCCGAGTTGCTCCCACTACACGATGGAAGCCGTACAACTGCACGGCGTATTCCGCGGTCTGTACCTGGGAGTACGCCGGATTCTCAAGTGCCATCCCCTGCATCCTGGTGGGGTGGATCCCGTTCCTGAACCGCGTTCGAAAGACTGACTTCGTCAATGGAAACCCAACGACTGATACAGTTCCTCGCCCTTGGCATGATCCTGTTGCTGATCTGGAGCGCCTGGGAACGGGATTATCGCACCGCACCGCCGACCGAGGACCGGGTGGCGGAGGAACGGGCCGAGGAGGATCCGGACATCTTCGTGCCGGACGATCTGGAAGCGGAGGCACCGGAGGCCACCCGGCCGGATGCCGACGACATGCCCGCGGAGCGGGAAGCCGACCGAGCGCGCACCGTCCGCGTTACTACTGACCTGCTGGACGTCGAGATCAACACCCAGGGTGGCGAGATAGCCCGGGTCGACTTGCTGCAGTACGCGGTAAGCACCCGGGATGCCACGCCACTGCGGCTGATGAGCGATGCCCCCGGCGAACTGTTTATCGCCCGCGCCGGCCTGGTGACCCGTAACGGCTCCCCAGGGCCCGGCACCCGCGGCATCTATCGGATGGAGCAGGGCAGCTACGAACTCGCCGAAGGCGAGGACACGGTGGTGATCCCTCTGGTCTGGGAAGGCGAGGACGGTCTTCGCGTCACCAAACGCTACACCTTCCACCGGGACAGCTACCTGATCGACGTCGAGCATCTGGTGGAGAACACCGCCGAACAGGACATCAGCGCTTCCCAGCAGGTCTACCTGCGGCGCAGCGCCGACGTGGGTGACGGCACCTCCTGGTTCATCTACACGTATACCGGCGGCGTGCTGCACACGCCGGACAGCCGCTACAGCAAGATCTCCTTCTCGGACATGGGATCGGAGGATCTGAACCAGGACGTCACCGACGGCTGGCTCGCCATCATCCAGCACTACTTCCTCGGTGCCTGGATTCCGCCGGAGGGCGAAACCCGGCGCTACTGGACGCGCGACCGCGGGGGCAATGTCTACGACTTCGGCATGAACACGTTCTGGCGGGCGGTGCCAGCCGGTGAAACCACCACGTTCAGCAGCCAGCTCTACGTCGGGCCGAAGGAGCAGGATCGCCTGGCGGCGGCAGCCAACCATCTGCAGCTCACCGTGGACTACGGCTGGCTGGACATCATCTCCCGGCCGCTGTTCATCGCGCTGAACTGGATCCACGGCGTCGTCGGCAACTGGGGCTGGGCTATCATCATCCTGACCCTCGCCATCAAGATCGTGTTCTTCAAGCTCTCCGAGGCCAGCTACAAGTCCATGGCCCGGATGCGCAAGATGCAGCCGCGCATGCAGCAGCTCAAGGAGCGCTACGGCGACGACCGCCAGGCCATGAACCAGGCGCTGATGAAGCTGTACAAGGAAGAGAAGATCAACCCGCTGGGCGGCTGTCTGCCCATACTCGTACAGATCCCCGTGTTCATCGCGCTGTACTGGGTGTTGCTGGAGAGCGTGGAGCTGCGGCATGCCGACTTCATGCTGTGGATCAATGATCTGTCCTCGCCGGATCCGTTCTTCGTCCTGCCGCTGCTGATGGGTATCAGCATGTTCGTGCAGCAGAGGCTGAACCCGGCGCCGCTGGACCCGATCCAGCAGAAGATCATGATGACGCTGCCGTTCGTGTTCACGGTGTTCTTCGCCTTCTTCCCGGCCGGCCTGGTGCTGTACTGGGTTGTGAACAACGTGCTCTCCATCGCGCAGCAGTACGTGATCACCCGCAAGATCGAGCGCGGCGAGGCCAAATAGGCCGGGTGCCCGCATGAGCACCGAAACCGTCTGCGCGATCGCCACCCCGCCCGGCCAGGGCGGGGTTGGTATCGTCCGGGTTTCGGGGCCGCTCGCCTCACGCCTTGCCGAATCCGTGGCCGGCCCCCTGCCGGCCCCCCGCATCGCCGCCTTCCGCTCCTTCCGCGACCAGGATGACGTTGTCCTGGACGAGGGGTTGCTGCTCTGGTTTCCCGCCCCAGCCTCGTTCACCGGGGAGGACGTGGTCGAATTCCAGGGCCACGGCGGGCCGGTGCTGCTGGACCGTTTGCTGCGCAGGCTGGTGTCGCTGGGCGCCCGGCTTGCGCGGCCGGGGGAGTTCTCCGAACGGGCCTTTCTGAACGGCAAGCTGGATCTGGCCCAGGCCGAGGCGGTGGCCGATCTGATCGCTGCCAGCTCGGACGCAGCCGCCCGCGCGGCGATGCAATCGCTGAGCGGCGCGTTCTCCGAGCGGGTGCACGGGTTGACCGGCGCCCTGGTGGAACTCCGCGTACATGTGGAATCGGCCATCGATTTTCCGGATGAGGAGATCGACTTTCTCGGCGATGGTGCAATTGCCGGGAAGCTCGCGTCGGTGCGCGCGGAGCTCGCTGCCGTGCGCCAGGCAGCGGGTCAGGGCCAGGTGTTGCGCGACGGCATGACGGTGGTGATCGCCGGACGCCCCAACGCCGGCAAGTCCAGCCTGCTGAACGCGCTGGCGCAAACGGATACCGCCATCGTCACCGAGATCGCCGGCACCACACGTGATGTCCTGCGGGAGCGCATCCAGATCGACGGGATGCCGCTGCATGTGATCGATACCGCCGGCCTCCGCGACTCCGGCGATGTCGTGGAACAGGAAGGCATCCGCCGCGCCTGGCGCGCCATCGCGGAAGCCGACCGGCTGCTGCTGGTGATCGACGATCGCGACGGGCTCGGGACGCTGGAACGGCAGGTGCTGGCCGAGCGACCCGCGGAAACCCCGGTGACGATCATCCGCAACAAGGTGGACCTGAGCGGCGGTGCCCCGGGGCCTGCGTCCGATGACGACGCGGTGTCGATACGGCTCAGTGCGACGACCGGTGCCGGGCTGGACGTCCTGCGGGACCATCTGAAGGCCTCCATGGGTTACCACGCCGGGGAAGGTAGCTTTACGGCGCGGCGGCGGCATCTGGATGCGTTGGACCGCGCGGATGCCGCGCTGGGCCAGGCGGCCGGCCAACTGGATGCGGGTGCCGGCGAGCTGATGGCTGAGGAACTGCGTCAGGCGCAGCAGGCGCTGGCCGAGATCACCGGCGAATTCACCAGTGACGACCTTCTGGGTGCAATCTTCTCCACATTCTGCATAGGCAAATAGCCGGCCCGCCGTATACGCTAGTGGCTCTCGCCCGCGTTTGCCGGAGCCCCCATGGCCCAGTCGATCACCGAGCACTACCACCAGACCGTCCGCGAGTTGTCCGACCGTGTCGTCGCTGCCCAGAAGCCCATCCGTATCCTGGATGCGATCCAGTGGGACAACCGGGTCAGGCAGGAGTTTTTCCGCAACGGTTGCCGCGAGCAGCCCCCGGTTGACCGGGCGTATTACGCGGGCCGGCCGTTGGGATTCGATCCGGAGGGTTTGCGCGGTGTATTCCATGCCATCGAGCGTGATGCGGTCCGTCGGCTCGGCCAGTTCAATCCGGTGGGCAAGCTGCTGGCGCGGATGTGCCGGGAGTACCAGATGGCCGTGCGTATGCTGGAAGCCCGGGGTACGTCCGAGTTCGGGCACCTGTCAGAGGAGCTCTACGGCTCGGCCTCCGATGCCTTCCATGCCGGCGACCCCTCGCTGGCTGACCTGGGCCGGCTGATGGCGGACACGCTGGGCAATATCGATGGTTCCGATGCGCTCGCCCCGGAACCGCGGGAGATCCCGGCCGCGGATGCGGTGGCCTGGCTGCAGCAGCGGCTGAGTGATGCCTTTGCCGATGCCGGGTTCCCGGTCCGGGTGTTGCTGGATGACGGTATCGTGGCGGACGCGGCGGCCGGCGCCGATTACCTGAAAATTCGCCATGACGCCGTCTTCAACCACCGGGACCTGCGCCTGCTGGAGGTACATGAGGGCTGGGTGCACCTGGGCACGACGCTGAATGGCCAGGCCCAGCCGATCTGCACGTTCCTCGGCAAGGGCCCGCCTTCCTCCACCATTACCCAGGAGGGACTGGCAATCCTGATGGAGGTGATCGCCTTCGCCTCCTATCCCTCGCGCCTGCGCAAGCTGTCCAATCGGGTGCGGGCCATCGCCATGGCCGAGGACGGCGCGACCTTCCTGGATGTTTTCGCCTTCTTTGGGGAACAGGGCCTCAACGAACAGGATGCCTACAACCACGCTTCCCGCGTCTTCCGCGGCAGCACGCCCGAGCTGGGGCCGTTCACCAAGGACCTCAGCTACAACAAGGGCTTCATCATGCTCTACAACTTCCTGCAGCTGGCCGTGCGCAAGGGCAGGCTGGACCGCATCCCGCTGCTGTTCTGCGGCAAGTCCACGCTGGAGGACATCCCGGTACTGGCGCAACTGCTGGACGAGGGCCTGGTCGTCCCGCCGCGCTTCCTCCCCCCGCAGATCCGCGACCTCAACGGCCTCGCCGCCTGGATGTGCTACGGCAACTTCCTCGGCCGCCTGAACCTGGACCGCATCGAAGCCGACTACGCCCACCTGGTCTGAGCCCTCCCACATTACCGTGAAGATTTGCCGAGCAGGTGGGGTGGGTCGGGCTGCCGGTGGTTTCGTTCCGTCCGTGGGTGGGGACATGCCTGCGGACACGCCGTGAACCCATCCCTGGGGGCTTGACGATCGCATCCCTGCGATCGACAGTCCGCAGGCATGTCCCCACCCACGGCCTTGCCGCGGTAGCAGCTTCAAGAGGTGGCTCCGGCGTAGGGTGGTAATCGCCGGAGGCGATTGCCACCAATCCGGCCAACGGCCGGACAACGCAGAGTCACCATACTCAGGCCGTCGGTGGGATGTCTGCTTCCGGACTGTCGGCGAGAGGGACCTCGCCGACAAGCCTACATGGGTGACGCCGATCAAGGGAAAGCACCGCTTTCCCCGGCCGAACGGGTTGGCCACGGATGGCCAGCCCGGGTCCTGCAAGCGTTGCATGGAATGCATAGCGCCGCAGGGGCTCACGGCGGGTCCGCAGTGGTTCCGGCGTAGGGTGGATGGAGGCGAAGCCGATATCCACCAATCCGGCCAGAGGCCGGATACCGCGGTGTCACTAGAACAGGCCGCCGGTGGGAGGTTTGCTTCCGGACTGTCGATGAGAGGGACCTCATCGACAAGCCTACACGGACGTATTCACGGCGTGTCCGGAAGCAAACCTCCCACCGGCGGCCGGACCGAAGCCCGCAAACCAGAAGGCTCGCATCGCTGAGCTCCGAGCACCCAACGCCCACGATACCCCTTGCCCGCCGCGCGCGCGTCTCCTAACATACCGTGTTCTTTGAAATTTGCCCGCCATACGCGGGCCGGGAGTCGGTTGTGGAGTACGGTGAACAGTTCCAGGTGATCGTGATCGGTGGCGGCCATGCCGGTACCGAGGCCGCGCTGGCGGCCGCGCGCATGGGCTGCCGTACGCTGCTGCTCACCCATAATATCGAGACCGTCGGCCAGATGAGCTGCAACCCCGCCATCGGCGGCATCGGCAAGGGTCACCTGGTAAGAGAGGTGGACGCCATGGGCGGCCTGATGGCCCGTGCCATCGACCGCGGCGGCATCCAGTTCCGCACGCTGAATTCCCGCAAGGGCCCGGCCGTGCGCGCCACGCGGGCACAGGCTGACCGTGCCCTGTACAAGGCCGCCGTCCGCCACGCCGTGGAAAACCAGCCGAACCTGTCCGTGTTCCAGCAGGCGGTGGATGACCTGATCATCGAGCAGGATCGGGTGGCCGGAGCCGTTACCCAGATGGGTCTGGTATTCCGCGCGCCGACCGTGGTACTCACCGTCGGTACCTTCCTGGGCGGCCGCATCCACATCGGCCTGGACAACTACCAGGGGGGCCGCGCCGGGGATCCCCCCTCCAATGCGCTGGCGCGCAAGCTGCGCGAGCGGCCGTTCCGGGTCGGCCGGCTGAAGACCGGCACGCCGCCGCGTATCGACGGCAAGACCATCGATTTCGGCAAGCTCAGTGAACAGCCCGGTGACGATCCGGCGCCGGTGTTCTCCTTCATGGGCAGCCGTGACGAGCATCCGGCCCAGGTGAGCTGCTGGATCACCCATACCAACAGCCGCACCCACGACATCATCCGCGGTGCGCTGGACCGCTCTCCGATGTACTCCGGCGAGATCGAGGGCGTCGGCCCGCGCTACTGCCCGTCGGTGGAAGACAAGGTGGTGCGTTTCGCCGACAAGGATTCGCATCAGATTTTCATCGAGCCGGAAGGTCTGGACACCCACGAGGTCTACCCCAACGGCGTTTCCACCAGCCTGCCGTTCGACGTGCAGATCGCGCTGGTGCGTTCCTGCGTGGGCATGGAAAACGCGCATATCACCCGACCGGGCTATGCCATCGAATACGATTACTTCGATCCCCGCGACCTGCGCCCTAGCCTGGAGACGCAGCACGTGGGCGGGTTGTTCTTCGCCGGCCAGATCAACGGCACCACCGGTTACGAGGAAGCGGCTGCCCAGGGACTGGTGGCCGGCATCAACGCCGCCCGGCAGGTGCAGGAGCGCGAGCCGTGGAGCCCCGGTCGCGACCAGGCCTACATGGGGGTGCTGATCGACGACCTGATCACCCGCGGCACCCGCGAGCCCTATCGCATGTTCACCAGCCGTGCCGAGTACCGGCTGATGCTGCGGGAGGACAATGCCGACCTGCGGCTGACGCCAATGGCGCGGGAGCTGGGGCTGGTGGATGAAGCCCGCTGGGCCGCCTTCGAGGTCAAGCGCGAAGCCATCGAGCGGGAGCAGCAGCGTTTGCGCGCCACATTGGTTCGACCCTCGGATATCGCCCCTGCCGATGCCCGGCGTGTGTTCGGCGGACCGCTGAAGAAGGAACAGCATCTCGACGAACTGCTGCGCCGGCCGGAAGTGGACTACGCAAGCCTGATGTCGCTGCCCGCCGCCGGATCGCCGGTGGCCGATGCGGCGGTGGCCGAGCAGGTGGAGATCCAGGCCAAGTACGCCGGCTATCTGGAGCGCCAGCAGGGCGAGATCGAACGCTCCCGCCGCTACGAACATCTCACCATCCCCGACGACATTGACTATGGTCGGGTTGCCGGGCTGTCCAGCGAAGTGCGGCAGAAACTGGCCGATCACCGCCCGGCCAGCGTCGGCCAGGCGGCCCGCATCTCCGGCGTCACGCCGGCTGCGGTGTCGTTGCTGCTGGTCCATCTGCGGCGAGGCGAGCAGCCGGCGCGGCGTCGGCGGGCATGAGCCGAGCCGCTCCCCGCGACGCGCTCGTCGACCGCCTGGAGCAGGGTCTGCGGGCGCTGGATACCACCTTGCTGCCGTCGGCTGATCGTCTGACCGCGTACCTCGAGCTGCTGCAGCGCTGGAACCGTGCCTATAATCTCTCGGCGGTGCGCGATCCGCTGGAGATGGTACCCCGGCACCTGCTGGACAGCTTGAGCGTACTCCCCCATCTGGAAGGGGAGAGCCTGCTGGACGTGGGCAGCGGCGCCGGATTGCCCGGCCTGCCGCTGGCCATCTGCCGGCCGCAACTGCAAGTCGTGGTGCTCGACAGCAATTCGAAGAAGACCCGGTTCATGACCCAGGCCGCGCTGGAACTGGGCCTGGACAACGTGACCGTGGTCCATGCACGCATCGAGGCATACCGGCCTGGCCGGAAATTTGCCACAATCATCTCCCGGGCCTATGCCAGACTCGATGCCTTCGTCCGGCAGACGGAAGTGCTGCTGGCACCGGGCGGGCAGTGGTTGGCCATGAAAGGCCGCTTCGACATCGAAGCCGAAGCCGGGGCGCTGGCAACGCAGACGCTGCAGGTCATCGACCTGTCCGTGCCGCAACTGGACGCTGTGCGTACCCTGGTGCGGATTCGGCCGGTCGCCTGATTGCCGGCCGGTCCCGCGAGAACGATCATGCCGGCATCCGGTCCGGCCCAAGCTGTTCCGACGGAGTTTCCGATGGGAAATACGATCGCCATTGCCAATCAGAAGGGCGGCGTGGGCAAGACCACGACCTGCGTCAACCTGGCCGCGGCGCTGGGCATGAACCGCAAGCGGGTGCTGCTGGTTGACCTGGACCCCCAGGGCAATGCCACGGTCGGTTCCGGCGTGGACAAGGACGGTGACGGCCCGACGGGCTACGAGGTGCTGATGGGCGAGGTCAGCATCCGCGAGGCCATCGTCGCCGTGCCGGATGCCGGCTACGATCTGGTGCGCGGCAACGGTGATCTCACCGCCGCCGAGGTGGCGCTGATCGAGCGCGAAGGCCGGGAGCAGCACCTGCGCCGCCAGCTGGCGCGGATTCGCAGCGAATACGATTACATCCTGGTCGATTGTCCGCCGTCACTGAACATTCTCACGGTGAACGCGCTGGTCGCCGCCCAGGGCGTGCTGATCCCCATTCAATGTGAGTACTATGCGCTGGAAGGGTTGACCGCCTTGCTGAACACCATCCGCCGGGTGCAGGAGAACGCGAACCGTGAACTGCGCATCCAGGGCCTGCTGCGCACCATGTTCGACCCCCGTAACAATCTGGCCAACCAGGTGGGCGCGCAGTTGCTGCGGCATTTCCCGAAGCAGGTGTACAGCACGCAGATTCCGCGTAACGTAAGGCTGGCGGAGGCGCCCAGTCACGGACAACCGGCCATTCAGTACGACCGCTATTCCCGCGGCTCGCTGGCCTATATGGCGCTGGCCAGTGAACTGATCCGGAAGGACATGCAAGCCGCGGCAACGGCCTGACAAGGATACCTATGAGCAAGAAGCGAGGACTCGGCAAAGGCCTGGACGCGCTGCTGGGCGATGCCACCAACCCGACGCCGGATCACCGCGGTCAATTGCGGCACCTGCCGGTGGAATGGCTGCAGCGGGGCCGCTACCAGCCCCGCCGGGACATGGATCCGGCGGCGCTGCAGGAACTGGCCGATTCCATCCGTGCCCAGGGTGTGCTGCAGCCGCTGGTCGTGCGCGCAGTGGGCGAGGACCGTTACGAGATCGTGGCCGGTGAACGCCGCTGGCGGGCCACCCAACTGGCCGGCCTGGACCGTGTGCCGGCGATTGTCCGGGATATCCCGGATAGCGTCGCCCTGGCCGTGGCGGTGATCGAGAATATCCAGCGCGAGGATCTCAACCCGCTGGAGGAAGCACTGGCACTGCAGCGCCTGGCGGAAGAATTCGACATGACCCACCAGGACGTTGCCGAAGCCGTGGGCAGGTCGCGGGCGGCGGTGAGCAACCTGCTTCGCCTGCTGGAACTCAACAGCGACGTCAAGCAGCGTCTGCAGCAGGGCGAGCTGGAAATGGGGCATGCCCGCGCCCTGGCAGGTCTGAAGGGCGGGCAGCAAAGCGAGGTTGCCGCCCGCGTCGTGGCCCGCGGCATGTCCGTGCGTGAAACCGAGGCGCTGATCCGCCGGTTGCTCGAAGGGCGCCGGCCCGAACGCAAGCCGCGTTCGCTGGACCCGGACATCCGCCGGCTGCAGGACGATCTCTCCCAGCGGCTTGGCGCGGCCGTGCAGATCCAGCAGGGACGCCAGGGCAAGGGCAAACTGGTCATCCAGTATTCCAGCCTGGATGAACTCGACGGTATCCTCGCGCATTTCGAGTCCTGATCACCACGCCTCCACCGAGTCCCCGAGGATCGTGAAAAATTCCTGCCGGATGACGGTTTTTCGGCGCGGGCAGCGCCGTTGACCGTGGGATGGCGAGTCTTTATACTCCGCGGCTCAAGTACGGCTGCCGATCCCGTCGGGTCGGCAGTTTGCCCAACAACCCGCGTCGCGATGGCTTTGGTTCCGGTCTCCGGTTTGCACGCTCTCCAGCAGCCAACCGCCGTACCGCTTCGCCCCGACTGCCTGGGGTGAGATGAGAACACGATCAGTCGTAGCCACGGTCTTCATCGGACAGGCTCTGGTCACCATCATCTGCGCCCTGGCGTGGACGATCGCCGCGGGGTTGATTGCTGGGCTGGCAGCTCTGGCAGGCGGTGGGGTCGCAATACTGCCCGGTGTGTACTTCGCACTGAAAGTGTTCTCGGTTCCAGCCGGAGCACCGCCAAAGCAGCTGGTCAGCGCGTTTTATCGGGGGGAAGCGCTGAAGTTCGGGCTCACCGTGGTGCTGTTCATCATCGTGCTGCAGTGGTTCGCCGACAGCTTCGCTCCCGTAATTACGACCTACATAGCAGCTATTCTGGTTTACTGGCTGGCGCTGCGTGTCGGTGCCAGTTAACAGCGGTGAGACGACGATGGCGGAAGAAAACCAAAGCATTTCGTACTACATCAATCACCATCTCACCAACTGGAGCGTGGGTGAGGGTTTCTGGACCATCCATGCCGACTCCCTGATCGTTGCCATCCTGCTCGGCTGCCTGTTCTGCTGGGTGTTCTGGATGGCATCCCGCAAGGCGACCGAGGGCGTGCCCGGTGGCTTGCAGAATTTCGTCGAGATGATGATCGACTTCATCGAAGGTCTGGTGAAGGACACCTTCCACGGCAAGAATCCCATCGTCGCCCCGCTGTCGCTGACCATCTTCGTCTGGGTCTTCCTCATGAACCTGATGGATCTGGTGCCCATCGATCTGGCGCCTAACGCGATGTATGCGGCGGGGTGGGACTACTTCAAGATCCTGCCGACGGTCAACATGAACATCACCTTCGGCCTGTCGCTGTCGGTGCTGGGCCTGATCATCATCTTCAGCATCATGTACAAGGGCGGCAAGGGATACCTGAAGGAGTTGTTTTTCCACCCCTTCAACCACTGGTCCCTGTCCTGGTTCAACTTCGCGCTGAACATCGTGGAAACGCTGGCCAAGCCGCTGTCGCTGTCGCTGCGGTTGTTCGGCAACCTGTACGCGGCCGAGCTGATCTTCATCCTGATCGCGACGCTGACGCTGGGCTACGGCATCTTCGAGGTGTTCACCAGCCTGGGCGGCATCTTCCTGCTGATCGGACAGATCATCCTGGCGACCATCTGGGCCATCTTCCACATCCTGGTGATTCCGCTGCAGGCGTTCATCTTCATGATGCTGTCGATCGTCTATCTCAGCATGGCGGCCGAACATCACTGATTACCGGTTTTATTTAGGCATCATCGTTACTCAACGACACGACTCGGAGGTATGTAATGGAAATCGCTAGCCTGATTGCCCACGTGCAAGGCATGACCGTCATCGCAGTGGCCGTGATTCTGGCTGCCGGCGCACTGGGCACCGCCCTCGGCTTCGCCATCATGGGCGGCAAGTTCCTGGAAAGCATCGCTCGCCAGCCCGAACTGGCTCCCATGCTGCAGGGTCGCATGTTCCTGCTGGCCGGTCTGCTCGACGCCGTGTCGATGATCGGTGTGGCCATCGCGCTGCTGTTCACCTTCGCCAACCCGTTCGTGGGTGCCGTGACCGCCGCTGCTGGCGCGTAACTGTCTGACCACGGCAATCCACTGTAACCGGCACTGGAGGTGATGGCATGGAGATCAATGCCACGCTCTTAGGCCAGATGATCGCGTTTGCGATATTCGTCTGGTTCACCATGAAGTTCGTATGGCCCAACATCTCCCAGGCCATGCGTGCGCGCCAGGAAAAGATCGCCGACGGCCTCGCTGCCGCCGAGCGCGGCCGCAAGGATCTGGAAGACGCCGAAGCCCAGAAGGCAGAGGTGCTGAAGGAAGCCCGGCAGAAGGCCAATGAAATCCTGGACCAGGCCAACAAGCGGGCGAACCAGCTCGTGGAAGAGGCCCGGGAAACCGCACGCAAGGAAGGTGAGCGTCAGTTGGCCCAGGCTCAGGCCCAGATCGAGCAGGAGCTGAACCAGGCGAAGACGGAACTGCGCGAACAGGTGGTTACCCTGGCGATCACCGGCGCCACCAAGGTGCTGGAACGCGAGGTGGACGCAAAGGCGCACAACGACCTGTTGAACGATCTGGCCAAGCAACTGTAAAGGCGGATACCGATGGCGCACTTTGAAACCATCGCGCGACCCTACGCGCAAGCGGTGTTCCAGATGGCCAGGGGCCAGAAGCGCCTGGCTGAATGGTCTGACATGCTGCAGTTCCTGGGTCAGGTGGCCTCGGATCTCCAGGTGCAGTCCGTGCTGGCAAGCCCGCGTTTCTCGGCGGCCGAACTGGAAGCCTTCTTCCTGGACGTCGGCAAGAAGCAGCTGGACGACCATGGCAGGAATCTGGTTCGTCTGCTGGCGGAGAACCGCCGCCTCATCGCCCTGCCGGAACTGGCACGGCAGTACGAGGCGCTGCGGGCCACCGAGGAAGGCACGCTGAAGGCGCGCCTGATCTCCGCGCAGCCGGTGGAAGACAAGGTTCGTTCGGATCTCGCCAAGGCGCTCGGCAAACGGCTTGACCGCAAGGTGGAGCTGGAGCCGGAGATTGACGAGGGCCTGCTGGGCGGCGCAGTGATTCGCGCAGGGGATTTGGTTATCGATGGTTCGGTGCGAGGCCGCCTGCAGCGGCTGGCCTCCGGCCTGAACCGCTAAGGGGACGACTCCTATGCAACTCAAAGCTTCGGAAATCAGCGATCTCATCAAGCAGCGCATCGAGAAGTTCGATGCGGTGGCCGAAGCCCGCAACGAGGGGACGGCCGTCTCCGTGCAGGACGGTATCGTCCGCGTCGCCGGGCTTGCCGACGTCATGCAGGGGGAAATGCTCGAATTCCCCAACGAGACCTATGGCATGGCGCTCAACCTGGAGCGGGACTCCGTGGGCGTGGTGGTCCTGGGTGACTACCTGCACATCTCCGAAGGCGATCCGGTCAAGTGTACCGGCCGCATTCTGGAGGTGCCGGTGGGCGAGGCCCTGCTCGGCCGCGTGGTGGATGCCCTGGGCAACCCCATCGACGGCAAGGGCGCCATCGAGGCACAGGGCAGCTCGCCGGTGGAGAAAGTGGCCCCCGGCGTTATCGCCCGCCAGTCGGTGGATCAGCCGGTGCAGACCGGTATCAAGGCCATCGACTCCATGGTGCCGATCGGCCGCGGCCAGCGTGAGCTGATTATCGGCGACCGCCAGACCGGCAAGACCGCGGTGGCTGTGGACGCCATCATCAACCAGAAGGGTACCGGCGTTAAGTGCATCTACGTCGCGGTGGGCCAGAAGGCGTCCTCCGTGGCCAACGTGGTGCGCAAGCTGGAAGAGCACGGCGCGATGGAGCACACCATCGTCGTGGCGGCGAACGCCTCCGAGTCCGCCGCCATGCAGTTCATCGCTCCCTACGCCGGCTGTTCCATGGGCGAGTATTTCCGCGACCGCGGCGAAGACGCGCTGATCATCTACGACGATCTCACCAAGCAGGCCTGGGCCTACCGCCAGGTGTCGTTGCTGCTGCGCCGTCCGCCGGGCCGTGAAGCCTACCCGGGCGACGTCTTCTACCTCCACTCCCGGTTGCTGGAGCGCGCCGCGCGCATCAACGCCGAGTACGTCGAGCAGATCACCAACGGCGAAGTGAAGGGAAAGACCGGTTCGCTGACCGCGTTGCCGATCATCGAGACCCAGGCCGGCGACGTCTCCGCCTTCGTGCCGACCAACGTGATCTCCATCACCGACGGCCAGATCTTCCTGGAGACGGACCTGTTCAA
Source organism: Ectothiorhodospiraceae bacterium (assembly GCA_050485425.1). Lineage (GTDB taxonomy): Bacteria > Pseudomonadota > Gammaproteobacteria > Nitrococcales > Aquisalimonadaceae > LSCE01. The sequence goes on along the minus strand of JBJHBJ010000046.1, from coordinate 19,710 downwards.
CGCGGGTATCCGGCCGGCCATCAACGCCGGTATCTCGGTGTCGCGCGTGGGTGGTTCCGCCCAGACCAAGATCATCAAGAAGCTCGGCGGCGGCATCCGCCTGGCTCTGGCCCAGTACCGTGAGCTGGCTGCCTTCGCGCAGTTCGCTTCCGACCTGGACGAGGCCACCCGGAAGCAGCTGGAACGTGGTCAGCGCGTGACCGAGCTGATGAAGCAGAAGCAGTACTCCCCGCTCTCCATTGCCGAGACCGCGGTGTCGCTGTTCGCGGCCAACGAGGGTTACCTGGACGATCTGGAGCAGGACAAAGTGGGTGCGTTCGAGGCTGGCGTGCACCAGCATCTGAACAGCAACTACGCCGAACTGGCCAGGAAAGTCAACGAGACTGGCGACTACAACGACGAGATCGAAGGCCAGCTGCGCAAGCTGCTGGACGAGTTCAAGTCCCAGGGCTCCTGGTAAACCGGAAGGGGTGGTCCGATGGCCGGCGGAAAAGAGATACGCACCAAGATCAAAAGCGTTCAGAACACGCAGAAGATCACCGGTGCCATGGAAATGGTGGCAGCCTCCAAGATGCGTTCCGCACAGGCGCGCATGGAGTCCGCGCGCCCGTATTCCGACAAGATCCGCAACGTCATTGGCCATCTGGCCAAGGCGGATCCGGAATACCGGCACCCGTTCCTGGTGCAGCGGGAGGTCAAACGTGTGGGTTTCATCGTGATCACCTCGGATCGCGGCCTCTGCGGGGGGTTGAACAGCAACCTGTTCCGCCAGTTGGTGCCGCGTCTCCGGGAATGCGATGAGCGCGGCCTCGAGGTGGATGTCTGCCCGATCGGCAACAAGGGCGTGCAGTACCTGTCCCGGTTCAAGACGAACATGGTGGCGCAGGCCACCCACCTGGGCGACACGCCGCATATCGCGGACCTGCTGGGCACCATCAAGGTCATGCTGGATGCCTACCGGGAGGGCGAGCTGGATCAGCTGGTGCTGGTGTACAACCGTTTCATCAACACCATGACGCAGGAGCCGCGGTTCGACACCCTGCTGCCCCTGCCTCCGGTGGATGAAGACGACGCCGGCGGCGCGCCGACCCACGGCTGGGACTATATCTACGAGCCCGGTGCGGCCGAGGTGCTGGACCATCTGCTCCAGCGGTACGTGGAATCCCTGGTGTACCAGGCCGTGGTGGACAACATTGCCAGTGAGCAGGCGGCGCGGATGGTGGCCATGAAGAGCGCCTCCGACAACGCCGAATCCATGATCGACGAGCTGCAGCTTGTGTACAACAAGGCGCGGCAGGCGGCGATCACCACCGAGTTGACGGAAATCGTTTCCGGGGCGGCGGCGGTCTGATCCGCACCCGATTGCCGCGCCCGGCAGCACGGGCGCCTGAACCGTTTTCAAGCATTGTTTTGAGAGGAACTGGGGTATGAGCTCAGGAAAAATTGTCCAGATCATCGGCGCCGTGGTGGACGTGGAGTTCCCCCGCGACACCGTGCCCAAGGTCTACGATGCGCTGAACGTGGAAGAAGCCGGTCTGGTGCTGGAAGTGCAGCAGCAGGTGGGTGACGGCGTCGTGCGCTGCATCGCCATGGGGACCACCGACGGCCTGAAGCGTGGGCTGCCCGTGGCCAACAGCGGCAAGGCCATCTCCGTGCCGGTGGGCCAGAAGACCCTGGGCCGGATCATGGACGTGCTGGGCCGCCCCATCGACGAAGCCGGCGACATCGGTCACGAGGAAGAATGGGCCATTCACCGCCCGGCGCCTTCCTACGAGGAGCAGGCTGCCAGCCAGGAACTGCTGGAAACCGGCATCAAGGTGATCGACCTGATCTGCCCGTTCGCCAAGGGCGGCAAGGTCGGCCTGTTCGGCGGTGCCGGCGTGGGCAAGACCGTGAACATGATGGAGCTGATCCGCAACATCGCCATCGAGCACAGCGGCTACTCGGTGTTCGCGGGCGTGGGTGAACGGACCCGTGAAGGGAACGACTTCTACCACGAAATGAAAGATTCCAACGTGCTGGACAAGGTGGCGCTGGTCTACGGCCAGATGAACGAGCCGCCCGGCAACCGTCTGCGCGTGGCCCTGACCGGCCTCACCATGGCCGAGTACTTCCGCGACGAAGGCCGAGACGTGCTGCTGTTCGTCGACAACATCTACCGTTACACGCTGGCCGGTACCGAGGTGTCCGCCCTGCTCGGCCGTATGCCGTCCGCGGTGGGCTACCAGCCGACGCTGGCCCAGGAGATGGGTGTGCTGCAGGAACGCATCACCTCCACCAAGACAGGTTCCATCACCTCGATCCAGGCCGTGTACGTGCCTGCGGACGACTTGACCGACCCGTCCCCGGCCACCACCTTTGCTCACCTGGACGCCACCGTGGTGCTCTCCCGTGACATCGCCTCGCTGGGCATCTACCCGGCCGTGGACCCGCTGGATTCCACCAGCCGCCAGCTCGATCCGCTGGTGATCGGCGAGGAGCACTACAACGTCGCCCGCGCCGTGCAGGGGACGCTTCAGCGCTACAAGGAACTGAAGGACATCATCGCCATCCTCGGCATGGACGAACTGTCCGAGGAAGACAAGCTGATCGTGGCGCGTGCCCGCAAGATCCAGCGCTTCCTGTCGCAGCCGTTCTTCGTGGCCGAGGTGTTCACCGGTTCTCCCGGCAAGTACGTCTCGCTGAAAGACACCATCCGCGCCTTCAAGGGCATCGTCGACGGCGAATACGATCACCTGCCCGAGCAGGCCTTCTACATGGTGGGTACCATTGAAGAAGCCGTCGAGAAGGCGAAGAATCTGTAATCGCAGCGAATAAGGTGCCTTATGGCCAGTACCATGCATCTGGACATCGTCAGCGCGGAGGAGGAAATCTTCTCCGGCGTGGTGGAGTTCGTGGTGGCGCGGGCAACCGAGGGCGAGCTGGGCATCATGCCCCGTCACGCTCCGCTGCTGGCCCGTCTGCAACCTGGGGAAGTCCGTGTCCGTCGCGAGGGCGGTGAAGAGCAGTATTTCTTCGTCTCCGGCGGCATGATCGAAGTGCAGCCCAAGGCGGTCACCATCCTGGCCGACACGGCAGCCCGCGCCAAGGATCTGGACGAAGCTGCCGCGCAGGAGGCCAAGCGCCGTGCGGAGGAAGCGATCCGGAATCGCAGCGGCGAGATGGACTATGCCAGGGCGCAGACCGAACTTGCCGCCGCCGCCGCCCAGCTCCGGGCTATCCAGAGCCTGCGTAAGCACCGCGGCAACAAATAGGCGAGGAGCGGGCCATGGCAATCAGCGCCATGACTCCTCACCCCTTCCACAAAGCCGCCGTTTCCGGATTTCGGAACGGCGGCTTTGTCGTATCATCGAAGCATCGAAATCCCAGCCACTGATCGGAATGTTTCCATGGAACTGCATACCGTCATACTCGCCGCCGGACAGGGTACCCGCATGCGCTCGAGGCTGCCGAAGGTGCTGCATCCGCTCGCCGGGCGGCCGATGCTCGGTCACGTGATCGACACCGCCCACGCGCTGCAGACCCGGTCCGTCCATGTGGTGTACGGTCACGGCGGCGAAAGCGTCCCGCAGGCGCTGCCGGAGGCGGGCGGCGTCGAGTGGGTGCTGCAGGCGGAACAGCTGGGAACCGGACATGCCGTGATGCAGGCGCTGTCGCGGATTCCGGACGACGCCATCGTGCTGGTGCTGTACGGCGACGTGCCGCTGGTCCGGCCGGAAACGCTGCAACCCTTGCTGCAGGGCGCGTCGGACGGCGTGGCCATCCTGACCACCACGCTGGCCGACCCAACCGGCTACGGCCGTATCGTGCGCGGGGACAATGGCGCCGTGCGTGCGATCGTGGAACAGAAGGACGCCACACCGGCGCAACGGGAGCTCCGCGAGATCAACACCGGATTGCTGGCCGCTCCGGCAGGCCGCCTGCGTGTCTGGCTTCAGCAATGTGGCAACGACAACGCGCAACGCGAGTACTATCTGACCGACGTCGTGGCCATGGCGGTCGCTGACGAGCTACCCGTCCGTGCGGTCCGCGCCGACGACCCGCTGGAAGTAGCCGGCGTCAACAACCGGGCACAGCTGGCCGTGCTGGAACGGGCCTATCAACGGCGCACCGCGGAACAGTTGATGGCGGCCGGCGTGACGTTGCTGGACCCGGCCCGGCTGGACGTGCGGGGCACGCTGCGCTGTGGCCAGGATGTCACCATCGACGTCAACTGTGTGTTCGAGGGTGATGTCGAACTGGCAGATGGTGTCAGCGTGGGGCCGAACTGCGTGATCCGCGACAGCCGGATCGGTGCGAACTGCGTGATCGACGCGCAGACCCTGATCGATGCATCCAGTCTGGACGAGAACTGCACGGTGGGCCCCTACGCCAGACTGCGGCCCGGAACTGTGCTGGCGGCGGGTGCCAAGGTCGGCAATTTCGTCGAGGTGAAGAAGTCCGTTATCGGTGTGGGCAGCAAGGTCAACCACCTGAGCTATATCGGCGACGCCACGCTGGGTGCCGGTGTCAATGTCGGAGCCGGTACCATCACCTGCAACTATGACGGCGTGAACAAGCACGAGACGGTGATCGAGGACGGTGCCTTCATCGGATCGGACACGCAGCTGGTAGCGCCGGTAACGGTCGGCAGGAACACGGTGGTAGGCGCCGGGACCACGGTGACGCGGGATACCGGCGATGACGCCCTGGTGGTGAGCCGCACCGCGCAGAAGAATATCCCCGGCTGGCGCAGGCGTTCACGTTGACTCGCCCCGCTTTCGACCCAATGATTATCGTAAGCGGCAGGCGTCACGGCGCTGGCCTGCGGGAACGTAACAGACACAAAACAGGAGTTCGTGATGTTTGAGCACATCGTCGTCGCAGCCCATTTCTCCTCGGCTACAGCACCGCTGTTCGACAGTCTCCGTGAGCTTCAGGACCGTGGGGCGAAGACGCTGACGCTGGTGGATGTGCTCCGTTCCCACAACACGATCGACCTCAGCGAAGAACACCGCCAGGAGGCGATGCGCCGGCTTGAGGAGGAGAAGACCGAACTGGAACGCGCCGGTTTTTCCGTCAACATCGAACTGCGCATGGGCCAGCCGGCGCACGAATTGTCCACCATCGCCAGGGCGCGCGGGGCGTCGCTGATTCTCGTCGGTTCCCGCGGCGAGCACTATTTCCGCGAGTTCCTGCGGGGCTCCACCGTGCTGCAACTGGTCCGCAAGACCTCGACCCCGGTGCTGCTGGAGCCGATCGAGGCCGAGATCCGCCAGGTCAAGGGCCGGGGCTTCAGCAGACTCCTGCTGGCCACGGATTTCTCGTCCAGCGCCAAGGACGCGGAAAAGATGGCGCTTTCCCTGGCGGACAAGGCTGCCGAGCTGGTCCTGCTGCACGTGATCGAGGAAGAAGAAGCGGAAGAGCGTGGCGAGGAACGGGCCGCCGAACAGGCCCGGGAGAACCTGGCCGAACTGGCCCGACGCCTCCCCAACGGACCGAAGCTCTCCCAGCGGGTCGAGCGTGGCGTGGCTTCGCGGCAGATCATGCGCGTGGCGGAAGAGGAGAACAGCTCCATGATCGTGATCGGCAAGCGCGGCAACAGCCCCGTGCGGGAGCTGATGCTGGGCAGCACGGCGCAGGCGGTGGTCCGGAACGCCTCGCAATCGGTGCTGATGGTGCCCTCCAGCCTGGGCCAGATCTGATAGCCTCGCGGTCGATAAACAACCACAAGGAGTCATGGTATGTGCGGGATCGTCGGTGCTGTCGCGGAAAGGGATGTCTCCCGCATATTGCTTGAAGGGCTCCGGCGCCTTGAATACCGCGGATACGACTCGGCCGGTATCGCGGTGCTGGATGCCGAAGCCGAGGTACAGCGCCGGCGTGCAGCCGGCAAGGTCGAGCGGCTGGAGCAGATACTCGAGGAACAGCCGCTGGCCGGCCGTACCGGCATCGCCCACACGCGCTGGGCCACCCACGGCCGCCCCACGGACAACAACGCACACCCGCATCTGGCGCGGGATTCGGTGGCGCTGGTGCATAACGGCATCATCGAGAACTACGAGACCCTGCGCCGGCAGTTGCAGGAGCAGGGCTATGAATTCCGCTCGGAAACCGACACCGAGGTCGTAGTGAACCAGGTGCACAGCTGCCTGGCCGAGGCCGGCAGCCTGCTCGAGGCCGTGCGGCGTTCCCTGGCCCTGCTGGAGGGCGCCTACGCCTTCGGTGTCATCAGCACGGACGCCCCCGACGAACTGGTGGCGGCGCGGCGGGGCAGCCCCCTGGTGATCGGCGTGGGCATCGGCGAGCATTTCATTGCCTCCGACGTCTCCGCCCTGCTGCCGGTGACCCAGCAGTTCATCTTCCTGGAGGAAGGGGATGTTGCGCTGCTGAAACGGGAATCGGTCACCATCTACGACAGTGAGGGCCGCCAGGTGGAGCGCCCGCTGAAGCGCTCGGAACTCACCGCCAGCAGTGCCGACAAGGGACTCTACCGGCATTTCATGCTCAAGGAGATCCACGAGCAGCCACGGGTGCTGGCCGAGACGCTGGAAGGCCGTCTGGGCCGGGGCCGGGTGCTGCCGGAGGTTTTCGGCGTGGATGCCGCGCCGGTGTTCGATGCCGTGCAGCAGGTCCAGATCGTCGCCTGCGGAACGAGCTATCACGCCGGCATGGTGGCCTCCTACTGGTTCGAGGCGCTGGCCGGCATTCCGTGCCGGGTGGAGGTGGCCAGCGAGTTCCGCTATCGCCGGCATGCCGTGACGCCGGGAACTTTGTTTCTCACCATCTCCCAGTCCGGCGAAACGGCGGATACGCTGGCCGCGCTACGGGAGGCGAAATCCCTCGGCTATCTGGCCAGTCTCGCCATCTGCAACGTGCCGGAGAGCTCGCTGGTGCGGGAGTCCGATCTGGTGCTGATGACCCGCGCCGGCCCGGAGATCGGCGTCGCCTCCACCAAGGCGTTTACCACCCAGCTGGCGGGGTTGCTGCTGCTGGTCATCGCGCTGGGCCGCCGGCATGCCCTGACGGAGGCGGTGGAACAGGGCCTGGTCCGCGCCCTCCATGACCTGCCGTCCTGTGTAGACCGGGCGCTGAAGATGGAGCCCGACATCGAACGGCTCTCGCAGGCGTTTGCCGACAAGCAGCACAGCCTGTTCCTGGGCCGCGGTACCCAGTATCCAGTGGCGCTGGAGGGTGCGCTGAAGCTCAAGGAGATCTCCTACATCCACGCCGAGGCCTATCCCGCCGGGGAGCTGAAGCACGGCCCGCTGGCACTGGTTGATGCGGACATGCCGGTGGTCGCCGTGGCACCCAACAACGAGCTGGTGGAGAAGCTCAAATCCAACCTGCAGGAAGTGCAGGCCAGGGGCGGGCAGCTATTCGTGTTCGCCGACAGCGAAACCGCCATTTCCGATGCACCCGGTCTGCGTGTGGTCCGCGTGCCGCAGGTCAACGACGTGCTGGCGCCGCTGGTCTACACGATTCCGCTGCAACTGCTGGCCTACCACGTCGCCGTGCTGAAGGGGACCGATGTGGACAAGCCGCGCAACCTGGCCAAGTCGGTCACGGTTGAATGACAGGCAGCCGGAGGAAGTCCGGCATGCCGGACTTCCTCCGGGTCATTCACGACGCATTGATATTCTGGTTCACGCGGAACAGGTTGTCCGGGTCGTAGACGCGCTTGGCGCGGGCCAGGCGCTCGAAGTTGCCGCCGTAGGTTGCCTTCACCCGGTTCTCACCCTCCTCCATCATGAAGTTGACGTAGGCGCCGCCCATGGTGTGCGGATGCACGGCCTCCCAGTATGCACGCGCCCAGGCGCTGACCCGCTCCGCCATTGCGGGGTCCGGGTGAATGCCGGCGATGACCATGGACCAGGTCGCATCCCGAAAGCGCCAGGCGGTGCTGCTGGCATCCACCTCCTGGGGTGCACCGTCAATGGGGTAGAGATGCATCAATGACAGTTCGCTAGGCGCCTGGGCTGCGTGAGTCAGATGGATGTCAATGGCCTCATCGGTGAGTTCCTCGACAAAATCGCCTTTCCAGTACCATTGCAGGCCGGGCGGCAGCAGGCCGTCGAACATGCTTTGCAGGGCCGGAAAAGGCATCGACTGCATGCCGTCGAGAAGCGGGGCGGGCAGCTCCCTGCGGATGGGCGCCATCACCTCCTCGGCTTCGTCCGCCGGCCCGTTGTAGCAGCTCACCAGGGCGCAAATTCGTTTGCCCCAGAGGTGCTCCGGGAACGGCGGGGTGGAGGGCACAGTCTTCAATCCCAGGAACGGTGAAAACGCCCGCGGCGCCTGCGGCAGATAGTCGCGGTACCAGCGCATGATGTCTCCCGCGTGGGCGGAATCCCAGAAAATCGGGCCGCCGTAAACGGTGCCGACCGGGTGGGCCCGGAAGCAGAAGCTGGTGACGATGCCGAAGTTGCCGCCGCCGCCCCGCAAGGCCCAGAACAGCTCCGCATGCTGCGATTCGCTGGCAGTCACGAAGCTGCCGTCAGGCAGCACGAGGTCGACCTCCACGAGGTTGTCGATGGTCAGGCCGTGCTGGCGGGTCAGGTAACCGTGACCGCCGCCCAGCGTGAGACCGGCAACGCCGGTGGTGGAGACGATACCGGCGGGCACCGCGAGGCCGAAGGCGTGCGTGGCGTGATCAACGTCTCCCTGGGTGCAGCCCGGGCCGGTACGGACCAGTCGCCGCTCCGGCTCCACGCGCACCTCCCGCATCAGTGCGAGGTCGATGACCAGGCCGCCATCGCAACTGCCGAACCCGGCGCCGTTGTGGCCTCCGCCGCGTATCGCAGTAAGCAGGCCGTGCTGGCGCGCGAAGTTCACTGCGGCGATGACGTCGGCCACGTCAACGCAGCGGGCGATCATGCGAGGGCGTTTCCGCATCATGCCGTTGTAGAGCTTGCAGGCCTCGGCGTAACCGGGATGCTCCGGGGTGATCAGTGGGCCGCGCAGCCCTTCTTTGAGTTGTTCGGTGATTTCCGTGTTCATGGCACAAGACTCCTCCTGGGGTTGTCCTCGCCGGTCTGCCCGGCCAGGCGAGGAAATACTTGCAACCTGCCCCCGCCCGAACAACTCAAAAAACTGTAGTGGTATCGATGGTTTGCCTGGGCTAGTGTTCGGGTATGAAGGGATACGGCCAGTTCTGCCCGCTCGCCATCGCATCGGAAATCGTCGGAGAACGGTGGACCCCGCTTGTGCTGCGGGAGCTGATGCTGGGGGCGCGGCGATTCAACCAGATCCACCGCGGCGTGCCGCGCATGTCGCCGTCCCTGCTGGCAGCGCGGCTGCGTACCTTGGAGGGCTCCGGCATCGTTGAGCGTCTGGTCGTGGACGGGCGTACCGAGTACGTGTTGACCGACGCCGGGCGGGAACTCGAGCCCACCGTCCGGAGCCTCGCGGCCTGGAGTAAGCGTTGGCTTCCGGCCACCCTCAGTGACGACCGCGCGGACCCCGATCTGGTGATGTGGGACATGCATCGGCGGATGGATCTCCAGCGAATGCCGGAGGGGCGAATCGTCATCCAGTTCGAGTTCAGCGATCAGCCGAAGCCGAAGCAGCTTCGCTGGGTGGTCGGCGATCGGACCGGCGTGGAGCTGTGCATCACCGATCCCGGGTTCGAGGTGGATCTGTTCGTGACCACGGACAGCCGCACCATCACCTACGTCTGGTATGGGGATGTCCCGCTCCACCAGGCCATTCGCAACGGTGCCATCAGGGTGCACGGGCCGCGGCGCCTCTGTGACGCCTTTCCGTCGTGGCTGCAGCTCAGCCCCGTGGCCGGGATCCCGCGTCGCAGCGGGACGGCTGCTGTGTAAGCCTCAAGCGGCGCTGCATGCGGCGAACACCGTCTTGCTAGTGTGGCTTCGCAGAGAGACCCCGGGAATACTCCAGCGCTTCCCTAATCCTCGACGACGGTGGAATCGGCCCATTTGCTCAGATGTACGCGGCCAACCGATTCTGCTTCCACCAGCTGCGACTGCATGAATTCCAGAACCCGGCCCGGTTCCGGCCTCTGCTCGGCCGCGGGCCGGCCGAGCCCGCAGACGGTGAGCGCGCACTGGACATTGATGAAGCCGGCGCTGGTCTTGTATGCGCGCAGGTTCAGGGCCTGGAAAATGCGGCGGAAGGCGTTCGGGTGAAACTGGTCGGGCTGCTCGTGATGGAGCAGGATGGCGAACTCGCCGTTACCCAGGTAGCCGACAACGTCCAGCGGCCGCACGCTTTGCTTGAGCCGCGTGGCGACCGTCTCGATCAGTTCGTGGGCGATGGTCTCGCCATGCGTTTCGGTCAGCTTGCCGCGGCCGTTAATGCCCACCAGCGCGACGCAGGCCAGGCCTCCGCGTGCTTCCACATGCCGCATCAGCCGTTCCATGCCATCTTCCACGTAACGCCGGTTTCCCAGTCCGGTGCGCACGTCGAAACTGTTCTGGGCATTCATCTCCAGATTCAGTTCCTGCAGCCGCAGGTTGGCCTTGAGCAATTCGTTCTGCAGCGTGGAAATGCGGCCTGCGGCATGGATCCGCAGCATCAGCTCGGTGTTGTCAGGCGACTTGTTGATGAAGTCGTCCACACCGTTGGCAAACGCGATGGACAGGGAATCGGAGCCGTCGCGCGCGGTGAGCAGCAACACGTACGTATAATGGTTGGATTCCTCGTCGAGTTGCCGGACCCGGCGGGTGAGTTCCAGGCCGTCCATCCCCGGCATCAGCCAGTCCGCCAGCAGGAGGTTGGCGCGGCGCTCCTGCATCATGGCGAGCGCCTGCTCGCCACTGCTGGCGATGCGGATATCCTCGTAGCCGGTTTGCCGTAACGCACGACGCAGGATTTCCAGCGTGACCTTCGCGTCATCGACGATCACCACGGAGATCTGATCGGCGATCATCGGCGAAATCAGCCCGTCCATTCGTTGGTTCCCTGTCGTTGCGCGCCCGGTTCCATGCGGAACACTGGTGCGCGAGATCTTCTCGCGGCTGCAGCATGCGGTCGTCTGCAGCATCGTATATTGCCTGGTATTGCGGGCAGCGGCAGGCGAAAGTGAAGCCGCTCACCCATCGGCATTCTGGTAGGCTATTACAGGGTTGTCCATTGGGGAAGCCTCGCGACGGACCAGGCGCCGAGCGGCCGGGTTTCCCGGATCGGCGCGCGCTGGCGCATAGGGGAGGTGAATGGCATGAATCTGCGGGATCTCCGCTATCTCGTGGCGGTGGCGGATCACCGCCATTTCGGCAGGGCGGCAGAGGCCTGCTTCGTCAGCCAGCCGACGTTGAGCGCCCAGTTGAAGAAGCTGGAAGAGTTTCTCGGTGTGCAGCTGGTGGAGCGGACCAATCGGCAGGTCATGCTGACGCCGATCGGTAGTGAGGTCGCCCAGCGCGCCCGTTACATCCTCAATACCGCGGACGACATCGTTGAAGTGGCGCGTGCGGCGTCCGATCCCTTCTCCGGGGATTTCCGGCTGGGTCTGATCCCCACGGTGGCGCCCTACCTGCTTCCTCATCTGGTTCCCGCCATGCGGGAGGCCTTTTCGCGGCTCCGCCCGCTGCTCTACGAGGAGCAGACCGCGGTCTGCCTGGAAAAACTCCGCCGCGGCGAGCTGGATGCCGCCATCCTGGCGGTGCCCGTGGAAGGCGCCGAGGGATTCGCGCAGTTGCCGCTTTACGACGAACCCTTCCTGCTGGCTGTGCCCAGTGACGACCAGCTCTTCGACGCGCAGCCCGTTCCCCTGGATCGCCTTGGTACCGAGCGCATCCTGCTGCTGGAAGAAGGCCACTGCCTGCGCGATCAGGCGCTGGACATCTGCAAGCTGGTCGGTGCCAGGGAAGAGCGCGAGTTCCGGGCCACCAGTCTGGAAACGCTGCGCCAGATGGTTGCGTCCGGCGCCGGCATCACCCTGCTGCCGGAGCTTGCGGCCCAGTCCGGGACCGCCATGGCCAATGCCGGCGCCATTCGCCTGCATCGCTTCCAGGAACCGCAGCCGCGGCGGCACATTGCCATACTCTGGCGGAAGGGTTCGGCCCGCGAGGCCACCGTCAAGGCCGTGGGCGACACCATACAGCAGCTCGAGGTCATCAGCGGCTTGCAGAACGCCGCTGCCTGACCGGCCATTCACTCTGAGCGATTTCCCGACACCCGATTCATGGATGTATCCGATATTCTCGAACCGTTGAACGATGCCCAGCGGGAGGCGGTCTCCGCCCCGGTCGGCAGGCACCTGGTGCTGGCCGGCGCCGGTAGTGGCAAGACCCGCGTGCTGGTCCACAGAGCCGCCTGGCTCAACAGGGTTGAAGGAGCCTCTCCCTATACGCTGTTGGCCGTGACCTTCACCAACAAGGCGGCAGCCGAAATGCGTGGCCGCATCGAAAGCCTGCTCGGCCGCTCCGCCGCCGGCATGTGGACCGGCACCTTCCACGGCCTGTCGCACCGTCTGCTGCGCCGGCACTGGCGCGAGGCCAATCTCGCCGAGGCCTTCCAGATTCTCGATTCCGAAGATCAGAAGCGCCTGATCAAGCGGGTCATGCGGCTGCTGGAGGTGGATGAGGCGCGCTGGCCGGTGAAGCAGGTGCAGGGTTTCATCAACAGTCGCAAGGACGACGGTCTGCGGCCGGGCGACATCGGCACCGACAACGATCCGTACACCGACCGCATGGTGCGTATCTACGCTGCCTACGAGGAAGCCTGCCAGCGCGGCGGCCAGGTGGATTTCGCGGAACTGTTGCTGCGCAGTTTCGAGTTGCTGCGGGATAACACCAGCATTCGCGATCACTACCGCGGCCAGTTCCGTCATGTACTGGTGGACGAGTTCCAGGATACCAACGGCATCCAGTATGCCTGGCTGCGCATGCTGGCAGGTCCCGACGCGGACCTGTTCGTGGTGGGTGACGACGACCAGTCCATCTACGGCTGGCGGGGCGCACGGGTGGAAAACCTGCGGCGGCTTACCGAGGATTATCCGGACACCCGCGTGCTGCGGCTGGAGCAGAACTACCGCTCCACTGCCACTATCCTCAATGCGGCCAATGCGCTGATCGCCCACAATGCCGGGCGCATGGGCAAGAATCTGTGGACCGACGGCAAGGACGGCGAGCCGATCGCCCTGTATGCCGCCTTCAACGAGTTGGACGAGGCACGCTTCGTCGTCGACCGGATCAATCAGGGCCTGCAGCAGGGCCATAGCCGTTCCGAGTTCGCTATCCTCTACCGCTCCAATGCCCAGTCCCGTGTCTTCGAGGAAGCCCTGCTGGCCCACGGCATTCCGTACCGGGTTTATGGTGGCCTGCGCTTCTTCGAACGGGCGGAGATCAAGGATGCGCTGGCCTACGTCCGCCTGGTGAACAACCGGGATGACGATCCGTCCTTCGAGCGGGTGGTGAACACACCGGCCCGGGGCATCGGCGGCAAGACGGTGGATGCGCTGCGTGAACATGGCCGGGATACCGGTCTCAGCCTGTGGAAGGCGGCGATCTCGGCGCTGGAGCAGCGGTTGTTGCCGGGCCGGGCCGCCAACGCGGTCACCCGCTTCCTGGCACTGATCGACGCCGTGGCCGAGCAGGTGGAAGGCCAGCCGCTGGCGGAGACCTTCGATACCGTGATCAAGCACTCCGGCCTGCGGGAGCTGTTCGGCAGGGAGAACGACGAGCGCGGCGAGTCGCGGCTGGAGAACCTGGACGAACTGGTGAGCGCCGCCCGGGGTTTCGAGCAGGAATGGTCGGCGGAAGAGCAGGACATGGATACGCTCACCGCCTTCCTGGCCCACGCCGCACTGGAAGCCGGCGAGGGCCAGGCGGACAACTGGGAGGAGTGCGTGCAGTTGATGACTCTGCACTCCGCCAAGGGGCTGGAGTTCCCCTGGGTGTTCCTGGCCGGTCTGGAGGAAGGGCTGTTCCCGCACCGCATGTCGGCGGAAGATCCCGACCGGCTGGAGGAGGAACGGCGGCTCTGCTACGTGGGCATCACCCGCGCCCGCCAGCACCTGACGCTGACCTGGGCGGAAAAGCGCCGCATCCACGGTGAGGAACGCTGGGGTGCGCCATCACGTTTCATCCGCGAGATTCCGGAGGAGCACCTGCAGCATATCCGCACGCGGGTCTCGGTGAGCCGCCCGCAGATGGCGATCCGCCGGGGGCTGGTGGAGCAGCCGCCGCCGGAAGGCGGTTTCGGGCTGGGCCAGCGGGTGTTCCACGAGAAATTCGGCGACGGCGTGGTGGTGCGCTACGAGGGCCAGGGAGCCAGTGCCCGGGTGCAGGTCAATTTCTCCATGGTGGGGACCAAGTGGCTGGTGGCCGCCTACGCCAACCTGACGCCGGCCTGAGTCGCCCGGAGCGGATGGTTCCCGCGCCGGGCGGCCCTCCCGTTACAGATCGAGCAGGATCTCGCGTTCCCAGGCCGAGGGCTCGAAGCCGCGATCCTCGTAGTGGTCGAAGATGGCGTTGACCACGTCCGCGGGCTCGTCCACCAGCTTGAACAGGTCCATGTCCGCCGCGCCGATCATGCCCTCTTCCACCAGGTGATCCCGGAACCAGGCGATCAGGCCCTCCCAGAACGGCGTGTGCACCAGGATGATCGGTATGCGGCGTGTCTTGCCGGTCTGCACCAGGGTCAGGATCTCGGCCAGCTCGTCCAGTGTGCCGAAGCCGCCGGGCAGCACCACGTAGGCCGAGGCATACTTCACGAACATCACCTTGCGCGAGAAGAAGTGCCGGAAATGCAGGCTGATGTCCTGGTACGGGTTGCCGGACTGTTCCTTGGGCAACTGGATATTCAGGCCGATGCTCAGGGATTTGCCCGCATAGGCGCCCTTGTTGGCCGCTTCCATGATGCCCGGCCCGCCGCCGCTGACCACGGAGAAGCCGGCCTCGGACAACTGGTGGGCCGTTTCCTCGGCCAGTTTGTAGTAGGGATGGTCGGGCGGGGTGCGGGCCGAGCCGAACAGGCTGACCGAGGGCTTGATCTGCGCCAGGCGCTCGAAGCCTTCCACGAATTCCGCCATGATCTGGAAGATCTTCCAGCTCTCGCGGGTCATCAATGAATCGTTGACCGGGGCGCGCCCGGTGTATTTGTCCTGCATCGTCTCGCGATCTCCCTGCGCCGCGGCGCATTACAATGATGCTCTCCATTGCGTATCCTACGGCAGAACAAGTTTCCGGTCACAGCGGGTTATGGGGGCTTCGACCGGCAGGGGGCGGTGTGTCCCGTCAGGACACGCCGTGAACCCATCCCTGGGGGCTTGTCGGCCGGGTCCCTCCGGCCGACAGTCCTGACGGGACACACCGCCCCCTGCCCAGCAATGCGTACACCGACCGTCCAAGTCGCAATCCTGAGGAAGCCGAGCGCAAGCCGATGAGCGAATCCGAGAACAAGCCCCTGATCCTGGTTGACGGCTCCTCTTACCTGTACCGGGCCTTCCACGCATTGCCCCCGCTGACCACCTCCAGGGGCCAGCCCACCGGCGCCGTGCGCGGCGTGGCCAGCATGCTGCGCAAGCTGCTGGCGGACTACGGTCCCGACCACATGGCCGTGGTGTTCGACGCCAAGGGCAAGACCTTCCGCGACGAGTTGTTCGAACAGTACAAGGCTCAGCGTCCGCCCATGCCGGATGACCTCAGGGAGCAGGTGGAGCCGCTGTATGCGCTGATCCGCGCCATGGGCCTGCCGCTGATCGTCGAGGAAGGCGTGGAGGCGGACGACGTGATCGGTACCCTGGCGCGGCAGGCCGCCGCCGACGGGCAGCCGGTGGTGATTTCCACCGGCGACAAGGACATGGCGCAGCTCGTCGACGAGCACATCACGCTGGTCAACACCATGACCGGTACCGTGCTGGACCCCGACGGCGTGGCGGAGAAATTCGGCGTCGGGCCGGAGCTGATCATCGACTTCCTCGCTCTGATGGGCGACAAGATCGACAACATCCCCGGCGTACCGGGGGTGGGCGAGAAAACCGCCCAGGGGTTGCTGCAGGGCATCGGCTCGCTGGAAGAGATCTACGACAATCTGGACCGGGTGCCGGAACTCCCAATCCGTGGCGCCAAGAGCCTGGCGGGCAAGCTCGAGGAGCACAGGGATCAGGCGTTCCTGTCCTATCAGCTCGCCACCATCAAGGTGGACTGCAAGCTGAACGAGGCCGTGGCCGACCTGAAACTGGGCGAGCCGGACCGGCAGGCGCTGAAAGAGCAGTACCGCGCCCTGGAGTTCAAGGGCTGGCTGGAGGAGCTGCTGGAGGGCGACGAGCCGGCGCTGCAGGATGACCAAGGCGGGCAGCCGGCGGTGAGCCGGGACGGTTACGAGACCGTGACCGACATGACGTCGCTGCAAGGCTGGATCGACCGGCTGGAGCGGGCCGAGCTGTTCGCCTTCGATACCGAAACCACCAGCCTTGACTACATGGACGCGGAGCTGGTGGGCCTGTCATTCGCCGTCGCGCCGGGCGAAGCGGCCTATGTTCCCGTGGCGCACGACTACCCCGGTGCGCCGGACCAGCTCGACCGTGACGCCGTCCTGAAGGCCCTGAAGCCGCTGCTGGAAAGCGACAGGCATCCGAAAGTGGGCCAGAACCTCAAGTACGACATGAGCGTGCTGGCGCAGTACGACATCCCGCTGGGCGGCGTGGCCTACGACACCATGCTGGAGTCCTACGTGCTGAACTCCGTGGCGACCCGCCACGACATGGATTCGCTGTCACTGAAATACCTGGGGCACAAGACCATCGGTTTCGAGGAGATCGCCGGCAAGGGCGCCAAGCAGCTCACCTTCAACCAGATCGCGCTTGAGGAGGCCGCCCCGTACGCCGCCGAGGACGCCGACGTCACCTTGCGCCTGCATGAAACCCTGTGGCCGCGACTGGAAGCCGAGCAGTCGCTGGCCGGCGTGTTCCGGGATATCGAGATGCCGCTGGTGAGCGTGCTCTCGCGCGTGGAGCGCAACGGCTGCTACGTGGACACCGACATGCTCCGCAAGCACAGCCAGGAACTGGCAAAGCGCATGGCCGAGTTGGAGGAGCAGGCCTACGCCGAGGCCGGCCGCAGGTTCAACCTGGGCTCCACCAAGCAGCTCGGCGCCATCCTCTATGACGAGCAGGGCCTGCCGGTGAAAAAAAAGACGCCCAAGGGCGCGCCTTCCACCGCTGAGCCGGTGCTGCAGGAACTGGCGTTGGACGGCCACAAGCTGCCGCAGATCATCATGGGCTTCCGCGAGCTGTCGAAGCTCAAGAGCACCTACACCGACCGCCTGCCGGAGATGGTCCGGCGCCGTACAGGCCGGGTGCATACCTCCTACCATCAGGCCGTGGCCGCCACCGGGCGGCTGTCGTCCAGCGACCCCAACCTGCAGAACATTCCCATCCGCAGCGAGGAAGGTCGGCGCATCCGCCAGGCGTTCCGGGCGCCGGAGGGCTACAAGCTGGTGGCGGCGGACTATTCCCAGATCGAGTTGCGCATCATGGCTCACCTGAGTGGGGATCAGGGGCTGCTGGAGGCCTTCTCGGAAGGGCTGGACATCCACCGCGCCACCGCCGCCGAAGTGTGGGGCAAATCGCTGGATGCGGTGACCGACAACGAGC
This sequence comes from Ectothiorhodospiraceae bacterium, assembly GCA_050485425.1. Classification (GTDB taxonomy): domain Bacteria; phylum Pseudomonadota; class Gammaproteobacteria; order Nitrococcales; family Aquisalimonadaceae; genus LSCE01. The sequence continues at coordinate 2,171 of JBJHBJ010000046.1, read as the reverse complement.
GCCGCAATGCCAAGGCCATCAACTTCGGCCTGATCTACGGCATGAGCGCGTTCGGCCTTGCCCGGCAGCTCGGCATCCCCCGGGGGGAGGCGCAGGACTACATCGAGCTCTATTTCCAGCGCTATCCCGGCGTCAAGACCTACATGGAGAACACCCGCAAGCTGGCGGCCGACAAGGGCTACGTGGAGACATTGTACGGCCGCCGCCTGTATCTGCCGGAAATCCGCAGCCGCAACGCGGCCATGCGCCAGGCCGCCGAGCGCACCGCCATCAACGCGCCCATGCAGGGCACGGCCGCTGACATCATCAAGCGCGCCATGGTCAAGGTGGACGCCTGGCTCGCCAGCGGCAGCCTGGATGCGAAGATGATCATGCAGGTGCACGACGAACTGGTGTTCGAGGTGGCCGACGGCGACGTCGAGGCGCTGGCGAAGGAAGTGTCCTCGCTGATGAGCAAGGCGGCGGAGCTGAAGGTGCCGCTGCTGGTCGATCCCGGCGTCGGCGACAACTGGGACGAGGCGCACTGACGAAAATCACGACAAAAGAAAGGCCCTGGCTCTCGGGGGGGAAAGACCAGGGCCAATACTGCGGCCTTGGGGTTAGGCCGACTTTTGTCCGTTCACTACAGGAAGGAGCGAACGGACCGCGCCGGGCACTGGCGCTCATCAATAAAGACATTATTGACGCGAATTGGTTCCTTGCCAGCGACAGTTTGCGAATGGTCGCCGATTCGTGTACGGCACCGCGAGTTCCCGGCCTTGTCCAGGCCGGATCAGGGGCCTTCCACCAGCCCGAACCAGTGGTCCAGGACCGCGTGGGCTTCATCCACGCCAATCCTTGCCGGTGCCGAGAACAGTTGCGCGCTGGCGCCGGGGAAACGGTCCTCCAGCTCACGCCGCACCGCCAGCAGCACCTGTGAGGCCGCCCCTCGCTTGAGCTTGTCCGCCTTGCTCAGCAACACGTGTATGGGCAGCCCGCCGCTGGTGGTCCACTCCAGCATCTGGCAGTCGAATTCCTTCAGCGGATGGCGGATGTCCATGATCAGCATCACGCCCCGCAGCGCCTTGCGCTCCGCCAGGTAGGCGGGCAGCGTGCGCTGCCAGTGCGTGCGGATTTTCTCCGGCACCTTGGCGTAGCCGTAACCCGGCAGATCCACCAGCGCCATGCTGTCACTGACCGGAAACAGGTTGATGAGCTGGGTACGGCCCGGCGTCTTGCTGGTGCGGGCCAGGCTTTTCTGTCCCGTGATGGTGTTCAGCGCACTGGATTTGCCGGCGTTCGAGCGACCGGCGAAGGCGACCTCCAGGCCGGTATCCGGGGGAAGCTGGTCCAGGTGGTTGACGCTTTTCAGGAAACGCGCCTGCTGATAGAGCGGGTTCATGGGTATTCCGGAGCCTGTGATCGGAAAGCAGAGACTGGCAATGCTACAGGAAGCGCCGATCAATGCGTCAGCGCTTCCTTAAACCCTGAAAAACGTCGCATATCCGTGGACTTCAAATTGACCGGGCACCCTGCGGCTGGTATAAATCCAGTCGTTTTGCCTACATGGCTGCGGCAGGTCAGGGGCCCGGGCCACTGGTTCGCTGACGTCAGTCCATCTGTTCAGGAGCTTAGGTGTCCATGAAGATCTGGCAGAGTCTTGCCATTGCATCGCTTACCCTGGGTGTTGCCGGTACCGCAGTTGCGGGTGACATTTCCCGCGGGCAGGAATTGTCCCAAACCTGCGTTGCCTGCCATGGGGCGGATGGTAACAGCACGAATCCCGAATGGCCGAAGATCGCCGGCCAGAGTGCCCGCTATCTGTTCGAGCAGCTGGTGGCCTACAAGGACGGCACTCGCGAGAATGCCGTGATGGCCAGCCAGGTCGCCGAACTGGACGAGCAGGACATGCGCGACCTGGCGGCGTACTACGCGTCCCAGACGCCCCAGATCGGCAGCGCCGACCCGGATCTGGCCGACAAGGGCGAGGAAATCTACCGTGGCGGCATCCCGGGCAAGAACGTGGCCGCCTGCATTGCCTGCCACGGCCCCGCCGGTGAAGGCATGGCTGCCGCGGGCTTCCCGCGCATCGGCGGCCAGCATGCGAACTACACCGCGCAGCAGCTGCAGAGATACCGTTCCGGCCAGCGCAGCACCGATGCCAACCGCATCATGCGCGGTGTCGCCGAGCG